>NZ_JBEYTB010000010.1:319829-348962 GCF_040642915.1 Actinomadura sp. NPDC047616
CTCCGTTCTCGCAGCGGAGGCTCGGCTGGGACCATCCCCGCGTGCGCGGGGAGCACTCGTTCGTGAGGATCGCGCCGAGGTGGGCCAGGGGACCATCCCCGCGTGCGCGGGGAGCACACGTTGCTGTGGATCTCCGGTCGCGAGGAGGTGGGACCATCCCCGCGTGCGCGGGGAGCACTCTGGCTGACCTGCGGGTTTGTCGGCGGGAGGTGCTGTTTTGGAGCACTTTCTGAGATTCCGACATTTCGAGCATTGGGGGCGCGGGCCTTCAGCGCTGTTCAGCGTTTGCCGTAGCGGCGGCGTTTGGATGCCTTGCTCCAGCCTGTAGCTGGTTGAGAGGTGATGGCCGGCCGGGCCTTGGGGCGGCGGATCAGGGTCAGGCCTTCGTGGTCGATGGGGTGCCACTTGTGGTCGTGGGTTTCGAAGGTGAAGCCCTGCTCGTTGTTGGTGCTGTAGGCGAGCAGGGCGCGGCCGGTGTCGGCGTATTGCTGCACTTCGTCCCAGAGGGCTTGTCTGATGCGGGCGGACGGGCCGCCGATGAAGACGCCGGGCGAGATCTCCATCAGCCAGCGGGTCAGGAAGCCGCGCAGGCCGGCGGGGCAGTTGGTGAGGATGATGATGGTCACCAGTACACGTCTTCGGCGTAGTTGCGTCCGGACTCGATGTTCATGCCGTGATCGCTTTGCAGGGTGACGTGGTCGACGTCGTCCGCCGTCGGGTCCTCGGAGGGGTCGTCGGGCAGCAGGAGGGTCTTGACGTCCTTCACGCACCGGTGGAGCAGGCCGACTTCGTTGACGCGGTCGCGGATGGCGCGGCGGGTGCGCGAGCCGATGTCGTCGGGGCTTTCGGCTGCGACTTCGAAGGCGACGGGGATGGCGATCTCGGTCTTGTAGAGGTCGGCGATGTCGAGCACGAAGGCGAGTTCGTGGCCGGAGTGGATGAATCCGAGGCCGGGGGCGCAGCCGAGCGCGGCGACGGTCGTCTGGGCTATGCCGTACATGCATTGCGCCGCGGCGGTGACGGCCTGGTTGGCGGCGTCTCCGGTGTCGAAGTCTCCATGGACGTATTGGCGGCCGTTCCAGGTGAGGCCGACTCTGGCGGCTTCGTGGCGGTAGCACTCTTTGACGCGTCGTCCTTCGCGGCCGAGCAGTTCGTGGCGGCTGAGGCCGGACGGGTCTTCGCCGGGGAACCGCATCCGGTACATGTTGCGGGCGACCTCCAGGCGGGTGCGGCGGTTGGCCCATGCGGTGGCTTGGGCTTCGACCAGGGCGGACGAGCGGTTGAGTGAGCGGCCGCCGGAGTAGAACCGCACGCCTTGCTCGCCGACCCACACGACTCCTGCGCCGCTGTCGCCCAGCACGCTCATGGCCTGGTGGGTGACGCGGGTTCCGGGGCCGAGCAGCAGGGTGCCGATGGTGGCCGAAGGGATGTGAGTGATGCCTTCGGCGTCTTCGGCGGTGATGGCGTTGTCTTCGCGGTGCAGAGTGCAGCGTTCGAGGTAGATGAACGAGAGCCGGTCGCTCATACGGGTGAGTTCGCGGGGCGAGGAGGCGCCGCGTTTGCCGACCGTGGACACGGGTCAGGCCTTCGCCAGGGTCATCAGGCCGCACCCGTAGGCCTTGGCCTTGCCGAGTCCGTGGGTGAGCGTGCGGCGGAACGCCTCGGGATCGGTGACCTCAAGCCGGCCGTCGAAGGTGACCGTGACCAGAGTGACGGGCTTGCTGGTGCCCCGCTTGTGGAAGGACAGCTGACGACGGTTGTGGACCAGGACCTCGTGCTGGTCGAGCTCTGATTCCCGGCCGGGACTGGCCGGCTTGCGCACGACGGTGAAACCGGCCTTCTCCTGGCGTTGCAGAAGCCAGCGCAGTTGATGGCGCGGTCCGATGTGCGCGGTCGGCTTTCTGGGTTCTGTGTCGTTGCGGCGGACGGAGTGGACGGGGTTGGCGGTGAGACGGAACGCCCATCGGTCGCCGGCCTTGAGGCGGTCGAGGAAGGGGCCGTAGTCGTAGGTTTCCCAGCGTGCCGTGGTGGGCCATCCGGCCTGCTCCACCAGGTGCGTCAGGTCGGGCTTGTAGGGGCTGACCAAGCACAGGTGGGTGCGGGAACGGCTGTCACGGTCGATGCGCCACAGCACTCTGGGGCCGTCCGGCTCTTGGGCGGGGAGTTCCGCGAAGGACGACATGACGGCCGCGTGCAGTGTTTGCGGTGAGGACAGCAGTTTGCGGGCGCCGATCCGTTCGGTGTTGAGGCGAAAGCGCGTCAGGTACATCACAGGTCTCGTAGGACGGCGGTCGGGTCGTGGTCCGGGCTGGGGCGGCGGGCGGCCGGGTTGGGGATCTCCACGTGGCCGTGCCGGATGCCGCGCAGCGCGTATCGGCGGTGCCGCGGATCGAAGCTGATCGGCTGGTCGCGCAGGGTGTCGACCGCTGTGGTGTTGCCGTCGGCCTGGATGATGGTTTCGAGTTCCACGGTCGGCTGGTTGTTTCTGCGCTGGTGCCAGCCGGCGGCGCGCCAGGTTTCGTCGGCCAGGCGTTCCTCCAAGGTCTGGTCGTGGCGGACGCCCAGCTCGATGGGGCGGGACGGCGGGCAGGACCGGCGCCCGAGGTAGGGCAGGAAGCCGGGCCGACGCAGGGCTTGGTGCAGACGGTGGATGAGGTCGTCGTCGCCCTCGACGGCGGCCACGAACACCGCGTCGGCCAGGTAGAACCGCTCGGAGACCGGCATTGATCTGCCTGTTTCGAAGTGGTGCGCGGTCTGGTAGTCGCGCAGCGGGGTGCCGCGCTGGTCGATGCGGACACCGAAGCGCAGGGCGGCCAGGTCGCTCAGGTCGTCGGTGCGTTGACGGCCGAGAGCGCCGGCCAGCAGACCGATGACGCCGCTCTTGGTGGGGGCCTGTTCGGTTGTTCGGCGCGCGAACCGCGCCGAGGACCCCCATGCCTGCAGTGGACCGGCGAGTTGCAGGGTGAGAACGCTCACCGCTGGTCTTCCTGCCGCCGGGCGACCTCCTCGCCGATCGCGTTGACCAGCTCGGGCAGGGACACTTCGGTGCCGAGTTCGGACAGCGGCTCGGTGTTCTTGCCGACGCGCAGGACCCAGGCGCGGGTGTCTTCGGCGACGCCGTAGGCCTTCTCGATCTCCGGGACGTAGCGGGCCAGGCGCGCGGAGGCCTGCTGCATGTGTCCGCCGTCGGTGGCGGCCTTGCACGGTTCCTCGAATGCGGACACGAAGCTGATCGGGCGGGAGGAGCGGACCTTCACCACGACGGCGTCGGGCAGGGTGTGGTTGCCGAAGGTGTTGACCTTGCCGGTGGGCATCGAGGTGATGAAGCCCTCAACGAAGGCCTGCACGGCGCGGCGGACCGGCTCGGTGACCGGCTCGTCATCCCGCAGTCCCTTGCCGAGGTTGCTGCGCAGCAGGTCGACGTCGAGGGCGGCGTAGCGGTACAGGGTGGCGGAGTTGAACTCCACGGTGCCGATCATGCCTGCGCCGAGGTCGTCGTCTTCGCGTTCCTTGTGGTCGTCGACGGCGGTGTAGTAGTCCGACTCGTTCTCCACCTGGTGGACGCTGATGGCGTGGGCGACCTGGGCGGCGGCGTCGACGTTGATGTCGGCGCCGTCGGCGACCATCCGGCCGAACAGCGCGATGTCGACCGAATGGCGGGCGTTGGCGATCTGCTTGGCCCGGTTCTTGTTGTCCTTGTCCTTGAAGAAGGTCTTGACGTCGTCGCGGGCCTCGATGGCGAGTTCGGCGAGCCCGTCGAGCTGGTGGGCGCTGAGGAACATCAGGTACTTGGACTCTGGAGCCGCGGCCGGCTCCTCATCGTCCTTGGCCGCGCCCCCGCGGCGCTTGGGCACCTCGATCTTGGAGCCGGTCGCGTTCTGGATGGTTTCGGCGGCCAGTTGCCACGCCTGCGCCTGCTCGATGGACTCGTCGCGCGTGCGGATGCGTTCGGCGAGGAGTTCGGCGACCCGCTTGGTGCGGACCCCCAGTTCGCTGGGGTCCAGCAGGTCGTGGAAGGTGCGGCGGGTGGCGCGCTTCCACGCCTGGCTGGAGACCCGGGCCCGACGCACCCCGCCGTAGACGGCGGTCTTGGGCGTGCCGGTGTCGTCCCGGTTGAGGTTGCTGGGCGGCACGTTCTGCAGGATGTGCAGGTCAATGATGGTGCGAGTCATGTGACGTCCTTGTCGGTCATGGCCCCACCGTGCGGCGTGGTCTCGGGCCCGGGGGTTGCGGTCTGCTGTGACTGGGGTTGGTCGCCTGCGCGACGGTAGGCGTGGAAGCTGCGGCCCCACTGCCGACGGACCCGCGCCAGCCCGTCGGGGGTCTGGGCGTGGTAGAGACGTTCCGCCAGGAGCGCGTAGTCCAAGGGGACCGAGTCGCGTCGTAGCAGCGAGATGACTTCCCGGAGCCGATAGGCCAGCACCTCTGCGGTGCCGGCCGTCCCGACGCGCACGAAGCGCCGCCGGATCGGCTCATCGATCCGCTCCGCCGGCATCAACCGGCGTACGGCGGTTCCCAGGTCGACACCAGGGACATGCATCTTCTGGCTGGTGCGTGACTGCTGGTGGAGTGCGTACAACGTCACAGCCAGGAAAGCGGCGGTCTCGGCGCGCGTGGCCTGGACTTCGCTCAGTGCCTGGTCCTGGTACAGCCGTTCGGCTCCGGTGAGACCCCACAGTTCGGGGACATCCTGTGGGAGCTTTCCGGCGCCGCGCCGCAACTGCGCCAGTCGCGCGACGGCCACGCTGGAATCGCGCAGGTAACCGTCCTGCAGCTCGGTCACGAACTCGCCGACGACTTCGCGAACCAGCTCGGCGGTGTGCTGGCGCTCATCCGGGACGGTCGCGGTCATGTACTGACCTCCAAGGAGTTCGTAGCTTCCTGACCTGCGGCTTTGTCGAGGTCAGGCGCGGTTCCAGGTAGTGCCTTGCGGAGTCGGTATCGGAAGAGCGCGTCGGCGCGGGATGTCGTCAACCACACCTCTTGGCCTTTCCCGGTCTGGATGACGCGGCCTTCCCAAGCACCGTTGCCGGCGTCCTCTATCTCCCGGTCTCCCAGCCGGGCGACGATCGTTCGGGCGATGTCCTGCCATGTCGCTCGCTGAGACTGCGGCGACTCTTCGGGGTCGAGCTTGGCGAGCCAGTCGCGGAACGGGCCGTCGAGCATGCCGAAGCCCACGGTCCTGGCGTGCTCACGCGCGGGTTCGGGGTCGGCGCCGATGCTGCGGGCCAGGTCGGCGGCCAGATCACCGAGCACGCCGACGGCGTTCTCGGCGTCGGCGACGGCGTCGATCGCCTCCTGGCAGAGCCGGCTGTCCCGCTCGTGCAGCAGCACCACCGGCATCGTCACGGCGTCGTCGACCACCTCGTCGATCACCGATTGCTGGGTGCCGTACTGGGCTCCGATCAGCCGCGCCCGCACCAGGAAATCTTGTGGGAAGTCGCCTTCGACCGTCAGGCGGGCGACCCAGTCCAGGATCCGGGGACGGACGATCTGTGCGGCCTCCTGGCGTTGTTGAGCGCCCGGCGCCCGGCCGGCGACCAGAGCGCCCAGCCCTCGCCACGCGCTCTTTCCCGGTTCGTGTTCGCGCGGCAGATACACCTGGGCCAGTTTGTGCTTCTTCTCCTGGGCGGGGCTACGGCGCCAGGCCGTCATCGGCTCCCGCTGGTGCTGGTTGCGGGGAGTCAGCGCATCGCCATAGGCCAGCACCACGCCGTGGACGCCCTCGTCGTCGAACACCAGCCGGATGCGTCTGGACTGCCAGGTGTAGAGATCCCGGGGACCCGCCGGCCGCCTGCTCAACTCCAACGGGTCGAGCTCGGCAGGGCCAGGGGCGGGGTGACGCCATGCCGGACGGTCATCGGCCGCATCGACTCGCAAGTTGTCGGTGTCGAAGGCGATCAGGTTGAGCAGCAGGGTCTCGCGAAGATTCGCTCCCTCAACGAAGACTCCACCCAAATTCCCGGCCCAGGCGACGCCCTGTGGGTAGCCCCTGCCGCCCTTGACTCTGGGATCGCCGACCGCGCCGCTCTTGATGCCAGAGGTGTCAAAGGCGTGAGCGTGCACCAGCCAGCGAGCGGCCTCAGCGAACGACAACCGCCCCACGCCATGGGCCCGCATCGTGAAGAACTGCGCACCATTGGGCACGTCGGCGACCAGACGGTCCAGTGAAGCGATCTCGTCCTTGGCAGTGTGCAGGCCGGCCGTCTGGAAGAACGGGGTCTCCGGGTGGAGCAGGTCGAACCGTTCGCGGTGCCGATCCAGATAGGCGGCGATCCCGTCATCGCCATCGACGGGCAGGCCCTCGTCCCACAACTGCTGCCAGTGGTCCAGGTCGACCGGTCCGTCCACCACGTCGTGCAGGATCGCCAGCATCAGACGCAGCAACGCGAATTCTTGTGTGGGAAGGTCCCCGACCAGCCGCCGCAACTCACTGGCTTGCGCGAAGACGTCCAGCAGCGAGAGTTCGTCCTCGGTGCCGTCCTCGCGCAGCACCGGCAGCCATGGGCGGCGCGTCAGATCGAAGGACGCAGCTTCACTGGACACGAGTCACCTCAAGACCATCGTCACGGGTGTAGCGCAGGTCGTAGCCTGCCAAGCGGGTCTGACAGTTCTCATCGAGGAACAGGATCAGCTCCCCGGCCAGCCAGTGGCTCTCTTTGGACTGCCAGGCCAGGACGCACTCGGCCTCCAACTCCTCGATGGCACGGTCGAGTACGTCCGGGATCGAGAACTGGTAGGGCAGCCGCAGCCCGCACGCGGCCACGATGCGGGCCACCTCCCACGGCGGTGCCATCTCCGTGGGCAGTTCCCGCCCACCGCGCCCCTCGCCCAGCCAGGGCAACGTCCGCACCGTTCCATCGGCCAGACGCTGAACGACCAGCACCTCCAGCGTCTCCGGGCTGTCACGGACCTGGGCCCGGCCCGTCCGAGTGTCGTCGGCGTCCCCCACCCCCGCATCGGCCCAGCCGACCAGGGCACGTCCTGGTCGCCCGACATCGTTGATCTGGAACTTTCTGGCCTTCTCCTGTTGCTGCCTATGGTGCAGCACATCCTGTTGGCGGGCCTGCTCCATCGCTTCTTGCCATGTGGCCGGCCCCACCGCCTCTTCCCCGTATGCCTTCTGCACCAGGGGACTGATGTCGTTGGGAAGTCTCACCGCATGCCCTGTTGCGGCCGTTCCCGCCAGGTACGGCTCCAGCACCGCAGCCGATCGCAGCAGCGCATGCGACCGGTAGATGCGCTGTGATCCTTTGACCGGCTCCACGGGGACCTGGCCCCAGTCGGCGCCCGTCACCAGGCACCGGGCGACACGCACACGCTCGGGGCGCTCGCACTGCCCCTTGCCGCGCATGTGCCGGTGCAACCGCCCCATCCGCTGAAGCAGCAGGTCGACCGGGCACAGGTCCGTCACCAGCAGGTCGAAGTCGATGTCCAGGGACTGCTCGGCGACCTGGCTGGCCACCACGATGTGCCGCGCCGGACGGTTCGCACCGTCCTCGGGCGGCCCGAACATGCGCAGCAACAACGCGTCTCTGGCGGCGCGATCGAGATCGACGAAACGCGCGTGCGCAACGGTGATCTCGTCCTGCCTGAACCGTTGTCGCAGAAACTGAGCCGTCTCCAGAACCCGGTCAACCGTGTTGCGGATCACCAGCGCACAACCGCCATCGGCAAGGTCGTGCTCCAGCCGGTCAGCAAGCACACCCAAGTCGTCGCTCAAGCGCTCCACCTGAACGTCGGTACGCCGTCCTGACGGCGCGACCTCCATGACGACGGGAGGTCGCATCGGCTCAACGGCAGTCAGCAGCGGGTAGCCGCCAGCCGCTTCCACCTCCTCCAAGCCACCGCTGGCACCACGCGTCCCCACGTATGCCTCGGCGAGTTCGCGACGTCGCCTTGCCGGCAGCGTGGCGGACAACACCACGACCGGCACCCGATAGGCGCCCAACCACGACAACACCCGGTCCAGATACGAGTTCATGTACGTGTCGTAGGCGTGGGCCTCGTCAATGACCACAACCTTGCCCGCCAGAGCGAGGTGCCGCAGCGCCAGGTGCCGACTCTTCAACCCCATGAACAGCAACTGGTCGACCGTCCCCACGACGAACGAGGACAGCATCGCCTTCTTGCGCCCGTGCAGCCACTGATGCGCGACCAGTTCCGCGGACGAGACACGCCGATCACTGCGCAGACGCCACTCATCGCCCCCGCCGTCCTGCTCGACACCGCGGAGCGAGCGCCGTCCAGCTCGTACCAGCTCGTTGAAGTTCTCGTTCAGCGCCGCCTTGGAGTGAGCCAGCATCACCGACCGCAGCGCCTCGCCGTCCGCATCCGGAACACGCCGCAGCCACTTCAACATCCGAGGGAACATCGCGTTGCCCGTAGCCATCGTCGGCAACGCGACGAACACGCCTCCCGCCCCTGACCGGGCCCCGAACACCTCCGTGACCGCCAGCGCCGCCTCGGTCTTTCCCTCACCCATCGGCGCCTCGATCACCATCAACCCAGGCGACGACATCCGCCTGGCCAACGCGACCGCGCCCTCCTGGACCGGGCGGACACGCGCATCGGGCGGTAGATCGAACCGGGCAGCGAACAAGTCGTCCGGACTCATGTCCGTGTCCGCCGGCCGCCATGGTTTGGGAAGCGCCAGACCCCGCCACGCCGCTTCGACACGTTCTTTATCACTCGCCTGGTGGCCGTCAAGGAAATACGGGAAGAGATCAGAATTACTGGCGATCCAGTCCGCAACAATGACCAGCCCAGTCAGCACCACCTGCGCCGACTGAGAGAGCTTCACCTGCTGCCAACCAGGCAACCGGGATTCGACCCCGCACATCTCCGCGACAGAGTCCAAGATCTCCCACTGAACTCTCCTCCACGCCGACTCACAGCCCGGCGTCCGCAGAAGATCCGGATGAACATTCAGTTCTTTGATGTCGCTGAAAGTGGGCGGCACACCATGGTGCCCGCCGGCAACAATCGTGAACGGCAGCGTCCCCGACCGACTCCAGCCCCGCTCCATCAACCACTCCTGAAGCAATGCCTGACCGGCCAGGCCATGCGGCGCAAGCCGACGATCGACCAGCTGCTTGTACGGTGCCATGTCCAACCCCGCCGCCCGCATCTTGTCGGCAAGCGACTCCACCTGACACGCGAACGCCGGAGTGGCCTTACCGATGTCATGTGTAGCCGCCAGCCATACCGCCAACCGACGTGCGTCCGCAATCCCCTCAGGGAGAGTCTCGGCTACGACAGCTTGAGCCTGATGCGGAATCCACGAATCCCACAAAAGCCCCGCAACGGCACCACTGTCGACCAGATGACGCCACAGCGGAAGCCAACCGTCAGATTTGCGATCATGCTTGGCCCAAACCGAACGCGCCGCTGACGACAGACGCTCCCGCAGCCACTCCCCGCCAACTCCCCCGTCGAACATGCAGGCCATTCAACACACCAGCACCGACAGCTGTCGCCTGAACAACAATCCGCCAGTTGAGCAAGATTCCTTCCCGGCATCCACCGCCGAGACGTACAACCCCACTGAACAGGAAGAACATGGCGATCATGCGTTACGCAAGTGCGACACTCGGCCACAAAGGGTCACCGCGCCCCCGGAGGCACTGGCCACTGGAGCCGCCACAGAAGCCGAGCTCGAGCAGGCATACTCGAAGACCACCTCCATCCATGGAAGTCCGATATGTCCAAGTCTTCAAAAGTGCTCGCATCCGGCCTGTTGCCAAACTAAAGCCCGAGGTCAGGCAGTGTGCTCCCCGCGCACGCGGGGATGGTCCCCCGTCGGTGAGCAGGGTGGAGGGGATCACGACGTGCTCCCCGCGCACGCGGGGATGGTCCCCAGATCGCCCGCGTCGCCAACTCCACCGGGCAGTGCTCCCCGCGCACGCGGGGATGGTCCCCCGGGAGAGGCGGACATGCTGCAGGGGATGCTGTGCTCCCCGCGCACGCGGGGATGGTCCCGTGGATGTGATGGTCGGCGCCGCCGGCACCGGGTGCTCCCCGCGCACGCGGGGATGGTCCCGTGGACGTGTGGGCCATCCAGGAAGCCAAAGGGTGCTCCCCGCGCACGCGGGGATGGTCCCAGGAAAGACGAACGGACGAAAAGGAGGGACTCGTGCTCCCCGCGCACGCGGGGATGGTCCGAACTCGGCCACTGGGGCGAGGCCCTGGCCGCTGTGCTCCCCGCGCACGCGGGGATGGTCCCGGCGGGCCCGCCGGCAGCCCGCCCCGGCGATGGTGCTCCCCGCGCACGCGGGGATGGTCCCCCGCCGCCTTCCCGTGCCGGCGCCAGTCTGCGGTGCTCCCCGCGCACGCGGGGATGGTCCCGTGGTCGAGGTCAAACGCGCGCTGATCGCCACGTGCTCCCCGCGCACGCGGGGATGGTCCCTTCGAGATCACTGCGGCTCCGAACGTTCCGACGTGCTCCCCGCGCACGCGGGGATGGTCCCCCCACTCGGCGTACAGCGAGTCGGCGGGGAAGGTGCTCCCCGCGCACGCGGGGATGGTCCCGCCCGCGCGGTCGAGGACGAGCTGGCGGGCTAGTGCTCCCCGCGCACGCGGGGATGGTCCCGGCTGGAAGGAGCCGAAGGACATGCGCACGATGTGCTCCCCGCGCACGCGGGGATGGTCCCTCGCAGCCCTGGCCGCCCGTGACCTGATCGGCGTGCTCCCCGCGCACGCGGGGATGGTCCCCAGATCAGTGCCTGGGTGCCGGTGGTCACGGTGTGCTCCCCGCGCACGCGGGGATGGTCCCGAGAAGGTCGTGAACCGGCGCGCGTACGGGCTGTGCTCCCCGCGCACGCGGGGATGGTCCCGGAACAGGCCCGGCACACCCTTGACCTCCATGGTGCTCCCCGCGCACGCGGGGATGGTCCCGTCCGGCCAATGGTGCGCCAGGATCGCCGCGGGTGCTCCCCGCGCACGCGGGGATGGTCCCCAGAAGACCGGTGCGCTCTACCCGCTGGACTGGTGCTCCCCGCGCACGCGGGGATGGTCCCCGGGACGGCGGCGCCGTCGCCCGCGCAGATCCGTGCTCCCCGCGCACGCGGGGATGGTCCCACGGGCAAACACTGCCAGATATTCATCACGCCGTGCTCCCCGCGCACGCGGGGATGGTCCCGTAGGCCAGGTACCAGCGCAGCGCCGTCCCGAGTGCTCCCCGCGCACGCGGGGATGGTCCCCTTGAGCGTCAGCGACGCCGACAGCTTGTCGTGTGCTCCCCGCGCACGCGGGGATGGTCCCGTGGCCACCCTGGGCCCGTTGGTGATGATGGGGTGCTCCCCGCGCACGCGGGGATGGTCCCCGGGCGCTGCACCAGCGGACGGCTCTGGAGCAGTGCTCCCCGCGCACGCGGGGATGGTCCCGGCGCCGGATACACCGTGTACGTCGACCTGCCGTGCTCCCCGCGCACGCGGGGATGGTCCCACGGGGCGGCCGAGGTCTTGCAGGTCGGGGTGGTGCTCCCCGCGCACGCGGGGATGGTCCCATGAGATGGAACGTCGTGCACGGCTGCGAGGAGTGCTCCTCGCGCACGCGGGGATGGTCCCCGCGCCGAGGCCGCCTCAACCGAGGTCAAGGTGTGCTCCCCGCGCACGCGGGGATGGTCCCCGTCGGCAGGGGAGGAGGGAGGGGGAAAGGGGTGCTCCCCGCGCACGCGGGGATGGTCCCGGGCACCAGCTCTGGGTGAGCTGGCTCGGGACGTGCTCCCCGCGCACGCGGGGATGGTCCGACTCCGGCCAACCCACAGAAGTCCAGCGAGTCGTGCTCCCCGCGCACGCGGGGATGGTCCCACGTCTAGTAGGCCGGTGAGGTCTGCCTCATGGTGCTCCCCGCGCACGCGGGGATGGTCCCTGGCTGGCGATCTCGTCCGCCTCTTCGGCTCGGTGCTCCCCGCGCACGCGGGGATGGTCCCAACGGCCGCAGCGCCCGCTGCGGATGCGGCCGGTGCTCCCCGCGCACGCGGGGATGGTCCCTACGGACCGCTCAAGTTGGTTGAGGATGTTCCGTGCTCCCCGCGCACGCGGGGATGGTCCCTCGGCGTGGGCGACCGCACCATCCGCCGCGCCGTGCTCCCCGCGCACGCGGGGATGGTCCCGCGGCGAGGATGGCGCGCTCCTCCGCGTCGCGGTGCTCCCCGCGCACGCGGGGATGGTCCCGCCGCCCAGGGGGCCTTGATCGGAAGGATGGCGTGCTCCCCGCGCACGCGGGGATGGTCTTGCCGCCGTTACTGTGCCAGCTTCGGCGTTGACGGCGTTCGCCGCACATGTGAGCAGACATTCTCGGTTGGCTGGATTTATAGGATAACTACCAGATGCGGAGTCGACACGCGGTCACTGATGGCGACCTGTTAAAGCTCTGTGTCGATCAGTGGCTCGGCTTCTCAGTAGTCAGCAGTTGCTTGGTATTCCTGTCCACTGCACATGGCATGGTCTGCGTGGAGGAGGTGCAGCAGCGCTGCTGTTGGTACTCGATAGCAGTTACCGATACGGAGCACCTTGCAAGGGAACTCGCCATTTTTGGCGAGCTGGTAAGCGTAGGTACGGGAGAGGCCGAGAGCGCGAGCCGCAGTGGTGATGTCCACAACGCTGGGGAGTTCGGCGAGGTCGGTGTACTTGAGAGTGTGCATGGGGGCGTCCTCCTGGATGGTGTGCGGCTTTCTAGGTGTTCTTGCGTGGGGCCCACTAGCCGGTGTGGTAGATGCCTGTTGTTATTGGGAGTAGAGGGAGGCCGTGCCAAGGTGGGCGTTGGTGAGGATTGCGTGGTAGCGCGTGAGGCGGACCGGGTGTTTGTCGAATGTGGTGAGGTGGAAGAGTCGGCACCAGCAGATGGATCTGCAAGGGATCCGCTGAAGCTGAAGGCGCGGATGGGGCTGACTAACGAGGCTGTCCTTTTGGCCTTGCGGGAAGGTGTCGGGTGACGATGAGGTCGTGGCGGATTGGCAGGGATGGTGGCCTGTAGCCGTGGGCTGGTGCCTAGGAAGACACAGAAGTGTCTGCAATCAAAGGGCGATCCTTCTGTCAGGTTGAAGTGGTGTGAGGGGTTGGGCGGGTTGCGCCTGCGTATTGGCGTTCGCGGGTGGGGTTGCCGGTGAATGGGGAGATGCGGACGACGTCGCCGGTTTGGGGGGCGTGGATCATGCGGCCGTGGCCGAGGTAGATGCCGACGTGGTGGATGGTGGCGGGGTTGCGGGGGTTGGTGGCGAAGAAGAGAAGGTCGCCGGGTTTGAGTTGGGAGCGGGGGACGTGTGGGCCGGCGTGGTATTGGTCGGCGGCGATGCGGGGTAGGCGGGCGCCGGCCTGGGCCCAGGCGTGCTGGGTGAGGCCGGAGCAGTCAAAGCCTTTGATGCCGCGTCCGTGGTCGATGCCGTAGGTGGGGCCGGATGGGCCGCCTCCGCCCCAGGAGTAGGGGGTGCCCAGCCATCGCAGGGCGGCGCGGACGGCCAGGGCGGCGCGGCCGGTGCCGGTGGGCGTGGGGGTGGCGTAGCGGGCGGCTCGGGCCAGGACGGTGCGGACGTAGTGGTCGGAGTGGTTGTAGTGCCAGATGGCCCGGGACAGGTGCCGGCCGCCTTTGCCGGCGCCGTTGGCGCACAGGAGTCGGGCGGCGCCGTGGATGGCGTCGGCGGGGTTGTAGCGGTCTTTGCGGCCGTCGTGGTCGCCGTCGACGCCGTAGGCGGCCCAGGTGGGGGCCAGGAACTGCATCGGCCCGCCCGCGCCGGCGTGGTTTTCGCCGGTGTGGACGCCGGGGGCGGTGGAGCGGCCGTGGTCGGATTCTGTTTTGCCGATCGCGGCCAGGACGTTCCAGGGCAGGCCGGGGCAGGTGTTGGCGGCGTCGAGGTACCAGCGCAGGTACGCCGGCGGGATGTCGGTCTTGGCGTAGTCGGTGGGCGCGCCGGCGCGTCCTGCGCCGGCTCCTGCGGCGGGGCTTTGACCGGTCGAGAGGAGAACGAGCAGTAGCGGCAGGCCGAGGGCGGCGGTGCACGCGGCGGCGCATGTGGCGGCGGCCCTCACCGTGCAGGCCGCCGAGGCGGTTGGGGGTCAGTCGGTCTGGGGCTGGTGGGCGCCGGTGCGGGCGCGGCGTTGGGCGCGGTATCCGGCGCCTTTCTTGGTGGGTGGGTCGGCTGGGTCATGGGCGGTGTCCCCGGGGTCGTGGTGGGGCTGCCGCAGCACTTCGCGGACCGCTTCCCAGGAGTAGCGGAAGTCTTTGCCGGTCTTGAGCGCGGGGATCTGTCCGGCGTTGGCCATCCGGCGGACGGTCTGGGCGGACAGGCCGAGTTTGGCGGCGAGTTCGGCGGTGGTGAGCACGTCGGGGTCGCGGCCGGGTGTCTCGGTCATCGCGCGGGCTCCTGGGTCGGTGGTCACGTTCGCCTCTCAGTGTGGTGGACGGGTGGCTGCGGAAGCATGGTGTTGGGCGTGATGGCGATCGGAAACGCTGTTTGACGTTGCTTGCGCTCCACAAGTCTGCCACGTACGGTGATCATCCGACAACCCAGTGCAATGAATCGGGGGTATGCGGGTGAGTCTCCGCCAAATCAGATCGACCCGCCCAGGGGCGGCCGCTGGCACGGCCCACGGCGTTGGGGCGATGCTGGACGTGGTGGTGGTCGGCGCGCATGGCGGCGCCGGGACATCCACACTGGCCGCGCTGCTTCCCGCGGCGTGGGACATGGATCCGATCAAACCAGTGCCGGTGCCGGGGCGCCGCTCGCTTTGCGCCAACGGCCGGCCCATCGTGCTGGCCGTCCGCAACACGGCGGCGGCCGCCAAGAACGCGACGGCGGCAATCGCGGCCCTGCGCGCATGGGACCAGCAGGTGGCGGCGCTGGCGATCGTCAGCGACGGCGGCCCGGAAACCCGGGACGCCACCGCCCGCTTCGCACTGCTGGCCCCGCGTGTCGGTGGTGTAGTCCGCATCCCGTATGTGCGGGCGTTGCGGCTGGTGGACGACCCCCGCCAAGTCGCCCTGCCCGGCAAGGCTCAGCAGGCGGTGAACGAGCTACGCGGCCTGCTCGGCGCACCGCCGGCGGGCCGGTAGGAGGCGCCGATGTTCCTCACCGGTTTCGGGATCATGCTCGGCCACGCGGCAGCGCACGTGTCCGGGCGGCTTGTTCCGCTGAAGGGTGCCAGCCTGGGTGTCCCGGTGCCTGATCCGGCTCCGGCTGCACCGCCGGGGCTGGATGACAAGATCAATACGCTGCTGGCCTGGGGCAAGTGGGGCGTGCTGGTATGCGGTGTCGCGGGGCTGTTCATCTGCGCGGGTCAGATGGCCATCGGCCGCAAGAACCGCTCCACCTTCGCCGCCGACGGGGCCACCGGCATCCCCTGGGTCCTGGGCGGGCTCAGCCTCGCAGCGACCGCGGCGCCGATCGTCGGGGTGTTCTTCAGATGACCCGCACAGGCCACAAGACCGGTCGGCGGCGCGACGGCCGGATCCTGGTCACACTCGCCATAGCCGGCGCAAGCCTGACGGGAAGCGTCATCGGCCTCGGACATGCGGCGCTCACCACCGATGCCGCTGAGCCACATCGCGATCACCACGTCGGACAAGTGCCGGGACAGCCGTGGATGGTGCCGCAGGTGTCATTGGCTGGAGTCGCGTGGCGGGACTACCACGGCGTTCTCCTGCCCTATTCGGCCGACGACGGTCCCCGGGAGACCGGCGACGAACTCGCGGCGGGTTTCGCTCACACGCCGCGCGGGGCGTTGCTGGCCGCCGTCCACATCGCGGTACGGGCGAACGCGCAGTGGGGACCGAAGGTGTTCGAACCCACCATCGGCAAGCAGGTCACCGGCCCTGATACCGCCGCCCTGCTGGCCACGACCCGCGACGTGTACGCCAAGCGCCGCGGCCGCTTGACGGATGGCGCGGCTCTGGGGCGGGCGTATGTGGTCCTGGAGGGTTTCCGCTGGCAAGGCTTCGCACCTGAAACAGCGAGCGTGGACCTGGTGTCGGCTGGCCCCGGCGACAGCGATGTGACCATGCGGGCAGCGACCAGAATCCAGCTTCAGTGGAGGGACGGCGACTGGCGTGTCGTCGCCCCGGCGGGTGGGAGCTGGGGAGGCGCGGCCGCCTCGATCGACTCCCTGGACGGCTACGTCCGCTTCCCGAACGGGAGCGGCTGATGCATCTGCTTCCGTTCGACCCGTGTTCACCGGTGCTGGAGCCCCGGTGCGTGCAGACCGTGGACAACGACGACCACCCGTTCAGCGTGCCGATGCCCGACCTTCCGGCGGCGATCGGCGGGAACGTGCTGGACGAGGCGGCCGAGTCGTTCCAGTCGGCGGTCGGCTGGCTGATCTCCAACACCGCCTCCTGGTGGGTGAAGACGCCCTCCCCGGATCTGGAGGCCGAGCCCGCGATCGGGTTCCTGCAGGCGCTGGTGCAGCCTCTGACGATCGCCGTCGCCATGGTGTCGCTGCTGACCGTCGCCGCGAAGATGGCCCTGACCCGCAAGGCCGTCCCGCTGATCGATGCGGGTCGCGGTCTGGTCGTGTTGGCGGCGGTCACAGTGATCGGCACGGTGGTGCCGAACCTGCTGTTGCGGTGGGGCGATGAGTGGTGCGGCTGGGTGCTGCGCGCGTCCTCGCAAGGGGACTTCGCCAAGCGGATGGCCGCGATCGTGACGTTCCCCAGTGGAGTGCCGGCCGCGCTCGTACTGGTGCTGTGCATGATCGCGCTGCTGATCGGCATCATTCAGGCGCTGCTTCTGCTGTTCCGCGGAGCCGCGTTGATCATTCTGGCGGGGCTGTTGCCGCTGGCGGCGGCGGGAATGATCAGCACGGCGACGCGGTCATGGTTCGGCAGGGTTGCCGGGTGGATGCTCGCCTTGATCTTCTACAAGCCCGCCGCCGCCGCGGTGTACGCGACCGCCTTCACCCTCGTCGGTAACGGCAAGAACCTGCAGGCCGTCCTGATGGGCTTTGCGATGATGCTGATCAGTCTCGTCGCCTTCCCCGTGCTGCTGAAGTTCTTCACCTGGACGACCGGCGGAACCGAATCCACCAGCGGCGGCGGAGTGCTCAGCGCGCTGCTGGGCGGTGCGACCGCGCTCGGCGCGCTGCGCGCCTACGGCATGGCCGGCGGCTCGGCCGGTGGCTTGGGTGGTGGGCGTCCCGGCTCGGCCAACGAGCACGCGGACTACCTCAGCCAGCAGCTCGGCGACCAGGAAGCCGGTCCACCAGGCGGCCAGGCTTCGTCCGCGCCTTCGTCGAAGCAGACGCCTGACGGCCAGCCGGCGCAGAACCCCATCTCGGAGCAGGGGCACGATCCAGGTGCGCCTTCTGGGAGTCGCCGGCCTGACAGTGGTCTGTCGGATGCGGGCCGGCCGGCCGCGGGTACTGGCAGCCATGGGTGGGCGCCACCTGATGGTGGCAACGGTGAACCGGTGGGCCCCGCCGGCCTCCAGAGCTGGGACAACCAACGCCGCCGCGGCCGGGACACCGTCCGGTGGATGGGCAATGCGAACGGTGGCGACGACGCCGGCGGCCCGACTGGTGCGGCCGGTGAAGGAGGTGGCGGCGGTGGGGCATGACGTCCGAACCTACGGTGGCTGGCGGCGTCGGCACGGCATCGGCCTGCTCGGCATGGACACCACGTCCACCTTCGTCGCACTCGGTGCCGCGATGCTGCTGGTGCTGGCCGCCGCGATCGTTCCGTGGTTGCTCATCTACCTGCTTCCTCCGGTGGCGATCGGTGGCGGGCTCGGGCTGGTGCGTGTCGGAGGGATCCCGGTGGCGCGGTGGCTGTGGGCGCGGGCGCGTTGGCAGTGGGGAGTGCTGCGCGGCTACACCCGCTACCGCGCCGGAGTCGTCATCGACCACCCGCGAGCCTTCCAACTGCCCGGGGTGCTGGCCCCGCTGACGCTGCTCAGTGCCGAGGACGGGTACGGGGGCCGGTACGGGATCGTGTGGGACCGCCGCACCGGTCTGCTGACGGCGACACTACGGGTCGTCCCGGCCTCCACCTGGCTCGCCGACCGCAGCGACGCCGATTCGTGGGTGGCGGCGTGGGGCGGCTGGCTGGCAGGGCTCGGGCACATGCCCGCGGTTCGGTGGGTGACGGTCACCGTGGACACCGCACCCGAACCCGGCTCCACCCTGGCCGATGCGGTCCGCCGAGCCGTCGTCCCGACGGCACCGGCCCCGGCGCGCACCATCATGGACGAACTGGTCCGCGCCGCGCCGATGGCGGCGGCCGACGTGGACACGCGTGTCTCGATCACCTTCGACCCCAAGGCGGCGGCGTCCCGGCCGAGGGACCTGCTGGAAGCAGTGGCCGAGCTGGGCCGCACCCTGGACGGTATGGCTTCGCGCCTCGGCGGCTGTGGCGTCTCGGTCCTGGGACGGGCCACCGCCGCCGAAATCACCGGCGCCGTGCGCACGGCGTTCGATCCCCACGCCCGCGGCGAGGTCAACCGGCTTCTGGCCAAGCCCGACTCGGAGGAAATCCTCGGCTGGTGCGACGCGGGCCCCATTTCCGCGACCGAGCACACCGACCACTACGACGTTCGGGCCCTCCCCGTCGCAGGTCTCGCTTTGGTGGTCGCGGTAGCCGATCCATTCGGCCTTGCCGGGCTTGTGGTAGTAGCGGGCGTCGACATCGTGCGGGGTGACGATCTCCAGGCCCGACCACGGGGGCCGGGCCGTGCCAGGCTCGGGCTGCCCGCGCGCGGCCGCTGCGGAGGTCGAGCGGCGGGGTTTGTCCCGGCGGGCCTGCCGGTCCCGGGTGGTCTTGGGGCCACGCCAGGTCAGATCTCCGTCCTGGTCGATCCAGTACTGCTGCACCCACACCCGCCGCAGGACCTGCACCTGCGGCAGGTCCCGCAGCCGCCGCGGCGCGTCCGGGTCGTAGACCGCGTGCAAGATCTGCATCCCGTCGGCGCCGACCCGCAGCACCCAGGCGGCCAGTTCCTCCTTGCCACGGGGCAGCCGGTCATAGCGGATCGGACGGCCGTAGCGCTCAGCCCACTCCGGCGTGATCAGTCCGGCCAGCCAGCCGGAGTTGGCGGCGGCCAACTCCTCCAGCGCGGCGCGCAGTGTCTCGCCGACCAGCTCGGCCCGGTTCAGCCGCCGCACCGCCGCCAGCACGTGCGTGGAGTCGGTGCGCCCCGGCCCCGCCGTTTGACCAGCCCAGCCTCGGCCAGCCGGTCCACCATCACCGCCAGCAGCCGATCGGCCCGATCCTCTTGGGCCATCCGGTCACGGAACTCACACAACACCGAATGATCAAAACCCGGGTCGGTCAGCTCCAACCCCAGGCAGTACTTCCAGCCGATCCGGCACCGCACCGCCAGCGCGGCCTGGCGGTCGGTCAGGTTCTCGGCGTACTGCAGCACCGACACCAGCGCCAGCATCGCCGGGGACAGCCCCCGCCGCCCGTCGGCGCCGAACCAGTCGGCGAAGTCGTCATCGGTGAACAGGCCCGCCAGCCGGTCCCGAATCCACATCGCCGGCGTCCCACCCGGGTTGCTGGCCCAGGCAGCCCGTGCCGTCTATGCCGGGATCACCCGCCCGACACCGCGTCCCATCGACACGTCTGCCACCTTCTTGACAGGGCGCGGTGTTTCCCCTTCAGCCAACCACCCCGCCACCGAGATCGCCAGACACTCCAAAGATCACCAACAGCATCCTCTCGAGTCGCCGGTGCCCTCAACGAGTAGCTGCCCAGGGCGGGAGAGTGAGCCCAGGATTTCCAGCAGGATACGAGGCTCTCGTCAGGCCAGCGGGATGCGCAGTGCGACGCTTCCGCGCAGGTCGAGCCAGGCCTCCGTCGGCGTGCGGACCATGCGCAGCACCACCTCCTCGCAGCTGGGACAACGGGCGACCAGCCCCGGCGCGTGGGTGTAGACGCGCAGGTTCGCGACCGGACCGCTCTGCCCGCAGCCCGCACAGCGGGTGTCCGCGATCGTGACGTCAAAGGTGAATATCTCGCTCAGCGGGCCGGCCAGCGCGTTGCCGTCCTCGTAATCGTCGATCATGTCAGCCTCCAGACGGGCCGAATCGCTCGGTCTTGACCCTGTGCGCCGCGTGGCCGAGGGACAACAGGAGGTCGGCGGCCGTCTCGACGAACCCGGTCGGCCCGCAGACGAAGCAGTCCGGCGCGAACTCGGCGGGCCAGCCGCCCGAGTTCAGGTCCGCGACGGTCAGCCTCCCGGGCGGCCGGGGCCAGCCCTCGGGGACCTGGCGGGTGTAGACGTGGGTGACGTCAAGACCGGGCTCGGGCCGGCGCAGTTCCGCGGCGTAGTACCGGTCGGCGGGGGTCCGCACCGAGTAGACGAGACGGAACGGCGTACGGCTGCCCGCCTGGCGGCGGGCGCGGATCATCGCCATGAGCGGCACGATCCCCGAGCCACCGGCCACCAGCAGCACCGGCGCCGTGTCGGTGGGCCGCCAGACGAACCACCCGCCCACGGGTCCGCGGATCTCCACCGGGTCGCCGGGGGACAGGCCCCCGGTCAGGTAGGAGGAGACCTCGCCGTCCGCCACGGCCTGCACGGTCAGCTCGACCCGGTCCCCGTCGGCGGGCGCGGCGATCGAGTAGCTGCGCTGGGCGCTGTAGCCGTCGTCGGCGGTGAGCCGTACGTCGATGTGCTGGCCGGCCAGGTGGCCGGGCCAGCCCGGCACGTCGAAGACCAGGGTCTGGGCGGTGGCCGTCTCCGCCCGCGTCTCGGCGAGCCGGGCGACACGCCAGGTCAGTCGCCCTGATACCGCTGCTCGCGCCATGGGTCTCCGTAATCGTGGTAACCGGCCGTCTCCCAAAAGCCCGGCTCGTCCTGGTCGAGCAGTCGGATGCCGCGCACCCACTTGGCGGACTTCCAGAAGTACAGGTGGGGTACCAGCAGCCGGGCCGGGCCGCCGTGCTCGGCGGCGAGGTCCGCACCGTCGTAGCGGTGGGCGATCCACGCCTGGCCGTCCAGGAGGTCCTCCAGCGGCAGGTTCGTGGTGTAGCCGCCGTAGGAGTGGACGAGCGCATAGTCGGCGGCCGTCTCGACGTCGGCCAGCAGGGTGTCCAGCAAGACACCCTCCCACCGGGTGCCGAGCTTGGACCATTTGGTGACGCAGTGGATGTCCACCGTCGGCGTCTGGCTGGGCAGCTCCATCAGCTGCCGCCAGGTCCAGCGGTACTCGCGCCCCGCCTCGGTCGTGACGGTGAACTCCCAGTCCTCCCGGCGGATCCGCGGTGTCGGACCGGCCGACAGGACGGGGAAGTCCTCGGTCAGGTACTGACCGGGAGGCAGCTTGACATCCGCCCTCCGCCGCCGGCCGTGGAATCCCGGTGACACGATGCCCATCACCGGCCCCCCTTTTCGTCCGTTCTTTTCGGGAAGTACCCCGCTACGTCCGGCCCGCCACCCCACATGAAGTACCCGAATCGGCACGAACCGCAACGACAGAGGCCAAGTCGGTCTGTCAACGGCGCCTCAATCGTGGATCAGGCTCACATCTCGTGATGGCCATGATTCGATCTTGAAGGTGGCGGCGGTGATCTGTGCACCGGGTTCCAGCCGCTACGCCAGATCGCCGGCACCGTGATCATCCACGGAAACCGAGCCGGATCCTCCGCGGGGCTCGGCACATTCCAGGCTCGGGCACGTTCGGGGTGGCCGCCCCGTCGGAGCGGATGCTCAACGGGAGGTGCTGGTGCGCCCTGAGCTGGGAGCACCTGGCCTTGGTGGTGCTCGTCGATACGCAGCTGGACGCGCTGGCCGACCGGTCCGCGCCTATGTTCAAGGTCCGAGCCCGCCGCGCATGCGGCGGCTGGGACGCCTGGCTCGACGAGGACGGTTGCGCCAACGCCCAACCCTTGAACACCTACGCCACCGCCCTCGCCAACCAGTACGGAAACTCCACACCCCTCCGACGAACAATCGTGATCACCGGCGCCGATCGCAAAACGGGCGGCGCCGCCTCACTCACCCAAGGACAGATCGCCACGATCCGGCAGCGCATCATGAGACCGCCCCAAGACGTCACTCTGAGGCACCAGGACGTGATGTGAATCTTGGCGTTGGCGGGGTCTCCCTCAGGGATCACGACCGCCACGGGGAGCCGTCGACGGCTGTCTTCCACGCGCAGCCGCACGGTCCAGGAGCCGTTCCTGCGCCGCCGCGCGGAGATGACATCGACGGTGCGGGGGATGCCTCTGCGCTGGGCGGCGTAGATCGCGGCCTTGGCCGCATCGACGGCCTCGTCGATCGTGAGCGCCTCACGACGTTGGTCACGTCGCCATCGCTCGACGACCGCCTCGAACAGCCGCTTGGCCGGCGCATCGCTCCGGTTCCCGATCACGCCCCCAAGACCGGTGGCCACCAGGTAGGTGGCAACCTCCACGATGAGGCCGGAGCGCCTGGCCGCCCGGCTTCAGCGGGATCGGGAGCGGTTAACCATCGCGACCTTCCTGACGTCCAGGCCGGGCTGGTAGGAGAAGTCGAAGTCCTCGATGGTCTTGTGATGCGGCATCCCCGAGACGCGCAGCGCGTGCCAGATCCGGCGTTCCTCCTTGATGGCCTGCTCCTCCTCCAGCACCATGTCCAGGAAGTCCAGATAGCCCATCTGGGCGTCGTCGGCACGGGTGACGAACTCGCCCAGGCTGGCCGCCAGATGCGGCAGAGTCAGCTTGGCGGCGGTGGCGCGGATCCGGGCGGTGACCAGCTCACTCAAAACGAAGGTGTCCTTTTCTCCTGGAAGTCCCGCTGGAAGGAGGGGATGCTCGGGCGACGGGCCGCGGTCAGGGGAACGGGCCGGTGCCGGTGATCTGGTCATAAACGGCCAGCGAACGGCGGCCGACCTCGATGCCGGCGGCGTCGGAACGGGCGAGTAGGAAACCCAGCGCGCCCTGCTGCTGGTGGCGCCGTCGCCGGGCCGCCAGCTGGTCGCTCGGTTCGGCCGGGTCATGGCCGGTGGTGGTGGCGCGGGTGTGTCCGTCGGGCAGCCCGCGCCAGTGCTCGGGATCGACGATGCGGTTTCCGCGTCCGGTGGCTCGGGGGTGCACTGCCAGCAGCTTGATCCCGTTCTCGTCCGGGACGGTGGCGTGCAGGCTGACCGTGGCCGAGGACGCCCGCACCTCGACCAGCTGCCGGTGGAACACCCGGGTCGCGGGGACCGAGTAGAGGTTGGCCTCGAACGCGACCAGGCAGTCCTTGGCGACGTGCCGCTGATGCCGATCGGCGGCCAGATATGGCTTGGCGGGAACCGGCCGCAACGCCAGGTGGTCGCGGCGGGCCCGGACCCCGATCACCTCGCCGTGCGTGCGGTGGACGGTCCGGCGCCGAACCGGCACCCAGGCCAAGAACGCCCTGTCCAGTTCCTCCAGACAGGAGAACGAGCGGCCCGCCAGCACATGGTCGCGGACGATCAGCACCTGCCGCTCCACCCGGCCCTTGCCGGTGGGGCGATAGGCGGCCAGCACGTCGATGTCGAAGTCGTAGTGCCCGGCGAACGCCACCGCCTCCGGATGCAACGGCACCGCTTTGCCCGGCGCGACGTGACGACGGACCACGGTCTTGGTCCGGTCGTAGACGACCGACCCCGGCACCCCGCCGAAGTGCTCGAACGCCCGCCGATGGCAGGCCCAGAACGTCGCCAGGTCCTGGCTGGTGGTGAAGCACACGAACGGGTCACGCGAGTACGACAGCGTCTTGTGGAAGGAATAGACCTTCGCGATCCCCGCATGCGCCAGGATGCCGCCCTCATCGCCCCAGTCCACCTGGGCCTGGGCTCCCGGCACCACCTCGAACCGGCGGTGCAACCGGGCCAGCTCGCGGGGAGTGAACCCCAGTTCCTCGGCAATCCGCGGCCGGGCCTGCTGCAGATACAGCTTGACCCGCTGGTAGGTGCCCGGGAAGCCGTATTCCTCGACCAGCCGCTCGTGCACGACCGTGGCCTTCAGCAACAGCTCGGCCCGCAGCCACGCGTCGATCACCGGCGCGTACTGCTCGATCATCTGCCAGCGCCGGCTCGGCCGCGGGACCGCCGCCGGAGGCGCTGCCGGGCCGTCGTCGTCCTCCACATACTTCTTCACCGTGCGCCAGTTCAGCCCGGTCTCCCGGGCGATCTCCGAGATCGACGCGCCCGCGTCCCGCAACGCGCGGAACCGGCGCAGCTCAAGCCACCGCTCAGCCTCCAGCACCACCGCGACCTGCCCCTCACCGTGATGATCACCATCACCCGGCAGGCTTCAAGATCACCGCCACAACGCAGCGGCCGACACGCTGATCACCTCTGCACGTTTACCTGTACCTGGGTCTGCACTGGGCCCCGTACACCGACAGTCCTTCACACCGAGACGCTACTGCCCGCAAAGCAACCGCTCATGGCGCACGTTTCGCCAGCACGGCCTGCCGATCAAACATCCGGCCGCCTCCGCGCGGCGCTACATGGTTTCCGCCGTGCCTCCGCGGCGCTCGTTTGAGACCGGTTTGCGCAGCAAGGCGAGGGTGGCCGCTGGGAACAGGAGAACCGACAAAAGACCCGCGCAGATCAGCGCCGTTGCAGTCACAGGAGTCATCAGGCCGAGCGCGACGCCGATCTGCGTTGCGACAACCAAGAACGGCAGCGACGTCGCCTGCAGCAGCCCGGCCGCGACCGAGGAGCGTGTGCCAAGCGAGCGCTGGTAGAGCAGTGCTGGAAGCCCGCGCACGAGCAGCAGCGCGAGGAGGAATAGCGGCACTCGCAGTAACGCGGACGGAGTCGCGATCAACCCTCCGAGGTCGAGCTGCACACCGCTGGCGACGAAGAACACCGGAATCAGGAACCCGTACCCAATCGCTTCCAGCTTCGTCCGGAAATGCGGATGCGTAGCCGAGTCACGATCGACAAAGCCTACGACCACACCAGCCAGAAACGCGCCCAGGATGCTCTCGAGACCAAATCCCTCGGCGAGCACAACGAAGGCCACAAGCAGCACTACCGCCGCACGAACCCGGATCTCCGCGGTGGTGTCCTGCAATCGCAGGAAAAGATCCCCCAGACGCATCGACCGCCCTGCCAAAGCCACCGCGATCCCAATGGCGACCACGAAGGCGACGAAGACGATCAGCGACACGAGTCGGCCTCCGGTGCTGCCGCCAGACACGGAAAAGAGCAGCGACAGCAGGACCACCGCGGCGAGGTCGGCCACGGAAGACGCTGTGATCGTTGTTTGCCCCATCGCCTGGTCCGCGCGCCCGGCGTCCTTGAGGACGGGGACAACCAGACCGAGCGACGTCGCGGACAACGCCACCGCGATCAGCATCGGGTCACCCACCCAGCCTGCCGCGCCGAACGAGAAGCCCGCCGCCACGCCGATCGCCAAGCTCACCACGTAGCCGATCAAGGCCACCCGCGGCAGCGACCCGCACAGGCGATGGAGGTCAACCTCCAGGCCTGCGAGAAACAGGAGAAACGCCAGCCCCAGCAACGCCACGATCTGCACCGCCTGGTCCATGCGCACCAGACCCAGCACCGATGGCCCCACGATGACCCCGGCCGCGATCTCCAGGACCACCGACGGGATCCGCAGCCGCGGTGCCAGCCCGAGCAACAAGGGCGCCAGCAAGGCGATGATCGTCAGTATCAGAAGGTTGCCGAAGCTCGGCATGGCTAACCCCTCACTCAACCGCTAGACGAGTGATTCCTAATGATCACGATGTGGCAGACCCGCCACGGCATGCAAAGAGGGTGCCCAAGATCAACGGCGGTGATGCAAGCCCTGCTCGGGTTCACCTCCGAGGCCCGCTGGCTGCGGTACGTGCGCACCAACCCTGCGGCACCTGTTCCCTTCGTCCCACAGCAACCCGGCTACAACAAGCGCCTGCGGGCCGCCCTGCCGCAGATCAAACGCATCATCCGCACCCTGGCGGCCGACACCGGCTTCTGGCACGACACCATCTGGATCGCCGACTCCACCCCGGTGGAGTGCGGCCGGTCCCGCCCGACCGTCCAGCGATCGCAGATGGCCGGCTGGGCCGACTACGGGTACTGCCGCTCCCACACGCGCTGGTGCTGGGGGCTGCGGCTGTATCTGATCTGCACTCCATCGGGGATGCCGGTCACCTGGGCGCTGGCCAACCCCAAGCTGGACGAGCGTGAAGTGGTGGCCGCGATGCTGGAGTCGAGCCGGAACTGGCCGCCGACCGGCCGGGACTGCTGCTGATCGCCGACAAGGGCTTTCGGGCCCGCTGGTTCGACGACGAGCTGGCCGCCCAGCACGGGATCGAGCTGCTGCGGCCGTCGATGCGCAGCGAATCGGCCCGCCTGGGCGAGCACCTGCTCAAGCCGGTCAGGCAGCTGATCGAGTCGGTCAACGACACCCTCAAGGGCCAGCTCCACCTCGAGCAACACGGCGGCCGCACCTTCGAGGGCGTGGCCGTGCGCGTCGCCCAGCGGATCCTGGCCATGGCGGCGGCGATCTGGCACAACCACCACACCGGCCAGCCGGTCACCCGCTCACTGATCGCCTACGACCATTAGGAATCACTCGTCTAGTGTCCCGCACCTTAAATTCGTTGAGGAAATGTAGGGTTGCTGGATGGCTCGCAGGGGTCGGCCGGTGGCCGAGGTGACGTTGACCGATGAGGAGCGCGAGACGCTGGTGCGCTGGGCGCGGCGGGCCAAGTCGTCGCAGGCGTTGGCGCAGCGGTGCCGGATCGTGCTGGGCTGTGCGGACGGCAAGACGAACCAGGAAGTGGCTGCTGAGCTGGGGATCTGGCCGCAGACAGTGGGTAAATGGCGGCGCCGGTTCGCCGAGCGGCGGCTGGAGGGTCTGGTGGACGAGCCGCGGCCGGGTGCCCCACGGAAGATCACCGACGAGCAGATCGAGCAGGTCGTGGTGGCCACGCTGGAGCAAACGCCGAAGAAATGCCACGCACTGGTCACGGGCGTCGATGGCGGCCGAAAGCGGGCTGAGCAAGTCGACGGTCGGGCGGATCTGGAAGGCGTTCGGTCTCAAGCCGCATCAGGTCGACACCTTCAAGCTGTCCAACGACCCGCAGTTCATCGACAAGGTTCGTGACGTCGTCGGCCTGTATCTGGACCCGCCGGAGAAGGCCCTGGTGCTGGCGGTGGACGCCAAGAGCCAGATCCAGGCCCTGGACCGGTCGGCGCCGGTGCTGCCGATGATGCCCGGCATGCCCGAACGCCGCACCCACGACTACCTGCGCAACGGCATCACCACCCTGTTCGCCGCCCTGGACGTGGCCAGCGGCCGGATCATCGGGTCGATCCACCGCCGGCACCGGGCCACCGAGTTCCGCAAGTTCCTGATCAAGATCGACAAAGAAGTCCCGGCCGACCTGGACGTCCATCTGATCTGCGACGACTACGGGACCCACAAGCATCCGAACATCATCAGGTGGCTGGCCGCCCACCCCCGCTTCCACATGCACTTCACCCCCACCTATTCCTCCTGGTTGAACCAGGTGGAACGCTGGTTCGGCCTGCTCACCGAGCAACGCCTCCAGCGCGGCGTCCACAAGACACTGCGGGCCCTGGAGAACGACATCCGAGACTGGATCAAGACCTGGAACGACGATCCCAGGCCGTTCACCTGGACCAAGACCGCTGACGAGATCCTCGAACGTCTCGCGTCATATCTTCAACGAATTCCTGGCGCGGGACACTAGGTGCGCCAGGTACTGGTGCAGCCGCACCCCCGGCCGAAGCCGGACGAGCCCGATGTAGGCGCCACCGGGATCGGTCGAGGTCGCCCGGAACGCGGCGGCACCGGCCGGGATCGTCGTGGGAGCGGTGAAGCCGTCCGGGGCGACGGTGATGTCCGCGGCCGTGTGCTGGGTGATCGCGGCGGACGCCGTGCCGGGGGGGTGAGCGCGGCCGCGGCGGTGGTCGTCAGGGTCAGGGCGAGGGGCGGAGACGATGATCGATCGCATGACCTCACGATCGTCGTCCGGCGTACGCGGCCAGATCGGGCGGCAGATGTCACCCGCGGTCGCTCTCGGGATGCATCCGGACGGGCATCGGTACGGCCGCGGATGTACGCCTCGCATCGACCACGTCCCGGCCTGGTCGGGAGTCCGGCACGCTGACCCAACCTGCGAGGCGTGAGTCCGGTTCGGACGATGCCGTCCAGGCAATGGCCGACGTTCAGCTGCTCAGAGCCTCGGCTCTGTGCTCGCAGGCCGGTTTGACCAGCGCGTTTGGGGGTAGGCCGGGAGGCCCTGCGGGCGAGCCTGAGGCGACGTCGCGAGGCACAAGTCGTACGGCCTGTCGATGGGCAGCACTTTGTCTCCACCACAAAGCAAGTTGTGAGCCCGAATCGACGAACACGGCCGCCAACGGGCGAGAGGTCGGGACACCGGTTCGGAAAGGTGGCCGACGCGAGATCGTCCGTTCCGGGCTGGCCTACGGAGGTGTAGCACCGTGTCGAAGAAGGAATCAGCGCGCGGGACCGCCGAGCACGCGAGCGCCGCGGCGTCCGGATTCAAAACGCTGGCGGACGTCAAGCCGCCCTTCATTCCCGAAGGCGCTTCGGGGATGACCCTCCTCGTCGAGTGGCCTCCAGGTCACCCCGGGCTCGCCCCGCACCGCCACTCGGGGCCGGCGTTCGCCTACGTGATCGAGGGTGCGGTCCGATTCGAACTGGAGGGTGAGCCGGAGCGCGTGGTCAGGGCCGGTGAGACGTTCTGGGAACCGGGCGGCGACGTGATCCATTACCAGGACGGCAACGCCCTGCCGGACGCGCCGACCACGTTCGTCGTGTTCATGCTGTGTGAGCCGGGTCAGCCGATGCTCACGTTCGTGGACGAGGAGGAACTGGCACAACGCGCCCACCTGCGCGCCCCGCGTCCCACCGCCGGCTGATCCGCCTGTTCGCAACGGCGGAGCCCGGGCCCGCACCGGACCCGGGCGCCTCCACCGCATTGGTGCAGGGAAGCATCGCCGCGACGCGCGGAGTGAGCACGCCCGTTTCAGCTTGACGGGCGAGGCGTTCGAGCGACTCTGTGTCAGTGGCGTGCAGGTGGACCATTATCGGGTGCACCTTGATACCTCGCTCGGCCGGTTCGTTCCAGAAGCGCACCGTGGCCAGCCAGCGCGGACCGGCCCGGGTGGGTGCCGGTGTTCACCGGCCTGTCGGTGTGTCAGTTCCGCAAGCTGGTGCGGATCGTCGCAGGCCGCGGTGGTG
>NZ_JBEYTB010000011.1:0-334139 GCF_040642915.1 Actinomadura sp. NPDC047616
TTAAGCACGCCGCCAGCGTTCGTCCTGAGCCAGGATCAAACTCTCCATCAAGGTCCAACGACCCACCACACGGACGGGCCAAACCTCAGAGAAAAAATCCCGGCAACGCAGTCCCGAAAGACTGCCTGCCTCAAAGAAATCCCCACCCCGGACACACAGGCCCAGGGCAACGGGGGTGGCCAGACGATTCCGTCCAGCCAACTAAAGGCACTGGCTTTTAACACGCTGTTGAGTTCTCAAGAAACGGACACCCACCGCGCGGTTCCCGCTTTCGCGTTTCCCGCCCCCGGGGCGACTCTTCTAATTTACCAGATCCGATCGGGCTGTCAATTTCCCGCTCTTTTCCGGTATCCGTCCTTCCGGCGCCACTTTCGCGGCGACTTCCGGGCGGCCGTGCTATTTCATCAGATCCGGCCCGATTGTCAAAATCGCGCTGTTTCCGATGCCGCCACACGCGCACACACGACGGAGGCGGCGTACGCCGCTCCGCTGTGGAGAACGGTGGTGGATACCCCCGGGCCGACCGCCCTTGGCGTTCGTTTCCCCGTGGGGCGAAGAGAACAGTATGCCCACGAGGGGCCCTCGTCAAACCGGCTGGCGCACACGCCCCGCACGTGTCGGGCGTCCGCGCCTCCTACCAGTACGAATGCCCACAGATCGCGGTGGTCACGGTTTGGCCACGTACCCGCCGACGAAGAGAACCCCCTCGGCCGCCACCCAGACGAGGGCCGCGACAGTGAGAAACCCGTCGAGCCGGTCGTACCTGCGGCGGACCGCCGGCACAGCCCAGGCGGTGACCGCGATGAAGGCGGCGACGACCGCCAACGGCACGGACGCCCCCTCGGCCATGGCGACGTCGGCCGCGCATGTTCCGTCGCGCTCCTCGGCATTTCCGCAGAACGCCGACACGGCCCACCCTCCGGCCGTGGAGAAGACCCAGAGTGCGGCCAGCACGCAGTTGGCGATGGTCGGTATTGCCGGTGATATCCACCAACCGGTCGAACGTTCGGGCATGGCCTGCACGACCGTTAGTTACCTCGCCGCACCCTGGGCTCAAACCTCGGTCGCCGGGACATGTCCGAGTCCTCACCTCAAGCCGCCCGGCCGGCGCCCGAGGAAGAGACGCACCATGCCCGAGGTGACCAAGCTCGGGGTTTCCGGGCGTCCCGGGTCAGGTGATGTCCTTGGACTCGTGGAGCGTCATGTCCATGGCGATCGCCGTCGTCGCCGCCAACGTCCGCAGCGGCTCCGGAACAGGGTCGTGGATCTCCACGTCGTACTTGTCGGCCGTCGTCAGCAGGTGCGTCGCCAGGCCGGCCCACTTCTTGCGAACGCGTGCGACCCGGTTGCCCTCGCCGTCGCTCACCACGAAGTTGCTGCGCGCCACGTCCACCGCGATCTCGCCGATGCGCTTGTCGTCGCCGTCGTAGAGCCTGTACAGGCGGCCGACGCGCTCGGTGCGGATCGTGCCGACCAGCTCGCCCTCCGGGCGCCGCACCGCGGTGAGCATCCGGCCGCGCTCCTTGTCGACGATCAGCAGCGGTTCCCCGTCCGGCGTGCTGAGCAGCACCGCCCGGGCGTCCAGTTCGGACTTGCCGGGGAACACCGTCCGCAGCGTCTCGGTGCGGCCGCGCGCGCCGGTCTCGTCGGCGAGGGCCAGCACCGTGCCGTCACGGTCCATGACCTTGTACTTGGATCTGGCGAACGGGCCTCTGCGAGGCTGTTCGACTCTGAGCACCGAAGCGCCGAAGAAATCGCTCACGTGTCCTCCTGGCCTCGTTCGCGTGCGCGGTCCGCGATGACCGGCTCCGTCCGCCGCCGACGCGATCCGCACAACGGTACGGCCGGGGCCCGGCACCGGTTCGGTGCGTGGCGGCGCTTGGGTGATCCTGCCAAGGCGGGACGGCGAGGGGAACCCCCGCCGAGGGCCGAGGCGTGTTACGGCACCGACGCGGTCGGCGCAGCGGCGTAGCCCCGCGCGCTCCCCGGTCACGGGTGGCGCGGTCAGTTGAAATAGTCCTTCTCCTCGTAATGGATCATGTCCATCGCGAGGGCGGCCGCGACGACGAGGTGCCGCAGCGGGTACGGGAGCGACCGGTAGATCTCCACGGTGTAGCGGTCGGCGGTGGTCAGGACCTCCTTGCCGACGCCCGCCCACTTCTTGTCGACCTGGGCGACGTGCGCGCCGTGGGCGTCGAGCACCGCGAACCTGCGGCCGAGCCGGTTGCCCTTGAGCTCGCCGACGCGCCGTCCGGCGACGTCGTGGAGGCCGTAGCGGAAGGTGTGGTCTTCCTGCTGGAACACGCCGACGAACGCGCCGTCCGGGTCGTACACGGTTGCGTTCTGCGAATGCACGGGCTTGTCGATGACCATGAGCGGCACGCCCTGCGGGTCGGACACCCGCACGGTGCGGGCGGAAGCCTCCGAGCCGCCCCACAGCACGCGGGACGCCTGACGGCGGATGGAGACGTTCTCCTCCTCCGCCTCGGCGACCAGCGTCCCGGGCCCGTCGAAGATCCTGTACTGGGACTTGGCGGCGGGCAGCCGCCTGGGCTGCTCGACACGCAGGATGGACGCGCCGAAGAGACCGTACACGTGGCGCATCGCGCCGAACGCGTCCGTCATTCCACACCTCCCGCAGGCGTCCGGTCTGACCGCGTCAACGCATCACCCTGACAACGCGCCGGCGACCTCAACCGTGCCAATGGCCCGAATGCGGCCCCTGAGCACGTGCCCTCCCCCGCCCTTCCCCGGCCGGGCGGCCCCGCTCGAACTCAGTGGGGTCCCGTGTCCGGGGGGCGGTTGCCTTCCCCTGGGGTGTCGGCGGGGGCTCTTGTGGTGTTGTCGGTGGGGAGGATCGCGGCCATGCAGGTCATGACGCGGTCGAGGCCGTAGTGGAAGCGCCGGTCGTCGTCCATGTGCGGCTGGACGGCGTCGCGGATGATGCGGATGAACATCGGGTACTCGCCACTGGCCAGGATCTGGCGGACGTAGGCGGAATTGCGCACCATCACGTCCTCGCGGCTCATGCCGGTGCGGCGTTGCTCCTCGATCCAGGTCAGCTGCTCCGCGACGGCCTGCTCGACGTAGCCGTTGAGCATCGCGTACGCGGCGAGGATGTCGTCGATGGGCTGGCCGAAGTCCAGCGCCCGGCAGCCGAACTCGATCAGGCGCAGCTGGTTGGGCCCGAATCCGGGACGTCGCCGCAGCCCCAGCATCCAGGGATGCCGCAGCAGCATGGCCCGCTGCCGCCCGGCCAGCAGGGTGACGTCGCCGCGCCAGTCGCCCGAGGGATGTTCCGGCAGGTCCAACTCGCCGAGGGCGTGGTCGATCATCAGCTCGATCAGGTCGGTGCGGCTCGGGACGTACCGGTACAGCGACATGGCGCCCGCGCCGATCTCGGCGGCGATCCTGCGCATGGAGGCCGCGTCCAGTCCCTCGGCGTCGGCGATCCGCACGGCCGCCTCGGTGATCTGCGCCCTGCTGTAGGCGGGCCTCGGTCCCCGGGCCGGACGTTCGGGCAGCATCCAGATGTTCACGTGCTCGGCGTCCGCCACCGTCCCACCTCCCGCGGAAAGACTAATCGGGCCGTGCCGGGCGGCCCGCGAACGCGAAGAGGGGCGGTCCCGTGGGGAACCGCCCCTCTGCCAGGCGTACCGAGTCGTACGGAGCCGGACTCAGAAGTCCATGCCGCCGCCGTCGGGCATGCCCGCCGGGGCCTTCTCCTTCTCCGGCTTCTCGGCGATGACGGCCTCGGTGGTCAGGAACAGCGCCGCGATGGACGAGGCGTTCTGCAGCGCCGACCGGGTCACCTTGGCCGGGTCGATGATGCCCGCCTCGAACATGTTGACGTAGTCGCCGGTCGCGGCGTTCAGGCCCTGGCCCGGCTCGATCGAGCGGACCTTCTCGACCACGACGCCGCCCTCGAGGCCGGCGTTGACCGCGATCTGCTTGAGCGGCTCCTCCAGCGCGCGCTTGACGATGTTGGCGCCGGTGGCCTCGTCGCCGTTCAGCTCCAGCTTGTCGAACGCCTTGGCGCCCGCCTGCAGCAGCGCCACGCCACCGCCGGGGACGATGCCCTCCTCGACGGCCGCCTTCGCGTTGCGGACGGCGTCCTCGATGCGGTGCTTGCGCTCCTTCAGCTCGACCTCGGTGGCCGCGCCGGCCTTGATGACCGCCACGCCGCCGGCCAGCTTGGCCAGCCGCTCCTGCAGCTTCTCGCGGTCGTAGTCGGAGTCGGTGTTGTCGATCTCGACCCGGATCTGGTTGACCCGGCCCGCGATCTCGTTGGCGTCACCGGCGCCGTCGACGATCGTGGTCTCCTCCTTGGAGACGACGACCTTGCGGGCGCGGCCCAGCATGTCGACGGTGGTGTTCTCCAGCTTCAGGCCGACGTCCTCGCTGATGACCTGGCCGCCGGTCAGGGTGGCGATGTCGCCCAGCATGGCCTTGCGGCGGTCGCCGAAGCCGGGGGCCTTGACGGCCACCGACTTGAAGATGCCGCGGATCTTGTTGACGATCAGGGTGGCCAGGGCCTCGCCCTCGACGTCCTCGGCGATCAGCAGCAGCGGCTTGCCGGCCTGCATGACCGACTCCAGGACCGGCAGCAGGTCCTTGTTGGCCGACACCTTCCCCTGGACGATCAGGATGTACGGGTCCTCCAGGACCGCTTCCATCCGCTCGGGGTCGGTCACGAAGTAGTGCGAGATGTAGCCCTTGTCGAAGCGCATACCCTCGGTGAGCTCCAGCTCCAGGCCGAAGGTCTGGCTCTCCTCGACGGTGATGACGCCTTCCTTGCCGACCTTGTCCATCGCCTCGGCGATCATCTCGCCGATCTGGGTGTCACCCGCGGAGATGGAGGCGGTGGAGGCGATCTGCTCCTTGGTCTCGACGTCCTTGGCCAGCTTGGACAGCTCCTCGCTGACCCGCTCGACCGCGGCCTCGATGCCGCGCTTGAGCGACATCGGGTTGGCACCGGCCGCGACGTTGCGCAGGCCCTCGCGTACCAGCGCCTGGGCCAGCACGGTGGCGGTCGTGGTGCCGTCACCGGCGACGTCGTCGGTCTTCTTGGCGACCTCCTTGACCAGCTCGGCGCCGATCTTCTCCCAGGGGTCCTCCAGCTCGATCTCCTTGGCGATCGACACGCCGTCGTTGGTGATCGTGGGGGCGCCCCACTTCTTCTCCAGCACGACGTTGCGGCCCTTGGGGCCAAGGGTGACCTTGACGGCGTCCGCGAGCTGGTTCATACCGCGCTCGAGGCCGCGCCGGGCATCCTCGTCGAACGAGATCATCTTTGCAGCCATAGGCTCCAGTCCTCCCGGAACAGGGTGGCCTTACGGATCGAGCCGATGCCCGCGACGGACGACCTGCCCGACGGCTGCCATTCCGCCGCCGGAGGCATGGCCTCATCGCCCCGACCCACACTGTGGGATTGTCACTCTCCACAGTAGAGTGCCAACGACGTGTTTAGCACTCTACCCGTCCGAGTGCAAGCGGCCGACCTTCCCCCCGGCTGTACCCTCCTTACCTGCCGGGACACCCCCTGACCTGCGAAAGCATCCGGCATCGGGGGCGGGCCGGGCGCCGCCGCGGGTGGCCGTCCGCCGCTCGTCGCGGCACGTTCGCGGAACGTTCGCTGAACGCGGACCCGGGTCGCGTCACCGGGAGGGGCCGTGTTCCGCGCGCAGGCGCCGCAGGCGGGAGGAGCCGCGCCCGCCCCGCGAGAGGCATGGCGAAACCGCGCCCGTCGGGGAGGGCGGCCGTTCACGAGGGAAGGCCGGACGGGCGGTAATGGCCGGTCTCGGGAGTGCGCAGGAGCGGCAGAACCTCTTCCTCCAGGCGCCGGGAGATGCGCAGCCCATATCGCGACTCCAGGCGGTCGCGGGCCCGTACGAAACGCGCCGCGGCGTCCTCCAGGGATTGCGGGACGGTCCGCACTCCGAGTGGGCCCAGCAGGAATCGCGTCATCTTCAGCAGTTCGCCGCGGACGCGGTCGGACTTTCCGTGGCGGCGCTTGCCGGCCAGCGACAACGCCCAGTCCCAGAAGTGCGCGTCGATCGCGGGAAGGGTGTCGGGGCCGACCCGCCACGGCGGGTTCCAGCTGCGCGGCATCTCCGGGAAGAGCAGGTCGACCTTGACGGGACCGGGGAAGATCAGCAGATAACTCGCGCAGTCGCCGAGCGGGTCCCATTGGGCGGCCAGCGGCCCGTACGGGGCGACCATGCCCGGCAGGACGGCGGCGACCCCGGCGAAGTCGTCCACGGTGACGTGGAAGTCCCAGTCCGACAACTCGGTGGCGTTTCCGCGCGCCCGGGAGCCGACCAGGTTCACCTTCCGGACCATGGGATGACTTTCCACCGTCCCCGCGACGTCCTCCGCTATGCCCATGAGGGGCCCGTACCCGATGGCGGCGAACGGGAAGCCGGTTTTCGTGCTTTGTCCCGCGCGCGGGAAAAAGCGACCCGCGCCCGACGGGTGCCGGGCGCGGGCCGTTGTCGGTGCCGTCAGCCGCCGGCGACGGCCGGGATGATGGAGATCTGCGCGCCCTCGGGGGTCGGGGTGTCCAGGCCCTCGGCGAACCGGACGTCCTCGTCGCCCACGTACACGTTGACGAAGCGGCGGATCTTGCCGTTGTCGTCCAGGATGCGGGCGGAGATGCCGGAGTAGCTGGCCTCCAGGTCGGCCACGACCGCGCGCAGCGTGGCGCCCTCGGCCTTGACCTCCGCCTCGCCGCCGGTGTAGCTCCGCAGGATCGTCGGGATCCGAACGGACACGGTGCTCATGCTGGCTCCTCGAAGTGCTCGGGTCGTACGACGGGATGCGCGGCCGCCGAAGAGACGCGCGGCCGCGGCGGGCGTCCGGTCAGGCCAGGCCCGCGGCGCGGAACGCCTCCAGGGAGGGGGCGATGTTCGCGGTCGGCGCGACGACGGGGGCGACGGCGTCCAGGGTCTTCAGCCCGTCCCCGGAGTTGATGATCACGGTTTCGGCCTCGGGGTCGAGGGCGCCGGACTCGGCCAGCTTGCGCAGGGACGCGACGGTGACGCCGCCCGCGGTCTCGCCGAAGATGCCCTCGGTGCGGGCCAGCAGCCGGATGCCCTCGACGACCTGCTCGTCGGTGACGTCCTCGACCGCGCCGCCGGTGCGGCGCGTCACGTCCAGCACGTACGGGCCGTCGGCGGGGTTGCCGATGGCCAGCGACTTGGCGATGGTGTCGGGCTTGACCGGCCGGACGACGTCGTGGCCCTGCTTGAACGCGGCCGCCACCGGCGAGCACCCGGTGGCCTGGGCGCCGAAGACCCGGTACGGCTTGTCCTCGACCAGGCCGAGCTTGATCAGCTCCTGGAACGCCTTGTCGATCTTGGTGAGCTGGGAGCCGGAGGCGACCGGGACCACGATCTGGTCGGGCAGCCGCCAGCCGAGCTGCTCGGCGATCTCGTAGCCGAGGGTCTTGGAGCCCTCGGCGTAGTAGGGGCGCACGTTGACGTTGACGAAGGCCCAGTCGTCCTGCTCGCCGGCGATCTCGGAGGCCAGCCGGTTGACGTCGTCGTAGTTGCCGTCGACGGTGACGAACGTGCCGCCGTACACCGCCGTGGTGAGGATCTTCTGCCGTTCCAGGTCGGACGGGACGAACACCGCGCTGCGGATGCCCGCCCGGGCCGCGGCGGCCGCGACCGCGTTGGCCAGGTTGCCGGTGGACGGGCAGGCCAGCACCTTGAAGCCGAGCTCGCGGGCGGCGGCGAGCGCCACCGCGACCACGCGGTCCTTGAACGAGTGGGTGGGGTTGCCGCTGTCGTCCTTGACCCACAGGCGGCGCAGGCCCAGCGACTCGGCGAGCTGGTCGGCGCGGACGAGGCGGGTCAGGCCCGGCTCGGTGTTGGGGGTGTCGGCGACGTTGCCCGGCACCGGCAGCAGCCCGCGGTAGCGCCAGATGTTGCGCGGCCCGGCCTCGATGTCGGCGCGGGAGACGCCGGAGAAGTCGTAGGAGATCTCCAGCGGGCCGAAACACTCCTGACACGCGTAGTGCGGGCCGAGTTCGCGGGTGTGACCGCATTCGCGGCAGGTGAGGGCGGTCGCGGGTCCCAGATCGACGGCAGGCGTGACAGCCATGTGGCGAGGCCTTTCTCCCCATCTTTCCTGCGCCACCTTGGTCGCAGGCCGGAGTTGGCACCATTTCCTGGCCGGCCTCGCGGGATCGCGAGCGCTTACGAACCAGGTGGTTGCCGGGGCTTCACAGGGCCGGTCCCTCCACCCCTCTGGATGAGCGTTCTTCAGTTGTGGTGCGGGCCGCCGGGGGCGGCCGCCGTCGCGTGTGTCCACGTGGAGGGAACGCTCGTTCGCCGAACGTTCCGCATGAGCGGTATCACGTCGTATGCGCGACTTTACATGATCTGACCGGTTGCCGGACAAGAGGGTCTCGCAGTGTGAGACATTACCCACCCCCTCGCCACGTCACGCGTCCCGGCCGGACAGGTCAGGGCCGCTCGCGCCACGCGCCGTCCCCGGCAGCCGAGCCGGGCCGTCACGGCTACCCGGTGAGGTCGCGCCGGGCCTGGTCCATCGACGGAGCGGGGTCCCGCTGGGGGGCGTCTTCCTGGGTGGGGTCGAGGAAGACGTGGCGGACGGCGGGCAGCCGCTCGCGCAGCCGCCGGTCGATGTCCCCGGCGATGTCCTCGGCCTCGTCGGCGCTGATGGCGTCGGAGAAGTGCACCTTGGCGGCCACGAGGATCTCCTCCGGGCCGAAGTGCATGGTGAACAGCTCCTCCACGCCGTCCACCCCGGGCGCGGCGGTGATCTCCGCGCGGATCTCGCGCTGCGCGGCGGGGTCGGCGGCCTGCCCGATGAGCAGGTGCCGGCTGTCGCGGCCGAGCGCGAACGCCACCACGACCAGCAGCAGCCCGATGAGGATGGAGGCGATCCCGTCCCAGACCGGCGAGCCGGTCACCTCCCGCAGCGTCAGCCCGGCCGCGGCGAACGCCAGGCCGATCATCGCGGCGGTGTCCTCGAAGAGGGCCGCCTTGAACGTCACGTCGGGGGTCCGGCGCACATGGCCGACCACGGTGCCGCGGGCCTCGCGGCGCGCCTGGGTGAAGGCCCGCAGCCAGGACGTCCCCTCCAGCACCGCCGCGACGGCCAGCACGGTGAAGGCCAGCCAGACCTGCTCGCCGCCCGGCTCCCGGCCGACGATCGCCAGCACGCCCTCGAAGATCGAGTAGCCGGCCCCGGCGACGAGGATCCCGAACGCCGCCAGCAGCGACCAGAAGTACCGCTCGTTGCCGTATCCGAAGGGGTGCCGCCGGTCCGGCGGGCGCGCGCTGCGCCGCAGCGAGGCCAGCAGGAACGCCTGGTTGAGGGTGTCGGCCACCGAGTGCGCGCCCTCGGCCAGCATGGCGCTGGACCCCGCCAGCACCCCCGCGACCAGCTTGGTGATCGCCAGCAACAGGTTCGCCGTCCCCGCGACCAGAACGGTTTTCGTCGTCTCGGCCCTGCTCACGCCGCGCTCGTTTACCCGGAGAAGATCGACATACACGCCGGGGCCCTGTGACACCGGGCATTGCACCGTCTGGGGACGGCCCGAAAACGCCTTCCTGCGGGTCTCTTTGAAGCGCGCGCTCACGAACTGAGACGCTTCCCCTATGAGCCAAGTGCTGGTGGCGTCGAACCGCGGCCCGGTGTCGTTCTCGCTCGCCGACGACGGCTCCCTGACGCTGCGGCGCGGCGGGGGCGGCCTGGTGTCGGGGCTGGCCGCGGTGACGGGCGGCGGGCGCGAGCCGGACGACGGCTGCGCGCCGCCAGACGTGCTGTGGGTGTGCGCGGCGCTCGGGGAGGCCGACCGCTCGGCCGCGCGTCGCGCCCCCGAGGGCAGGCTCGACCTGGACGGGCACGACACGGGCGGGGCGGCCGTGCGCATGCTCGACATACCGCCCGCCACGTTCCACCGCGCCTACAACGCCGTGGCCAACTCCACGCTGTGGTTCGTCCACCACCTGCTCTACGACACGCCCCGCGTCCCGCACTTCGACGCGCGCGCACGGCGCGACTGGCAGTCGTACGAGGCGTACAACGCGGCGTTCGCCGACGCCCTGGCCCGCGACGCCGCCCCGGGTGCCAAGGCGGCGGTGCAGGACTACCACCTGTCGCTGGCGCCGCGGATGCTGCGCGACCGCCGCCCCGACCTGAAGATCGTGCACTTCTCGCACACGCCGTGGGCGTCCCCCGAGTACTACCGGCTGCTGCCCGACGACGTCGGCGCGGCGGTGCTGGACGGCATCCTCGGCGCCGACCACGCCGGTTTCCTCGCCGAACGGTGGGCCGCGGCGTTCCTGGACTGCTGCGAGCAGCTGCTGCCGGGCGCCCGGGTCGACCGCGCGGCCCGGACGGTGACCTTCGCCGGCCACGTCACCCGCGTCGGCGTGCACGCGCTCGGCGTCGACGGGCAGCAACTGCGGGCGCGCGCCGCCGAACCGGACGTCGCCGAACGCCGCCGGGCGCTGCGCGAGCAGGTCGGCGACCGGCGGCTCATCGTGCGGATCGACCGGACCGAGCTGTCCAAGAACATCGTGCGCGGCCTGGCCGCCTACCGGGAGATGCTCGCCAACCATCCCGAGTGGCACGGCCGCGTGGTGCACCTGGCGTTCGCCTACCCGTCCCGGCACGACCTGCCCGAGTACCGCGAGTACACGGCGGCGGTGCAGCGGCTGGCCGCGCAGATCGTCGACGAGTACGGCACCGCGACCTGGGATCCGCTGATCCTGCAGGTCAACGACGACTATCCGCGCTCGCTCGCCGCCTACGGGATGGCCGACGTGCTGGTGGTCAACCCGATCCGCGACGGCATGAACCTGGTCGCCAAGGAGGGCCCGGTGGTGTCGGAGCACGGCTGCGCCCTGGTGCTGTCGCGGGAGGCGGGCGCGGCGGCCGAACTGGCGGCCGACGCGCTGGTCGTCAACCCCTACGACGTGTCGCAGACCGCCGAGGCGCTGCACCAGGCGCTGCTGATGCCGCCCGACCGCCGCGCCGAACGCAGCGCCCGGCTGGCCGCCGCCGCCACCGCGCTCCCCCCACGCCGCTGGTTCGCCGACCAGCTGGCCGCCCTCGACTGACCCCGCCCAGGCCGACGCCGGGAGCGGCGAGGCGGACGTGGTCAGATGCCCGGGTGGCCGGTGCGGGCCGGTTCGGCGCGGCGTTCGGCCAGCGGGACGGGGGACGGCGCGGGCACCATGCCCAGCGGCGAGGCGGGCTCGACGATGAGCGGGGCGGGTCCGGTCCACACGGTGGTGAGCAGCGACTCGACCGGGTTCGGCTCGTTGCGCGTGCGCCACCGCTCCCGCATCCGCTGCTTGCTCTGGGACATGCGGCGGTGGGTGCTGACCTTGGCGAGCCGGGCCAGCTGCCCCCGCGTGGGACGAGGCGCGCCGCTCGGCTCGTAGCCGTACTCGGCCAGCCGGTCCCCGAACGCCGCCTCGGCCAGGCCGACCTCCCACGGCTCCAGCCGCCGCGTCCAGGACCCCACGCTGCCGCCGTCGACGGCGCCGTGGGTGCGGCGGTGCCACTTCTTCTGCGGCGGGACGGTCAGCCGCGCGACCCTGTTCGGCTCGGTCATGGCGGGGTCGTACTCCTCGCCGAGGAACGCGCACAGCCGCATCAGCTCGTCGGCCGGGTCGGCGACGAGCCGCTCGTACTGCAGCTCGTAGTAGGCGTCGGGGCCGAGTTCGGCGGCGTACCGGCGGCCCTGGTCGATCGCCTCCCGCCAGACGCAGATGGCGTGGTTGATGTCCTGCTTGTACCAGGGCATCTCCTTGAGCGAGGCCACGCAGTCGCGGCCGTCGCGGACCACGTGGACGAACTGGGCGTCGGGGTACATCCGCCGCAGCGCGTCGACGTACCGGAAGTAGCTGGGCCGCTTGTCGCCCCAGCGCACCCGGTCGAAGCGGCGGGCGTAGGCGCGGAACACGACGGCCAGCGCCGACCCCAGCGTGGGGGGAGCGGACACGATCTCGTCGGCGGTCCGGTCGGCGTCCAGGCCGAGGTCGGCGAACTTGGTCCCCCGCCCGGTGGTGATCCAGTCGGCCAGCGCCCGCCGGTTCCGGCTGTCGCGCAGGTCACCGAAGTCGCACCGCGACGTCCAGGCCGGGATGACGAACCGGGTCTCGGCGGGGACGGCGATCCGGTGGTGCGAGTGCAGCATCAGCTGCAGCAGCGTCGTCCCCGACCGTGGGCACCCGAGGACGAAGATCGGGCGGTCAGTGTGGGCAAACATGCTCGGGATGCTGGCCGACGGGCCCGCCCGCCATCGCGCGCCTAGGCGCACGCTTGCCAAGGCATTACGGATGCTTGGCAGCAGCTGACCAGCGGATTCCGCCGCCTGTAGACATTCCGGCACGCGGCCCGGCCGCGCGGGGGCGGCCGTGCGGAGCGGGCGCCGGCGGCGCGGACGCGGGCGTCAGGTGTAGGACTCGCCCAGGGTCTGGCGGACCTGCTTGCGGGCCTCGTGGATGCGGGACTTCACCGTGCCGAGCGGGAGCTTGAGCTGCTCGGCGATCTCGGCGTACTCCAGCTGGGAGACGTCCCGCAGCACCAGGGCCTGGATCAGGTCGGGCTTGCGGGCCTCCAGATCCTCCATGGCGTCCAGGATGTCGACCCGGGACCCGGCGATGACGCTGGTGCGGCGCGGGTCGGGACGCTGCTGCGGCAGCTCGCCCGCCTGCTCCAGCGAGCGGCGCTTGAGCGAGCGGTAGGTGGAACGCGCCGAGTTGGCGACCACCACGTGCAGCCACGTGCTGAAACGGGAGCGTCCCTCGAACCGGTGGATGTTGCGGGCGACCTGCAGCAGCGCGTCCTGGCACGCCTCCTCGGCGTCCTGGCGGCAGGGCAGGAAACGCGAGCAGTGCCGCAGCACGTCGGGCTCGATCGTGCGGAGCAGATCGTCGAGCGCCGCCCGGTCTCCCTGGGCGGCCTTGACGGCCAGCTGCTCGGTTCTGTCGTCCAGTGCCATCGCCGCGCCTCAGCTCGTTCGCACACACACCCCGTTCGTTGGGCATGATACGGGAGTGTCCTTCCCACCAACTGTCGGTCGTTACCGAATCGAGCGGGTCCTCGGATCCGGGGCGTTCGCCTCAGTGTGGCTGGGGCACGACGAGGCGCTGGACGCCCAGGTCGCGATCAAGGTGCTGTCCGGGAGCCTCCTCGACGACCTCGACGTGCGCAATCGCTTCCTGGAGGAGGCGCGGATCCTGCGCCGCGCCGACTCCGAGCGGCTCGTCCGCGTGCACGACATCGGGGAGCTTCCGGACGGACGCCCCTACTTCGTCATGTCCTACGCCGACCGCGGCACCCTCGGCGACCGGATGCGCGAACGGCCACTTCCGGTCAACGAAGCCCTTGCGTACGCCGAGGAGATCGCGTACGGGGTCGAGGTCATCAACGCGCTCGGCGTGATCCACCGCGATCTCAAACCGTCCAACGTGCTGTTCCAGTCCACGCGCAACGGGCGGGAGCGGCTGCTGATCGCCGACCTGGGCCTGGCCAAGGCGCTGGCGCACGCCTCCGGCGCGTTCACCCTGCCGGTGGGCACGCCGGGGTACATGTCGCCCGAACAGGCCCGTTTCGGCGGCGGCCTGGACGTGCGGGCCGACGTGTACGGGCTGGGCGCGCTGACGTACCACATGATCGCCGGGCGTCCCCCTGGGCCGGCCCCGGTCAAGAAGCGGCCCAGCGAGCTGCGCGAAGGGGTGCCGCCCGCGTTCGACGAGGTCATCCTGCGCGCGCTGGAGGTCGAACGCGAGAAGCGCTACCCCACGGCCGAGGCGTTCGCCGAGGCGCTCTCCACGCTGCGTCCGACCAGCTCGCCGCCCGCGCAGGGACGCGGCGCGTCCGACGGCGGGGCCGCCGAACCGTCCGCGGCTCCGGCTCCCCCATCGTCCACCGCGCCCCCATCGTCCACCGCGCCGCCGTCCGCCGCTCCTGCTCCGCCGCCGCCTCCTGCGGAGCCGGCGCCGACGGCCGTGGACGAGCCCTACAGCACGTTCGACGTTGAGAGGACCGTCAGGGACAAGCCGCAGCGCCAGCAGCCCCCGACGCCCCAACCGCAGCCGCCCAGCCACCAGGGGCAGCCGCAGCCGCCCCAGCCTCACCCATCCCCGCCTCAGCCGCTTTACCCGCAATCGCCCGGGCCGGGGGCCCCGGTGGACGATGACTCCACCCGCCAGGACTGGTCGGAAGTTGGCGACCTGGAGGCGGTCACGGTCGTCGACCACCCGAGCGGCCGCGGCTCCACGCCGTTCGGCCCGCCCGCGACCCCACCGGGTCCTCCCGGCCCCCAGGGTCCGGCGTCCCCCGGCGCCCCGCAGGACGACGACCGTACGGCGGCGCTTCCCGTCCCGCCGCAACACGGCCATCAGGGGCCGCAGGGCCCGGGGCCGGCGCAGCCGCCCGGCGACAGGACCGCGGTGCTCCCGCCCGCCCCGCACGGCACGCCGCCGTACCAGGGAGGGCAACCGCCGCCGCCCACCGGTTTCGAGCCGGCCCAGCAGAATCGGGGAGGCCGGGCAGGCCAGGGACGGCTGGCGCGGTTGAAGAACATCGCGCTGCCGGGACGCTCGAAGCAGCAGGGCGGCGGGGGCGGGTCGTCGTCGCGGAAGGTCCCCCTGCCGCTGGTCATCGGTGCGGCGCTGCTGTGCGTGGCGCTGGTCGTCGGGCTGGCGCTGGGCACCGTCCTGTCCGGCGACGACGAGAAGAAGCAGCCCGGCAAGCCGCGCGTCCCGCAGGACTTCGCGCAGGTCGCGGACGCCTCCGGCAAGATCCGCGCGGCGGTGCCGCGGGCCTGGCCGCTGGACCGGCAGGAGCCCACCTGGGTGCCGACGACCGTGGCGCTGAACGACGCGCAGGCCCGGCCGGTGCTGCGCGCCACCCCGAACGTGACGCAGTTCAAGGGCGACGGGACGGCCCCGGGAGTGTTCATCGGCCTCACCAAGGACGTCGCGCAGGGCAAGCTGCCTCCGCCCGGCGTGTCGGGGCACCGCACCTGCACCCCGGCTGGCACGGAGAACTACACCTCGCCCGACAAGGCCCTGACCGGCACGATCACGCGGTTCACCGGGTGCCGGGTCGGCACGCCGTCCGTCACCGAGGTCGGCCTGCGCGACAGCCGCGGCACCTTCGGCGTGTGGATCCGGATCAAGGAGAACGACAACCGCAACCTCACCAAGACCATCCTCGACAACCTCAAACTGACCGCCCCGTAAACGGCGGTCACGACGGCGTGCGGACGGGCGTGCCGAGGCCCGCGTGCCCTGCCGCACCCGTCGCCGTCACGGCGTCCGGAACCCGCGGAACGTCACACGCTTGCGGACCACGAAGCCGAGCCGCTCGTACAGCGCGATCGCGTCGGTGTTGGCCGCGGCCACGTGGAGGAACGGGCGCTCGTTCCGGGAGGTGATGCGTGCGACCAGCGCACGCACCAGACGGGCGGCATGGCCGCGTCCGCGCGCCTCGGGGGCGGTGCAGACGGCGCTGATCTCGGCCCATCCCGGCGGACGGAGACGTTCGCCCGCCATGGCGACCAACGTGCCGTTCTCGCGGACGCCCAGATAGGTGCCCAGTTCGCGGGTGCGGGGCCAGAACGGTCCCGGTCGGGTCCGCGCCGTGAGTTCGAGCATCTCGGGCACATCGCCGGCGCCCAGTTCGACCACCTCCGAGCCGGGCTCGGCCTCGGGGCGACCGGGACGGCCGCCGGCGGGGCCGATCATCTGGAGACCGTCGAGGGTGAAGACCGGTTCCCAGTCCGCGGGCGGGGTCGCCGGGCAGCTGAAGCCTCAGCCTCCGCACGGGTCCTTTTGTCCGGCACCCGACTGTTGCATCGCGACTGGTTTACGATATATCGTTAATGCATCGCGATCAATCATGAGTGGAAGGACGAGAGCGATGCGCCACCACGATCACCACATCAGGCACGGCCGGTTCCCCGAGGAGGAGTCACGAGGGCGGCGGGGCGACCCGTTCGGCGGCTGGGGCCCGGGTCCCGGCGGCCCGGGGTTCGGCCCCGGCTTCGGGCCCGGTTTCGGCCCGGGTCGTCCCGGCAGGCGGGGGCCCGGCGGCGGACGCGGACGCCGCACCAAGCGCGGCAACGTGCGGGCGGCCCTGCTGGCCCTGCTGGCCGAGCGGCCCATGCACGGCTACGAGATGATCCAGGAACTCGACGAGCGCACCGGCGGCGTCTGGCGGCCGAGCCCCGGCTCGGTCTACCCGACGCTGCAGATGCTGGAGGACGAGGGCAAGGTCGTCAGCGAGCAGGACGGCGGCAAGCGCCTGTTCAGCCTGACCGACGCGGGCCGCGAGGAGGCCGCCGCGCAGCCCGCCCCGCCCTGGGACGAGGTGACGGAGAACGTCGGCGAGCAGGAACTGCGCGGCCGTGAGGCGATCGGCCAGCTGATGGGCGCGCTGCACCAGGTCGCGGCCGTCGGCAGCCCGGCCCAGCAGGAGCGCGCGCTGCAGGTCGTCAACGACGCCCGCCGCCGCCTGTACGGCATCCTCGCCGACGACCCCGAAGCCGAATGACCCGCACCCGGCGCCGGTGACCGCGCGCGATCACCGGCGTGGCCGGGCGGGGAAGGGCGCCTCGCGGGCCGGCCGGTCGGCCATGTAGAGCTGTTTCCAGACGTACAGGCGCAGGTCGCCGCGGCGCAGGCGGCGGTCGACGGGGACCTCGACGGTCGCGCGCACCAGATAGGACGAGCGGGGCGGCATGTAGCGGTCGCCGCCGTCCCCGACGATCAGTGCGCCGCCCGACAGCGTCCGGACGACCTCGCTCCTGGTCGGCGGGGTGCACATGGTCTCGGGAACGCCCGCCTGCCACACGCAGCGGCCGCGGTCCCGCGCGGCGACCAGGTTCCGCCTGACGAAGACGTCGCCGGGGAAGTCGAGCAGCACCCTGGTCCCCGTGGGGTTGCTCAGGATGTAGTCGATGTAGGGGAACGATTTGTGCGCGGGCTGGGACGACTGCTGTGTGGTGACGGCGCCGTCACCCAGGCCCCCGGTCACCGCCTGGAGCCGGTAGCGGGACCCGTCCGCCGTGCCGACGTCGACCGGCGAGCCCGCTCGGAGTCGGGCCGCGACGGTCCGGCTCACCTCGGGAGTCGCGCCGCCGCCGTCCCGCGGGTTCCCGGCACGCGGCTTCCCGTCCCGCAGGCCGGGCATGAGCAGCACCCCCGCGCCGATCAGCACGGCGGCGACGGCCATGGCGCACGCGGCCAGGACGCCCGCGCGGCGTCCGGAGCGCCGCCGACCGCGGCGCCGGCGATCGGTGCCGCGCGGCCGGAGCCGCACCTGGATGCCGCTGGTGTCGTGAACGCCGATCGGGCCCGTGCCCGTCGCGGACGGTGGGAAGGGTCTTTCCTGGTCGGTGTCCACGTCAACGCTCCTGTCCGTCGGCCCCCGTGCCACGGCTGCGTCGCGCCCTGGCCGTGAACAGTTTGACGCAGGCGCAGGACCGAACCGTTCACCCCCTGGACATCGCGAAGTACGCCGGGCGGCGGTGTTCCGCTCGTCACCGGGTGACGAGTCCCGGGCCCGGTGGCTAGCGTGCGTCCAGGGAGTCGGTGAGAGCGTCCAGGAAGCGGACCACCCCGTCGGGGCCGTCCACCACCAGGTCGGCGCGGTCGGCGAGGGCGGTCACCTCGGCCGAGCCGCTGCACACCTTCACCCCCGGGACGCCCTCCGCGCGCAGCGCGTCGATCGCGTCGTAGGCGGCCAGGTCACCGAGGTCGTCCCCGGCGAACAGCACCGCCGACGGGAAGGGGCGGCCGCCGGGGCGGGCGGGGCGCGTCTCGTCCAGGAAGCGGCGCAGGGCCATGCCCTTGTCCATGCCGGGCGGGCGCAGTTCCAGGACGAACCGTCCCGGCTCCACGGCCAGGCCGGTGCGTTCGGCGAGCGCCTCCAGGACGCCGCGCAGCCGGTCCAGCGCGACCTGCGGCTCGGGGCAGCGGCGGGTGTGCACCGCCAGGGCCTGCCCCTTGTCCTCGACGTAGGTCGCGTCCGGCGCGCCCGCGGCCTTGAGCACCTCGGGCAGCTTGGCGCGCGCCTCGGCGACGCCGGGCGGCGGCTCGGGCGTGGTGAGCGCGCCGGACTCCCAGCGTTCCAGGCCGTACTGCCCGAGCACCACCAGGCCGTCCACGCCGTCGAGCCCGCCGTACTCCACGGCCACGGCCGCGGGACGGCCGGTGATGATCGCCAGCGCGCCCACGCGCGGGGCGAGGCGGGCCAGCGCCGCGGCCGCCCGGGGATGGGCCCGCGCCGCCGCCGGGTCGTCCACGATGGGCGCGAGCGTGCCGTCGAAGTCGAACCCGAGCACGGCGCCGCCCGGGTCGGTGCGGATCGCGTCCAGGCCGTCCGTGCCGGCGGCCGTGGTTGGGGAGAAGAGGTTCACCCGTCCAGTGTTGGGCACCTCAGGGCCGGATGCCGAACCGGCGCGCGGCGCGCTGCCGCTGCCGTTGGGCGCGCACCCGGCGCAGGCGCTTGACGAGCATCGGGTCGTACTCGAGCGCCTCGGGGCGGTCGAGCAGGATGTTGAGGAGCTGGTAGTACCGCGTCGCCGACATGTCGAACCGCTCGCGGATCGCCTGTTCCTTGGCGCCGGCGTACTTCCACCACTGCCGTTCGAAGGCGAGGATCTGGCGGTCGCGCTCGGACAGTTTGCCGGCCGGGAAGGCGAGATCGTCGTCCTGGCCGTCGGGCACCGGTTGCAGGGCTGGGCCGTCGTTCATGCTGCCGTCCTGTCGGGGGCCGTCGTCGGGGCCGCACGCGGGGGGTCGCCGGCGGGGGCCGACGTCTCGCGCATGACGTCCCCTCTGTGGTTACTGATCCCGGGTCGTCCGGGTTCGGCCGGTGCCATGGTACGCGTCCGCGCGGACATCGGCCGGGTGTTCCGCCGGAACGGCACGGCGGTGGCCATCGATGGCGTGGGTCTGAGGGGCCTCGTCGTCGCGAACGGCTACCAGTGCACCACAAACCGGCCTTCGGACGGTGCGCCTTGGCGCGACTGTCGGCGGTTTCCCGCCGACGTTTCCGCGATCGCGCCCGGGGACGAACGTCGCGCCCCGGGCATGCCACTATCGGACGACGATCCGCGTTGTGTCAGGAGTAGGGACACGAGGGAACGCATGTAGATTGCACGCGTTTTCGTGTGTACGCTGCAATCGTATTTGCGGACAGACCGACACGGTGAACGGAGGCCGTGGCAATGGCGACGGAGCACGCGTCCGGGGGGCTCTCCCAGGACTCCGCCGAGCCTGCCGACCCCGTCCTGTCGGAGATCGGCCTGGCGCTGTTCCACCTGCGCCGGGTCTGGATCAAGCCCGACCTGATGAAGAAGATCCGGGCGCAGACCTCCGGCGGGCCGGGCGGGCGCCCGCTGCAGCTGTCCAACCTGATGGTGGTGCACGCGGTCGCCGCGCTCAACGCCGCCGCGGAGGACCCGGACTCCCCCGCGGCCGAGGTCACGGTCGGCGCGGTCGCCGAACGCCTGGAGATCGACCCGTCCACCGCCAGCCGGCTGGTCGGCCACGCCATCGACGCGGGCCTGGTGTCGCGCCGCCCGTCCCCGGTGGACGCCCGCCGCGCCAACCTCGGACTCACCGAGGCGGGACGCCGCGTCCGGCAGGTCGCCGAACGCTCCCGCCGCGCCTATCTGGCCAGCCTGATGTCCGACTGGACGCCCGAGGAGCGCACCGAGTTCGCCCGCCTGCTCACCCGCTTCGCCGAGGCCGCCGTCCAGGCGCCCACCGAGCTGGAGGGCATCGACAAGATCTTCCGCGAGGCCGGCGCCGACTGACCGCCCCGCTCCCCCCGGATGGCACCGGTGGGGGGTCAGCCCTGGCGCAGGGCGGACGAGCGGCTGTAGTACTCGTCCTCGTCGATCTCGCCGCGGGCGAAGCGTTCGGCCAGCGTGGCGTGCGCGCGGGCCAGCGGGTCGGACTGGGCCGCGGCTGTGGCCATGCGGCGGCGGACCAGGTAGAAGCCCGCCGCCACCACGGCCACCCAGAACAGCCCGAAGGTGATCGGGAACACCGGCCACCAGGCGGGCGCGTCGTTCCAGCCGTTGTCGTGCCAGCCGCCGCCCGGGCCCGGGTGCGCGGCCAGTGCGGTGAGCGTCGCCATCATCGTCATCGACCTCCTGTCGTCGTCGGATGTGTCGATGCTCGGCGACGGGTCCGGGCCGTGTCGTCGTACGTCTGGAGGCTCCGCCGCTACGCCACGTGGAGTAGCCCGGGGCTCACCACCATGGCGGCCGGTAGTCGTCCTCGTCGGGCGGCCGCTGCTTGCGCGAGGGGCGCCCCAAGGGGTCGTCGTCCATGCCTGGGGGTGAGATGAACTTGCCGGGTGGCGGGCTGGTGTCGTCCAGGCCGGGCGGGGGCGCGGACGGGAACGCCACTGCGGGGAGTTCGTCGGTCGCGTTGTCCGGAGGCGCCTCAGGCGTGTCCCCCTGGCGCGGTAGAGGGGGACGGGCGGTGGAGTAGGGGTCGCCGGTGGGGTAGGGGCCGTCGTCCAGCACGCTGCGGCGGAACCTCTCCCACGCCTCGTCGTCGATCATCGGCTCGTCGGCTTGGCGGGGAGGCTCGCCGTACGGGTCGACGCCGTTGGCCTTGCCGTGGAAGCCGTTCAAGCCGTCCAGCCTGTGACCCTCGGGGGGCTCGGCGGGGGCCGTCCCAGAGCCGTTCACGCCGACGACGCCACCGTGCCAGTTGCCGGTGAACTCCTCCGGGACGAAGGGACGCAACTGCCACTGCTGCTCGGGCTCAGGCTGGGGCTCAGGCGCGGGCGCAGGCCAGGGCTCCGGTTCTGGCCACGGCTCGGGTGCGGGCTCCGGCACAGGACGGGACTCCGCTTCGGGCGGCGGAGGCGGCGGGGCCATGTGCGTCATGGGCGGCCGGCCCCCCGGGAAGACCTCGTTGCTCTGCCACAAGGGGGCGTTCACAGGGGCCACCGGGATGCCGGACGCGTCGCCCGCCTGCGCGCCGACGGGCTCGGGCGGATGCTTCGGCCGCAGCACGTCGTAGGGGGAGTCGTCCTCAGGGTCGTCCTCGAAGTCGTCCTCGGGTCGCCTCCGCTGCAGCCACCCCAGCAGCACGCCCGCCGCCACCAGGACGCCGCCGCCCACCAGGATGGCGGGCAGCATGATGCCCGTCCCCTCCTCCTCCGAGGCGCTGTCGGACTCCACCGGCTCGGCCGAGGGGGCTGGGGTCGCGCCCGGGTTACCGGATCGGCTGATGCCGGCGGCGACGGTCATGGCGCGGACGGCGTCCAGCGTCGTGGAGCACGTGGTGACGCCGCCGGGCTGCTCGCGGGGCACCGACCCCTCGACGAGCGCCTGCCGCACCTGCTGCGGCGTCAGCTTCGGGTAGCGGGCGCGGATCAGCGCGGCGACCCCGGCGACGATGGCCGAGGACGGGCTCGTTCCGGTGCCGACCACGTAGCCGCTGCTGGCGTCCGCGCTGACGATGTCGACGCCGGGCGCGCACACGGCCACGTACGAGTGCCGGTTGCTGTCCTTCCAGATGCGCATCCGCCGGTCGACGGCCCCGACGGCGATGACCCCGGGATACGCCGCGGGGAAGTTCTTGCGGTTGGCGCCCGACCCGTCGTTGCCCGCCGACGCGATCAGGACCACGCCCTTGTTCAGCGCGTACCGGATCGCGTTCTCCTCGGTGGAGCTGCCGTCGTAGAACAGCTTGCCGCCGCCCAGGGACATGTTGATGATGTCGGCGCCCTGGTCGACCGCGTACCGGATGCCCTGCGCGACCGCGTCCCGGTTGCGGCCGCCGAGCTGCCCGCCGCCCTGCCGCAGCGGGTCGTCGTTCTCCCACGTCACCCGGACCGACAGGATGCGGGCCTGGGGCGCCACGCCCATCACGCCCTGCGCGCCGTCGGGGCCGTGGCCGTGCCCGGCGATGATGCTCGCCATCGACGTGCCGTGCAGGCCCCAGTAGCGGCTGCCGGGGCGCCGCAGCCCGCCGGTGAGGTCGGGCCCGGCGGTCACCCTGCCCACCAGGTCGGGGTGCCTCCGGTCGACCCCGGTGTCCAGCACCGCGACGGTCACGCCGCCGCCCTTGGACGTGCGCCACACGCGAGGGACGCGCAGGGCGGTCAGATGCCACTGCCGGGCCCGGATCTGGTCGGTGCGCGCCACGGCCGCGGCGCCGGCGGGCCGCACGGGGACGGCGAAGACGGCGGCGAGGGTCAGCGCCGAGAGCGTCGCACCGAGGCGGGCGGGCAGGCGCCGACCGGCGTGGGACACGCCACCGCACCTCCTCCCGGCAGTCGGTCCGGGGGGTGCCCCGGACCCCGGTGCTCCCTGGAAAGCCCCGCTTCCGCCTCGTCGCGGAAGGCGACCGTGGTCCGTGAATCCTCATCGGGGAGGCGGGCGGGCAGCGGCCATCAGGAGCCCTGGCGCCTCTCCGAACGGCTGTCATTCTGCCATGGGGATACGGCACGGCCCGGGCACTCGGCACATTCAGGCACGCTCCGGGACAGCGCGGATTCCGCGTCCCTGGCGTATCGGCATGGGCGGCGGACACGCGCATCGCGTCATCGTGGACGACGAGGATCAGCCACCCCGATCGCGGCCCTGGAGACCGTCCCGCGAAGCGGCGCCCAGGGGGGACTTGGACTGGTGGGCGCGCGCTCGGGCACCTTCGCACCAGTCGACGCGTAGATGTGGTCACCTTGGACGCTGAGGTTCGTGCGACCCACAGCAGCAGGATGCGGCGTCGCCGCACCAGCCGCGCCCCCTGGCTCGCCAGGTGTGGACGTCACGACGCAAGATCACCGGTCAGTCCGGTGAAAGCCGCATCATCGCTACTCAACCCTGTTGCAGCCATATGCGTCATGCATATAAGCGTGCGCCTCACCTCGAATGCGCAGACGACAGTCAGGACACACCGGGATCTGCACTGGATTGACGCGAATGACCGCCGCACCCTCCAGCGACATCACGCCTTTCACGAATTCATGCCCATGCTCTTCGATGCCCTGCTGTACGAACTCGTACATGCCATAGATATGTCCACATCGCGGACACTCGATGCGATTGGAATATCCATTGACATCTATGTCGAACTGCCTTTTGATTCGGCCGGCCTCCTCGCCCGAAACGGGCTCCAACCCGAACGCCTTGACACGCTCGCGAGTCCAGTGGCGGCTCGTGATCTCGTTCATCACTTCGGGCGCGACCCAGAAGGTGGCGGATCTGTGCTCCTCTGTTGCCCTGAGCACGGCGTCAACGATCAATGAAGCTTCGCCGGAGACGACGGTCTTGCCTTGTTGCACCAAAGAAACGATGGCGGAAATCTCCGTTTCCTGCATGCCGCCTCCCGCCTGCCTGGGTTCCTTGTGGGGACAGTTCGCCGACTGGCAACCGAGGTCTTCCCCCACTGCGCACCCCTATTCCCGGCATCCCCCTCTTGATCGAACCCAGCCCGATCTATGGCCGCCGCTTTCCCTGACCCTCCATAAGTCCGGATATAGACGGACGCCCGCCCTCCCCGCCGAAGCGGAGCGGCGCGCTCGTACAGGACCTCGCCAGGCCCGATGATCCCTCCGACACACGCCCGACGGCGCGTCTGCGCTCACCGCGCTTGGGGGCGAGTCGGCCGTGACCGAGGTCCAGGACGCTGGACGCGAGCGCGGCGGCGTCACCTGGGCGGCCCAGTGCGGCCTCGGCACACGCCGGCACGAGCGCCGCCGCGCGCCCAGGGCCCCGCCCCGAGATCGGGGCAGGGCCCTGACGCGCCAGAGCCGGTGAGGGGACTTGAACCCCTAACCCCCTGTTTACAAGACAGGTGCTCTGCCAATTGAGCTACACCGGCAGGTTCGTCCCGCATGGTAGTCGACGTCGCGGGTGATGCGCTTGCCGGTATTCGGGAAGGAAGCGGTCAGGACGCGCGGCGGCGGGCGATCTCGTACAGGGCGATGCCGGCGGCCACGCCGGCGTTGAGGGACTCGGCGCGGCCCGGCATGGGGATGGTCGCCAGCATGTCGCAGGTTTCGGCGACCAGCCGGCCCAGGCCCTTGCCCTCGGAGCCGACGACCAGCACGAACGGCCCGTCGGCGACCTCCAGGTCGGCGACGGTGACGCCGCCGCGCGCGTCCAGGCCCGCGACGAAACAGCCCGCCTGCTGGTACGCCTTGAGCTGCCGGGCCAGGTTGGTGGCGCGGGCCACCGGGACCGTGGCCAGCGTCCCCGCCGACGCCTTCCAGGCGCCCGCGGTCACCCCGGCGGCGCGGCGCTCGGGCACCACGACCCCGGACGCGCCGAACGCGGCGGCCGACCGCACGATCGCGCCGAGGTTGCGCGGGTCGGTGATGCCGTCCACGGCCACGATCAGCGGCGCGGTGCCCTTCAGCAGGTCGTCGGGGTGGGCGTAGCGGTACGGCCGCACCTGCAGGGCGATGCCCTGGTGGACGGCGCCGTCGGTGAGGCGGTCGAGCTCGGGCTTGGCCGTCTCCAGCAGCGGGATGCCCCGGTCGGCGGCCAGCTGGATCGACTCGCGGACGCGCTCGTCGGTGCTGGACGTCACGTACAGCGCGCTGCCCGGCACTCCCGCGCGCAGCGCCTCCACCACGGGGTTGCGGCCGGTGACCAGCTCGGGGGCGTCGCCGTCGGAGCGGCGGGCGCCCGCGGGACGGCCCCTGCCCGCCGCGTCGGCGGCGCGCTGGGTCTCGGCCAGCTTCTCCCGTCCGCCCGGCCCCAGGGTGGGGGTGCCGGTGCGGCGGGCGTTCTTGGCGGCCCTGGCACGCTGCCGTTTGGCGTGCCAGTGGCGGTCTTCGGCCTTGGGGGTGGGTCCTCTGCCCTTGCGCTTGGCCATGGTTGTTCCGTACGCCCTTCTGCAGTTCCGCTCGCGTTAGGGCGGCACAGCGGCGAACGCCCCGAACACGCGATTTTATGTCGCGTACCGAATGGCCGCGTCGCGACGAACGCCGCGTCGCGCGACGACGGCCCGGCTAGTCGCGCTTGAGTTCCCAGCGGGGGCCGTGGGGGGTGTCCTCGACGACGATCCCGGCCTTGGCGAGCTGGTCGCGGATGGCGTCGGCGGAGGCGTAGTCCTTGCGGGCACGGGCCGCCTGCCGCTGTTCGAGCGCGACGGTGACGAGGGCCTCCACCACGGGCAGCAGGTCCTCCTCGCCCGCGCGGGACCACTGCCGCGACAGCGGGTCCAGCCCCAGGACGTCCATCATGGCCCGCACCGAGGCCAGGTGGCGGCGGGCGGCCTCCTGGTCGCCGGACGCCAGGGCGCTGTTGCCCTCCCGCACGGTCTCGTGCACGACGGCCAGCGCCTGCGGCACGCCCAGGTCGTCGTCCAGCGCGGCGGTGAACGCCTCGGGCAGCTCACCCTCGGCGAGGCCCGTCCCCACCAGCTCGGCGGCGCGGGTCACGAACCCCTCGACGCGCTGGTAGGCGGACACGGCCTCGGCCAGCGCCGCGTCGGTGTAGTCCATGAGGGAGCGGTAGTGCGCCGACGCCAGGTAGTAGCGGACCTCGGCCGGACGGGCCTTGCCGAGCAGGTCGTCGAGCAGCACGACGTTGCCGACCGACTTGGCCATCTTCTCGCCGTCGACGGTGAGCAGCCCGTTGTGCAGCCAGTAGCGGGCGAACCCGTCCCCGGCCGCCTGCGACTGGGCGATCTCGTTCTCGTGGTGCGGGAAGATCAGGTCGACGCCGCCGCCGTGGATGTCGAACGCGGGCCCGAGGTACTTGGTGGCCATGGCCGAGCACTCCAGGTGCCAGCCGGGACGTCCCTCGCCCCACGGGGTCTCCCAGGACGGCTCGCCCGGCTTGGCGCTCTTCCACAGCGCGAAGTCGCGCGGGTCGCGCTTGAACTCCTCGTTCGGGGTGTCCCCGGCCGAGCGCATGTTCTCCAGGCGCTGGTTGGACAGCGCCCCGTACCGATCGGCCCACGACCTGACGTCGAAGTAGACGTCCCCGCCGACGGCGTAGGCGTGCCCGGCCTCGATCAGCCGCCGGATCAGCACGATCATCTCGGGGACGTGCCCGGTGGCGCGCGGCTCGATCGTGGGCGGCAGGCAGCCGAGCAGGTCGTAGCCCTGGGTGAACACGCGCTGGTTGGCCTCGGCCACCGCGAACCACGGGCGGTTCTGGGCCTGCGACACCGCGATGATCTTGTCGTCGACGTCGGTGACGTTGCGGACGAAGGTCACCTCGTAGCCGGACCGGCGCAGCCAGCGCAGCAGCACGTCGTAGATGACGCCCGAGCGCAGATGGCCGATGTGCGGCGCGGCCTGCGGCGTGGCACCACACACGTACATCCCCACGCGGCCCTCTTCCAGGGGCTCGAACGTGCGGACGCTACGGGTTCCGGTGTCGTACAGGCGCAGACTCACGTGCCCAGGTTATTGGATCCCTCATGCGATCGTGCGGCCCTTCGCACCGGCTGCGCGCTCCACGGCCCGTTTCCACGGCCCGCCGCGCGGCGCTCCGGGCCGCCGCGACCGCGTCACTTGAGGAGCTGACGGGCCATCACCATGCGCTGGATCTGGTTGGTGCCCTCGTAGATCTGGGTGATCTTGGCGTCGCGCATCATCCGCTCGACCGGGAACTCGCGGGTGTAGCCGTACCCGCCCAGCAGCTGCACGGCGTCGGTGGTGACGTCCATCGCCACGTCCGAGGCCAGGCACTTGCACGCCGACGACACGAACGTCAGGTCCGGCACCTTCTCGCCGTTCATGGCACGCTCGGACTTCATCGCCGCGTGGTAGGTGAGCTGCCGCGCGCCCTCCAGCCGCATCGCCATGTCGGCCAGCATGAACTGCACGCCCTGGAAGTCGGCGATCGCCTTGCCGAACTGCCTGCGCTCCTTGACGTAGCCCAGCGCGTAGTCCAGCGCGCCCTGCGCGATGCCCAGGGCCTGGGCGGCGATGGTGATGCGGGTGTGGTCGAGGGTGGCCAGGGCGGTCTTGAACCCGGTGCCCTCGGCGCCGATGATCCGGTCGGCGGGGATCCGCACGTCCTCCAGGATCACCTGCCGCGTCGGCGACCCCTTGATGCCCAGCTTGCGCTCCTTGGCGCCGAACGACACGCCCTCGTCGTCCTTGTCCACGATGAACGCCGAGATGCCCCGCGCCCCCGCCGACGGGTCGGTCACGGCCATCACCGTGTAGTACTGCGACACCCCCGCGTTGGTGATCCACATCTTGGTGCCGTTGAGCACCCAGTGGTCCCCGTCGCGCACCGCCCGCGTCTTCATCGACGCGGCGTCCGACCCGGCCTCGGGCTCCGACAGCGCGTAGGAGAACATCGCCTCCCCCCGCGCGACCGGGGCCAGGTACTTTTTCTTCAGCTCCTCGGAGCCGGCCAGCAGCACCGGCACCGTGCCCAGCTTGTTGACCGCCGGGATCAGCGAGGAGGACCCGCACACCCGGGCGACCTCCTCGATCACGATCACGGTGGCCAGCGCGTCCGCCCCGGCGCCCCCGTACTCCTCGGGGATGTGCACCGCGTGCAGGTCGTTCTGCACCAGCGCGTCCAGCGCCTCCTGCGGGAAACGGGACTCCTCGTCCACCTGCGCCGCGAACGGCGCGATCTTGGCCTCGGCCAGCTCGCGGACCGTGCTGCGCAGCATCTCGTGCTCGTCCGACGGGGCATACGTGGGAAAGTCGGGACTCATACGGCAGATGCTACCCGCCGGTAAAGTCCGTCGGCCGCGTACGGGGTACCCGTCAGGGGCGGGCACGACAGAGGGCACTACAACTGGAGCCGGGGGCGAGGTCCCGGTGGGGACCGGCGACGGATCGAGAGGAGTTGTCTTGGCGCACCGCCTGACGGTGATCGGAACCGGCTATCTCGGTGCCACCCACGCCGCCTGCATGGCGGACCTGGGGTACGAGGTGGTCGGCCTGGACACCGACGCCACGAAGGTCGAACGGCTCGCCGCGGGCGACCTGCCCGTCTACGAGCCCGGCCTGGAGCCGATCCTGCGCCGCAACCTGGCCGCCGGACGGCTGCGCTTCACCACCTCCTACGACGAGGCGGCCGACTTCGGCGACGTGCACTTCGTGTGCGTGGGAACGCCCCAGAAGCACGGCGAGTACGCCGCCGACCTGACCTACGTGGACGCGGCGATCGAGGAGCTGGCGCCGCGGCTGCACCGCCCCTGCCTGGTCGTCGGCAAGTCCACCGTCCCGGTGGGCACCGCCGCCCGGCTGGCGGCGCGGCTGGCCGAGCTGGCGCCCGCCGGCGGCGACGCCGTGCTGGCCTGGAACCCCGAGTTCCTGCGCGAGGGCTACGCCGTCAAGGACACCCTGCACCCGGACCGGATCGTCGCCGGGGTGCCGGACGACCAGGGCGCCGCCGAGCGGGCCGAGAAGGTGCTGCGCGAGGTCTACTCGTCCATGATCGGCGAGGGCACCCCGTTCATCGTCGCCGACTACGCCACCGCCGAACTGGTCAAGGTGGCCGCCAACGCCTTCCTCGCCACCAAGATCTCCTTCATCAACGCGATGGCCGAGGTGTGCGAGGCCGCGCACGCCGACGTCACCAAGCTGTCGCTCGCGCTGTCGTACGACGACCGCATCGGCGGCAAGTTCCTCGGCCCCGGCCTCGGCTTCGGCGGCGGCTGCCTGCCCAAGGACATCCGCGCCTTCATGGCCCGCGCCGGCGAGCTGGGCGTCGACCAGGCCCTGACGTTCCTGCGCGAGGTCGACGAGATCAACATCCGGCGCCGCATCCGGATGGTCGACCTGGCCCGCGAGCTGCTCGGCGGCTCGTTCGCCGGACGCACCGTGGGCGTGCTGGGCGCGGCCTTCAAACCCGACTCCGACGACGTCCGCGACTCCCCCGCCCTCGACGTGGCCGCCACCATCCACGCCCAGGGCGGCGCGGTCACCGTCTACGACCCGCAGGCCATGAACAACGCCCGCCGCGCCCACCCGGACCTGAAGTTCGGCACCTCGGCCCTGGACGCCGCCCGCGACGCCCACGTCGTCCTGCTCCTGACCGAGTGGAGGGAGTTCCGCGAGATGGACCCCGCCGCCCTGGCCGGCGTCGTCGCCGAACGCAACATCGTCGACGGCCGCAACGCCCTGGACCCCGAACGCTGGCGCACCGCCGGCTGGACCTACCGCGCCCTCGGCCGCCCCTGACCCGGGCCGCCGGGGCCGCGGGAACGATCTGCCGGGGGGCGGTGTTGTGCGGCGTATGGGATTCGCTGACGTGGACGTGATCCGGCGGCTGTTGAACGAGTCGAGGACGTGGGCGTTCGTGGGGCTGGGCGACAACCCGGCGCGCGAGGTGCACACGCAGGCGCAGCTGCTGCAGCAGCGCGGCAAGAGGATCATCCCGGTGCATCCGTCGGGGGCGACGGTGCTGGGCGAGCGCGGGTACACCTCGCTCGCGGAGATCCCCGCGGACGAGGGGCCGCTGGACGTGGTGGGCGTCTACCGGCGGGCCGAGCACGCGGGCGCGGCGGTGGACGAGGCCATCGCGGTGGGCGCCCGCGCGGTGTGGCTGCCGCTGGACGTGGTGGACGAGGCCGCGGCGCGGCGGGCCCAGGAGGCCGGGCTCGACGTGGTCATGGACCGCTGCCCGGCCGTGGAGTGGGCGCTGCGCCGTTAGCCGAGGCTTTCGCGCAGGCGGGCCCCCTTGGCCTTGGCCTGGTCGTACAGGGTCCGCTGGAACTCGGTCATCTTGGCGCGCAGCGTCTCGTCGGAGGCGGCGAGGACGCGGACGGCCAGCAGGCCGGCGTTGCGGGCGGCGCCGACGGCGACGGTCGCGACCGGCACGCCCGCGGGCATCTGCACGATCGACAGCAGCGAGTCCATGCCGTCCAGGTGCCTGAGCGGCACGGGCACGCCGATCACCGGCAGCGGCGTCACCGAGGCGAGCATGCCGGGCAGGTGCGCCGCGCCGCCCGCCCCCGCGATGATCACGCGCAGGCCGCGGGCCGCCGCCTCGGACCCGTAGGCGATCATGTCGTGCGGCATGCGGTGCGCGGAGACCACGTCGGCCTCGTAGGGCACGCCGAACTCGTCCAGGGCCTCGGCGGCGGCCTTCATCGTGGGCCAGTCCGAGTCGCTGCCCATCACCACGCCGACCACGGGCTCTGTCATCCACGCTCCTTCTCTGTCCCTGTGGGGGGACGACCCCCCACGCCCCCCGGCTCCTTGAGGGCGGGGCCCCAGCGCAGGTAGTCGGCGGCGTGGCGGGCGCGTTCGCGGACCTCGTCGAGGTCGTCGCCGAGCGCGGTCACGTGGCCGATCTTGCGTCCGGGACGGACCTGCTTGCCGTACATGTGCACCCGGACACCCGGGTCGTGCGCCATGACGTGCACGTACCGGGGGTAGACGTCCGGGTCGTCGCCGCCGAGCACGTTGGCCATGACCACGTACGGGGCGGTGGCCTCGGTGGAGCCGAGCGGCAGGTCCAGGACGGCCCGCACGTGCTGCTCGAACTGCGAGGTGCGGGCGCCCTCGATCGTCCAGTGCCCGGAGTTGTGCGGCCGCATCGCCAGCTCGTTGACGACCAGGCCGGAGTCGGTCTGGAACAGCTCGACGGCCAGCAGGCCGGTGACGCCGAGGTGCTCGGCGATGTCCAGGGCCAGGCGCTGTGCCTCGGCGGCGGCGTCCTCGTCCAGGCCGGGCGCGGGCGAGATCACCTCGTGGCAGATGCCGTCGCGCTGGACGGTCTCCACGATCGGGTACGCGGCGCCCTGGCCGTAGGGGGACCGGGCGACCAGCGCCGCCAGCTCCCGCCGGAAGGCGACGTGCTCTTCGACGAGGAGGTCGACGCCCTCGCCCAGCAGCCGGTTCACCAGCTCGGCCGTGTCGCGGTCGAGGGCGTCCAGCACCCAGACGCCCTTGCCGTCGTAGCCGCCGCGGGTCGCCTTGAGCACCAGCGGCCAGCCGTGCTCGCGGGCGAACGCCTCCAGGAACGCCAGCGGCGCGCGGGACGGGACGTGGGAGAACGCCGGGCACGGCGCCCCGAAGGACGACAGGCGCTCGCGCATGACAAGCTTGTCCTGGGCGTGCAGAAGGGCGTCCGAGCCGGGCCGGCAGGCCGTGCCCGCCTCCTCCAGGGCCTTGATGAGCTCCTGGGGAACGTGCTCGTGGTCCCACGTCACCACGTCGCAGTCCTTGGCGAAGGCGCGCAGGTCGTCCAGTGAGCGCTCGTCGCCGATCCGGACGTCCGCGCAGACCTGCGCCGCCGACTCGCCGGGGTCACGGGCGAGCACCCGCAGCGGCACGCCGAGCGAGATCGCCGCCTGGTGCGTCATGCGGGCCAGCTGACCGCCGCCCACCATTCCGACAACCGGCGTCTGAGCTGGATTCTTCACGTGGAGAAGGCTATCGGGACGCGAGGGATGAACGAACGCGGCCGTCCCGGCGTCCAACGGTGTGTGATCTCCATCGCCGGGGGCAGGAACCGAGCCGGGTACAACGATCGTTCAACTGCCGACGTCTCACGGGCACCATGCGTCTATTCTCGTTCTGGCCCCGGTATGAGCGCGGGGCGCCGGGCCCCACGCCGGTGAGCCCGATCCCAGCATCCGAAGTCCGGAAGGACGGTTCCCCTTCGTGAGCCTGGTCGCCAATCTCTACCGACGTTTCGCGCACGTCGTGCACGAGCTCGCGAAGTTCGGCAGCGTGGGCGCCGCGGCGTTCGTCATCACGTTCGCCGTGGGCAACGCGCTGCACACCGGCCTCGGCATGGGCCCGCTGTCGTCCAACGGTATCGCGACGGTCGTGGCGACCACGTTCGCCTACCTGGCCAACCGCTACTGGACGTTCCGGCACCGCGACCGCACCGGGCTGGGCCGCGAGTACGTGCTGTTCTTCGCGCTGAACGGCGTCGGCCTGGTGATCACGCAGCTGTTCATCGGGTTCACCTACTACGTGCTGGGGCTGCACGGGGCGCTGGCCTACAACGGCGCGCTGGTCGTCGGCACCGCGGTGGCGACGCTGTTCCGCTTCTGGTCGTACAAGAAGTGGGTGTTCCTGCCCGCGACGGCGCCGCAGGTCGACCCGGCCTCGGGCCTGCCGGAGGCGGGTGCGGCGCCCGGTTCCGGCCAGGCGGCCGCCGGTACCGCTCCGGCCGGCGGGGCGCCCGTCAACGGCTCCGGCCACCCGGCCCACCACCCGGCCCATCACCCCGTGAACGGCCACCCGGTCAACGGGCACGCGGTCAACGGGCACCCCGTCAACGGGCGGGCCGCCGACGCCGCGCGGCAGGCGGCCGTCAGACAGGGCCGCTGACGACCCGTTCCTCCGCCAGCCTGGCCTCCGATGCCTGCCGCAGGAACACCCCGAACACCGCCGGACGGGCCTGGATCAGCTCCAGCCGCCCGCCGTCCACCACCGCCAGGGACCGGGCCAGGTACAGGCCCAGACCGGTGCCCTTGCCGCTGGTGACGCTGCGTTCGAAGATGCGGGCCTCCAGCTCGGGCGGGATGCCCGGGCCCTCGTCGCCGACCTCGACCACCACCGAGTTCGCGCCCGGCTTGGTGGTGATGGTGACGGTGCCGCGGCCGTGCACCAGGGAGTTGTCCAGCAGCGTGGCGATGATCTGGGACAGCCCCTCCGGGCTGGTCATGCCGACCAGGCCGGGGCGTCCGGTGATGCGGATGTCGCGGCCGGCCCGGCGGAAGATGGGGCGCCACTCCTCCACCTGCTGGGCGATGATGTCGTCGATCGGGGCGGGCACGGCCGCTCCGGTGCGGTCGTGCCGGGACCGCGCCAGCAGCTGCTCGACCACCGCGACCAGCCGTTCGGCCTGCGCGACGGCGGCCGCGCCCTCCTCGCGCACCACGTCGGGGTAGTCGGCGGCCTCGATCATCTCCTCCAGCCGCATGGACAGCGCGGTCAGCGGGGTGCGCAGCTGGTGGCTGGCGTCGGAGGCGAACTCCCGGCTGGCCGCCAGCAGGTCGGCGATCCGCACCGCGCTGCGGTCCAGGACCTCGGCGACGCGGTCGACCTCGGGGATGCCGTACCTGCGGCGGCGCGGCCGGGCGTTGCCGCTGCCCAGCCGGTCGGCGGTCTCGGCCAGGTCGATCAGCGGCAGGGTGAGCTTGCGGGCCTGGAACATGGCCAGGCCCACGGTGACGGCGACGCCGAGCGCGGCCAGGCTGCCGATCAGCAGCAGCTGGCGCAGCGCGGCGTCACGCACCTCGTTGGCCTCCTGGGAGACCTGCACGTGCGTGCCGCCGGCGTCGGCCGAGGCGGTCAGCAGGCCCGCGCCGTTCGGCGGCCGCGCCCCCGCCGTCACCACCTGGTTGCCCGGCAGCGTGATCGTGATGAACCGCCCCGGGTACTCCTGGGCGATCTTCTGCGTGGTGATCGGCTGGCGGGACTCCAGGCTGAAGCCGACTCCGCCGAGGATGGACGAGGCCTCGCGCTCCAGCGACTGCCGGGCCTCCTCGTAGATCAGCTTGTGCGTGGCGTAGGCGAGGGGTATGCCGAGCAGCAGGATCGCGACGACCGCCACCGCGAGCGTCGACAGGAGCAGCCGGCGCCTCATCAGGGCTCCTTCGGGGACGAAGCCATGATCACGCGGTCCCTCCTCCGCATGGACGATCCCGGGACCGCCCCGCCTCGCGCGGAGGCGGCGCGCAGCGCGAGCGCGCCGGATCGGCGGCGCGCCGGGACGCCGGGCGGCACGGGGCCGGGTGGAATGAGGCCGGGTGGAATGAGGCCGGGTGGAATGAGGCCGGGTGGCACGAGGCCGGGTGGTGGCAGGGCGCGGGCACGAGCGGGCGCTCCCCGCAGCGGGGCCGCGCGCCCGGACGCGGGCGGCAGGCCCGCCGGGCATGGACGAACCGGCGGGCCCGGCGCGGACGACAGAACCGCATGGTCATGGCGGCCGGTCTAGTCGCCGCGTTCGAACCGGAAGCCGACGCCCCGCACCGTGGTGATGTAACGCGGGCTGCCGGCGTCGTCCCCCAGCTTGCGACGCAGCCAGGAGATGTGCATGTCGAGCGTCTTGGTGGACCCCCACCAGTTCGTGTCCCACACCTCCCGCATGATCTGTTCGCGGGTCACCACCTTGCCCGCGTCGCGCACCAGCACGCGCAGCAGGTCGAACTCCTTGGTGGTGAGCTGGAGTTCCTGGTCGCCCATCCACGCGCGACGCGACTCGGCGTCGATCCGCACGCCCTGCACGATCGGCGTCTCGGTGCTGCCGCGGCGCAGCAGTGCGCGCACCCGCGCCAGCAGCTCGGCCAGCCGGAACGGCTTGGTGACGTAGTCGTCGGCGCCCGCGTCCAGCCCGACGACGGTGTCCACCTCGTCGGCGCGGGCGGTGAGGATCAGGATGGGCACGCCGTGGCCCTCGGCGCGGACGCGGCGCGCCACCTCCAGGCCGTCGAGCTCGGGCAGGCCGAGATCGAGCACGATGAGGTCCACGCCTCCCCCGAGCGCCCGCTCCAGCGCCTGCGGGCCGTCCGGGCTGACTTCCACGGTGTACCCCTCGCGCCGCAGCGCGCGGGCCAGGGGCTCGGAGATGGACGTGTCGTCCTCGGCGAGCAGTACTGAGGTCATGAGTCGATCGTATGACCATTCATGAACGTTTCCCGGCACCCGCCGCGCTCTTGACCTGCGGTTTGCCACACGTAGTACATCCTCGAACACGGATGAACTACAACCAACCCGGAGCTATCCAGGCGTAACGACCGGTGATGAGAGTGTCACCGATCGCTTCCGCGGCTCCGGGGCGGTCGCACTCGGATGAGGGGTGGGTCGGCGCGGGCCGGGTCAGTGGTCGCGGGTCCGCGGCGGGCGGACGGGTGAGGCGGCGGCGACCGCCACGGAGGTCGCCGGGAGGGTGACGCGCGAGCTCGGCGCCAGGGGCCGCCCCTCGGCGGACCCGGCGGACGCGCCCGCGCCGGCCGACTCGTCCAGGCGCACGTCCGGGTCGGACGCCAGCAGCAGCCGCGAGGCGGGAAGCTCGATCTCGGCGGGCCGCGCGCCCAGGTTGGCCGCCATCGAGACGCGGCCGCGCCGCAGCACGAGCCAGCGTTCGCCGGTGTCCTCCCGTGCCGTCTCGACGTGGACCTCGGTGAGCCTGGGGTCGGTCAGCTCGGGCCAGGAGCGCCGCAACGCGATCAGGGAGCGGTGCCATTCCAGCAGCTCGGGGTGGTGGGCCTTGTGGAGTTCGTCCCAGTCGAGCACCGAGTCCCGGAAGGTCTCCACGGCCTGTGGATCGGGGACGTGGCCGGACCAGCCGTGCCGGGCGAACTCCCGGCGGCGGCCCTCGCTGACGGCTCGCGCCAGTTCCGGTTCGACGTGGTCGGTGAAGTAGCACCAGGGCGTGGTGGCCCCCCACTCTTCGCCCATGAACAGCATGGGGGTGAACGGCGCCAGCAGCAGCAGCGCCGCGCCCACCTTGAGCAGGCCCGGGGGCAGGGACGCGGTGAGGCGGTCCCCGGAGGCGCGGTTGCCGACCTGGTCGTGGTTCTGCAGGAAGCACACGAACCGGTCGGCCGGGGTGCGCAGCACGTCCACGGGGCGGCCGTGGCGGCGCTCCCGGTAGGTCGACCACGTCCCGTCGTGGACGAACACCTTCGTCAGGGCCTTGGCCAGGGCGTCCAGGGAGCCGAAGTCGCAGTAGTAGCCCTGGCGCTCCCCGGTGAGGGCGGCGTGCATGGCGTGGTGGTAGTCGTCGCTCCACTGCGCGTCGAGCCCGTGGCCGCCCGCCTCCCGGGGCGTGACGAGCCGGGAGTCGTTCAGGTCGGACTCGGCGATGAGGAACAGCTCGCGCCCCACGTGCGCCGACAGGCCCCGGACGGCGACGGCGAGTTCTTCCAGGATGTGGACGGCCTGGCGGTCGTTGATGGCGTGCACGGCGTCCAGGCGCAGCCCGTCGACGTGGTGGTCGCGCAGCCACATCAGCGCGTTGTCCACGACGTACGCCCGCACCTCGTCGGCGCCCGCCTGGTCGAAGTTGACCGCGTCGCCCCAGGGGGTGCTGTAGGCGTCGGTGAAGTACGGGCCGTATCGGGGCAGGTAGTTGCCGCTGGGACCGAGGTGGTTGTAGACGACGTCCAGGACGACCGCCAGCCTGAGGGCGTGGGCGGTGTCGACGAAGCGCTTGAACGCGTCCGGGCCGCCGTAGGGTTCGTGCACCGCCCACAGGTGGACGCCGTCGTAGCCCCATCCGTGCTCGCCGGAGAACGAGGCGACGGGCATCAGCTCCACGGCGTCCACGCCGAGGGCCACCAGGTGGTCGAGCCGTTCGCAGGCGGCGTCCAGGGTGCCCTCGGGGGTGAACGTGCCGACGTGCAGCTCGTACAGGACGCTGCCGCGCAGGGGACGGCCGCGCCAGCGTCGGTCGGTCCAGGAGAACCGGTCGTGCTCGTAGACGCGGCTGAGGCCGTGCGCACCGTACGGCTGCCACAGGGAGCGGGGGTCGGGCAGTACCTCGCCGTCGTCGAGGACGAATCCGTAGTCGGTGCCGTGGCCCGCCCCGGGGACCGCCGCGCCCCACCGGCCCGGGGGGCGTCCGTCCAGGGGGCGCAGGGGGTGGCGGACGAGATCGTCCCGGGAGCCGACCGCGACCTGCACACTCTCAGCGTTCGGGGCCCACACCTCGAACCACGTCATCGGGGCTCCTCGCGGACCAGCAGGGCGACGGGGAGATCGGCGAGCAGCTCGGCGAGAGGCAGCGGGCCGCCGGCCTCGTGGACGCGGCCGGTGAGGCGGTCGTGCCAGCGGCCCGCCGGGACGTCGACGGTCGTTTCGCCCCATCCGCCGTGAATCTCCAGGCCGACGGGCAGCCGGGTCGCCAGCGTGAGGACCCGCGCGTCGCCGGGACGCCCGCCGCGGCCGCTGAGAGCGCCGGAGCCGCGCAGATAGGCCACGGCGTGGGCCGAGGTGGCCCCGGTGACGCGCGCGGGCTCGTACGAGGCGCTGAACCATTCGGGGTGGTCGCGGCGCAGCCGCAGCGCCCGCGAGGTGATCAGCAGCTTCAGGTCGTCCACGTCGCGCGGCGCGCCCTCCGCGTCCAGGTGCGCCAGGCGGGCGCGGCGGGAGCCGTAGTCGACCGGACGCCGGTTGTCGGGGTCCACCAGGGACAGGCCGACCAGCTCGCAGCCCTGGTAGACGTCCGGCACGCCCGGCATGGTGAGCTGGACGATCTTCTGGCCGAGCATGACGACGCGCGCGTACGGCTCCAGCTGCGACACGAACGTGGCCAGGTCGGCCACCAGGTCGGCGTCCTCCAGGACGCGGCGGGCGTGGGCGAGCACGGCCGCCTCGTAGCCGGGGTCGCCGTCCAGCCAGGACGTGCGGGTCTTGGCCTCGCGCATGGCCTTGGTGAGGAACTCCGTAAGGCGGCCCTCCTCGATGGGCCAGGCCCCCACGAGCGTCTGCCACAGCAGGTAGTCCAGGTCGGGTTCCAGGGGCGAGCCGTCTCCCGCCCAGGCGCGCCAGCGTCGTACCGCCGCCGCCCAGGGGCCCGCCATCTCACTGAGCACGGCCAGGCGTGCGCGCACGTCCTCCTGGCGTTTGGTGTCGTGGGTGGAGAGGGTCGTCATCGCGGTGGGCCAGTCGCGCGCCTGCCGGGCGCAGAAGGCGTGGAAGTCCCCCGGGGAGACGGAGAACCGCGCCGGGTCGCCGCCGACCTCGTTCAGGGACACCAGCCGCGACCAGCGGTAGAACGCCGTGTCCTCCACGCCCTTGGCGGCCAGGGGGGCCGAGGTCTGCTGGAACCGCACGACGAACTCGCGGCGTGCCGCCTGCACGCCGGGGTCGGCGGGGGCCGGGGACTCGTCCGGGTCGAGCCCGAGGGCGAGCCGGACGACGGCGTCCATGTCGGGGTGCGTCTCAGGGGGCAGGTGCTGGCGGGCCCGTTCGGCCGCCTGGGCGAGGACGTCGGACGCCTGGGCCGGGGCCTTCTCCCCCGGCACCACGTAGGCGCGGTACACGGGCATGGCCACCAGCAGCTCGACCAGCACCCTCTCCAGGGTGTCTTTTGGACGGGCCGGCAGCGCCCCGCACAGCACGCGGTGCAGGCGGGCCACCTCCGGACGCAGCCCGTGTTCGGCCACGTACCGCCGTGAGGCGAACTCCACCTCGCGGAAATCGGGGGTGCCGCCGGTGAGCGCCGCGTAGGTCTCGGTCAGGGGTTGTTCCCCGTCGGGGTCCAGGAACAGCCCGCCGACCATGCCCAGCGCGTCGTAGCCGGTGGTGCCCGCGCAGGGCCAGTCGGTCGGCAGTTCCTCCGCACCGGTGGTGATCTTCTCGACGAGCAGCCAGCAGCCGCCCGCCTCGGCCCGCAGCCGCTCCAGGTAGCCGCGGGGGTCGCTCAGCCCGTCGGGATGGTCGACGCGCAGCCCGTCGACCTGACCCTCGGCCACCAGCCGCAGCAGCAGCCGGTGCGTCTCGGCGAACACCTCCGGGTCCTCCTGGCGCAGGGCGATGAGGCCGGAGATGTCGAAGAACCGGCGGTAGTTGGGTTCGCCCTCCCCTGGCGGGACGATGCGTCCGCCTCCCGCGTCCCAGTCCACGTCGAACCAGCGCGCGTAGGGCGAACCGGCGCCCTCCTCCAGAACGGACGCGTACGCGCGGTTCAGGGTGGGCGGCACCGGAATCGCCATGTGGTTGGGCACCACGTCCACCAGCACCCGCAGCCCGTGCGAACGGAACCGCGCCGTCATCGCGCGGAACGCCTCCTCGCCCCCGAGGTCCTCCGACAGCCGGGTGGGGTCGACGACGTCGTAACCGTGGGTCGAGCCGGGGGCGGCCTGCAGGATGGGCGACAGGTACACGTGCGAGACCCCCAACGCCTCCAGATAGGGGGCGAGGGCGGCGGCCTCGGCGAAGCCGAAACGCTCCGGGCCCGCGCCTCCCCGCAACTGCAGCCGGTACGTGCCGGTGGGCGGGTGGGCCGTCACCCGCGCGCCACGGGTGCTCTCCAAGGGCGACTCCCGCGCGGCCTCTCCGTCAGACACGGCGGAGCACCTGGACCGACCGGGCCTCCACCGTCACGCTCTCGCCGGCCTTCACCACAGGGGACTCCTCCTCGGCCAGCATGGGGTCGGCCGTGTCCAGCACCTTTGACCACATCCCTCCGTAGCGCACGGGCGGGACCTTGAACCCCAGGTCGCCGTCGTGCGCGTTGAACAGCAGCAGGAACGAGTCGTCCGCGATCCGCCGGCCGCGCCGGTCGGGCTCGCTGATGGCCTCGCCGTTCAGGAAGGCCTGCAGCGACTTGGCGTAGCCGACGTTCCAGTCCCCGTCGGTCATCTCACGTCCGCCCGGGGTGAACCACACCAGGTCGGGGAGGGCCTCACCGCCCCCCGTGCCGCGGCCCCGCGCCGAACGCCGCCGCGCCGCCTCGGCGGCGCGGCCCTCGAAGAAACGGCGCCGCCGGAACACCGGGTGGCGCGCCCGCAGCGCCGACAGCCGCCGGACGAAGTCCAGCAGCGGGAACTGGTCGAGCAACGCCTCCCAGTCGACCCAGGACAGCTCGTTGTCCTGGCAGTAGGCGTTGTTGTTGCCGCGCTGGGTGCGGCCCAGCTCGTCCCCGTGCGACAGCATCGGCACGCCCTGCGACAGGAACAGCGTGGCGAGCAGGTTGCGTTTCTGGCGTTCCCGCAGGGCGAGGATCTCCAGGTCGTCGGTGGGCCCCTCCTCGCCGCAGTTCCACGACCGGTTGTCGTCGGTGCCGTCCCGGTTGTCCTCGCCGTTGGCCTCGTTGTGCTTGCCGTCGTAGGAGACCAGGTCGTGCAGCGTGAAGCCGTCGTGGCAGGTGATGAAGTTGATCGAGGCGAACGGCTTGCGGCCGTCGTCGGCGTACAGGTCGCTGGAGCCGGCCAGGCGGGAGGCGAACTCCGGCATGCTGCCGGGCTGCCCGCGCCAGAAGTCGCGCATCGTGTCGCGGTACTTGCCGTTCCACTCGGTCCACAGCGGCGGGAAGTTGCCGACCTGGTAGCCGCCCTCGCCCACGTCCCACGGCTCGGCGATCAGCTTGACCTGGGAGACCACCGGGTCCTGCTGCACCAGGTCGAAGAACGCCGCCAGCCGGTCCACGTCGTGCAGCTCGCGGGCCAGTGTGGCGGCCAGGTCGAAGCGGAACCCGTCGACGTGCATCTCCGTCACCCAGTACCGCAGCGAGTCCATGATGAGCTGGAGCACATGGGGGCTGCGCATCAGCAGGCTGTTGCCGGTGCCGGTCGTGTCCATGTAGTACCGGGGGTCGTTGTCCACCAGGCGGTAGTAGGAGGCGTTGTCGATGCCTCGGAACGACAGCGTCGGCCCCAGGTGGTTGCCCTCGGCGGTGTGGTTGTAGACGACGTCGAGGATGACCTCGATGCCCGCCTCGTGCAGCGCCCGCACCATCGCCTTGAACTCCAGCACCTGCTCGCCGCGCGAGCCCCCGGAGGAGTACTCGTTGTGGGGGGCGAAGAACCCGATGGTGTTGTAGCCCCAGTAGTTGCGCAGCCCCCGCTTGAGCAGGTGCCCGTCGTGCACGAACTGGTGGACGGGCATCAGCTCCACCGCGTTGACCCCGAGATCGGTGAGATGCTCGATCACCGCGGGGTGGCCGAGCCCGGCGTAGGTGCCGCGCAGCTCGGCCGGGATGTCGGGGTGGCGCGCGGTCAGGCCCTTGACGTGCGCCTCGTAGATGACCATCTCGTGGTACGGGATGCGCGGCGGGCGGTCGTCGCCCCAGTCGAAGTACGGGCTGACGACCACCGAACGCATCGTGTGCGGGGCGGAGTCGAGGTCGTTACGTGACCACGGGTCGCCGAAGCGGTAGCCGAACAGCGCCTCCGCGCCCCGCGCCTCGTTCCAGTCGACGGTGCCCTCGATCGCCTGCGCGTAGGGGTCGAGCAGCAGCTTGTGGGGGTTGCAGCGGTGGCCGTGCTCGGGCTCGTACGGCCCGTGCACCCGGAACCCGTACCGCTGCCCCGGCATCACGCCCGGCAGGTATCCGTGCCAGACGAACGCGTCGACCTCAGGCAGTTCCCAGCGGGCCTCCTCGTCGTCATCGTCGAACAGGCACAGCTCCACCCGTTCGGCCGCTTCGGAGAAGACCGCGAAGTTGGTTCCGGCACCGTCGAAATGGGCGCCGAGCGGATACGCGTCGCCCGGCCACAGGTTCTCCACTCTCCCGCCCTCCCGTGGTCGCCGTCGGGATGCTTCCCACTAGGGGATGGATCACACCGATCGGGAGGGCTCTGGTCAGAACGGACATCTTTCCACTACCTTAGGCATGCCTTACCTTATTGAGGGCAGCCTTAGTGCGAGCACCCCACGCGGTGCCGCGCGGGTCCGGAGAGGTCAGCGAGGAAGGTCCCCGCCGCATGTACGTCTGCATCTGCCACGCCGTCACCGAGGACGACGTCCGCGGCTGTCTGGCGCAGGGGGCCTGTACGGCACGCGAGGTCCGCGCCGCCTGCGGCATGAAGCCCGGCTGCGGCGCCTGCACCAAGCGGCTCTACGGCCTCATCCGGCAGCACGGCCCCGAGAGCGACGGCGAGAGGGGGACGGTCCAGCCGACCGCAGCCTGAGCGAGCCTTCCGCGTCACCCCGTCCGGTCCCGGATGTCCCGTACGGGGGTTCAGTGCTGTCCACATGAATCGGGACGTGGAAGCATGGTCGTCATGGAAGGCGACAAGGACATCATCGGCCTGCTCAACGAGCAGCTCACCGCGGAGCTCACCGCCATCAACCAGTACTTCCTGCACGCCAAGATGCAGGAGAACTGGGGCTACACCCGGCTCGCCAGGCACACCCGCGAGGAGTCCATCGACGAGATGCGGCACGCCGAGCGGCTGACCGACCGCATCCTGTTCCTGGAGGGCCTGCCCAACTACCAGAAGCTCAACACGCTGCGCATCGGCCAGACGGTCGTCGAGCAGCTGCGCGCCGACCTGCAGATCGAGCTGGAGGCCGTGGCGCGGCTGCGCCCCGGCATCGAGCTGATGCGCTCGCGCGGCGACGTCACCTCCGCCCGGATCTTCGAGGACATCCTCGCCGACGAGGAGGAGCACATCGACTACCTGGAGACCGAGCTGGCGCTCGTCGAGTCGCTCGGCGAGCAGAACTATCTGCTGCGGCTGACCGACGCCCCCGGCGAGAACACCCCCAGCGCCGACTGACCGCCCACCCCGAGGCCGCCCCGGGGGACGGTGCCCACCGTCCCCGGGCGTCCCACGGCGCCGTCCCCCCGCGCCCGTGCCCGGCGCGCGGGTCAGGCGTGCGGGTCGCGCGGACGGAAGCCGTTGGGGGACATGCGGCGCAGCACGTAGGGCTGGATGATGCCCAGGCCGCGGACCGGGCGCCGGACGATCCGGGTGGTCTGGAAGGCCGGCTCGTCCCGCAGCTCGGCCGCCAGCTCCGCGTCGATCACCACGGTGCCGGGACGCGCCAGGGAGGTCAGCCGGGCGGCGCGGTTGACGGTGGTGCCGAACACGTCCCCCATCAGCGGCAGCACCGGCCCGAAGGCCACGCCCACCCGCACGTCCGGCACCTCGGTCTCGTCCTTGACGGCGGCGGCGATGCTGAGCGCGATCTCCGCCCCGACGGCCGGGTCCTCGGCGCAGAACAGCACCTCGTCGCCCAGCGTCTTGACCAGCCGCCCGCCGCAGGAGGCGACGATGTCGGAGGCGGTCTCCTCGAAACGTTCCACCACGCGCGCCAGCTCGAGTTCCTCCAGCTCCCGGCTGACCTGGGTGAAGGACACCATGTCGGCGAAGCCGACCGTGATGGGGCTGCGGGCGGCGGGCGCGGCCGGGTCGGTCTCGCGGCCGTCGCGGGTGGCGGCCGAGGCCAGCGCCCGGGTCCCGGCGGCGGCGAGCTGGCGCCGCCAGGCGTGCACGACCAGCGGCTCGAAGTCGTCGAGGTACTTGTCGGCGATGTCGACGATCGACCGGATCGCCTCGGCCGGCGGCGCCTCGCCGGGGTCGGCCCGCTGCAGCATGTTGGTCAGGAGGTTGACCTGCCACTCGGCCAGCCGCGCCATGGTCTGCCCGAAGGCGCGCACCATGCGCACGACCGAGTCCTCGTCCAGCACCCCCTCGTCGATCAGCCGCTTGAGCCGGGTCAGCGCGGCGACGTCGCCCTCGGTGTAGGCCACGGTCTCGTCCGGCATCGAGGGGTAGCCGAAGGCCTTCCACACCCGCCCGGAGAACTCGCGGCTGACGCCGGACAGCCGCACGGCGTCGACGCGGGTGTAGCGCAGCTGCCCGCCAAGCAGGAGCTCTTCGACCTCCTTGGGGGCGGGCAGCCCGGGGTCGGGCAGCTCATCCGGCAACCCAGCAGACATCTCCCTTGCCCTCCGCCTGCCGGCGACGTCGCGGACGTCAGCGGCGGTTCGTGGTGCGCTTACGGTACGCCTCCTCCGCGCAATATCGTGACAGACGCGGTCCGGGAAGGGGCCATCGGTCCGGCAAAGACCTGGCTCGTCCGCTTCATGGGTATTCCGCCAAAGTCGAGGTCGATATCACCGAACGTGGACCACGTCCCCCGCGCTGACCACCCGATCCCCGTCGTCGGCGGCGACCACCAGGCACCCGGTCGCGTCCACGTCCCGGACGGTTCCGGTCAGCACCTGGTCGCCCGGCAGCATGACCCGGACCGACCGGCCGAGCGTGGCGCACAGCCGCTTGTAGGCGGTGCGCAGGCCGCTGCGCTCGGGGTCGCCGTCCAGCGCGTGCCAGTCGCGGTACCAGTCCTCGAACTCGCGCAGGATCGCGCGCAGCAGCGGCGCCCGGTCGCTGAGCGGGGCCCCCTCGATCAGCAGCGAGGTCGCGGTGGGCACCGGCAGCTCGTCCGCGCGCAGGCCGACGTTCAGCCCGACGCCGACGATCAACGCGCCGTCCACCTTCTCCACCAGGATCCCGGCCAGCTTGCGCTCCCCGACCAGCAGGTCGTTGGGCCACTTGAGGCGCACGTCCACCGGCCGCTCGGCGCCCGTGTCCGCCGCGCCGTCGTTGATCCGCTGCTCGGCGGGGGGCGTCCAGGCGGTCATGTGCCGCACCGCCGTCGCCACCGCCACCCCCGTCAGCAGCGGCACCCAGCCCAGCCGCGCCACCCCGACCGCCGGACGCAGCAGCAGCGAGAACATCAGCCCCGAGCGCGGCGGCGCCGACCACGGCCGGCCCAGCCTGCCGCGCCCGGCCGTCTGCATCTCGGTGACCAGGACGGTGCCCTCCGGCGCGCCCTCCCGCGCCAGCGCGGCCAGGTCGGCGTTGGTGGACCCGGTCTCGGGGACGACCCGGACATCGGTCCACAACGCCCCCGGCCGCACCAGCAGCCGGCGCAACGCCCCCTCGTGCAGCGGCGGCCTGCCGAGGTCGCTGTACGGTGACTCGCTCACCACTCCATCCAACCGCAACCCCGCGATCGCCAGTGGAAGCCGGAGATCTTAGAGTGCTCGCGTGGACGGAGTGACGTTGCGGCGGGACGAGACGAGCCCGCACGTGGCCGAGATCGTGCTCGACCGGCCGGAGGCCCTGAACGCCATCTCCACGGCGCTGGCACGGCGCCTGGCGCAGGTGTGCGCGGAGGTGGCGGCGGACTCGTCGGTGCGCGCGGTGGTGCTGAGCGCGGCGGGAGAGAAGGCGTTCTGCGTGGGCGCCGACCTCAAGGAGCGCAACGGCATGACCGACGACCAGCTGCTGGCGCAGCGGCCGGTGCTGCGCGCCGCGTTCCGCGGCGTGCTCGACCTGCCGCAGCCCGTGGTGGCGGCCGTGCACGGGTACGCGCTCGGCGGCGGCTGCGAGTTCGTCCTGTCGTGCGACCTGATCGTGGCGGACGAGACCGCGGTGTTCGGGCTGCCCGAGGTGACCGTCGGGCTGGTGCCCGGGGGCGGCGGCACCCAGCTGGCGGTGCGCCGGATGGGGACGGGACGCGCCGCCGACCTGGTGCTGACCGGACGCCGCCTGGGCATCGACGAGGCCGAGGCCTACGGCCTGGTGGACCGGCGCGTCCCGGCGGGCTCGGCCCGGCAGGAGGCGCTGACGATCGCCGCGACGATCGCCGCGAACTCGCCCACGGCGGTGCGGGCGGCCAAGCGCGCGATGCGGCTCGGCGGCGGCGTCGGCCTGGACGCCGGGCTGGACATCGAGGAGAACGCCTGGCGGTCGGTGGCCTTCTCCCCCGACCGCCGTGAGGGCATCGCCGCGTTCAACGAGAAGCGCAAGCCGAACTGGCCCAGCTGAGCCCCCCGGGGGCCTCCCCCCGGGGGCTCCCGTATCTCAGCCGGTGTTCTGCAGGCCCGCGGCCACGCCGTTGACCGACAGCAGCAGAAGTTCCTCCAGGCGGGCGCGCTCGGCGTCGTCCTCGACGCCGTCGCGCAACGCCTTGAGGGCGCGCAGCTGCAGGTGGGACAGGGCGTCGACGTACGGGTTGCGCAGCTCGACCGCGCGCGACAGCACGCGCCGGTTCGCCAGCAGCCGCTCGTGCTCGGTGACCCCCAGCACGAGCGACCGGGTCCGGTCGTACTCGGCCAGCACCGTCTCGGCCAGGTCGGGCCGGTCGCCCAGCGCCAGGTAGCGCTCGGCGATGGCACGGTCGGTCTTGGCCAGGCTCATCTCGGCGTTGTCCATCAGCGAGGCGAACAGCGGCCAGGACCGGTACGCCTCGCGCAGCTCGTCCAGGTGCCGCCCGTTGTCGGACACGGCCGCCAGGCCGCTGCCCAGGCCGTACCAGCCGGGCAGGTTGACGCGGGTCTGCGTCCAGGCGAACACCCACGGGATGGCCCGCAGGTCCTCCAGGCCCCGGGCCGCCTTGCGGCGCGCCGGACGCGATCCGATGCGCAGCTCGGCGATCTCCTCCAGCGGGCTGACCCGGCCGAACCACTCGGCGAAGCCGTCGGTCTCGATCAGCCCCCGGAACGCCGCGCGCGCCGCGTCGCTGATCTTGTCGGCCAGCGGGCGGAACCGGGCGGCGGCGGCGCGGGCGCGCTCCTGCACCGCGTCGGTGGACGCCAGCAGCACCGCGTTGGTGACCTGCTCGATGTGGCGGCGGGCGATCTGCGGGTGCCCGTACCGGGCGAAGATCACCTCGCCCTGCTCGGTGACCTTGAAGCCGCCCGCGACCGACCCGGGCGCCTGCGCCAGGATCGCGCGTCCCGCCGGGCCGCCGCCGCGGCCCAGCGACCCGCCGCGGCCGTGGAACAGCGTCAGCCGCACGTCGTTGCGGGCCGCCCACGACACCAGGGCCTCCTGCGCGTCGTACAGCCGCAGGGTGGCCGTGGTGGGGCCGAGCTGCTTGGCCGAGTCGGAGTAGCCGAGCATGACCTCCAGGCGGCGGCCGGTCTGCTCCAGCCGGGCCCGGACGGCGGGGATCTGCAGCATTCCGTCCAGCACGGCCGGGGCGCGCTCCAGGTCCTCGCCGGTCTCGAACAGCGGGATGACGTCCAGCACCGGCGGGTTGTCCAGGGACGCGGCCAGCTCGTGCACGGCGGCGATGTCGCCGGCCGAGCGGGTGAACGACACGATGTAGCGGTGGCAGGCCCGGTCCCCGAAGCGGCTCTGGATCCACGCCACCACCCGCAGCGTGTCGAGCACCTCCTCGGTCATCTCGCTCAGCGGGCCGCCCGCGCGGACCTCGGCCAGCGCCTGCTCGTGCACGCCCGAGTGCTGGCGGATCTCCAGCTCGGCCAGGTGGAAGCCGAACGTCTCGACCTGCCACACCAGGTCCTGCACGCGGCCGTACGCCTGGCGCACCGCGCCCGCCTCGGCCAGGGAGTCCTGCACGACGCGCAGGTCGGACAGCAGCTCCTCGGGCGAGCCGTAGGCCAGGTCGGCGTCGCGCTCGCGGGTGGCGGCCAGGCGTTCGGCCGCGTACAGCAGGAACTGCCGGTGCGGCTCGTCCGGCGACCGCTTGGCGATCTCGGCGAACCGGCCGGGGTGGGCGGTGCGCGCGGCGGCCAGCCGGTCGCGCAGCGCCGCCGACGGCGGGGTGGTGGTCGCGTGGACGGTCAGCTCGCGGCCGATCCGGGCGCAGGTGTTCTCCAGCGCCCGCAGCACGTGCTCGGACTGGATCGCGATCGCGTCCCGGGTCACCCGCGCCGTCACGTACGGGTTGCCGTCGCGGTCGCCGCCGATCCAGCTGCCGAAGCGCAGGTAGGGGCGGGCCAGCGGCGGGCGGGCGCCGGTCGCGGGGTCGAGCGCGGCGTCCAGCGTGCGGTAGACGCGCGGCACCACCCGGTAGATCGTCTCGTCGAACGCGGCCATCGCGGTGCGGACCTCGTCCAGCGGGTCCATCTGGGTGCGCCTGCGCAGCGCGGTGCGCCACAGCAGGTCGACCTCCTCGCGCAGCCGCCGCTCCAGGTCGGCGCGGTCGCCCTCGCCCGGGTCGGCGTTCAGCGCCGCCAGCAGATCGCTGACCCGCTGGATCGCGGTGACCACGGCGCGGCGGCGCGCCTCGGTCGGGTGGGCGGTGAAGACCGGCCGGAACTCCAGGTCGTCCAGCACGGCCTGCCGCCGGTCGGCCGGGGCCCCGGCGCCGGCGATCTCCTCGACCGCCGCGGCGATCGAGCCGGGCACCGGGGCGTCCCCGCCGGTGTCGCGCTCGCGCAGCGTGCGGATGCGATGGTGCTCCTCGGCCAGATTGGTCAGGTGGAAGTAGACGGTGAACGCGCGGGCGACCTGCTCGGCCCGTTCCAGGGACCAGCCGTCGACCAGCGCGGCCACCTCGTCGATGCCGACCTCGCCGCGACGCGCGCCGATCACCGCGTGCCGCAGCCGCTCCACGTCGTCCAGCAGTTCCCGGCCGCCGTACTCGACCAGGCTGTCGCCCAGCATCGAGCCCAGCAGCCGAACGTCCCGGCGCAGCGGCTCGGGCATGTCCTGACGGAGGGTGTCCCGCGTGTTCGTAGCCACGCAGCCCAGCGTAATGAGCGGCCCGTGGCCCGCTCGTCACCAGGGCGTTCCTTAGCCGTGAAGGCGGGGCGAACGGCCGCGCGAACGGCCGCGCGGGCGACACGCGGCCAGCGGGCGCCCCGCCCGATTCCGCGGGACGGCGGCCGGTTAGTCTGACCCGCATGGCGATGGAAGCTCCGGAACCAGCGGTCGACATCGACGTCCACACGACCGCCGGGAAGATCGCGGACCTGGAACGCCGCCGCTACGAGGCGGTGCACGCGGGGTCGCAGCGTGCGGTCGAGAAGCAGCACGCCAAGGGCAAGATGACCGCGCGCGAACGGATCGACGCGCTGCTGGACCCCGGCTCGTTCGTGGAGTTCGACGAGCTGGCCCGGCACCGGTCCACCAACTTCGGGATGGAGAAGAACCGTCCCTACGGCGACGGCGTGGTCACCGGCTACGGCACCATCGACGGCCGGCACGTGGCGATCTTCAGCCAGGACTTCACCGTCGCGGGCGGCTCCCTCGGCGAGGTGTTCGGCGAGAAGATCACCAAGGTCATGGACCACGCGCTCAAGACCGGCTGCCCGGTGATCGGCATCAACGACTCCGGCGGGGCGCGCATCCAGGAGGGCGTGGTCGCGCTCGGCCTGTACGCCGAGATCTTCAAGCGCAACGTGCACGCCTCCGGGGTGATCCCGCAGATCTCGCTGGTCATGGGGCCGTGCGCGGGCGGCGCGGTGTACTCCCCGGCGATCACCGACTTCATCGTCATGGTCGACAAGACCTCGCACATGTTCATCACCGGGCCGGACGTCATCAAGACGGTCACCGGCGAGGAGGTGACGTTCGAGGAGCTCGGCGGCGCGCACGCGCACAACACCCGCTCGGGCGTGGCGCACTACCAGGCCTCCGACGAGGAGGACGCCTTCGAGTACGTCAAGGCGCTGCTGTCCTACCTGCCGTCCAACAACATGTCGGACCCGCCGGTGTTCGAGGCGCCGGACGACGCCGACGAGACCGACCCCGAGCTGGACGCGCTGATCCCCGACTCGCCCAACCAGCCGTACGACATGCACACGGCCATCGAGCACGTGCTGGACGACGGCGAGTTCCTGGAGGTGCACGCGCAGTTCGCGCCCAACATCATCGTCGGGTTCGGGCGCGTGGAGGGCCGCGCGGTGGGCGTGGTGGCCAACCAGCCGATGCAGTTCGCCGGGACGCTGGACATCCACGCCTCGGAGAAGGCGGCCCGGTTCGTGCGCACCTGCGACGCGTTCAACGTGCCGGTGCTGACGTTCGTGGACGTGCCCGGCTTCCTGCCCGGCACCGACCAGGAGTGGAACGGCATCATCCGGCGCGGCGCCAAGCTGCTGTACGCCTACGCCGAGGCCACCGTCCCGCTGGTCACGGTGATCACCCGCAAGGCCTACGGCGGCGCCTACGACGTCATGGGCTCCAAGCACCTGGGCGCCGACATCAACCTGGCCTGGCCGACCGCGCAGATCGCGGTGATGGGCGCGCAGGGCGCGGTGAACATCCTGTACCGGCGCGAGCTGGCCGCCGCCGAGGACCCGGACGCGCGCCGCGCCGAGCTGATCACCGAGTACGAGGACACGCTGGCCAACCCGTACATCGCCGCCGAGCGCGGCTACGTGGACGCGGTGATCAAGCCGTCGGAGACCCGGGCGTACGTGATCAAGGCGCTGCGGGCGCTGCGCGACAAGCGCCGGACGCTTCCGCCGAAGAAGCACGGCAACATCCCGCTGTGATCTCATTGGGTTGAGGGGGTCCCCCGGAGAAAGGTGCGGCCGATGGCCGATAACAAGCCGTTCCTGCAGGTGGTGCGGGGCGACGCGGCGCCCGAGGAGGTCGCGGCGCTGGTCGCCGTGCTCACCGCGCGGGCCCACGCCGCGGCCGCCGCGGCGGCACCGGCGCAGCAGCCGGGCGTGTCGCGGTGGGCCGACCGGTCGCGGATGATGCGCGGGCCGGTGTCGGAGGGGCTGCGGCCCCGCGGCCCGGGGGCGTGGCGGGCCAGCGGGCTCCCGAGGTGACACGTCCCTTCACGGGCTGAGGTGGTGGCGCCGCGGGCGCTCGAACGGTAGCGTCGCGCGGGCTTCCCGGGGCGGGCCGGGCACGCCGGACGCGTGTGCGGCCCCCGTCCCGGGAAATGCTGTGCCTAGAAGGAGCAGGCACATGTAACCGTGGTTCACGCACGGGAACAGGGCCTGCACGAATAAGGTGAAAGGCCATGGCCACCTCGGAGTTCGTTCCACAGCCCGCGCGATACGCCGTGTTCGTCGACGCGGGATACCTCTACGCGGCCTCCGGTGCCCTGCTCCTCGGCTGCAGCTCCCGTCGCGAGTACCGGGTGGCGGCCGAGAAACTCATCAAAGCGCTGACCAGCCACGCCGACGATCAGTTGCTCGGCGAGTTGCTGCGCGTCTACTGGTACGACGCGGCGCCCAAGAAGCAGCCCACCGTCGACCAGCGCGTCATCGCCAACCTGCCGCTGGTGAAGCTGCGCCTGGGCAACCTGAACGCGCAGGGCCAGCAGAAGGGCGTGGACGCCCAGCTCCGCAACGACCTGGAGGCGCTGGCCCGGCACCGCGCGATCACCGACGCGGTGCTGCTGGCGGGCGACGAGGACATGCTGCCCGCCGTGGAGGCCGCGCAGCGCTACGGCGTGCGCGTCCACCTGTGGGGCGTGGAACCCACGCACGGCTCCAACCAGGCCGAATGGCTGGTGTGGGAGTCCGACACCGTCGAGGTGCTGCCGGCCGACTTCCTGCGCCCCTACTTCACCAAGGCCAAGGCCCTGCCGGTGCCCGCCGCCCCGCCGGACGCGGCCGCGGTGCGCGACGGCGCCGGGGGGCGCGCGCCCGTGCCGTCGCCGTCCGAGGTGTTCGCCGGGCGCACCCCGGCGGTCAAGCCGTCGGCCGCCCCGCTCGGCCCCAATCCGGCCGTGCGGCAGGGCGCGCCCGCGGCCGCCGCCGCGCACGTCAACAACCACACCGCCCCCGCGCCCGCCCCGGGCGAGGGCAAGCTCGGCCCGGACCGCGACCACATGCTGGAGATCGGCGAGCACGTCGCCCAAAAGTGGATCTTCGAGCGGGGCCGGGACAACATCCGGGACCTGCTGCCCGGCCCGATCCTGCCGCCGGTCATCGACAAGGAACTGCTGATCGAGGCCGAGAAGGAGCTGGGCGGGTCGCTGCGTCCCTACCAGGAGGCCCGCACCTGGCTGCGCGACGGGTTCTGGGAGCGGGTCTACCGCGAGTTCGGAATCGGCATCGGCAAGTCTTCCTAGCCGTCCGCCCAGCCCTCGTCTGTCCCGTGGTTTGAGAAACCTTTCGTGATGGGGCGGGCACGCGGAGTGCTTTCGCCGCTACAGTTCCGGCCGTGTCGGGGGGATACGGACGACGTCACGGACGACGCGCGGCGGCCACGGCGGTCGTGTGCGGCCTGCTGTCGGCGTGCGAGTCGCCCGTGCCGTTCTACCCGCCCGGGAAGGGCGCGCCGGACGACCCGGTGATCGGGCTGGGCGGTCCCGCCCCGGTCGTGGTCGCGTCGCGTCCCCGGACGGCCGCGAGCCCGGCGGCGCCCGGCAGCGACGTCTACGCGGCCACCCGCCCCGGCATGCTGAGCCCCGCGACCCGCGCGCTGCCGCCCCGCCTGTACGTGCCGAACGCCGCGACCGGGACCGTGGACGTCCTGGCACTGCCCGGCGGACGGCTCGTCGGCCGCATTCCCGTGCCCGGCGGCCGAACCGCGCGCGTCGTCCCGTCCTGGAACCTCAGGTGGCTGTGGGTGGTGGGGCGCGACGGCCTGCTGCCGGTCAGCGCGCGCAGCGGACGCCGTGGCCGGGTGCGCCCCGTCCCCCGGGTGCGGGGCCTGTACTTCACCTCCCGTGGACGTGAGGCGGTGACGATCGCCTCGCGCAGGGTCGTCTTCCGCGACCCCGTCACCATGCGGGCGCGCGCCGCCCTGCGTCTGCCCTGCACCGGCACCCCGCACGCCGACCTCTCCGCCGACGAGGGCACGCTCGTGCTCGCCTGCGTCCGGCCGGGCCTGCTCGTCCGCGTCGACGTGGCCCGCCGCGTCACCACCGGCACGCTCGCGTTGCCCCTGGGCTCCCATCCCCAGGACGTGCGGCTGTCCCCCGACGGCTCGCTGTTCTACGTGGCCGACCCCGTGAAAGGCGGCGTCTGGCTGGTGGACGCGGCGCGTTTCCAGGCGACCGGGTTCATCGCCACCGCTCCGGGCGCGCACGGCCTCCTGCCCAGCCGGGACGCCCGCACCCTGTACGTCCTGGGCCGCGGCGACGGCTCGTTCACCGCGATCGACTTCGCCGCCCGCCGCGTGACCGCCCGCCGGCGCCTGCCCCGCACCGGGAGGACGGCGCCGGGCGGCGTCACCGTCGACGGCACCGCGCTGTGGCTCACCGCCCCGGCCGCCGGCACGGCGTACGCCGTCTCCCCGGACGACGGCCGCCTCACCCGCACGGTGCGGCTGGACGGCCGCCCGGCGAACGCGCTGCTCTACCCCCAGCCGGGCCGCTACAGCCTGGGCGGCACCGCCCACTTCCGCTGACCACCGTCCACTTCCGCAGTCGCACGGGGTCAGCTGGCCTGGAGGCGCTGGGCGTAGGGCAGCAGTTCCTCGATGAGGGCCTCGGTCTCGGGCTGCAGCTCGTCGTAGGCGGTGCGGTCGAGCAGGCGCGAGCGCATCTCGTCGATGACCACGTGGACCTGGCCTTCGTCGCCGGTGGCGTGGGTGGCGCGCAGCAGGTCGCGCCACAGGCCCTCGTCGTCGTAGGCGAGGCGGAGACCGGCGCGGGCCGCGCCGACGGCGCCGCGGGCGTCGCCCTCGTCCAGGCGCAGCACGACCAGGCGGTGCGCGACGTCGATGACGCGGGCGGTCACCTCGTACTCCAGATCGTCGGCCGCCAGCCAGGCGTACCGGCCGCGCGGCCGGTCGGCCAGCACGGGGCCGCGCACCAGGTCCAGCGCGTACGACATGTAGGCGGTCTCGGACTCGGGCTCGGCCGCCGACCGCCACACCAGCCAGCGGAACACCGCCCAGTCGACCCGCACCTCCGAGCCGAGCCGGATGCGGCCCCGCTCGTCGTAGTACAGGTTGGGGCGGCCCCGGGCGTCACGCCCCAGCCAGTCCGACACCCGGGCGATGGACGCGTCGCGCACCCCGGCGCTGACGCCGCGCGGCCAGATCGCCCCGCCCAGCACCGTGGGATGCACGCCGCCCGGGTGCGTGGCCAGGTAGAGGAGGATCTCGGTGCACAGCTCGCGGCGGCTGTCGTCGATCGGGCCGGGCGCGTCGATCTCGATCGGGCCGAGCAGCCGGATGTCCACCGCGAACTGGCCCGTGCCGGGCGGTTCCGGTGAGCCCGCGTGGTCGGGGTCGGCCAGCAGCCGCATGTCGTCGGCCACGTCGGGCAGCGGCACCGACTCCAGGCGCGCGGCGGTGTGGAACAGGTCGACCACGGCGCGGTAGTGGTCCTCGGGGACGAGCTGGGCGTCCACCTCGAAGCCGAGCACCCCGGCGTGCAGCCGCCCGGCCGCGTCCAGCTCCCAGGTCCAGGTGGCGCCCTGCACCTCGCCCGCCACCAGGTAGCCCGCGGCCATCCGGGTGCCGGTGCGGGCCAGCGCGACCAGCCGGTCGGCCTCCCGCTCGGTGGGCTGCTCCGCCATGATCAGGTAGTGCGGCATCCACGCCTCGCCGAACACGCCGCGGCAGCGTCCGGTCAGCACCGAGTCGACGCCGGAGGCGGCCAGCGCCTGCCGCACCTCCTCGCTGCGGCCCTCCAGCTCGGGCAGCGCCTCGTCGAGGGTGTCGACGACGCGGATGCGGTCGGGTGCGATGCCGGCCAGGCCCTCGCCGAGGTCGCGGCCGAACCCGACCAGCGTGATCCGCATGTGGTCGGACCAGCGGTTGGTGGCCAGTTCCAGCGCGATCGCGGCCAGCGCGGAGCGGCGCGCGTCCGGCGGGCCGTTCAGCGCGATCAGGCCGTGCGCGGCCTCCAGGTCGACCAGAATGCGGCCGGTGGGGTTGGTGCCGATCGACACCAGCCCGGGGTAGGGGGCGAGCACGTCACCGAGGTCCGACGCCTCCAGGGTGGGCAGCGCGTCGGCGCGCAGCCGCCACACCTGCCCCTCGTCGTACGCCTGCCAGGGGGCGGGCGGGTTGCGGTCGGCGGGGGCGATCCACAGGTCGAGGCTGGTCGGGCCGAGGTGCACGCCGTAGACGGTGGGCAGGGCGCGTCCCTCGGCGGCCATCGACCGCGACAGGTGCCGCAGCCCCAGGTCCAGCAGGCGCGCGGCGTTCTCGTCGGCGCCGATCCGCAGCGCCTGCTCGGCCTGCGCGGCGGCGCCGACCGGCCGCTTGATCATGTGGCCGAACGCGCGGTGCCACATCTGCGCGCGCCGCCGCCTGCCCAGCGCGCCGAGCAGCCCGGCGGCCAGCAGCGACGCCGCGGCCAGCCCGTGCGGCCAGTCCAGGTCGAACGGCAGGACCGCGCCGTCGCGGTGGCCGGGCACGCCGGCGCCGCCGGTGTCCGCGCCGCCGCCCATTTCGCTGGACGGCTGTGGCGCCGGGGTGCTGGACGCGGGCGGCGTCTCGGGTGCCTTGGTCTGGGACGGCCGCGGAGTGGGGGTCGCTGGGGTCTGGGCGGGCTTGGACACCGAGGGCGCCGGAGCCGGTGCCTGCGGCGCGGGCGTGTGGGGCGCGGGCGTCTGAGCGGCCGGCGTGTGCGGGGCAGGGGTCTGGGGGGCAGGGGTCTGGGGGGCGGACTTCTGCGGGGTGGGCTTGGCCGGCGCGCCCTGCTCGGGGGCGGGGCGCGGCTTCTCCTTGGGCTTGTCGGGGACGGCGTGGCCGTGCCGGAAGTAGTCGTCCAGCTCCTCGACCGGGATGACCTTGGCGCCCTTGGCGTCCTCGGGCATCTCCAGGATCCAGCCGGGACGGATCAGGCTGGCGATCGTCAGGCGGCTGCCGTCCGGCTGGGTACGGCCCTTGTTGAGCGCGTAGATCTCCTTGTAGCGGCGGCCGTCGCCCAGGCACTTGTCGGCGATCTCCCACAGGCTCTCGTGGTGGCGGCCCTCCGGCGGCTGCACCCGGTAGATCTTGGTGGTGCGGGCCGAGCGCTCCGGGCCGCCGGCCTCCTCGGGGGCGGCGTGCTCGGCCGCGGCGGCGGCCCGCGGCTCGGCGGCGACCGCGGCCACCGGACGGAACTCCTGCGTCTGCACCTGCGCGGGACGCTGCTGGTGCAGCTCCCGGCCGGACAACGCCGGCATGATCGCCGTGGTGGCGGTGAACAGCAGCAGCGCCGTCGCCACGAGCCGGTGCACCAGCGACTGCGTGCCGCCCGCCAGCGGCACCCGCGCGGGCACGCCGATGCCGCGCACCCCCGCGTACACCTCGACGACCACGCACAGCGCGAACTGCAGCCACGCCAGCCAGACCAGGGCGACCAGCACGGTGATGAGGGCGCTCTCGCCCATCCGCCCGGTGAGGTCGCCGGCGCTCGGCAGCCGGTCGGGGATCGGTGAGCCGAACACCGCCAGCAGCGCGTAGGGCACGCCGACCAGCAGCACGGCCAGCGCGGCGATCGCGCCCAGCCCGGCGAGCACGTCACGCGGGCCGCGCCGCGCGCGGACCCGCACGGGCGTGCGCGTCGCCTGCCCCAGCCGCCGCGCCCTGCCGAGGCCGGGCTCGCCGCCGATGGGGGGATCGCCTGGGAGATTGCCTGTCCGCCGTACCGTCATCTGACCCCTACTGATCGTCTCCGCTGGTGACCGGATGGGCAGACGCCGTCGAGCTCATCGTAAACTCCCCGAACCCCGGCACGATGGACAGCAGCTGCGGCCGGACGGTCAGCTGGACGGTCACCTGCACCTGCTGGGTGTCGGCGACGCAGCTGCGGCCGGTGACGTCCTCGCCGTAGGCGTCCAGCAGGTCGCACGCGGCCGCCCGCGCCCGGCCCGGGTCGACGACCGGCTCTCCGGTGCGGCGCAGCGCGTCGGTGTCGATCTCGTTGGCGCCCGCCCGCGCGGCCTGCTCGGCCATGTCGGCGGCGCGCTGCCGGGCGTGGATGGCCAGACCGCCGTCCACCAGCAGCCCGGCCAGCAGGAACACCGCCGGGGTGAACAGCACGACGTACGTGGCGATCGTGCCGCGATCGCCCCGGGCCGGGTGCCGGCGTCCGTTCATCCGGTGTCTCATCCGGCGTCCTCCGGTGCGCCGCCGACGACGTCGGTCCCCCGGTAGGTGTAGGTGTCGATCGGCGCGACCGCCCTGCCCCGCAGCGCCTTGGTTCCGGGCAGGCCGATGAACGTCAGGTCGCCCAGGTCGACGTCGCACACGATCGTGACGGCGACGCGCCCGCCCGGACGCCAGTCGCTGGTGTCGGTGTCGACGCGCGGCCCGCCGGCGCACCAGTCGTTGCCGTTCAGGTTGGCGCGGGCGGCGTCGTCGGCGAGGCGGACGGCGGCGCCCGCGCTGCGTCCCACGGAGGCGGCGCGCACCGCGTCGCGTGCGGCGCCGTCCACCTGGCTCTGCGCGTCCACGATCCGCCCGGCTCCGGCCAGCAGCATGAGGAACGCCACGAACAGGGGCGCGACCAGCACCATCTCCAGCGACATGGACCCCGCGTCGCGCGTGGCCGGATGTGGCCGCGCGGCCGGATGCGGCAGCGTGGCCGGTTGCTGCAGCGGGCGCGTCACCGGGCGCCTCCCTCGCAGGCCGTGCCCTCCCCCACGTCCGGGCGGAAGCACTCGATCGGCCCCTGCGACCGCTGCGACACGCGGAAGGTCAGGAACGGGATGACCCGCACCGCCTCCCCGCTGACCTCCACCCAGCGCTGGTCGCCGGTCTCCCCCGTCCGCACCCGCAGCCCGCTGATCAGCTGCGAGCCGATCTGGTGGACGTCGCCGGTCGCCTTGGTCACCGCCGCGTCCTGCCAGCCGCCGCCGACGGGCTCGGTGCGCGCCACCCGGGCGCCCGACTGCGCCGCCGCCAGCGCGACGTGCCGGGCGTGGTACACCATCGCGAACTGCACCACGCACAGCATCACCAGGATCAGGACGGGCGTCAGCAGCGCCCACTCCAGCGTGGACGCGCCGGTGTCGCCGCGCCCGTCCCCCGTGCGCCGCGGCGGGGTCCATGACCCGGTGCGGACGCGGGCCTGAGCGGGCATGGCGGGGCGCCTCAGCCGGTCCTGATGTTGCCGGCGGCCTGCTCGACCTTCTGCTTGATCAGCACGCCGACGCCGAGCGCGATGGCGGCCAGCAGCGCCGTGATGATCGCCCATTCGATGGCCGAGGCGCCGCGGTCGCGGCCGTCGTCGGCGCGCAGCCGGTGCAGCCGGTCGCCGAGCAGCGCACGCAGATAGAGGATTGCCGGATCGTTCAGCGGATTGGTCGGTCGCATCGCTTCTCCTCGCCGGAGTCGGGATCTCGCAAGGACGGTCGGTCGTCGGGCGGTCGTCGGGCCGTCGGGCGGTGGTGGGGCCGTCGGGCGGTCGTCGGGCGGTCATCGTCAGGCGGCCATGACCCGCATCACCGCGGGGTAGGCCAGGAAGATCAGGAACGCGGCGCACAGCAGGAGCTGGGCGACGAGCATCGACTGGGACCGCTCCCCGGCCTTGCCCTCCAGCTCCGACAGCTCCCGGCTGCGCATGGACGCGGCGCGCGCCGCCAGCGACTTGCGGACCTGCGCCCCGTCGTCGGCGACCAGCGCCAGCGCGCCCGACAGGTCGCGCAGCTCGTCGATGTCCAGCTCGTCGCCGAGGCGGCCGAGCGCCTGCCAGGGCGTCTGCCCGGTGATGCGGGCGCCCGCCACCGCGTCGCGGATGCGCAGCATCGCCCAGCCCTCGCCGACGTTGGACGCGGTCACCAGCGCCTCGGGCACGCCGCGTCCGCCCGCCAGGTTCATCGACACCAGATCCAGGAACGCGCCGACGACGTGCCGGAAGTCCTGCCGCCGCGCCCGCGCCTCCTCCTTGAGCTGCATGTCGGGAAAGAAGAAGAACAGCACCGCGAACAGCACGCAGATCCACACCGGGACCTGGAACGACACCCCGGCGCCCAGCACCGCGAAGTACCCCGCCACCACCGGGATGAACAGCAGCGCCGCGGCGGGCAGCAGGAACTTGGTGGCCAGGAACGCCTCCAGTGAGCGGCCGGTGATGGCCAGGTCGGCGCGCACCGACCGCAGCCGCCAGCCGCGCGCCTCGCACAGCCGCACCAGCTCCCGGCCGACGCGGGCGCGCAGCCCGCCGACCTTCTCCAGGGTCGGCGACATGCGCCGGGCGGCGTCCTCCTGGTCGCGGCGGCGGGCGGCGTCGAAGGCGGCCAGCCGCGCCGCCAGCCCGGGACGCGGCGGGAACAGCGCCCGCACCAGCAGGTACAGGCCGACGCCGACGACGGCCCCGGCGAGCAGCGGGCCTGTCATGCCGTCTCCCGTCATGCCGATCCACCTCCGCCCGCGTCCATCGCGTGCCGTCCGCGCAGCACCGTGCCGTCCCCGGACGAGCCGTTGGCCTGCCACGACGCCACGGTGGTCGGGACCTCGCCGGGGACGCCGGGCTGCGCGGTGCGCGATCTGGTCAGGAACCGTTCGGGCATCTCGTGCCGGGACAGCCGCCGCAGCCACACGAAGCCCGCCGCGTACAGGGCGATCACCAGGGTCAGCACCAGCTGCCCGAGGAAGTCGTCGTAGGGCTGCACGTAGTCGTGGTTGAAGATGGCCAGGCCGAGGGCCGTGCCGACGGACACGCCGACGACGATGCGGACGCTGCGGCGGGTGGAGCGCCGGTCGGCCTCCACGCGGCGGCGCATGTCCAGCTCGGCGCGGGCGGACACGGCCAGCGCGGTGAGCATGTCGCGCAGCCCGGGGCCGCGCAGCCGCGCGTTGAGGATCAGCGCGGCGATCACCAGGTCGGCGGACGGGTCGTCCAGGTCGTCGGCGAAGCGGCGCAGCGCCTCGGGCATGGGGACGCGGGTGTGCAGACGGTCCACCAGCGTCTCCAGCGGCTGGCGCAGCACCGGGGACGCCACCCGCAGCGACGCGGGGATGGCCTGCTCCAGGCCGACCGCCCCGGCGATCGTGTCGCGCAGCGACTCGGTCCAGGCGGCCAGCGCCTCCAGCCGCGCGATGCCGCGCCGTTCCTCCCCGGCCCCGCCCGCCAGGCCGTTCCACGCCAGCACCAGCACGGCGGCGCCCGCCGCGCCGATCGGCCAGCGCGTCACGATGAGCACGACCGCGCCCGCGACGGCCGCCGCGGCGCCGCGCGTGGTCAGCGTGCGGACCAGCTCCTCGCGGCGCCTGCCGCGCGCCGGCCCCGGCCGGGCGGGCAGCCCGCGGATCGCGGCGGCGAGCAGCAGCAGCCCGCCCCCGACCGCCGCGCCCGCGAGGATGGCGAGCAGGACGTCCGGCGAGTACACCTCACCCACCTCCCCTCGGCGCGGGGGTCACCACGGGCCTCCCAGCGAGGTGTCGTAGCCGTGCCGGGCCAGCTCGTCGGCGCAGGCGATGGGGGCTGCGGGGACGGCGACGCCCTCGCGGCCCAGCGCGAACACCTCCGACGACAGCACCCGCTGGTCGACGCCGGTGACCTCGCGGACGCTGGACACGAAGCGGCGCAGCCGCCCGCCGTGGGCGTAGTCGTTGCGCTTCTCGATGAACACCACGAAGTCGATGGCGCCCGCGATCAGCATGTGGGTGGCCTCCACCGGCAGGCGTTCCTCCGCCTGGATGGCGTAGGTGGCGATGCGGTTGAAGACCTCCATCGAGGAGTTGGCGTGGATGGTCGACAGCGACCCGTCGTTGCCCTGCGTCATCGCGTTCAGCATGGTGACGATCTCGTCGCCGAGCACCTCGCCGACGATGACGCGCGAGGGGTTCATGCGCAGCGACCGGCGCACCAGCTCGGCCATGGAGATCGCGCCCTGCCCCTCGGAGTTGGGCAGCCGCTGCTCGAACGCCACGACGTTGGGATGCAGCTCGGGGAAGGCGTCCAGGCCGAGCTCCAGCGCGCGTTCGACGGTGATGAGCCGTTCGTGCGGCGGGATCTCGTTGGCCAGGGCGCGCAGCAGCGTGGTCTTCCCCGCGTTGGTCGCCCCGGCGATCATGATGTTCTTGCGGGCGGCCACGGCGGCGCTGAAGAACCGGGCCAGCTCCTCGCTGAACGTGCCGTTGCCGACCAGGTCGGGCAGGAACACCTTGCCGAGGCGGGCGCGCCGGATCGACAGCGCGGGCCGCACCGTGACGTCCATCACCGCCGACAGCCGCGAGCCGTCGGGCAGCCGCAGGTCCAGCTGCGGGTTGGCGGTGTCGAACGGGCGCGACGACAGCCCGCTGTAGGCGGCCAGGATCTGGATCAGCTCGACCAGTTCCTCGTCGGACTCGGCCACCGGCTCGCCCATGACCTCGCGGCCGTCGGCGTACCCGATGAACACCCGGTCGCAGCCGTTGATGTCGATGTTCTCGATCTCGGGGTCTTCCAGGAGCGGCTGCAGGCGGCCCACGCCGAACAGCGCGGCGTGCACGCCCGCCGCCAGCGCCTCCTCCTCTTCGGCGTTGGGCGGACGGCGGCCCGCGGTGATCTCGCCGCGCGCGTACTCCTCCAGCACCTGGCCGATCAGCGCCCGCGCGAACTGCCGCTCGTCCTCCCCGGACATGGGGGTCAGCCCGGCGGCCGCGTCGAGCCGGCGCTGCTGGGCGAGCCGGTCGCCCACCTCCTGGCGCAGCCGTTTGACCAGTGCGTGATCCACCTAGAGCCTCCCCTCCTGCAGCTGCGGGTCCAGCGGGGCCGCCGGGCCCCGGCCGCCGGGCGGGGCCGGGTGGACGGCGCCCTCGGGGCCGTGGGCGTGCGGGACGTCGGGGCCCGGCGCGGCGACGCGGGCGGCGAGCGTCCCGGCGATCTCGCGGGCCGAGCGGATCAGCAGGGACCGGTCCAGCCGGCCGCCCCACCGGCCCGCCAGCAGTTCGGCGCCCTTGGGGTCCAGCGCGAGACCGCCCAGCACCGACACCGGCGGGGGCGGCGGGCCGCCGCCCGCGGCCGCGTCGGCGCGCAGCCGCTGGTGGGCGCTGGTGACGATCCGGTCGACCTCGGCGATGGAGGCGCGGAAGTCGCGCGGGTCGGCCAGCACGACGACGCCGACCGGCGGGCCGCCGCGCAGCTCGCCCGCCAGCGCCGCGATGCGTTCGCGCAGGTGGGCGACCTGTTCGAGGGTGGCGCGGGTGAACAGCACGAGCATGTCGGACGCGCGGACCAGGTCGAGCAGCGGGGTGCCGGCGCCGAGCCGTCCGCAGTCGGCGAGCACGTCCACGGGGGCGAGCCCGGCGAACGCGCGGGCCAGCGGGCCCCACAGCCAGGTCATGCCCTGGGCCTGCTCGGCGTTGGTGATGCCGACCAGCACGTCCAGGCCGCCGACCAGCCGCTGGCAGTGCTCGGCGATCTGGTCGGGGCGCAGGCCGCGGCGGGCGGTGGCGGCCAGGCTGAGCAGGCCGCGCGACGGGTTGAGCATGGTGGTGCGGGTGTCGTCGCCGCCGTCGCCGGCCGCCGCGGGCAGCCGGTACACCAGGTCACCGCCGGCCTGGTCGCATTCGGCGACGAGCACGGGCCGGGGCCACACGGCGCCGAGGGCGACGGCGGAGGTGGTGACCCCCGGCGCTCCCTTGTCGGCCGCGAGCGCGATGAGTGCCACGGTCAGTTCCCGCCTGTGCCGGACGACCGCTGCTGCCCGTTGGACTGCTGCCCGCCCTGTTGCTGCCCGCCCGTGCCCGGGTTGGGCGGCGGGTTCTGCCCGCCGTCGTCGGCCCTGGGGGACTGGGAGCCGCCCGTGCCCGGCGAGGACTCCCTGGTCCGCTCGGGGGTGGACGCCGGAGCGGACCCTACCTGCGTGCCGTCCGGGACGAGGCCCACGGCGACGGTGCCCGCCGACGCGGCCTGGGTGACCAGCGCGGCCTCGCCCGGCGCGACCGCCACGTCCACCGACGTCAGGTCGTCGCGCAGCCGGTCGGAGGTGCCGCCGCCCACGCCGAGGACGATCGCGTCGGTGGACAGCACCGTGCCCGCGCGCGGCCCGCCGTTGGCGCCGCCGACCGCGTACAGCGCCACGCGCCTGCCGGTCTCCAGGCCCCGGGCGGGGAACTGGCCGGGCTTGAGCGCCAGCCCCACGACCACGCGGCCCCGCGCGGCGTCGTCGCCCCGGCTGACCATCTCGTTGGTGAGCAGGGTGCCCTTGACCAGCGGCACGGCCGCGTACGCCTGCGTCACCCGGAGCCGCTCGGACCAGGAGATGTACGCCACGCCGGTGTCGCCGATCTGCACCTCCTCCAGCGCGCCGGCCGGGATGCGCTGCCCGGCCGCGACCGGCTGGGCGATCCGGATGGCCGACACCCGCTGGCCGCTGGCCATCACCAGGTACGCGCTGGTCAGCGCACCGCCAAGAATCAGGAGCACGGCCAGGGCGGCCAGCGCGGGCTTGCGCTCGCGCGGCGCGGACGGAAGCCGCTGCCCGCCGGACGCGCCGAGGCCGGACCGGCCGAGCCCGGCCGCCGCGCCGGCGCCGGCGGCGGTCGTCCCGCTCGCGACGGCCGACTGGTTGCTCTTCATCGCACTCGCCACGTGCTCCTTCCCGCCCCGGCGGGCGCCCGCCCCCTCGGGGTCCCGCCCGCGAATCCGTGCCCCGTCCTGCGCCTGGAGTCCGCCGCACTCGCCCTGGCGATCGCCCGGCATCCGGCATGCACCGAGCGATCCATGCTTGCGGGACGGGCGAGGTCACGTCAATGGATTCTCGGAGGTGAAGCCGCTCCGTAACCGCACCCACCGTGATGACCAGCCGATTCTCCGGCCACTTGGGCGCTTACCCGAAGTCACAGAGATCACTGACTGCGTTCGGGAAACCGCAGGTCGCGCCGGGCGAAATGGCGCATCCTGGGATCCGGCACCACCGCGCGGCCGCCGACGCGGGGGACGCGGGTGGGTAATGTGACCGGCGGCGGGGCACGATGGAGGGGCTCTGAATGCGGATCTCGTTCACGGCGCTGACCGGCCGGGGTTCCCGCGACGTGATCGTCAGCGTCGATTCGGATGCGACGGTCGACAGCGTCGCCCGGTCCCTTTCCGCGGCCCTGGACGCGAATGCGCCGGCGAATGAGCGGCCGATTCCCATGGTGCCGCGCTTTTCGAAAGCCGCCCGTTCTGCGGTCGCTCCCGCGCCGGGCGTTCCGTCATCGGGCGCCGGGTCATCGAGCGCCGGGTCGTCGGGTGCGGCGTCGGGGAACGGCGCCCCGCACGCGCTGTGGCTGGACGGCCGCATGCTCGACCCCAAGGCGCAGGCCGTGCGGGAGCTGCGCGAGGGCGCCGTCGTGGCCGTCGAGCAGCGCACGGCCGCCGCGACCGTGCTGGCCGAGCCGACCGGCATGGTGGAGGTCCGCGTGGTGGGCGGGCCCGCCGCGGGCTCGGTGCACCGGCTCGGGCTGGGCGTGACGACCCTGGGCTCCGGCGACGACGTGGACGTCCGCGTGGACGACCCCGCCGTGCCCGCCGTCGCGCTGCGGGTGACCGTTGACCGCGAGACCGTCCGCGTGGACGCGTCGGCGACCGCGATGCTGGACGGCGCGCCGCTCGACCAGACCGGCGAAGCCGCGGTGTGGAAGCCCGGGGCGCTGCTCGCCGTCGGCGCCACCGTGCTGACGCTCGTCCCGGCCGCCGCGCCCGACACCCACCTGGAGCGGATGCCCGACGGCGGGCTGGCGTTCAACCGCCCGCCCCGCCTGCACCCGGCCCGGCCGCCGCGGCGGCTGGAGGTGCCCAAGCGTCCCGAACGCAACCCGCGTGAGCGGCTGCGGCTGTTCGGCGCGCTGCTGTTCTCGGCGTTCGGGCTGGTCATGGCGGTGGCGCTGGGCCAGTGGTGGTGGGCGCTGTTCGCGCTGGCCTGGCCGGTGATGACGGTCGGCGAGTGGATCGGCGACCGGATGCACGGCCGCAAGTCGTACAAGAAGGCGCTGCGCGACTACCAGCGCAAAGCCGCCGAGTTCGACGGCGAGCTGGACCGGCTGTGCCGCGCCGACCAGGACGAGCGCCGCGCCCTGCACCCCGACCCGGCCGAGGTGCTGCTCACCGCGACCGGTCCGCGCCGCCGCCTGTGGGAACGGCGCGTCACCGACTCCGACACGCTGCACCTGCGCGTCGGCCTGGCCGACCTGCCCGCCCGCGTGGAGCTGGTCGGCGAGGCCGACGGCATCGACGTCCCGGCGGCGCGGCTGGTGCCGGTCGCGCTGCCGCTGCCCGACCTCGGCGTGATCGGCCTGACCGGCCCGCGCGCGGCCTCGCGCGGCCTGGCGCGCTGGCTGGTGGCGCAGGCCGCCGCCCTGCACAGCCCCCGCGACCTGGCCATCGTCGTGCTGTGCGCGGACGAGGAGGAACGCGCCGCCGAGAGCTGGAACTGGGTGCGCTGGCTGCCGCACTGCGCGCCGCGCGAGGGCGAGGAGTGCGTGGCGCTGGTCGGCAGCGACCCCGAGTCGGTGGCGCACCGCGTCACCGAACTGGCCATCCGCGTCACCGAACGCCGCCGCGCCGCGCAGGCGTCGTCCTCGTTCTTCGGGCAGGAACGGCAGCCCGGCGACGCCGTCCCGTACAACATCCTGATCGTGCTGGACGGGGCGCGGGCGCTGCGCCGCGTGCCCGGAATGCCGATGCTGCTGTCGCGGGGCGCCGAGTACGGCCTGTACGCGATCTGCGTGGACGACGAGGAGCGGCTGCTTCCGGAGGAGTGCACCGCCGTGGCGGCCTGGGACGGGCCCCACACTCTGCGGCTGCGCGGCCAGGGGCTGGACGCGCTCGGTCCCGTCTTGGCGGACCAGGTGTCGCCGGCGTGGGCCGACCGCGTTGCGCGCGCGCTCGCCCCCGTACGGGACGTGTCGCGCGAGGACGCCGAAGAGGCCATCCCCGCCTCGGCCCGGCTGCTGGACCTGCTCGACATGCCGGATCCGTCCGCCAAGCAGGTGCTGGACGCCTGGCACCGTACCGGCGGCCGCACCACGCGCGTGCCCATAGGCATCGGCCCGGACGGGCCTTTCGAACTCGACCTGCGCACCGACGGCCCCCATGGGCTGATCGCCGGAACCACGGGGGCGGGCAAGTCGGAACTTCTGCAGACGCTCATCGCGTCCCTGGCGGTGGCCAACCGCCCGGACGAGATGACGTTCGTGCTCATCGACTACAAGGGCGGGGCTGCGTTCAAGGACTGCGCCCGGCTCCCCCACACCGTCGGCATGGTGACGGACCTGGACGGGCACGCCACCGAGCGCGCGCTCGAGTCGCTGTCAGCCGAGCTGCGTCGCCGCGAGGAGATCCTGTTGCGCGCCGGGGCGAAGGACATCGACGACTACCACGAGGGCGGCGGCACCGCGCTCCCTCGGCTCGTCCTCGTCATCGACGAGTTCGCGGCGATGGTCTCGGAACTGCCCGACTTCGTCGCGGGCCTGGTCGACATCGGGCGCAGGGGCCGTTCCCTGGGCGTGCACCTGATCCTGGCCACGCAGCGTCCCGCGGGCGTCGTCACGGCCGACATCCGCGCCAACACCAACCTGCGCATAGCGCTGCGCGTCACCGACCCGGACGAGTCCACCGACGTGCTGGACGCACCCGACGCCGCCAACATCGCCAAGTCGACCCCTGGGCGCTGCTACGTGCGTTCCGGCGCGTCCGAGCTGTACCTCGTGCAGACCGCCCGCGTCGGAGGCCGCCGCCCCGGGAGCGTCGCGGCGTCCGCCGCCCCGACCGTCCTCCCGCTCCCCTGGCAGGGCCTGGGCCGCCCCCTGCCCGCGCCCCGCGAAGCCCCGGACGACGCACCCGCCGTCACCGATCTGGCCGCACTCGTCGAGGCCGTGGACGAGGCCGCCCGCCGCGCCGGTATCGACAGGCAGCCGTCCCCCTGGCTGAACCCGCTGCCGGAGAAGGTCAGGCTCACGCCCCGTACGGCCGCCGGGGGCTCTGTGGTGGACGTGCAGCCCGTCCCGTTCGGCATCACCGACCTGCCCGCCGTCCAGTCACGCGAGGCCCTCACGCTGGACCTGACGTCCGGCGGCCACCTCTACATCGCCGGGTCCGCACAGTCGGGCCGTTCCACCGCGCTGCGCACGATCGCGGGCTCCCTGGCCGGGGCGTGCTCCCCCTACGACGCGCACCTGTACGCCATCGACTGCGGCGCCAACGCGTTGCTCCCGCTCGTCTCGCTGCCGCACTGCGGGGCCGTGGTGAGCCGCGACCAGCTCGACCGCGTCGAACGCCTCATCGCCGCGCTCTCCACGGAGGTCGCCCGCCGCCAGCAACTGCTGGCCGAGGCGGGCTTCGCGTCCCTGTCCGAACAACGCGCCGCCGTGGCCGCCACCGACCGCCTCCCCTGGATGCTGCTCCTGCTGGACCGCTGGGAAGGGTTCGTCGCCGCGTTCGAGAACTACGACTACGGCCGCCTGGTCGACGCCCTGCTCCGCCTCCTGCGCGAGGGCGCCTCGGTCGGCCTGCGCGCGGTGTTCACCGGCGACCGTTCCGGGCTGTCCGGCCAGGTCTCCACCGTCTTCGACCGCCGCCTCGTCCTGCGCATGGCCGACCCGAACGACTACGGCTACGCGGGGCTGCAGGAAAAGCAGATCCCCGCCGCCATGCCGCCCGGCCGCGCCCTGGAGGTCGTCGGCCCCGGCCTGCCCCTGCGCGAGTCGCAGATCGGCCTGCTCGGCGACGACCCGTCCGGCACCGCCCAGGTGACCGCGCTCCAGGACATCGCACGCGCCTGCGTCACCCGCTACGGCCGGCTGCCCCGCAAACAGCGCCCCATCCACGTGGACGAACTGCCCGTCCGCGTCACCTACCGCGAGGCGATGGCCCTCGACCCCGAGTTCCTGGCGCCGTCCGCCCTGTGGGCACTGGTCGGCGTGGGCGGCGACACGCTCTCCCCCGTCGGCATCGACCTGCTCAACGAAGGCCCCGGCTTCGTCGTGGCGGGCCCGCCCCGCTCCGGCCGCTCCACCACTCTGCGGACGATCGTCCACTCGCTCCTGGACCCGTCCGTGGGCGGCGGCCTGACCCCCGTCGTCCTCATCACTCCCCGCCGCTCGCCCCTGCGGCAGTTGTCGGGCCGCCCGGGCGTCCTCGGCGTCCTGTCGGCCGACGCCGACTCCGACGACCTCGCCGAGACCATCGGCGAGGAGCACCGCTACGTCGTCGTCGTGGACGACGCCGAACTCCTCGACGAAACCGACCTCGACGACGCCCTGTGCGGCGTCCTGCGCACCGCCCGCGACAGCGAACACGCCGTCGTCATCGGCGGCACCACCGAGGACCTCGGCCGCGGCTACCGCGGCTTCCTCTCCGACACCCGCCGCTCCCGCTCCGGCGTCCTGCTGTCGGTCGACTCCCCCGACGACGGCGAACTGTTCGGCCTCCGCCTCCCCCGCAACGCCCCCCTCGGCGGCCCCACCGGCCGCGGCCTCTTCGTGGCCACCGGCATCACCACCCAGATCCAGGTGGCCCTCCCACCCCCCACAACCGGCGACGACCGGTGACCCGCGGGACGACTACGGGCGGAAGCGCCTGTCGACCGTCCCGAAGTCCTCGTCCATCCAGCTCTGCTGCCGCGCGACCTTCTTGCGCTCTGCCGGGTCGGGCGTGCCCGCCGCCACGGTGAAGAACACCGCCACGTACGCGACGATGATCAGCACACCGAGCTCGGCGCCGGGGCGTTCGTAGATCTCCTCAACGGTGAAGAGCAGCCACACGTGCGACACCAGGGCGACCAGACCGAACGCCACCGCCATCCGCGAGATCCTGCGCGTCCCTTCGGCGCTGGCGGCCACCCCGAGCACCAGGCACGCCACCAAGCCGACGACGAAAGCGGACGCGACCACGGCCGTGACCACCTCACCGAGGCCGAGGTCTTCGAACTCCGCCCATTTCCGGCCGTGGTCGACGGCCTTCTCCGCCGGGAAATAGTTCCACACGAACAACGCACCCGTGACGGCCATGCCCCATACCGCGCCTCTGATCCGCTGCCCGACTTCGACAGCGTCGACCGGACGAGGACTGTCCTGCTGCTGTGTCACGACGGCCTCGGCTCACACTTGTGAATCTGCCCGAACCGCTTCTGCGCGATCCGCATGAACGCGAACATGTCCTGCACCGCATCCCGCCCCCGCACCACCGGCGCGAAGTCAATGCTCAACCACGGCCGCTCGTCGCCACAGCGAAACATGGCGATCACGTAGTTGGGCCTGGGCGAGCCGGCGGCGGGGCTCGCGAAGCCCTTCCCCAGCTCTGACGGCAAGGGATACGAGCTACGTTCAGCGTAGCCTCGCTCCTGCTGGCGTACGATTTTCTCGGCGTCCTCCAGATCCCACTGGAGCCCGAGAGGGGCCGACCTTCCTGCGGCATGTGCCAGACAGAGATAATTGTCAGCGGGATCGCCACCACCAGCAGGCTTGAGCGTACCGGTGATCCCGGTTACGCGACGAAACTCCACCTCTGGCACAAGCTCGCAAATATATGGCGCTCGGTCACTCACAGGCCGCATGTCCGGACGTGGCGTTTCTCTGGCGTCCGGACGCTCTTGATTGACAGTACATCCTGCCGCCGTGAGAGCAAGGCAAATGTGGAGCCAGATCAGACGCCGCATGGCCACTCTCACCGCTGCCCACTCGGCTCCACGTTGAAGCGTCCGTCATCGGTCCGATAATGTCCCGTTGCCTGGCTGATGCCTGTGGCCATCGCACCTCCGGCCCGCTCCTGCAACTCGCGCACGCTGTACCTGTCATCCGCCCATCTCAGCAGCGCTTCGTACTGTTCCGGACCAAGTGAGTCGAGTGGGCGTAGCCGCGGCGGCTCGTCATCAGTGGCAAAAGGTTTGCCACGCAATTCTTTGCCGGTCACCTCGGGCTGTTTGACCAGCGATGAGGCGAGCATCTGTCCGAAGAGCTCTTCGATGGCCTCGGCGTTGGTGGTGGGGCGGTCGGTTACGGCGTCGGGTTTCTGCTCCAATGGCTTGGCGACTTGGGCCGCCACCTTCTCCAGTTGCTTGGCCACCAGGTGGTTGTAGGCCAGTTGCGTTACCGGGCCACCTCGGGAGCCGACGCCGGCGGCGCCGGCATCGCTGATGACCGCGGCAAGGCGCGCGACTTTGGCCTGGAGTTCCTTGTTGACGGCCTCGACGCGACCGTGCTCGGCGTAGACGGCCTGATTGCGGGCCTCCAGCAGGTGGCCGAAGATCTGAGCGTTGGCCACGACGGCATTCTTGAGGCGCGTCCTGTCCCCGGTCGCGGCGGCTTGTTGAATGTCCACCTGGGCGTGCGCGATCTGAGCGTTGAGGAGCTTGTCGAAGGCGTTGGCGTCTCGCGACACCTCCAGCAGCAGGTAGTCCAGATCGGTATCGCTCACCGGAGCCCTGCTACGGTCCGCGCCGAGGATGGACACGCCGTATTCGTCGTTCACCTTGGTGATATGGGAGGCGAGCACGTCGGCCATATGAGGGCGCAGCCCCGATAGCGCGTCGAGTTCGGTTTTCTTGCCGTCGTCGAGCTTGATGCTCCAGTCGCCGTCTACCTTGGCGACCTTGTAGTACTTGCGGGCGTCGTCGGCGAGGATCTTGCCGGCTTCGAAGGCGATCCGCTCGGAGTCCTTGTCGGTGCCGGTGGAGGCGGTCTTGATGACCTTGCCGAGGGCGTCGCCGTGGTCGGTCAGACCCCAGATCGCCCGGCGGTCGCGCAGCAGGTACTCCAGGGTGGAGGTGGCGTTATCGTGCTGCTTGTCGTGGGTCCAGACGCCGAAGGGACGTTGGCTGAGCAGAGCCTGGGCGCCTTCCCGTCCGGACGCGGCGGCGGCGTTGAGGAGCGGGACGAGATAGTCGGTCCTGCGTTCGCCGCCGACGACCTTGGTCGTCCCGTGGTCGAGGGCGTTGCCGAGGCCGTAGCGACCGGCGAGGTCGGGCAGCGGCCAGGTGTGGCGGCCCTTGTGCGTGCGGTCGTTGGCGATCATGCCGCTGCCGACCGTGGAGATGAATTCGGCGGAGAAACGGGCATCTCCGGCAGCGGCCAGCAGCGTGGACAACGACTGGTAGCCCACCACGCCGTGCGGCGGTCTGCTCTGGGGCGGGAAGTTCGCCCGGCCCGCCGCGTTCAGCCGCTGAAGGTACTCCTGGCCGACGTAGCCGCTGCGTTTGGCGGGGTTGGTGCCGAGGGCGAGACTGCGGCCGAGGATGGCCAGGGCCTGCCTGGCGTCGCGGGCCTGGGCGTCCACGCCGTCGCGGTGCTGCTTGATGTCGCCGCCCAGGTGGAACGTGAGGTCGATCGGCAGCCGGACGACTCCCTCCGGGCCGAGCGCTTCCAGCAGTGCCTTGGCGAAGGCAGGCGTGATGTCCTCAGGGTTTACGCGGGCGAGTGCTGCCTTGGCGGCGGCGTCGCCGTCGGCGGCACGACGCAGCAGGCCCGCGACACGCCGGCCGTCGGCGTAGGCGGCCTGGTCGGTGTAGCGGTCGGGCAGGGTGACGTAGGTCCCGTCCGGGCGGCTGATCGTGAAGGCGAGCTTCTGCCGGTCCAGGTTGTGCGCCAGGACGTTGCGGCGGCGCAGGTCGGCCGCGGCCCTGCTCGCCCAGCCGGCGATGCGTTTGATCTCCATAGCCGGGGCGGTGCTGACCCCGGCCCCGTTCAGCGACTGCCAGAGCTGGTCGGCCAGCTCCTCGAGCTTTGGGGCCGCCTGCGTCATCTGCCGCGTCATCTGCTCGAACTGTGCGAGCTTGACGCCGCAGGTGTCCGGCCCCAGCCAGTTGTCCCCCATTGGCCCCTGCCATCCCCGTTGTCAGCCCAGCGGCGGCCGCCGCAGTTTGTCCTGCACCAGCTCCAGGGCCTTGCGCAGTTGCGCGTGCAGCTCCCGGTCACTGCGTTCCAGTTCGTGCCCGAACCCCTTGGCGGACGCCCCGCCGACCCAGGCGTGGTCGGCCATCGCCCGCAGTGGCCCGGTGAAGGTGTGCCAGTGCTCGTCCGACAGCGTCTGGATCCGGTTCAGCGCGAGCTGGAGGCGCAGACGTTCGGCTTCGTTCACGGGACCTCCCTTCGGGCATGGCGCGGGCCCCGGCCTCGGGGGGATGGGCCGGGGCCCGCGCGTCCTTGGGCGCGGTCAGCGCGTGGCGGCCTCGATGTTCTGCTGGGAGCGCTTGATGTCCTGGCTGCCCTGCTCGAGCGCGACGGCCATCTTGTCGAACGCGGCCTTGGCCTCGGCCCAGGCGCTGCGGAAACGGTCGGCGCCGGGGCCCCACCAGATCTCCGTGCTGCTCACCGTGCGGCCATTGAGGTCCTTGATCAGAGCGTCGAGGTTCCTGGAGTGCTTGCTGAACATCCGGGAGAGGTCTTCGAGCGCTCCGATGCTCGCGCCCCGCTTGTCGCTCATGCCCGACCCCTTTCGTCGCTTACCCCGTTTTTTCGAGAGCGCCGACAGTTTACGGCTCAAGGATCACAGGAAGCCACCCGTACATCGACCGGGACGCGTGGTTTTGCCGCATTCTCGCCGCACCCGCTTGGCCGGATCCGGCCACCGATTGCCCTGCTGCGCGACCCCTTCGACGCCCTGATCGACTACAGACCGCGATCTCATGACGCGCGGGATGACCGAGCGTCAAGAAATCCGCAGGCTGAGCAGCCACGCGACGCACGCGACCGCCTCCGCGATATTTCCGGCCGCGCAGATGACGCTGCCCCATTCCGACAGAAAGCACAGCTCTCCGTTGATCGATTGGAGATGGACGTCCGTGCTGAGCGGCGCCTGCGGATGAGCCGCCCGCAGGACGTGTTCTCCCTGGTCACCGACGCGCACCCCGTACTTCGCGAGCGCCTCGGCGAGGGTTGGGGTGGGGTAGGCGAGGAGGCGCCGGTGCGGCGGCGGTGGGGGTGTGGCCGCCGCACGCATCGATCAGGCGGTGTCGTCGTGAGGGTGGGGAGCGGTTTCAGGGGGTGGTGGGGGCGGTGGCGGGCTGGAGCTTGAAGGAGATGGCCTCCATCAGGCGCTTGCGCTGGGCCTTCTGGACGGCGGCGATCCGCCACTGGCCGGCGTCGCGGACGAGGGTGTAGGTGGCGATCTTGCGGGGCTTTCGGGCGCGCTTGCCCTTGACGACGTCGCCTCGGGTGACGACGACGGCGGTGTCCGGGCCGTGGAGGCGCACGTCGAGGACCTCCAGGAGGAGCCTGGTGCCCTTGAGGAAGCCCTCGAACAGCGCCTGGTGGGCGCGGCCGATCTCCTCGGCGCCGTGGTACACGGTTCCGACGAAGGTGACGTCGGTGGCGTCGGCGGTGAAGCACGCGCCGTAGGCGGCGCCGTCTCCCCGGTTCCAGGCGTCCTGGCTCTGTTCCAGGGTGGTCAGAATCGCTGCGGTGTCGGTCGACATGACGGGGGTCCTTTACTTCTCGGCCTGCGGGCGGGTGTCGGGGGAGACCAGGAAGGAGATGCGTTCCATGACCGACTGCCGCTTGGTGTTGTGGAACGCGGCGGTATGCGCCAGTGACCGTCGTCCTGGCGGACGAGCGTGTAGGTCTGCGTCTTGGAGAGTTCGCCGGGCTTCTTGGGGGTGCCGTCGTAGGTGTCGCCGCGGCTGGTGACGATCGCGGTGGCGTTGCCGTAGAAGCGGATGCCGAGGAACGAGTCGGCCAGCTTCGTGCCCTTGAGGAAGCCGCCGAACAGGGCGCGGTGGCCCTCGGTGATGTCGCGGCGTCCCTGGTAGTGGGTGCCGACGTAGGTCGTGTAGGTGGCGTCGTCGGTGAACAACGCGCCGTAGGCGTCGGCGTCGCCTCGTCCCCACGCCTCGGTCAGGGCGTCCAGGGTGGCGCATACGTCGCGGTGGCCTGTGGCGGGCCCGGTCGGGGTGACGCTGAGGCACTCCGGCGTGCCGGTGGCGCGCACGTCGGCGGTGCCGTCGAGCCACAGGTACGCGCCGCCGACGCCCAGGCCGGCCAGCAGGGCGGTGACGCCGAGGGCGCGTCTGACGCGACGCCTGCGGGGGCGGGGCGCGGGCGCTTCCGGGGCTTTGGGGGCGGCCGGGAGGTCGGTAAGGGACATGGTTCCTCCGTCATGGTAGCTTCTTATAAGAAGTTTCTTCTTTGAGGGAGTCTCTTCATTGAAGAAGAAATTAGGGATGGAGGGATCACATGTCAAGGCCGCAGACGTCCGCGGACGCCAGCCGGGCCTACCGGCGGTACCTGAGCGCGGTGATGCTGCACGGCCAGGCCAGTGCCAAGGCGTGCGACCTGGGCGCCACCGACCTGTACGCGCTGAACGTCCTGGAGCTGTCCGGTCCGATGACCCCCGGGGAGCTGGGCGCCCGTACGGGGCTGACGACCGGGCCGACCACCCGGCTGATCGACCGGCTGGAGGCGGCGGGCTACGTCCGGCGGGTGCCCGAGCCGGGCGACCGGCGCAAGGTGCTCGTCGAGCCGATCGGCAGGCCCGCCGGGCTGGACGAGGTCATGGCGCCGGCGCGGAAGCGGATCGGGGAGATCCTCGCCGGGTACTCGCCCGAGCAGCTCGACGTCCTGTTCGACTACTTCACCAGGGCCGCGCGGGCCTACCAGGAGGCCGCCGACCGGCTGCGGGAGGACGGCGGCCGGTGAGGGTCAGCGTTCGGGGCGCGGGTCGTTGACGGGGCGCGCCTGGGGGTCGCGGACGTGTTCGTCGACGAGGGTGACCTGGGAGCCGTCGACGGTGAAGTCGAAGCGGCGGCGCACCGACTGGGTGACCTTGCCCGTGTCGTAGCGGACCTCGGTGTGCTCGGTGGCGTCCAGGGTGATGCGGTCGCCGGTGCGTATGGCCCGCTCGGGTTCCAGGCGGGTGCGGGCGCCGGTGTACGGGGGACCGCCCTCGACCGGGGCGCGGCTGCGGTTCTGCAGCTCGCGGGCGGCCCGGTGCTGCTGGCGGGCGAGCCTCGGGGAGATCCGCACGCCCAGCACCTCGGTGGGCACCTCCTCGGGGCGCGCGCGCTGGACGAGGGCCTCGGAGCGGTACTGGAGCACCGCGCGGGCGGCGACGGTGAGCTGGTGCGTGATGTCGGCGTCCACGAACGGGCGCTCGTCGAGGACGGCGGACGAGGGCAGCGTCACACACGCGGCCAGCACGGCCGCCGCAAGACCCAGACGGCGAACCATCAGACTCCCCGGGAACCAGCCGAAATCAGAGCGAAGATACACCCCGTGAAGCGGGCTCGGGAGTACACGCGAATGTTGCCCGGCGGTCAGTCCAGGACGGCGGCGAAGGGATCGGCATAGGACTCCCAGGCCGTGGCGCCGGCGAGCATCTCCTCGTCGGTGAGCAGGCACCGGTCGAGGAGGCCGAACAGGGCGGCGCGGTCGATCCCGCCGCCGGTGAAGGCGATGAGCTGGGTGCGGTCGCCGAGCCCGGGGCGCCAGTCGAGCGCGGCGGCGGCGCGGCGGGCGGGGGACGCCGAGGCCCAGGCGGCGGGGCGGGCGGCCAGCCACGGGCCGCGGTCCTCGATGGCGAGCAGCCCGGCGACGCAGTCCCAGGCCAGGAGGGTGCCGGGACGACTGGCCAGCCACATGCGCCCGCGGCTGCGCACGGCGGCGCCCGCGACGTCCTGGATCACGTCCTGGATCACGTCCTGGATCACGTCGTGGAAGCGCACCGGGTGCAGGGGGCGCGGGCGGCGCCACACCACCGTGACGACGTCGCCGGAGTCGCGGTCGCAGGGCAGGCGGACGGTGGCGGGGTGCACCTGGGCGGCGAGTGCGGCCGGGTCAACCTGGGCCGCCAGGGTGGCGGCCGTCAGTTCCGGCAGCGGCGTGACGGGCAGGCCGGCGCCCAGGTGGTCCAGGACGCGGGCGGCCAGGGCGGTGTCGCCGGGGTCGTCGGCCGGGACGAGCACCAGGCCCGACGCGTACTCGATCTGCCGGGCCAGGACCTCGGCCACGTAGCGGTCGTCGTCGTCCAAGGCGGCCGGCGGGCGGTCGCCGAGACGCTCGTCGCAGGCGATGTCGTGCGGGAGCGCGGACGCGTCGACGGCGGTGAGGACGGCGGCCGGGCGCAGGCCGGGCGTCCTGGCGATCTCCTCGACGATCGGGCGGGTCTCCAGCGCGCCCCAGATCTCCAGGACGAGCAGGGACGCCGCGTGCGCCAGGCCCAGCAGGGCGTGCGGCGCGTCGTCGCGGACGGTGCAGGGGACGCAGCCGTGGGCGAGCGGCACGTCCGCGCGGTCCCGGACGCCCCAGGGGTCCAGGACCACCCTTGTGACGCGTCCGCCGCGCAGGTCGTGGTGGACGGCGGCCGAGTGCGACACGCCCGACAGCAGGGCGCGCACCACCTCGCCGCGGGCCCGCGCGTGCAGGCCCGCGACCACGACGACGGGAACGCTCGCCATGCCCCACTCCCCCTCCCTCGGATGGAATGAAAATCATTATCAGCGTGTTCGTCCAACTGAGCAATCTGGGAGGTCGCCATGAGGCAGGGGATCCACCCCGAGTACCGGCCGGTCGTGTTCCGCGACCGGGCCGCCGATGTCGCGTTCGTCACACGGTCGGCGGTCGTCACCGACCGCACGGTCGAGTGGCCGGACGGCCGCACGTATCCGCTGGTCGACGTGGACGTCAGCGCGGCCAGTCACCCCTTCTACACCGGCCGCGGCCGCATCCTCGACGCCACCGGCGCCGTGGAGCGGTTCAACCGCCGTTACGGCCGTAACACGCGGTGAACACGCCGGGGAGGGACGCGGCCCGCCGCGTCCCGATCCGGCCGGCCGCGGGGGCGCTATAAGGAGGGCCTTACGAAACCGGCCGCGAGTGATTATCTAGACTGCGTGCGTTGGTTGAGGGAGGAGACCCAACGTGCGCAAGGTCCTGATCGCCAACCGCGGCGAGATCGCGGTCCGCATCGCCCGCGCCTGTCGTGACGCCGGTCTGGCCAGTGTGGCGGTGTACGCCGAGCCGGATCTGGACGCGCTGCACGTTCGGGTGGCCGACGAGGCGTACGCCCTGGGCGGGCAGACCGCCGCCGACAGCTACCTGGACATCGAGAAGATCCTGAAGATCGCCGACGTGGCGGGCGCGGACGCGGTGCATCCCGGCTACGGGTTCTTGGCCGAGAACGCCGACTTCGCCGCCGCCGTGGAGGCCGCCGGCCTGACCTGGATCGGTCCGCCGCCCGCCGCGATCACCGCGCTCGGCGACAAGGTGCAGGCCCGGCACATCGCGCAGAAGGTCGGCGCGCCGCTGGTGGCGGGCACCAAGGACCCGGTCTCGGGCGCCGACGAGGTGGTGGAGTTCGCGCGGGAGCACGGGCTGCCGATCGCGATCAAGGCCGCGTACGGCGGCGGCGGGCGCGGCCTGAAGGTGGCGCGCACGCTGGAGGAGGTCCCCGAGCTGTACGAGTCGGCGGTGCGCGAGGCCGTGGCCGCTTTCGGCCGCGGCGAGTGCTTCGTCGAGCGCTACCTGGACCGGCCCCGCCACGTCGAGACGCAGTGCCTGGCCGACCGGCACGGCAACGTGGTGGTCGTGTCCACCCGTGACTGCTCGCTGCAGCGCCGCCACCAGAAGCTGGTCGAGGAGGCGCCCGCGCCGTTCCTGACCGACGAGCAGCTCGAGGTGCTGTACACCTCGTCCAAGGCCATCCTCAAGGAGGCCGGGTACGTGGGCGCCGGGACGTGCGAGTTCCTGGTCGGCCAGGACGGCACGATCTCGTTCCTGGAGGTCAACACCCGGCTGCAGGTGGAGCACCCGGTCACCGAGGAGGTGGCCGGCGTCGACCTGGTGCGGGAGATGTTCCGCGTCGCCGCCGGTGAGGAGCTGGGCTACGACGACCCGCCGCTGCGCGGCCACTCGATCGAGTTCCGGATCAACGCCGAGGACGCGGGCCGCAACTTCCTGCCCGCCGTGGGCACGCTGACGACGTGGCGTCCGCCGTCCGGTCCGGGCGTACGCCTGGACTCCGGCTACGTCGAGGGCCAGACGGTGCCGCAGGCGTTCGACTCCCTCATCGCCAAGCTGATCGTGACCGGGGCGACGCGGCGGCAGGCCGTGGAGCGGGCCCGGCGCGCGCTGGCGGAGTTCGAGATCGCGGGCATGCCGACCGTGCTGCCCTTCCACCGGGCCGTGCTGGACGACCCCGCGTTCGTCCCCCCGCAGGACGACCAGGCGTTCACCGTGCACACCCGGTGGATCGAGACCGAGTTCGACAACCGGATCCCGCCCTACGACGGCGCGGCCGCGGCCGAGGAGGCCGCCGAGGCGGGCGAACGCGAGCGGGTGACGGTCGAGGTGGGCGGCAAGCGGCTGGAGGTCGTGCTGCCCGCCGGGCTGGGCGCCGCCGTGTCCGCCGGCAACGCCGCCGCCACGGGCGCCGCGGCGCCCGCGCGCCGGCGCGGCGCCAAGAAGGGCGGGGCGGCCCAGGCGTCCGGGGACGCCCTGGTCAGCCCCATGCAGGGCACCATCGTCAAGATCGTCGCCGAAGAGGGCGCGAGCGTCGCGGCCGGGGACACCATCGTGGTCCTGGAGGCCATGAAGATGGAGCAGCCGCTCACCGCGCACAAGGCGGGCACGGTGTCCGGCCTGTCCGCCGAGGTCGGCGCGACGGTCTCGTCCGGCGCGGTCATCTGCGAGATCAAGGACGCCTGAGCCTTCGGAGCACGGCGAACACCCCCGCCCCGGCGGGGGTGTTCCGTTTTCCGCCGGGTATTGCCTCCAGGGCACGCCGGGGCGCACCACTTCATGACGATCGCGGCGAAACGCCCACCCGGCACGGAACGGAGCGCGCCGCCCGCTCGTCGTACAAGGTGACGTGAGGAGGCACACTGTCATCATGACTTCGCAGCTTCGGCGAGGGACCGCGGGCCAGGGGCGAGGCGTCCGCCGCGGTGCCCTCGCGGCCGTGGCCGCCGCGGTGTTCCTGCTGCTGTTCGGTTTCGCCGTCCCCGCCCAGGCGGACGACGTCTCGCAGATCGCCAACGGGCTCACCGGGTCCCGCCTGTACGTGACCACCGACGCCCGCGCGGCGGTGCCGGAGGCCGACCAGGCCGCCATCCGCGCCGCCCTGGACCGCCGGACGGACGCCGACGTGCGCGCCGTCGTCGTGCAGAGCGGGGTGGGCAAGAACCGGCTCGGCCCGATGCTGGAGGCGGTCGCGCAGCGCGTCGGCGAGGGCAAGACGTACGTCGGCATCACCGCCGACGGCAAGATGATGGGAATCTCCAAGGATCTGTCCGGCCAGGAGATCAACCAGCTGATCGCCCGGACCTCCGGCGGCGACATCAAGACGCGGCTGATCAGGTTCGCCGACCTGGCCGAGACCAAGGCCGACGAGAAGTCCCACGCCGGCATGGTCGGCGCGTTCGTGATGCTGGGCCTCCTGGTCGTCGTGGTGGCCGGGGCGTCGGGCGCGTTCCTGGTCGTGCGCAGGCGGCGCCGCGAGCAGCAGGCGCGCGAGATGGCCGAGCTCAAGCGGGGCGTGGAGGAGGACGTCACGCTGCTCGGCGAGGACATCGCCCGCCTGGACCTCAACGTCATGGACCCGGATCTCGACCCCGCCGCGCGCGAGGACTACGAGAAGGCCATGAACTCCTACGACCGGGCCAAGTCCGCCACCGAGCGGGCCGCCCGTCCCGAGGACATGCACGCCGTCACCGAGGCGCTGGAGGACGGCCGCTACCACATGACCGCCGTGCGGGCGCGGCTGGCGGGCGAGCCGGTGCCCGAGCGGCGCGCGCCGTGCTTCTTCAACCCGCAGCACGGGCCGTCGGTCCAGGACGTCACCTGGGCGCCGCCCGGCGGGCCCGCCCGGTCCGTCCCGGCGTGCGCGGCCGACGCGCGGCGGGTGCTGAACGGCGAGTCGCCCGACGTGCGCATGGTGCCGTACGGCGACGGGCGCCGTCCGTACTGGGACGCCGGGCCGGCCTACGCCCCCTACGCGGGCGGCTACTACGCCTCCTACGGCGGCATGGACCTGCTCAGCGGCATGATGATCGGCACCATGCTCGGCTCGATGATGTCCGGCGGCTTCGGCGGCGGCTTCGCCCCCGGTGACATGGGCGGCGGCTTCGGCGGCGACACCGGCGACATCGGCGGCGGCTGGGACTTCGGCGGCGGAGACTTCGGCGGCGGCGGCGGCGACTTCGGCGGGGGCTTCTGATCCCCCGCCGTCTCCCCTCGCGGTCGATGCCGCACCGTCCGGGCGCGTTCCCTCGGGGACGCGCCCGGCGCGTTCCCGCGAAGGCCCTCGGGTAGGCCCCTGACGATGACACGGTTGCCGGGAGATCCGGGCCCGCTGCGGCGCGTCCGCTACGTGCTGGGGTTCCGGCTGCCGCCGGAGCACCGCGAGTGGGTGCGGCACGACCTGACCGACGCGGGCTGGCGCGGCCGCATGCTGCGCCGCCATGTGGCGCTGATGGTCCCGGTCTGCCTGCTGTTCGCGCTGCTGCCGGGCGCGTGGTGGATCGGCGCGGGGGCGGGGCTGCTGGCGCTGGTCGCCAGCACGTTCACCGTGGTGATCGGCGCGGAGGACCTGCGCCGCTCCCGGCTGCGCCGGCACGGCCTGCCCGAGCCCTGACCGAACGCGGCCGGGCGTACGGCCGGCTAGAAGGCGTGCTCGGCCATCAGGCGGCGCGCCGCCTCGGTGATGCTGCCCGACAGCGACGGGTAGACGGCGAAGGTGTGCGCGACCTGGTCGACGGTCAGGTGCTGCTGGACGGCCATCGACACGCCGAGGATCAGCTCGCTGGCGCGCGGCGCGACGATCACGCCGCCGAGCACGATGCTGGTGGACGGGCGGCAGAACAGCTTGACGAACCCGTCCTGGAACCCCTGCATCTTGGCGCGGGCGTTGCTGAACAGCGGCAGCATGACCGTGCGGGCGTTGACCTCGCCGGAGTCGACCATGGACTGCGTGACGCCGACGGAGGCGACCTCCGGCTCGGTGAAGATGTTGGAGGCCACCCAGCCGAGCTTCAGGGGCTGCACGGCCTCGCCGAGGGCGTGCCACATGGCGATGCGGCCCTGCATGCCCGCCACCGAGGCCAGCATGAGGATGCCGGTGCAGTCGCCGGCGGCGTAGATGTGGGGGACGGTCGTCCGCGACACCTTGTCGACGGTGACGAACCCGCGCCGGTCGAGCGTGACGCCGACGTCCTCGAGGCCGATGCCCTGGGTGTTGGGCACCATGCCGACCGTCATCAGGCAGTGCGAGCCCTCGACCTTGCTGCCGTCCTCCAGGGTGACGATCACCCGGTCGCCGGACCGCTCCACCCCGGCGGCCCGCGACCGCGACATGACGTTCATGCCGCGCCGCAGGAACACCTCCTGCAGCACGGACGCGGCGTCGGCGTCCTCGCTGGGCAGGATGCGGTCGCGCGAGGACACCAGCGTGACCCGTGACCCCAGCGACAGGTACGCCCCGGCCAGCTCCACGCCGGTGACGCCGGAGCCGACCACGATCAGCTCCTCGGGCAGCTCGGGCAGGTCGTAGAGCTGCCGCCAGTTGAGGATGCGCTCGCCGTCCGGCTCCGCCCCGGGCAGTACCCGGGGGGTGGCGCCGGTGGCCAGCAGCACGATGTCGGCCCGGATGTGCCGGTCGCCGACCGCGACGACGTGCGGCTCGACCAGCCGCCCCTCGCCGCGTACGATCTTGACCTCCTCGTAGGCGAGCCGTTCGGCGACGTCGAACGACTGCGCCCGCGCCAGGTCCTTGACCCGCTTGTTGACGGTGGCCATGTCGGCCTCCAGGGCGCCGACGACCCCGTCCGGGCCGCCGTTGTAGCGCAGGCCCAGGTCGGCCGACTCCGACATGACCGCCATGCGGACCGAGGTGGCGATCAGCGTCTTGGACGGCACGCAGTCGGTCAGCACGCACGCGCCGCCGGGACCGTCGCGTTCCACCACGGTCACGTCGGCGCCCAGCTGCGCCGCGACGAGAGCGGCCTCGTAGCCGCCGGGGCCTCCACCGAGGATCACGATGCGGGTCACGTATCCCATTGTTTCGCATAACGGGCAGTGACCCGTCCCGGCCCGGGGTCAGCGGCCCGGTGCTGGGTACGCTTGGCTGCCGTGACACTGTACGCGGCGTACGCCTCCAACATGGACCCCGACCAGATGGCCGAGCGGGCCCCGCACTCGCCGATGCGCGGCACCGGCTGGCTGGCGGACTGGCGGCTGACGTTCGGCGGGCAGGACGTCGGCTGGGAAGGCGCCCTGGCGACGGTCGTCGAGGAGCCCGGCGAGCAGGTGTTCGTCGTGCTCTACGACGTGCCCGCCTGGGACGAGAAGGAGCTGGACGCGTGGGAGGGCGCCGCGCTCGGCGTCTACCGCAAGATCCGGGTCCGGGTGCAGACGCTGGACGGCGACGTGCTGGCGTGGATGTACGTGCTCGACGACTACGAGGGCGGCCTGCCGTCCGCCCGCTACCTGGGCATCCTGGCCGACGCGGCCGAGAAGGCCGGTGCGCCCGACGACTACGTCAAGGACCTGCGCACCCGGCCCTGCAAGTCGCTCGGCGACTGATCCGCCCGAGTCGCCCGCAGGCTGATCTCCGGGGTAGCGTCGCGGCGTGAGCACTGACGCGTTCGACCTGGCCCGGGCGGCGGCCGAGCAGCTGCGCGCCCGCACGTCCCTGGACTCCTTCGACGTCGCCCTGGTGATGGGCTCGGGATGGGTGCCGGCCGCCGACGCCCTGGGCGAGCCGGTGGCCGAGCTGGCGGTGACCGAGCTGCCCGGGTTCGCGCCGCCCGCCGTGGAGGGCCACGCGGGCCGGATCCGCGCGGTGGAGGTCGCCGGGCGCCGCGCCCTGGTGTTCCTCGGCCGCACCCACCTGTACGAGGGACGCGGCGTCGACCCCGTGGTGCACGGCGTGCGCACGGCGCTGGCCGCCGGGGTGGGCACGGTGGTGCTGACGAACGCGGCCGGCGGGCTGCGGCCCGAGCACCAGCGGGTCGGCGACCCGGTGCTGATCGCCGACCACCTCAACCTCACCGGCGGCAACCCGCTGACGGGCGCGACGTTCCTGGACATGACCGAGGCGTACTCGGCGCGGCTGCGGGCCCTGGCCCGCGAGGTCGACCCCACGCTCAGCGAGGGCGTGTACGCGGCGCTGCGCGGCCCGACGTACGAGACCCCGGCGGAGATCCGCATGCTGCGGGCGCTGGGCGCCGACATGGTGGGCATGTCCACGGTGCTGGAGACGATCGCGGCGCGCGAGGGCGGCGCGGAGGTGCTGGGGATCTCCCTGGTCACCAATATCGCGGCCGGGCTGAGCGACCAGCCGCTGGACCACGAGGAGGTGCTGGCGGCGGGCCGGGCCGCCGCCGCCCGCATGGGCGCGCTGCTGGGCACCGTGCTGTCGAAGCTGTAAGAGGCCGTCATGAGCGACTACCGCGGCCGGGCCGAGGACTGGCTGGCCCAGGACCCCGACCCGGCCACCCGCGACGAGCTGCGCGCGATCCTGGACGCCGGCGACGAGGCTGCGCTGGCCGACCGGTTCGGCGCGCGGCTGGAGTTCGGCACGGCCGGGCTGCGCGGCGAGCTGGGCGCGGGCCCCAACCGGATGAACCGGGTCACGGTCATGCGCGCCGCCGCCGGGATCGCCGCCCGGCTGCTGCAGGAGCCGCCGCCCGACGACGAGGGCGCGGGCGTGGTGATCGGGTACGACGCGCGGCACGGCTCGGAGCGGTTCGCCCTCGACAGCGCCGCGGTGCTGACCGGGGCGGGGCTGCGGGTGTGGCTGCTGCCGCGTCCGCTGCCCACCCCCGTGCTGGCGTTCGCCGTCCGGCACCTGGGCGCCGCGGCGGGGATCATGGTGACGGCCAGCCACAACCCGCCGCGCGACAACGGCTACAAGGTGTACTGGGGCGACGGCGTCCAGATCACGCCGCCGGTGGACGCGCAGATCTCGGCGGCGATCGACGCGGTCGGCCGGGTCGACGAGCTGCCGCTCGGCGAGGGCTGGACGGTGCTCGGCGACGAGATCGTCGAGGCGTACCTGCACGCTCTGTCGCACCTGCCGCTCGGCGACGCCCGCGACGTCTCGGTGGCCTACACGCCGCTGCACGGCGTCGGGCGGGACGTGCTGGAACGCGCCTTCGCCTGGACGGGCTTCCCCGCCCCCGCCGTCGTCCCCGAGCAGGCCGAGCCGGACCTCGACTTCCCCACCGTCGCGTTCCCCAACCCCGAGGAACCGGGCGTCATGGACCTGGTGGTCGGCCTGGCGGCGTCCTCGGGCGCCGACCTGGTGATCGCCAACGACCCGGACGCGGACCGCTGCGCCGTGGCCGTACCGGGCCGCGACGGCGGCTGGCGGACGCTGACCGGCGACGAGATCGGCGGGCTGCTGGCCGAGCACGTGCTGCGTCACACCACGGGCCGGGACCGGCTGGTCGTCACCACGATCGTGTCGTCGTCCCTGCTCGGCGCGCTCGCCCGCGAGCACGGGGTGCGGTTCGCCGAGACCCTCACCGGCTTCAAGTGGATCATGAAGGCGGAGCGGCCCGGCGACCGGCTCGTCTACGGGTACGAGGAGGCCCTCGGCTACAGCGCGGGCGGCGACGACGGCGTGGTCGTGCTCGACAAGGACGGCATCGGCGCGGCCCTCACCGTGGCCGCCCTGGCCGCCGAGGCCGGGCGCGACGGCCGCACGCTGCTGGACCTGCTGGACGACCAGGCCCGCCGGCACGGTGTGCACGCCACCGCCCCGCTGACGATCCGCGTCACCGACCTGGACCTGATCGGCGAGGCGATGGCCCGGCTGCGCGCGGCTCCCCCGTCCCGGCTGGGCGGCCGCGACGTGGAGGCCGTCGACGATCTGTCGGACGGGGCCGGCGGCCTGCCGCCGACCGACGCGCTGCGGTTCCGGCTGGCGTCGGCGCGGGTGGTCGTCCGCCCGTCGGGCACCGAGCCGAAGCTCAAGTGCTACCTGCAGGTCGTCCACCCGGTCGGGGACGGCGAGGACGTGGACGCCGTGCGCGCCCGCGCGGCCGCCGACCTGGACCGGCTGCGCGACGACCTGGCGTCCGCCATCGGGCTCAGCTGAGCCAGGCGGCCAGGACCAGCACGACCGACGCCGCCGCGGGCACGGCCACGCTCGCCACGGCGGGCCACGCCCAGCCCACCGAGCCCTCGGCGGCCCGCTCGGCGGCCTGCCCGCCGCGGTGGCGGGTCCGCATGTCGTTGAGCTGCTGCGCCACGAACATCGTGGGCGTCCTCCCGGCCGCGTTGGGCGGCACCCTGGACCCGCCGCCGGTCCCCGAGGCCGCACCGCCGTCGCGCATCACGGCGGGCAGCATGACCTGGCGCGGGTCGCCGCCGGACTCCGCGCGCCGGGCGGCGCGCTCGGCCTTGGCTTGGGCGCGCGGCGAGGTCTGCAGGGCCCACGCGCGGATGGTGCGCTCGGCGCCGCCGGCGTCCGCGAACGTGATCGTCACGGCGGTGGTGGGCTCGATCTTCTTGATCGCGGGCCACGGCATCCGCGTGTCGCGCAGCGGGTTGCGGACGGTGACGCCGCGCTCGTCGGCGACGATCACGGGCCGCAGCCCCACGACGTAGGCGATGCCGCAGCCCAGCAGCAGCACGGCGGCCGTCGCCGCCGACGTCAGGTCGCGGCCGCGCAGCACGATGTCCGCCAGGTTCAGCGCGGCGAACGCCAGCCACAGCCAGGCGCCGACCCGTGCGGGCGTGGAGCGGAACCGGTGCGGCGCGGTCATGCCAGCGGACGGGCGCCGCGCCACTTGAGCTGCGCGAACCCGGGCTTGATCACACCGTTGATCAGTTCCAGCCGCTCACCGAACCCGACGAACGCCGACTTCATCGCGTTGACGGTGAACCACTGCAGGTCGTCCCAGCCGTAGCCGAACGCCTCCACCAGCTTGTGGAACTCGCGGGACACGCTGGTGCCGCTCATCAGCCGGTTGTCGGTGTTGACCGTCACCCGGAAGTGCAGCCGGCGCAGCAGCCCGATCGGGTGCTCGGCGATCGACTTGGCCGCGCCGGTCTGGATGTTGGACGTCGGGCACATCTCCAGCGGGATCCGCTTGTCGCGCACGTAGGCGGCCAGCCGGCCCAGCACGGGCGCGTCGCCGTCGGTCGCGTCGATGTCGTCGATGATCCGCACGCCGTGGCCGAGCCGGTCGGCGCCGCACCACTGGATCGCCTGCCAGATCGACGGCAGCCCGAACGCCTCGCCCGCGTGGATGGTGAAGTGGGCGTTCTCGCGCTGCAGGTACTCGAAGGCGTCCAGGTGGCGGGTGGGCGGGTACCCGGCCTCGGCGCCGGCGATGTCGAACCCGACCACGCCCTCGTCCCGGTACCGGACGGCCAGCTCGGCGATCTCCATGCTGCGCGCCTGGTGCCGCATCGCGGTCACCAGCGTGCCGATGCGGATGCCGTGGGCGCGCTCCCCCGCCTTGAAGCCCTCGAGGACCGCCTCGACCACCTGCGGCAGCGTCAGCCCGTTGCGGGTGTGCTGCTCGGGCGCGTACCGCACCTCCGCGTACACCACGCCGTCGGCGGCCAGGTCCTCGGCGCACTCGTAGGCCACCCGGGTCAGCGCCTCGGCCGACTGCATGACCCCGACGGTGTGGGAGAAGGTCTCCAGGTACCGCTCCAGCGACCCGGAGTTGGACGCCTCCTCGAACCAGGTCCGCAGGTTGTCGGGGTCCGTGGAGGGCAGCGCGTCGTATCCCTCGTCGCGGGCCAGGTCCACGATGGTCTCCGTGCGCAGCCCGCCGTCGAGGTGGTCGTGCAGCAGCACCTTCGGCGCACGCCGGATCGCGTCAAGAGTCGGCCGATCGTCCATGACGGCCAACCTACCCGGAGGTTTCCGTGGAGCTCGTCGTCAACTGTCGCCTATACCGGTGCGTCGCGCAGTTCCAGGTAGCGGTCGGCGGCGCGGGCGATGTCCGGGCCGTGCTCCCACAGGTCGGCGGGGTCGTCCGGCATGAGGCACTCGGTGACGGCGTCCTGCAGCGGGTAGGGCACGTCGTTGGTACCGCCCTCGGGGTAGAACGCGAGGATCTCGGCGGGGAACGCGTCGCGCGGGGTGTAGTGGGTGAAGGTGTAGAAGCGGACCCCGAAGATGATCATGGCGGCGTCGGTCGTGGACATGCCGGTGCGTTCGGCGAGCTCGTGGACCCAGGCGGGGTCGGCGTGGAGGGGGCCGCGTTCGTCGAGCAGCCGCCGCAGGGCCAGGACGCGGTCGGCGCCGCCCCATCCCTGCGGCACGGGCGTCCTGTGCTCGCGCCATCCCGGCAGCTCCACGGGGCCGAACGCGCCGTCGGGCGCGTACTCCCACACACCCAGCGTCTTGTCGTGGCTGCTGTAGTGGCCGAGGAGCAGGACTCCGCGCGGCGTCCGCCACACCTCGCCGGCCGAGTCCTCCTTGTGCCGGCCGTCCTCGGGGGTGAGACGCAGCAGCCGCCAGCGTCCGGACCCGTCGCCGCGCGCGGTGTTCGCCCACGCGTTCAGACCCTCCAGCGCGATCCTGCGGCTGCGCTCGGTGTTCCACGGCCAGACGGCGCCCAGCGCGGCCAGGCCCGTCCCGCCGAACGCCACCGACAGTCCGGAGCGCGGCTCGGGAAGGGGCACGACCCGCACCGGACGGGGCTCGGACGGCGCCGGGATCTCCATGGCGTCTCGGACGACCCCCTCCACCCACCGGATGCCCGGCAGGTTGGACAGGGCGCCGCCGGCCGGAAGGTCGGGACGCGTCCACAGCGGCGACGGCGGCTCCGCGGGCAGCGGCAGGCCGAGCCGTTCGCGCAGGCGCACGCCGTTCAGCACGCACTCGGCGGCGCCGCGGGCGTGCTCGATCACGCCGTCGTGCAGGGCGGGCGCCGTGATCTCGGGCACCAGCACCGACCACGCGTCGCGGGCGGCCCCGCGCCCGACGAGGGTCGTCTCCACCAGCCGCGCGGCCTGCTTCCGGTCGAGGTCGCGCAGCGCGGCCGAGCCGTCGGGGTCGACCGGCCGCAGATGGGGCCACCAGCCGGGCGGGTAGACCGGTACCCACTTCTCCTTCGACAGCGACTGACGCGGCGCGTACGGCAGCCGGGCGGTCAGGGTGCCGTCGGGGGCGATCACGCTGATCACGCCCTCGCGGAACGCGACGCGCGACGGCTCGTCCGCCGCCGGGAACGTGACTTCGGCCTCGGCGGGGCCGTCCGGACGCCGGTTGCGCGTCGCGGGGTCGAGTGTCAGGCGAGTCTCGAAGCCGTCGCTGTAGGCGCGGAACGTCAGCAGGGAGCCGCGCACGTCCAGCGAAGCCAGGAACTCCTCGCCGTCGTACCACAGCGCCAGATCGTCGGCGTCCTTCCGGATCCTGATCTCGGGGATCTTCCCGTCGGGGGTGTACACGTCGGTCCAGTGGACGCCGCGGGCGACCGTCAGATGGTCGCCGTTCTGGACGAGCGCCACGTGGCCGCCCAGGTTGCGGCTCCACGTGGCGTGCGGGAAGTGCAGTTCCTCGGGGATGCCGCCGCGCAGGGCGGCGTGCAGGGCGTCCACCGGGTCGGTGATCTCCAGGCCGTCCGCGAAGCCGGGGTCCAGCTCGGCGTAGTCGTGGTCGGCCAGCCGCAGCAGGCGGTGCACGGCCCGGGCGAGGACGGGCAGCGACGCGGAGGCGGCCTCGGCCTTCCAGGTGGCGACCTGTTCGCGCAGCACGTCCTGGATCGCCGGTTCCCGCCACATCCTGCGCAACGTGGCGACGTAGTCGACGTTGGCGTAGTAACCCAGGTTGGCGACGAAGGCGTCCATCTGCCGGGCGAACGCGGCGGGGGCCCGCTCGATCCGGGCGGCGAGGTCGGCCATGTCGAGCGTGGCGTCCCACCAGCGCGGAAATTTCTCCTCGTCGGCCCACTCGAAGCTCGACCCGCGCTTCGGGGCGGGGCCGAACACCAGGTCGGCGGCCGGATCGATCTCGGGCCGCTCGTCCGGCAGCAGCCGCTCGCCCGCCTGCCCGACCAGCTGGACCAGCACCTTCGGCTCGCACCGGCTCGCGTGCTCGGCGAACCACTCCTCCGCCAGGTGGGCACCCGCGCCCGCCCTGGCCAGCGCCGCCAGCCACATCTGCCGGATCTGCTCGGCGAGGTCGGGATCGTCCTCGACGCCGTCGTCCGGCTCGGCGGCGATCAGCAGCCGCATCAATTCCTCGTCGCCGCCGGCCAGCCGCACCAGGGAGTTCTCGGCGGCGTTCCACACCGCGTGCGAGGCGTACCGCAGCGCCCCCGTGCGCAGCAGCCGTCCGGTGAGGTCGTCCTCGGCCCGAACCTTCTTGATCTTCGCGGCCTTCGCCAGCGTGCGCGCGTCGGGGTAGATCCGCGCGTACGGGACGAGGTCGTCGGCGAACGCGGCGTCCAGGATCTCGCCGTACCGGTCGTACGCCTCCTCGGGCGCCAGCCGCTCGCCCATCAGCTTGACGAGGTCGCGCAACGCCGTCGGCGCGACCACGCCCATGGGGGTGAACTCCAGGAACACCCGGTGCAGGCGGTCCATGTCGACCAGCGCCGGGTGGTTCTTGTCCGCCTTGCGCGCCTGGGTGAACGCCCACGTCGCCAGCTCTTTCTCGTCGGCGGCGGCGAACTCGCGGCACGCCCGCTCGAAGAACGGCGCCAGCTCCTTGGCGGGCAGGGGCCGCGCGAGCCTGGTCACCCCCGACCTGGCCTTGCGCGGCTCGTCCGCCGCCATCTCGACCAGCTCGGCCAGCTCCGCGTCACTCACTCGCACACCCCCGGGACTCGACGACACCCCTCAGACTCCCGAAGGAACGATCTGGTTCGGCGGTTGCGCCGATCATCACCGCGTCACGTGACGGACGGGTCCGTTCGGGACGTCGGCAGCCGCCAGGCGCCCGGCCGCACCGTCCAGGTGCGGGACGCGGCGGCCCGGGGCGTGGCCGACCCAACGGGCCGGTATCAGGGGGTGAGGAGTGCTTCGCCGAGCTGACGCCAGTACGGCATCGCGGACCCGCCCGGTTGGATGCCGATCACCTGGACGCCGACGTGGTCGGCGCCGGCCTCCACGTGGGCGTGCAGCTTGCCCACGATGGCGTCCAGGTCGCCCCAGAACACCAGGTCGTCGACGAGGCGGTCGCTGCCGCCGTGGGCGATCTCGTCCTCCGAGTAGCCCAGCCGGCGGAACTTCGCGATGTTGTACGGGGTGGTCAGGTAGGGCCGCAGGTGCTCGCGCGCGAGCGCGCGGGCCGTGTCCGGGTCGGACTCGAACAGCACCGCCTGCTCGACGCCCAGGAACGCGTCCGGCCCGAGGATCTCCCGTGCCTGCGCGGTGTGCGCCACGTTGACGTGGTAGGTGTGGGCCCCGGCGGCGCGGTCGCGGGCCAGCTCCAGCATCTTGGGCCCGTACGCGGCCAGGACGCGGCGCATCGGCGCCTCCGGCCGGGGGTTGACCGTCTCCAGCGCGTCCATCTCGTCGAGGTACTCGATCATGCCGGCCAGGGGCCTGGTGCCCGGCCGAGGCTCGCCGCCGAACCCGAGGCCGAGGACGTGCCGGTCGGGGTAGGCGTCGGCGAGCAGGAGCGCGGCCCCGTACGTCCATCGGGCCCCGCGCGACCAGATCTGCGCGATGCCGTTGACGACGCGCATCCGCTCGGTGCACGACAGCAGGTACCCGGCGTGCGTGAGCGCCTCGCGCCCGAGCAGCTCGGGTATCCACACGGTCGGCCAGCCCCGCTCCTCCAGCTCCTGGACCGACTCGCGCGTCCGCGCGGCGGGCAGGTGCTCGAAGTCGAAGGTCCAGACGCCGAACCGGCCCAGGTCAAGGCCATCGATGCCACCCATCGAACGTCCCTTCGTGAACGCCCTCAGCAGAACATATCGAACTATCGCAGAATCTCGATATGTACCGCAACCGCCGGGCCCGGCAGGGGACGCCCTTGGGGTTACAGCGTCTTGCCGAGCGCGGCGACGAACTGGGCTATCCGCTGCTCGTCGCGCTTGTAGTGGGTCCACTTGCCCACGCGCGTGGCCCGCACCAGGCCCGCCCGCTGCAACTCGGCCATGTACGCCGACACCGTCGACTGGGCCAGCCCCGCCCTGGCCTGGATGTGGCTCACGCACACGCCGACCTCCGCCGGATCGGCGATCGCCTGGTCCATCGGGAAGTGGCGCTCCGGCTCGCGCAGCCACTGCAGCAGCTGCAGTCGCACGGGGTTCGACAGCGCCCGCAACGCGCTGACCAGGTCGGGATCCGGTGTGGGCGCAGTCTCCGCCATGGGCGCAGGGTACCGCTCTCCACCGAAGTTTCGGAGTACTTCGATATGACCGGGTTCGCCCCGTACGGGCCGTCGCCGGCGGGCCGGCGCGCGGGGCGTCAGGACAGGTCGCGGGCCAGGGAGCGGCCGGCGGCGCGGCCGGAGAACAGGCAGCCGCCGAGGAAGGTGCCTTCGAGGGCGTTGTAGCCGTGGACTCCGCCGCCGCCGAATCCGGCGACCTCACCGGCCGCGTACAGCCCGTCGAGGGGCCGCCCGTCCAGCCCGAGGGCGCGCGACTCCAGGTCGGTCTGGATGCCGCCGAGGGTCTTGCGGGTGAGGATGTGCAGCTTGACGCCGATGAGGGGGCCGGCGGCCGGGTCCAGGATGCGGTGCGGGGCGGCGGCGCGGCTGAGCCGGTCGCCCAGGTAGCGGCGCGCGTTGTGGATGCCCTGGATCTGGGAGTCCTTGCTGTAGGGGTTGGTGACCTGCAGGTCGCGGGCCTGGATCTGGCGGCGCAGCAGCGCGGCGTCCAGCAGGGGTTCGTCGGTGAGGGCGTTCATCTTGTCCACCAGCTCCTCCAGGGTGGCGGCCACGACGAAGTCGGCGCCGTGGCGCTTGAACGCCTCCACCGGGCCGGGCGCGCCCTTGGCCAGCAGCCGTTCACGCAGCACCGCCTTGCGGTCGCCGCTGGTGATGTCGGGGTTCTGCTCCGAGCCCGACAGCGCGAACTCCTTCTCGATGATCTTCTGGGTGAGGACGAACCAGGAGTGGTCGTGTCCGGCCAGGTCGGGGGTGGTGCGCAGGTACCTCAGGGTGGACAGGGTGTCGTAGCCGGGCAGGCAGGGGTCGGGCAGCCGCCGCCCGAGCGCGTCGAACCACATCGACGACGGGCCGGGCAGGATGCGGATGGCGTGCCCCGGCCAGACGGGGTCCCAGTTGCGCACGCCCTCGGTGTAGTGCCACATCCGGTCCCGGTTGACCAGCCGCACCCCGGCCTCGGCGCTGATGTCGAGCATCCGCCCGTCGACGTAGGCGGGCACGCCGGTGATCATGTTGGCGGGGGCGGTGCCCAGCCGTTCGGGCCAGTGCCGGCGCACCATGTCGTGGTTGCCGCCGATCCCTCCGGTGGTGAGGACGACCGCCTGGGCCGTCAGCTCGAACTCGCCCACGGCCCGGCGGTTGGACGGCGCGCCGCGCGGGGCCTCGTCGGGGGCCAGCAGCGTGCCGCGCACTCCGGTAACGGCCCCGCCGTCCAGGATGAGTTCGTCCACCCGGTGGCGGTGGTGGAAGGTCAGCAGGCCGGCGTCGGCGGCCTGCCGGGCGCTGCGCACGAACGGCCCGACCACGCCGGTGCCGGTGCCCCACGCCACGTGGAAGCGCGGCACGGAGTTGCCGTGGCCGTCGGCGCGCAGGTCTCCGCGTTCGGCCCAGCCGACCATCGGCGTCAGCCTGATGCCGTGGCCGAGCAGCCAGGATCGCTTCTCCCCGGCGGCGAACTCGACGTAGGCGCGGGCCCAGCGCACCGCCCAGGAGTCCTCGTCGTCCAGGCGGTCGAACCGAGCGCTGGCCTGCCAGTCGTGCCAGGCCAGCTCGAAGGAGTCGCGCACCCGCAGGCGGCGCTGCTCGGGCGAGTCGACCAGGAACAGGCCGCCGAACGACCAGAACGCCTGCCCGCCGAGGTTGGCGGCGTTCTCCTGGTCCAGCAGCGCCACCTTCCGGCCCCGGCGGGTCAGCTCGTGCGCCGCCACCAGACCGGCCAGCCCCGCCCCGACGATGATCACATCGGCGTCCATACCGTCTCCTTCTCCGACCGCCGCCGGGCCTCGCACGGCGTCCCGGCGGGCGTGCCGGGCGAGCGCCTCGTCGCCGGCGGTCCACCGCCCGCCTCCGACTCTGAATACGTCGGTATTCAAACGCACGGTAGCCGACGATGCCGGTGAGAACTGCCGCGAGGCGCGCCCGGCGAGGCCGGGACGCGGGGGGTGCCGCACCGCCGCGTCCCGGCGTCCGCGGGGGTCAGCCGGTGGACGGGCCGGTCCAGCCCGCCGGCAGGTGGGCCAGGCGGACCCGCTGGGGGTGGTCGCCGACCGGCACGGATGTGATCTTGCGGCCGGTGGCGAAGTCGATGGCGGTGACCCGGTCGGCGCCGCTCTCGGAGATCACGCAGGCCCGCCCGTCGCCGCTGACGGTCGCCCAGTACGGCTTGGACGCCGTCACCAGCGGGCCCTCCTGGAGGGTGGCGCGGTCGACGACGGTGGCGTAGTCGTCCATGGTCCCGGCGATGCACAGCTTGGTGCCGGCGGGGTTCATCGACATGCCGTGGTGGCGGGAGTCGTTGACGAAGGTGGTGCGGTCGTCGCTGGTGTCCGGGTTCTTCGGCAGCACCTTCTCCCGGGTGATCCTGTCGGTGGCGACGTCGTACTCGAAGAAGCCGTTGAAGAACGACACCTGGAAGTACAGCGTGGACTCGTCGGGGGTGAAGGCGACCGGGCGCACCGCGTCGGAGAAGTCCTTGCGGCCGAAGGCGTCCAGGCGCTGCCGCATGTCGATGACCTTCACCTGCTTGAAGGTGGCGGCGTCGGCGATGGTGATCTTGCGGTCGCCCTTGAGGAAGTCCTGCCAGGGGGCGTCGAAGTCGTTGTTGACCTCGCCGATCGACATGTTCCAGATGTACCTGCCGCCGCCGGTGAAGACGTTCTCGTGGGGCTTGTCGCCGGTGGCGAACGAGCCGACCTGCTGTCCCGTGCGGATGTCCAGCACGTGGACGGTGTTGCCGGTGGACGCCGACACCGCCACCCGGGAGCCGTCGGGCGAGACGGCCATGTGGTCCGACCGGTAGCCGGAGACGGGGAACCGCCACTTGAGCCTGCCGGTGGCGGTGTCGATGGAGGCGACGTCGGCGAAGCTCGGGCGCGACACCACGATGGCCGAGCCGTCGGGGGTCGTGTACATGTCGTCGACGAACTGGTCGTGGCCCTCGCCGACGGTCTCCCGGATGCCCAGGAAGTAGGCGAGCCTGATCGGGTTGAGGTAGATCTCGCGCAGCCGCTCGTCCTTGTCGGGGATGAGGTTGATCCGGCCGATCCTGGCGAAGTCGCCGGTGGACCTGATGGCGTCGGCGGTGCCTTCCCAGTTGTTGCCGACGAGCATCACCTCCTGCAGCGCGGGGGCGGCGCTCGCCGGGCCGGCGGGGGCGCCGGACACGACGCCGGCGGCCGCCACGGCCGCCACGACGCCGCCGAGCAGGGATCTGCGCCGACGCGCAAAGGCCGAAGCCTGCATGTTCTTCCTCCGGGGGTGGGAGAGGGGAGAAGGCGCGGAGCAGGTCTGAATACGGGGATATTCAGACTTGTTACTCGATAGTAGGCACGCGTGACCCCGGCCACAAGACCCGATCGGGAGACGGGTGCGCAGCCGCCGCCGAGCACCATGGGCGCGGGCCCGGCCCGGGGCCGATGGGCGACAATCGGTGCGGCACGGAAGCGGAGGACACGGTGGCGGGCAGGATCACACCGGCGGCGGGCCGGTACGGGGGCAGGTCGGCGGCCGAACGGCAGGCCGAACGCCGCAGACGCTTCCTGGAGGCGGGCCTGGACCTGTTCGGCGCCGGCCCCGGCTACCGCGCCACCAGGCTCACCGACGTGTGCCGGGCCGCCGGGCTGTCCACCCGCCAGTTCTACGAGGAGTTCCGCACGCTGGAAGACCTGCTGGCCGAGCTGCACCTGTACGTCAACGACGTCGCCGAGCAGGCCGTGCTGGCCGTCCTTCCGCAGGTGCGGCACCTGGACCCCGCCGACCGGTACGCGCGCCTGTTCCGCGCCTACGCCGCCGGAGCCACCGGCGACCCCCGCCACACCCGCATCGCCTACGTCGAGATCATCGGCGTGAGCCCCCGCCTGGACCGCCAGCGCCTGGACCGCCGCGCCCGCTGGATCGACTTCCTCTACGAGCAGGCCCAGGACGCCGCCGCCCGCGGCGAGATCCCCGCCCGCGACTACCGGGTCACCGCGACGGCGTTCATCGGAGCCGTCAACGGCCTCATGCACGACTGGGCGGTCGGCTGGGTCGACGCCACCCTCGACGAGGTCGTCGAGGAACTCGTGCAGATCCTGCTGAGCCGCCTGCACCTCGCCCCGCCGCCCCCGGCCGCCCCGCCCGCGCCGACGCGGTAGCGCGGGCGGTCAGGGACTCGCCGGCGGCCGTGGCCCGGCGGCCCCGTCAGCGCAGATCGACCACCGCGAGGAACGCCTCGGCCATGGCGCGGGCCCCGGCGTCGTTGAGGTGCATGCCGTCACCGCTGTCGAACTCCGGCCGGATGAAGTCGGGGTCGTCGGGGTTCTCCACCGCCCGCGCGACGTCGGCGACCGCGTCGAACACACCGCTCGTGCGGATCCACTCGTTCACTCTCCGCCGCGCCGCCAGCCCTTCGGGCGTGCTGATCCCCTCGTAGACCGCTCCGGCGTACGGCCCGACGGTGGCGGCGACGATCGTCAGGCCCGCGTCACGGGCGCGCCGGGCCAGCTCGGTGAATCCGGCGATCAGGTCCGCGGCCCGCGCGGGCGGCAGCCCCACCATGCCCGGCAGCCCGAGGTCGTTGATGCCGAAGTGGACCAGGACGTGGGTCACGCCCGGCACCGACGGCACGTCCCGGTCGAACCGCGCCAGGCCGTGTTCGCCGACCTCGTCGGTCAGCAGCCGGTTGCCGGAGATTCCCTGGTTGACGACCCAGTCGCGGCCGAGCCGTTCGTTGAGCACGTCGACCGAACGCCGGTTGGCGCCGGGCGTGGTGCCGACCCCCTCGAACCACGAGTCCCCGAACGCCACGGCGATCCGGGGGCCCTCGGGGGCCAGCACGTCCACGCCGGTCGCGTAGAACCGCCCGTCGACCTGTTCGGCGCCGGGCAGGGCGGCCGCCGAGACCAGATCCCCGTCGCTGACGTAGGCGGTCTCGCCGGCGAACCCCGTGTATGTCGCGGGCTCGGTCTCCCCCGGCAGGAACAGGCTCAGCGCCAGATCGGCCCCCGCCGCCACGGCCAGGCCCACCGGATCGCTGACCACCTCCCCGCCCGCCGGGACCGTCACCTGTCCCGCCCCGCCGAACCGCACCTCGCGGTCGGTCTCCGGGACGATCTCGTCGCCCGCCTTGCGCACCGCGACACGGGCGGCCCCGACCGTCAGCGGCTCCCGCCCGTACCGGTTGGACAGCCGCACCCGCAGCCGTTCACCGCCGCCCGCCAGGCGCAGCGCCTGCCGCACCGTCTGGCCGGCGAATCCGCGCGGCTGCGCGAGCCGGATCTGCTCGTACGGGCCGACCAGCGCGGACCGGAATCCCGCCACCCATCGCATCGCCATCACTCCTAGTTGCGGTGAGGAATTTTGCTTGAGCAAATATCTATCCTCAGTTCTTCCTCACGTCAACTATCCTTGCGTCAACTATCATGGGACGGGTGACCGAACTCTTCGACGACCCCCGCCTGACCGCCATGGGGCTGATCTTCGAGGCTCACGCGGGCCTGCTCACCAAACTGGAACCCACCTGGAAGCGGGCCGGACTGTCCGGCCTCGACCTGAACGCCCTGCTGCGCCTGAGCCGCTCCCCCGGCCGCAGGCTGCGCATGAACGACCTGGCCGCCCAGACCTCCCTGTCCACCAGCGGCGTCACCCGTCTGGTGGACCGCCTGGAACGCGGGGGGCTCGTCCGGCGCGAGTCCTGCCCCGACGACAGGCGCAGCACGTTCGCAGCACTGACCCCCGACGGCGCCCGGCGACTTGAGGAGGTCCTCCCCGACTACCTCGCCGCGATCGAGCGATGGTTCATCGCCCTGCTCGCCCCGGAGCAGCTCGACGCCCTCACCGCCGCCCTGCGCGTCATCCGCGACGCCACCAACCCCGAGGCCACCGCGCGCACGCCCGGCTGACCGCACGCCTCCTCGCCGAGCGCCGGAGTCCGGACGTGTCCATGGCCGCCCGTGGGGACGGCTCGCGGTCAGCTCGTCCCGGCCGCGGCCGGGGGGATGGCTCCGCTGGAGCGGAAGTCGGCCACCTCGTCCGGGCTGAACCCGAGTTCGGTCAGGACCTCGTCGTTGTGCTCGCCCAGCCCGGGAGCGCGCCTCGGCGGCGTCTTCGGGCTCGCGTGCACCGTGATCGGGCTGCTGATGGTGGAGTCGAGCCGCTCCACGCCCTCCAGCGGGACGACGATGTCGTTGGCCTCCAGCTGCGGGTCGGCAGCCGCCTCCTGCGGTGTCTGGACGGCCCCGTAGGTGATCCGTGCCTGGTCGAACACCCGTTTCCAGTCGGCCAGCGGCCGCCCGGCGAACACCTCGTCGAGGATCCGCGTCAGGGCCCGTGAGTTCTCGGTGATCCGCGGCACGTCCGTGAAGCGCGGGTCTTCGAGCAGCTCCGGACGACCGATCGCGTTGGCCAGCCGGGGCCAGCGCGGCGCCGCCACCACCAGCATCAGCCAGCGGTCGTCGGCCGTCGCGTAGAGGTTGATCAGCGGGTTCGGCGACTCCCTGCGGTCGTGCAGCCCGTAGAACTCGCCGCCGGCGAGAGCGCCCGACACCAGCGTGCCGGTCGCCCAGACGCCATGCGCGAGCAGCGAGGTTCCGACGCACGTGCCCCGGCCCGTCCGCTCCCGGTGGTACAGGCCGGTCACGATCGCGGAGTACAGGCCCATCGCCGACACGTAGTCGCCGCTGCCCTCGACGGGCAGGGTCGGCGGCGCGTCGGCGTCGCGGGTCATCGCCAGCAGGCCGCTGCGCGCCCAGTAGGCGGTCATGTCGAAGCCCGGAAGCGCGGCGTCCGGTCCGGCGTTGCCGAAGCCGGTGAAGTCCGCGTAGACGATCCGCGGGTTCCAGGCGGCGACCTCGTCGTAGGTCAGGTGCAGCCGCGTGCGCACCGCGTGCGGATAGTTGGTGACCAGCACGTCCGCCCAGGTGACCAGCCGCTCCAGGATCCTGGTGCCGCCGGGGGACTTCAGGTCGACCGCCATGCCGCGCTTGTCGCGGTTCGTCAGGTGCCAGGCGTAGTTGGCCTCGGCCCGCGGATTCGGCGGCGCGAACGCCAGGCGGCGCTGCGGATCGCCGGTGCCCGGCGGCTCGACCTTGACCACGTCGGCGCCGAAGTCCGCGAGCACGGTCGCGGCGGCGGGGCCGGCGATGTAGCTGGCGATGTCGAGCACCTTGACGCCGCTGAACACGGGATCGTTCGTCATCGTCATCACCTAGTGAACGAAGGCGGACAGGCCGGTCACCGCGCGTCCGACGATGAGCGTGTTCATCTCGCGGGTGCCCTCGTAGGAGTAGATGGCCTCGGAGTCGGCCATGAAGCGGGCGGCGCTGTAGTCCAGGACGATCCCGTTGCCGCCGAGCAGCTCGCGCGCCCAGCCGACGTTCTCGCGCATGCGCACGGTGCACGTCGCCTTCGCCAGCGACGAATGCTCGTCGCGGTAGACGCCCGCGTCCTGCAGTTCCGCCAGCCGGCAGCACAGCGTGAGCGATGTCGCGGCGTTCCCCAGCATCTTCACCAGCAGGTCCTGCACCAGCTGGAACGTGCCGATCGGCCTGCCGAACTGCACGCGCTCCTTGGCGTAGGCCAGCGCGATCTCGTAGGCGGCGAGCGTGAGGCCGGTCGCCTCCCAGGCCACGCCGCCGCGCGTCGCGCGCAGGATCACCGCGGTGTCGCGGAACGAGCCGGCGTTCTGCAGCCGGTTCGCCTCCGGGACGCGGCACCCGTCGAGCACGATGTCGGCGTTCTGCACGGTGCGCAGCGCGACCTTCCTCTCGATCTTCGTCGCGTGGAAGCCCGGGGTGTCCTTCTCCACCACGAACCCCAGCACATGCCGGGTCTCGGTGTCGCGGGCCCACACGACGACGAGATCGGCGAAGGTGGCGTTCCCGATCCATCGCTTGGAGCCGTCGAGGACCCACGTGTCGCCCTCGCGGCGCGCCGTCGTCTCCAGTCCTCCCGACACGTCCGAGCCGCCGTGCGGTTCGGTCAGCGCGAACGCGCCGATCTTCTCGAACCGGCTCATCGGCGGCAGCCAGCGCAGCCGCTGCTCGTCGGACCCGAGCCTCCTGATGCTGCCCATGGCCAGTCCGGCGTGCACGCCGAAGAACGTCGAGATCGACGCGTCGGCGTGCGCGAGCTCCATGCCGGTGAAGCCCGTCGCCAGATTGCTCGGCGGCTTCTGCCGCGCGTGCGGGTCCGCCCAGCCCAGCAGGTCCAGCTCCCGGAAGCGGTCGATGATCTGGAACGGGAATTCCGCACGGGCCCAGTACTCGTTGGCGATCGGAGCGATCTCGGTGCGCGCGAAGTCCCGGATGCGCTCGATCCTGGTGCGCTCCTCGCCGGACAGCAGGTCCTCGCAGGCGTAGAAGTCCCCGGGAAGCGTCCCCGGTTCGAGCCAGGGACCCGTGGGAGCGGGCAGCGTGGGCGCGATCGTACTCATCGGAGCCCCTCTTTCCTTTCTTGGCGAACAGGGTGGGGAAGCCCGCCGAACGCCCGCACGAGCCGCTCCAGGCGGCGCGGGACTTCTGGCATCACGGTGGCCGGAATCCCCGGGCCGAAATCGAGCGGGCCCGAGGCGGCGGATACGCGGGCGTGATGGTGGTGAGAGGAGCGCGTCCGGCGCCCTGTGCCGAAAGGCCGCTCATGGGGCGCGCCTCTTCGGCGGCGAAGACCGCTGCTCGCGGCCGGGCATCGGGCATCGGCTCCCCCAGCGCCTCGGCCCAATCGCATCGCACAGCGTCCCTACCCGGCGACGATCCCCCAAACAACCGGGCGCCCCGGGATCCGTCCGCCCCACAACGAGGCCGGGCCTTCGACCGCCGAACAACTGCAAGATCGTTACCGCGCGGTTCCGGGCCGGCCGGGGCCCACTGCTTTTCGGACTGCCCTGCGAGCGTTCCGACGGCCGCCTATGTCAGATGGAACACGCACACGTGGAAGACAGGGGCACCCGGCCTGAATCCGTGGTAATGGGGCGCCCCTCTTCGGGGTCGGCGGTGAGCACGGCGAGGTTAACAGACTCGTGCGCGCCAGGGGCGATGAATCGAAAACTCAGAAGATCGAAGACTTCCCCATACTCTCATTCAAACACTCGTTCGAGGCCCAGTATTTGAGCCCTGATTGGGGCCCGGAGGCCCATGCCCTCCCGGCGGCCGGGCTGTTTGATGGGGCCCCTTCTGGTGTAGGAGGGCGTGAACCGTGAAAGGGCGGAGATCGGACGCCGGCGAAGGATCGCTGTCGTACATCGCTGTAGTCCTGCTGATCGCCGGGATCGCCGGGGCGGTGACGCTCTCGGGCGTGGGCGCCACCGTCGTCGGCGACATCCGGGCCGCCGTCTGCAAGGTCGGCGACGACGACTGCGAGACCGAACCCAGGGTCTTCGCGAACAACCCGCCGAGCGAGCAGGAGTGGGGGAACCGGCCCACCGATCCCGGCCAGCCCCCTCCGGCCCCCACCGACGACGAGCGCAAGACCGGCAAGGAGGCCGCGGACCGGATCCGCGACTATCTCGGCAGCGCCTGCGCCTGGTGGAGGGTGTGGAAGTGGGGCTGCGACGGGACGCGGGCACCCAGAGACCTCCTGGCCGGCATGTCGCCGGGCGAGATCCAGGCCCTGTTCGACGAGCTCAGCGACGCCGAGATCCGCCGGCTCCTGCGGGAGCCCGGCGTGGTGGACGTCCTCAAGCTCCGCGCCGACGCGTGGCTGCTGCACCAGCTCGAACGCATCGCGCCGGGATCCATCGAGCCGAACTTCACCGAGGTCTACGAAGACGAGAAGTCCGACAACCCCGCCACCGCCTGGGGCTCCGTGCCGAACGCGCGGCTGTGGGGCAACGGCGGGCAGCCGTCCCTTGAGGACCTCAACCAGGGAGGCCTCGGCGACTGCTGGTGGCTGGCCGGCATGGGCGCGCTCGCCCAAACCCCGGAGGGCCGCGAGCGGCTCCGGAACATGATCCGGCAGAACCCGAACGGGACGTACACGGTGACGTTCCCGGACGGCGAGCGGGTCACGGTCACCCCCTACTTCCCCATCAACAAGGATGGGAACCTGTCCTTCGCCAACCCGGAGGGCCAGCCCCCGACGATCTGGCCGCTCGTCCTGGAGAAGGCGCTCGCGCAGAAGGAGGGCGGCTACGAGGAGATCGTCGGCGGCGACCCGGGGAACGGCATGGAGACCCTCACCGGCCACGACAGCGAGAGCGAGGACGCCGACGACGTGTCCCGGGAGGACCTGCAGAACTGGCTCAGGAACGGCAAGGCCGTCACCGTGAGCACCAAGGACGAGGGCGACGTCGACGGCAAGCCGATCTACAAGAACCGGCTCCACGCCAACCACGCCTACGTCGTCAAGGGCATCACGCAGGATGGCAAGGTGGAGCTGTACAACCCGTGGGGCTATGACCACGCCACCCTGACGATGGAAGAGTTCAACCAGTACCTCAGCGGCGTCGACATCAGTTCGTTCGAGTGAGAAGGATCAGCATGTTCCAGCGTGGATACCGGCGCGCGGTGCCGATTCTCCTCACCGGCGCCCTGACGCTCGCGGCCGCCGGCTGCGGCTCCTCCGAGGAGGCCGATCCCATGACGAAGTCGTCCCCGCAATCCGTGCCCACCGCCAGGCTCAGCCCTCCGGCCAACCCGCAGAAGGAGACGAACACGGTCGCACGCGGCACCACCAGCTGGGTGGGCGGGCTGCGCCTGGGCGTCGCCGGCGCCCACGGCGGCTCCGGCACCGTCGTCGTCCTCGCCGGGTACGGCGTGCCCCCCGAAGGCAACTGGAGGGTGACGGGCAAGGCCGGGCACAGCGAGAAGCTCGCGAACGGCTACACCATCAGCATCGACCAGGTCGTGAACGCCAAGAAGCTCGAAAAGGGCATGACCGGCTCCGGTGGCGGCTCCGTGACCGTCACCGTCACGCCGCCGAAGTAACCCCGCCGCCGACGGCCATGACCGCGCCGCAACGACGAGTAGGGCGCGGTCATGGCCGTCGTGCTCGACGCGCGCGTCCGACACCCCGGCGCTGAGGCATCGCCATGGCTGGGGTGGCAGATGACGGAAAGCTTCTGTCACGCGACGGAGCGCCCGGCTACGGTGATCGGCCTGAGGGCTGGGGACCTGCGATTCGGCAGAGGCCGAACGCATCGCCCGCTCCATCACCGACCCCGGCAGGCAGGCGCGGGCGTTGAGTGATGTCGCAAAAGCGGTGGCGGGCGGTTAGGCGTTCAGGTCCGTTGCACGCGGCCGTGCGGGCGCACCGGGAACCGGCGGGTCAGCGGAGGCCGAGGTCTCGGAGGGCGTCCTTGTAGGCACGGGCGGGGCGCGCCCAGTAGCCCCAGGGCAGTCCGTCGGGGAGGGTCTTGCCCGCCTGGGAGAGGTGGTGGCGGGCCCGGTCGACGTCGCCCGCGAAATAGAACGCGGCGCCGAAGAGGTGGTGGGCCTCGCGGGTGCGGGGGTGCTCCGTCATGTTGGTCAGCCATTTGTCGGCCGCCGCGCCCAGGGCGGCGTGGGTTTCGGGACGGGAGAGGTACGCTTCCAGGCCGTCGTCGGCGTCCATGCCGTTCTCCAGAAGGGCGACGGGCAGTATGGCCGCCAGGGGATCGCCCGGCTTGGCGGCCTCGACCGTCGACTCGGCGAATTCGAGGACGTCGGCGTCCGAGCCCCACCACTTGGCGCAGAGGGCTTGGGCCCGCGTGTAATGGCCGCAATACAGGCCGTCATGCCGGTCCTTCAGTTCTCGCCATATACGGTCGAGTTCCAAACGGCCCAGTTGGAGGCCGATGGCATGCCATTGCAGGGAGTCCCAGGGAACCGGATCCTCGGGCAGCAGTTCGGCGGCGCGGTACAGCGGTTCTCCGGCGCCGGCGAGGATGAGCCAGAACTGGGCGAACTGCTCGTCCGAAACATACTCGGATTGGGCGCTGCCGCGGGCGTCCCAGGCCTCGCGGACGAGCGTGCCGCCCAGCCACAGGTGGACGTCCGGGTCGTCCGGGCGGGCGGCGGCCATGGCGGCGAGCCGGTCGCTGTGGCCGGACGCGGCGCGGGAGAGCCGGTCGAGATAGAGGCCGCGCAGTTCGGGCAGGGACCGCGAGCGGGTCAGCAGCTCCAGGCCCGCGTCGAGCCGGCCGGCGCCGACCTGGGGCAGCGCGGCGGCGAGGGCGGGGTCGTCCCAGGCCGTGCCCTCGCGCAGGCCGAAGGACACGCGGGAGCGCAGTGAGCGGCGGCGCCTGCCGGGCTTCGGGGGCGCGACGGTGGTCTCGGGGCGCTCCGGGATGTCCTCGTCGGGGCGGGCCGGCATGGGGACGACGCGGTCGGCGGGGACCATCCGGTCGATCCGCGCGGGCAGGCCGTCGGCGTCGATCCACCGGTTCGGTTCGATGTGGACGGTGATGCCGTCCAGGCCGATCAGGGCGCGGGCGCCGTCCGGCCAGGCGAGGACGGCGGCGCAGGAGTCGTAGCGGACGGTCCCCATGGTCGGCCCGGCCATGCTGGTCACGCCGGTGGGGCCGACGATGAGATGCAGGTGGCCCGCCTCGGGATCGGCGCGGGTGAACGTCTCACCGCGCACCGCCACGACCGAGGAGCCGGGCGCCGGGACGTAGCGCTCGACGTGGGGTTCCTGGCCGTCGGGGACCATCAGCAGCGCCGAGTCCCGCACGGTGCGCCCGACGTCCTGGACGTCGTCGGGCGTCAGCTCGTCCAGGTGGCGCAGGATCTCCTCGTACGTGCGGTGGGGGGCGCCCATCAGCTCGTTCCAGCAGGACGACATCGTCATCGCGCCCGCGGTCTCGGGCTGGTCCAGGCGGGCGCGGTGGATCGACACCGCCTCCCCCAGTTCGGCGTCCGCCACGGGCTCGTCGGCGATCCGCTCGATCTCGTCGATGAACTCCTGCGTCAGCCGGGGGTGGGACTCGGCGAGCCCGTCGGCGAACGCGACGATGTGGGCGACGTCGCGGTCGCGGGGCGAGTAGCCGACCTGCGCGCTGTAGCTGAGCGCGTCGTCGAGTCGCAACGCCTTGTGCAGCCGTCGCTGCAGGATCGTCGCGAACACGTTGCCGGCGGTGGCGCGGGGCACGATCGCGCTGAGGCCGACGCCGTTGACCTGCGAGTTGAAGTAGGCGGGGGTGTGCGGCAGGGCGCTGGTCGGTTCGGGCGGGGGCATGCGTTCGCCGTCGGGCAGGTCCAGGCGCAGCCCGGCGGGCGGCGGGCCGCCGACGACGGCCAGGGCGGCGTTGGCGCGGGTGAACCAGCGGGCGGTCCACGCGGTGACGTCCTCGCCGGTGTGCGCGGGCAGCCCGAGCTCGTCATAGCCCTGCAGGCCGTAGCCGGCGGCCCCGTACCGCCACAGCAGCAGCCGGCCGGCGGCCCCCGGGGACCGGCCGGCGGCCTCGGTCCGCAGGATCTGCTTTTCCGCCTCCAGGCGGTCGAGCGGGGGCTCGCGCAAAGCGCCGCAGACGGTGGCCAGGAAACGGATCACCTCGTCGCCGTCGCCTTCGGTGAAGAACGCCGTCGTCACGGAATCGACCGTGCCGTTGTAGTGGTGTTCGGGCTGCCCCACGCGGTGCAGCGCCAGATGCTCCACCAGATGTGTGATTCCGCTGCGCGCCAGCGTTTCGTCGGACTGGCCGACACGGAAGAGCAGCGCGACGCGATAGCCGTCGGTGTAGCCCCCGGAAGCCCAGAACGCGGGAACCCCATCGATTTCCGTCCGCGTGACTTTCACGCAGTCCTCCCCGTTTCTCAGGTCGCGTCATCATACGATCTTGACGCGCCGGAAACAGTTGGATATCGACATCGGGACCGCGTCCGGACACCGTTGCGGAACTTACCCGCGGAACTTCTGCCGGGTGCGTGGAATTGTGTTCACGGCGGCACTGTTCGTCATCGGGGCCGCGTGCGATAGGCGGCGACGCCCGACAGGACCGCCACGATCGCGAAGCACGGCACGACCACCAGAGCCTTTCGCACGTCCTGGAACCGCTGAACACTGCCCGCCGCGTCATTCGGGTCGTAGACGACCTCGACCTCGTCGCCGGGCCCGGCGTCGGCGGGCCAGCCGCGGCGTTTGTCGTCCGTCTCGACCCGGCGGCCGTCGCGGGTGGTGAACTCGACGGTGATGTGCCCGGAAGAACGGTTGCCCTCGACCTCCAGGACCCGTGCCGTCGCCCTGGCCTTTCCCATCTGTTCCACCGATGCGGCGACGGCGCCGCCACCCCAGGTGACCGTCAACAGCCCCCCGAAACACGCGATGACGAGGCAGATGATGTACACGGGGCGATAACGCCGTGAAGGGGTTTTCGACATCATGTCCCCCGGTATCCGATGACGCGACCCTCAGGCGATGCGGTCGATGACGAGCGGCAGAAGGTCGGGGGTGCCGTCGCCGGTCACCTGGACGGCGCCGTCCAGGGCCTCCAGGGCACGGGGGAGGCGGGACGGGTCGTCGGTGTGAAGGGTGAGGACGGGCTGACCGGCGGTGACGCGGTCGCCCGGCTTGGCGTGGCAGATGATCCCCGCGGCGGCCGAGACCGGGTCCTCCTTGCGGGCGCGGCCCGCGCCGAGCCGCCAGGCCGCCACGCCGACCGCGTAGGCGTCCAGGCGGGTCAGGACGCCCGAGGACGGCGCCGTGACGTCGTGGGTCTCCTTGGCGGACGGCAGCGGCGCGTCGGGGTCGCCGCCCTGGGCGGAGATCATGCGGCGCCACACGTCCATGGCCGAGCCGTCGGCGAGCGCGTCGGCCGGGTCCTTGGCGGACGCCAGGCCCGCGCCCGCCAGCATCTCCCGGGCCAGGGTCACGGTCAGCTCGACGACGTCGGACGGGCCGCCGCCCGCGAGCACCTCGACCGACTCGGCGACCTCCACGGCGTTGCCGACCGCCCGGCCGAGCGGACGGTCCATGGCGGTGAGCAGCGCGACGGTGCGCACGCCGTGGTCGGAGCCGATGCCCACCATGGTCTCGGCCAGCTCGCGGGCCTGCTCGACGGTCTTCATGAACGCGCCCGAGCCGACCTTGACGTCCAGCACCAGTGCCCCGGTGCCCTCGGCGATCTTCTTGGACATGATCGACGACGCGATCAGCGGGATCGACTCGACGGTGCCGGTCACGTCGCGCAGCGCGTACAGGCGGCGGTCGGCGGGCGCCAGGCCCGAGCCCGCCGCGCACACCACGGCCCCGGCGTCGGCCAGCACCGCGAGCATCTCCTCGGGCGACAGCGACGCCCGCCAGCCCGGGATCGACTCCAGCTTGTCCAGGGTGCCGCCGGTGTGGCCGAGGCCCCGGCCCGACAGCTGCGGGACGGCCGCGCCGCACGCCGCCACCAGCGGCGCCAGCGGCAGAGTGATCTTGTCGCCGACGCCGCCGGTGGAGTGCTTGTCGGTGGTGGGCCGGTCCAGCCCCGACCAGTCCATGCGCTCCCCGGACCGGATCATCGCCTCGGTCCAGCGGGCCACCTCGGCCCGGGTCATGCCGTTGAGCAGGATGGCCATGGCCAGCGCCGCCATCTGCTCCTCGGCGACGACGCCGCGGGTGTAGGCGTCGATCGTCCAGTCGATCTGCTCGGGCGTCAGCGTGCCGCCGTCCCGCTTGGCGCGGATGACGTCGATCGCGTCCACGTCGAATGGCTCCTTCAGGAGGTCAGGTCGTCGGGGCCGAAGGCGTCGGGCAGCACGTCCGCCATGGGGCGCACGCCGCGCGTCGTCTCCAGCAGCATGTCAGGGCCGCCGTGCTCCCACAGCAGCTGGCGGCAGCGGCCGCACGGCATCAGCGGCTCGCCGTCGCCGCCGACGACCGCCACCGCCACCAGCCGGGGACGGCCCGACGCGCCCGGCCCGTACAGGGCGCTGACGAGGCTGCACTCGGCGCACAGGCCCACACCGTAGGAGGCGTTCTCCACGTTGCAGCCGGACACGACCCGGCCGTCGTCCACCAGCGCGGCCGCGCCGACCGGGAAGTCGGAGTACGGCGCGTACGCGCGCCGCATCGCCTCCCGGGCGGCGGTCCGCAGAGCCTCCCAGTCGATCCCGCTCATGCCTTCCCCCCGCTCGCCTCCGGGGCGCCGGGAAGGTGACGCCTTCCCTCCTCGCTCCTTCGTCGCTCGTCAGTCCAGGCGCCACCGCGCCCCTGCGGCTCGCTCATCGGGCCTCCCCCTTCCGGTAGCGCAGGCCGTCGGCCGCGGGCATCCGCAGCCGCTGGGACGCCAGCGACAGCACCAGCAGCGTCGTGATGTGCGGGCTGTAGGTGACGATCTCCTTCGGCAGCTCGTCGGTGAGCAGGTACCACGCCAGCAGCAGCGCGCCCGCGACGGCGGCGGCCACCGCCTGGTAGATCCGGGAACGCCGGTGGCCGTCGCCCACCTCCGCGGGGGTGGCGGGCGCTCGGCGCAGCGCCAGCAGCCGCCAGGCGGCGAACGCGAACAGCGCGACCGCGACGACCAGCAGCAGGGCGTGCACCGCCCCGGTGGCGCCGCGCTGCTGGAGCGCGTCGGTGTAGCCGAACAGCCCGGTGCCGGCCGCCAGCCCGCCGGGACGCCAGTTCCCGAAGATCATGGCGGCCAGGCCGATGAAGCCGCGGCCGCCGGTCTGGTTCTCCTGGTACTGGTGCGTTCCCACCATGGCCAGGAACACGCCGCCCAGCCCGGCCAGCGCGCCCGACACCGTGACCGCCACGTACTTCATCCTGTAGACCTTGACGCCGAGGGACTCGGCCGCGTACGGGTTCTCCCCGCACGAGCGCAGCCGCAGCCCGAACGCCGTACGCCACAGCAGCACGTAGGTCAGCGGGATCAGCGCCAGCCCGATGATGGTCAGCGCGGACAGGTCCGTGGTCAGGCCGCGCACCAGCCCGGCCAGGTCCGACAGCAGGAACCAGTGCCGGTCCTCCAGGTCGCGCAGCGGCCCGGCGATGCCCGGCACGCTGACGGTCGGGAACTCCGGCAGCGGCGGCGACTGGGTGGCGCCGCCGCCCTCCTCGCCCAGGAAGAACATCGTGGACAGGTAGCGGGCCACGCCGGGCGCCAGGATGTTGATCGCCACGCCGGAGACGATGTGGTCCACGCCGAACGTGACGGTGGCCAGCGCGTGCAGCAGGCCCCCGAGGGCGCCCATCAGCAGGCCCATCAGCAGCCCCATCCAGGGGTTGCCGGAGAAGTAGGCGCCGAACGCCCCGCCCCACGTCCCGAAGATCATCATGCCTTCGAGGCCGATGTTGACCACACCCGCCCGCTCGGCCCACAGGCCGCCGAGCGCGGCCATGCCGATCGGCAGGCCCAGGGCCAGGGTGGTGCTCACCGTCCCGCCGGAGGTGATGGTGTTCTCACCGGTGATGGCCCGCAGCAGCACCAGCACGCCGAACACGGCCGCGAGGGCGATCAGGACGCGCACCAGCGGGCGGCGCGCCGTCCGGGCGGGCGCGGGCTCCGCCGCCGGCATCGCCTCGGCCAGGGTCGAGCTCACGCGGCCACCTCCTTCGGGGACGAGTCACGGCCGGCCAGTTCCGCGGCGACCGCCTGCTGCTGCCAGCGCAGCCCGAGCCGCCGCACCACCTCGTACACGACCACCACCGACAGCAGCACCGCCGCCTGCGTGATCGCCACGATCTCCTTGGGGATCTCGTTGAACTCCAGGATCTGCGACGACTGGTCCAGGAACGACCACAGCAGCGCGGCGAACACGATCCCGACCGGGTTGTTGCGGCCCAGCAGCGCGATGCCGATGCCGACGAAGCCCAGGCCGCCGGGGAAGTCCAGCCCGTAGGAGTAGGACGAGCCGAGCAGCTGCGGCATGCCGATCAGCCCGGCCGCCGCGCCCGACAGCAGCATGGCCACCACGACCATCCGCTTGGCGTCGACGCCGCTGGCCACGGCCGCGCTCGGGGACAGCCCGGTGGCGCGCAGGTCGAACCCGAACCGGGTGCGTTCCACCACGACGTGGAACGCCACGCCCACCGCCACGGCCAGCAGCACCAGGCCGAAGATCTTCAGATTGGCCCCCGGGTAGGGGATGCCGGCCACCCGCCCGGACGAGGCGATCGGCTCGGTGCCGATGTTGTCGCTGCCCGCCACCTGCGTGCCGAGCCTGCCGTTCTGCAGCAGGTAGGCGATGATCCCGGTGGCGATGAAGTTCAGCATGATCGTGGCGATCACCTCGCTGACGCCCCGGGTGACCTTCAGCAGCCCGGCGATGCCCGCCCACAGCGCGCCCACCAGCATGGCGACCAGGATGATCATGGCTTGGTGCAGCACCGGCGGCAGCGCGACCGCGCCGCCCACCGCGGCGGCCAGCATCGCCGCCAGCCGGTACTGGCCGTCCACGCCGATGTTGAACAGGCCCATCCGGAACCCGATCGCCACCGCCACCGCGGCCAGGTAGTACGTCGACGCCCGGTTGACGATGTTGACGACGCTGTCCGGCTCCAGACCGAACTCGATCATCGCCTGGAACGTCGACGGCGGGTTGAAGCCGCTGATCGACAGCACGATCGAGGTGACGGCGACGGAGAACGCCAGCGCCACCACCGCCGCCAGGACCGTCAGCGCCAGCGGCGAGTTCTTCAGCCGGTTCACTGTTCCCCTTCCAGCGGCGCCCCGGTCATCGCCGAGCCGAGCCGTTCGGGCGTCACGTCGGCGGGGTCGACCTCGCCGACCACGCGGCCGCGCAGGATCACCCGCAGCGTGTCGGACATGCCGATGAGCTCGTCCAGGTCCGCGGAGATCAGCAGCACCGCCAGGCCCTCGGCGCGGGCCTGGCGCAGGTGCTCCCAGATCGCGGCCTGCGCGCCGACGTCCACGCCCCGGGTCGGGTGCGCGGCGATCAGCAGTTTCGGTTCGCCCGACATCTCCCGGCCGACGATCAGCTTCTGCTGGTTGCCGCCCGACAGCGCTCCGGCGTCCACGTCGATGCCGGGCGTGCGCACGTCGTAGGCGTCCACGATCCGGCGGGTGTCGGCGCGGGCGCCGGCCCGGTCGATCCACGGGCCCTTGACGTTGGGCCGCCGCGTCTGGTGGCCGAGGACGCGGTTCTCCCACAGCGGGGACTCCAGCAGCAGCCCGTGCCGGTGCCGGTCCTCGGGGACGAAGCCGACGCCCTCCTCGCGGCGCCGCCGGGTCGGCCAGCCGGTGACGTCCTCGCCGTCCAGCAGGATCGTCCCGGAGGCGGGGGCGCGCATGCCCATGATCGCCTCGACCAGCTCGGCCTGCCCGTTGCCCTCCACCCCGGCGATGCCGAGGATCTCGCCCGCGTGGATGGTGAGGGTGACGTCGTCGACGACGGCGCGGCCGGTGCCGTCCCGCACGGTCAGCCCCCTGAGCTGCAGGACGGGCCGGTCGGTCACCGTCGACTCGCGCAGCTCGGGGACGGGCAGCTCGCTGCCGACCATCATCCGGGCCAGCTCCCGGGAGGTCGTCGCGGCCGGGTCCAGCCGGGTCGCCACCGTGGTGCCGCGCCGGATCACGGTGATCTCGTCGGCGACCGCCAGCACCTCGTCCAGCTTGTGCGAGATGAACAGGACGGTGAGCCCCTCGCGGCGCAGCTCGCGCAGGTTGGCGAACAGCTCCTCGACCTCCTGCGGCACCAGCACGGCGGTGGGCTCGTCCAGGATCAGGATGCGGGCGCCCCGGTAGAGCACCTTGAGGATCTCGACCCGCTGCCGGTCGCCGACGCCGAGCTCCTCCACCAGCCGGCCGGGGTCGACGCGCATGCCGTACCGCCCGGCCAGCTCCTCGACCCGCCGCCGCGCCCTGGCGCCGATGCCGTGCAGGCGCTCGGCGCCCAGCACGATGTTCTCCAGGACGGTGAGGTTGTCGGCCAGCATGAAGTGCTGGTGCACCATGCCGATGCCGCGGGCGATGGCGTCCGACGGCGAGTGGAAGCTGACCTCCTCGCCGCCGACCTTGATGGTCCCCTCGTCGGCACGCTGCATGCCGTAGAGGATCTTCATCAGGGTGGACTTGCCCGCGCCGTTCTCCCCGACGATGGCGTGCACGGTCCCGGCGGTGACGGTCAGGTCGATGTCGTGGTTGGCGACCACGCCGGGGAAGCGCTTGGTGATGCCGCGCAGTTCGAACGCGGGCGGGGCGGCGGTGCCGGTGTCGGACGGCCGCTCAGTGGTGGACATCCCTGGTCCTCCTACACCAGAGCCCGGGAGGAGGCCGCTGGCCGCCCTCCCGGGCCGAGGCACGTTCAGGTCACTTGGTGGGGACGGTGATCGCGCCGCTGACGATCTGCTGCTTGAACTCGTCCAGCTTGGCCTGCACGTCCTTGATCTCCGCGGCGTTGGCGGTGGAGTAGCCGACGCCGTCGTTCTTCAGGTCGAAGGTGATCGGCCCGGCCTTGGCCGTGCCCTCGCCCGCGGCCTTGACGAAGTCGAACACCGCGGTGTCCACCCGCTTGAGCATCGAGGTGATGATGAGCGGCTTCTGCGCCGCCTCGGCGTTCTGGTACTGGTCGGAGTCGACGCCGATCGCGTACTTCTGCTTGGCGGCGGCGGCCTGGAACAGCCCGACGCCCGACAGGCCGGCGGCGTGGTAGATCACGTCGGCGCCGCCGTCGTACTGGCCCTCGGCGACGGTCTTGCCCTTGGCCGGGTCGCTGAAGCCGGAGAAGTCGGTGCCGCGGGAGATGTACTTGACGTCGATCTTGATGTCCGGCTTGGCCTTCTTGGCGCCGGCCGTGTAGCCCGCCTCGAACTTCTTGATCAGCGGGGTGTCCACGCCGCCGATGAAGCCGATCCTGCCGGTCTTGGACTTCAGCGCCGCCGCGGCGCCCACCAGGAAGGAGCCCTGCTCCTCGGCGAAGACCAGGTTGGTGACGTTCGGGCCGGTGACCGAGCTGTCGTCCACGATCGCGAACTTGGTGTTCGGGTGGTTCTTGGCGACCTTGCCCAGCGGGCCCGCGTAGGCGAACCCGACCGCGATCACCGGGTTGTAGCCGGACTTGGCCAGCAGCTCCAGTCGCTGCACCTTGTCGTTGTCGCTCTCGCCCTTGGTCGCCTCGATGTCCTTGACCTCGAGGTTGAGCGTCGACTGCACCTTCTGCAGACCGGCGTAGGCGGCGTCGTTGAACGACTTGTCGCCCCGCCCGCCGATGTCGTAGGCCAGCCCGACCTTGACGGTCTTCTTGCCGCCGCCGTCGTCCCCACCGGTGGTGGCCTTCTTGCCGCCGCACGCCGAAGCGCCGAGCGTGAGCGCTGCGCCCGTCAGCGTGACAAGCGAAATCCTGAGTCCACGGCGCACGTTTGGCGCTCCTTCCGTTCCCCGCCCTCGAAATGGCGGCCCGCACAGTGGCCGCCGAAATCGATCGGACGCTACCCGGTAAACAGACCAAAACGCCCACGATGCGCCGATTCGCAACGGGTCCGTTACCAAGGTGTAGGCATATCGCCACAGGTCAGGCCGCTCGTGCGGCGGCCCGCCCGCCGTCCGGTGAGGACGGGGAACGCCGCCCCGGGCCCGGCCCGGGGCGGACGGTGAATCTGTCGTCGCCGCCGGTGACGGCTCACGCCACGGCGGCGCCCTCGACCTGCTCGGGGTCGCCGGGACGGCCGCCGTCCCACAGCGCGGTCAGCGCGGTGGCGCTCAGCACCCGGACGCCGGCGGCGATGCAGCGCTCGTCCACGTCGAAGTCGCCGCGGTGCAGGTCGTACTCGCCCGGCGAACCGGGAGTGCGCACGCCCAGCCGGGCCAGCGCGCCCGGAATCGACTCCAGGTACCAGCCGAAGTCCTCGCCGCCCAGGCTCTGCGGCGTGGGCACCGCCGCGTCCTCGCCGAGCGTCTGCGTGGCCGCGTCGCGGAACATCTGCACGCTGGTCGCCTCGTTGACGGTGGGCGGGACGCCGCGCACGTACTCCAGCGACGCCTCCACGTCGTAGGCGGCCGCGACCGACTCCAGCAGCGCCTTCATCATCTCCGGCGCCCGGTGCCACGCCTCGTCGTCCAGGCAGCGCACGGTGCCCTCGGCGATGCCGTCGTCGGGGATGGCGTTGGCCACCGACCCGGCCGACACCCGCCCCCACACCAGCGACAGGCTGGAGCGCGGGTCGACCCGGCGCGACAGCGCGGCGGGCAGCTCGGTGACGATCTTGGCCAGCGCGTACACCAGGTCGGCGGTCAGATGCGGCCGGGCGGTGTGCCCGCCGGGCCCGGTGACCTTGACGTACACCTTGTCGCAGGCCGCGGTGATCGGCCCGGTGCGCAGGCCGAGCTGGCCGACCTCGATGCGCGGGTCGCAGTGCAGCGCGAACGCCCGGTCGACCCCGCAGATGCCGCCGGCGGCCATGACGTCCAGCGCCCCGCCCGGGGTCTCCTCGGCGGGCTGGAACAGCAGCCGCACCCGGCCCGGCAGCAGCCCCGCCGCGGCCTGCTGCGCCAGGAACAGCCCGGCGCCCAGCACCATCGTGGTGTGCACGTCGTGCCCGCAGGCGTGCGCGACGCCCGGCACCGTCGACCGGTACGGCACGCCCTCCTTCTCGTCCTGCAGCGGCAGCGCGTCGATGTCGGCGCGCAGCGCCACCGTCGGCCCGCCGGCCGGGCCGACGTCGCAGAACAGGCCGGTGCCCTTGGGCAGCACCGTGGGGGTCAGCCCGGCGGCGGTGAGCCGCTCGACGATCCGCCCCGTGGTGCGGTGCTCGGCGTACCCCAGCTCCGGGTGCATGTGCAGGTCGCGGCGGAACGCGATCAGCTCGGCCTCGTGGCGGGCCAGGAACGAGTCCAGCTGCAGCTGCAGCGCCTCGCCGCCCAGCGCGCGGCCGCCCGCGACACCGGCCGGCGAGCCGGTCGCGGAGCGGATCGCGGGGCCGTGCGCCGCGCCGCCGGCGCCGCCGGTGGCGACGCCGCGCGGTGCGGTCCCGGCCGCTCCCGGCGCGGTCCGCGCCTCCTCGGCGTCGCCCGCGCCCGCCGCCCCCGCGGCGGCCGCTGGTTCAAGGCCGGGCATCACCCCGGGTCCCGGTTGAGTCATGTGCGCCCCCTGCGCGATGGCGGAGCCGAACGGCGTCCGCCCGGTGGTCTGTCCGGTGTTGGGTGGGCTCGCCCCGGGCGCGTGACGCGCCCGCGAGACCCCGCGGTCCGGGTCGTGGCCGGTCGCGTCGTCGGGTCCGGCGCGGCCCGCCGGGTCGGCGGGCCCCTCAGTTCCCGACATGTGCAACCTCCCCGAATGTGACGAACCTGTCCTCGGCGAACTCGGCGATCGCGGCGTCGACCACGTTCTCCAGGGTGCCGCCCTCGGCGCGGATCGCGCGCTGGCGTTCGTAGGACGCCCCGTGTTCCAAAACCTCCGCCGCGACCTTGAGCTCCTCCGTACAGCCCAGCCGGTCGGCGACGGGTTCGAGTTCGCGTACCAGTTCGTAGAGATCGTCGCGAAGCGGCGTGGTATTCCCGGTGTCATCGGTGATGACGATGGCGTCGAGACCGTGGCGGGTGGCGCGCCACTTGTTGTCGCGCACCACCCAGGCCGCCGGACGCGGCAGCGTGTAGCCGCGGTCCAGCTGCTGGTCGAACAGCGTCACCAGGCTCTGGCAGAGCGCGGCCGCCATGCCCAGTTCCCGCAGGGTGGGAATGCCGTCGAACATCCGGATCTCGACCGTGCCGAAGTCCGGGTGCGGCCGGATGTCCCACCACACCTCCTTGATGCTGCGGATCGTACCGGCACGCAGCAGGGTCGCCATGTAATCCTCGAATGCCGCCCAGTCGTCCAGCAGATGCGGGGGGCCGGCCGTGGGCAGCTGGCCGAAGACCACCGCGCGGCTGGACGCCAGCCCGGTGTCGTGGCCGCTCCAGAACGGGCTGGAGGCGGTGAGCGCGAGGAAATGCGGCAGGTAGGCCGACAGGGCGTTGACGATCGGGATCACCCGGTCGGCGTCGCTGACGCCGACGTGGACGTGCACCCCGAACGTCTGGATTCGGCGGGCCAGCCACTGCATCTGCTCGATGAGGTCGGCGTAGCGCTGCACCGGCGCCATGACCGCGTCCCGCCAGTCGCTGATCGGATGCGTCCCCGTGCAGGCCAGCGCGATGCCGCGGTCGGCGGCCGCCGACCGCAGCGCGGCCACCGTGGCGGCCAGGTCGTCCTTGGCCTCCCCCACGGTGTGGCACACGTCCGTCACGACCTCGACGGTCGACTCCATCAGCTCGTGCCGGACCTTGTGGACGTCGCCGCCCTCGCTGAGCGACGGCAGCGCGGCCAGCACCTCACGCGCGTCCTGCCGCAGGTGCCTGGTCTCCGCGTCCACGAGCTGGATCTCCCACTCGACGCCCAGCGTCGGGCCGCGGGACGGGTTGAAGTCAATGGCCACGGCCAACCTCCGTCCACAATCCTTGCAGGTCGATGCGTGGCACGTGGCGCAATTCGGCCAGCGGGTCACTAAGCCTGGACAAACGCCGGTCCAGGCGTCGGTCCAGGCCGGGACTGCCCTCCATCATGGCGCCGGGTGCCGAAGAGCCGCAGGGCTCCGTGCCCGGCGCCGATCATTTGATCCACGAGGACGACAACCGGACACGATCTGTGACCCGTTTCGGTCACGCCAGTTCGGGAGAGCACCCTCCGAACGAACTAGTCCAACCTTAAATCTACCTGGTGACGATGCGTGATCGCCTGTGTTCGGGCGGCCCCGGCGGACGGTCCGGCGACGCGCCGGCGAACGCCCGTATCACGCCACCGTGAGCACCCGTGCGACGACGGTGATTCTCTTCCCGGACACGCCGCGCGATCGTGGCTTAATCTTCGTGAAGTCACGGGGACCGCCCCCGGGACCGCAGGAGCGCCGTCCACGGAAACCGCGGACCGTACTCGGACACAACGCCATCGGGGAGCCATGAGAAGACCACCGCGCGCCGTCTCCGCGATCGCCGTGCCGCCCGTCGCTGCCTCCCTCCTCCTCTCCCCCGCCCTGGCCGCGCCCCCGGCCGCCGCCGAACCCGTGGCGCCCCCCGTCCAGTCCGGCGCGGCGACGGCCGCCCCCGCGGGGCCGCTGGGCGGGGCGCAGCTCGGCGGCAAGGGCACGATCGTCAACCCGGCCGCGGGCGTCCCGGCGGCGCCGAAGATCAAGGCGGCGTCGTACCTGGTCGCCGACGGCGACACCGGCGAGGTGCTGGCCGCCAAGGACCCGCACGGCCGCTACCTGCCCGCCAGCACCCTCAAGACCCTCACCGCACTGACGCTGATCCCCAGGCTCAAGCCGGACCAGACGGTGCGTCCCTCGCAGAAGGCGTGCGACGTCGAGGGCACCAAGGTCGGCATGACGCCGAAGATGAGCTACAAGGTGTCCGACCTGTTCTACGCGCTGATGATGATGTCGGCCAACGACGCGGCGGTGACGCTGGCCGAGGCCAACGGCGGGATGGACCGGACCCTGGCCGACATGAACGCCGAGGCCAGGCGGATCAACGCCCGCGACACCCGCGCCGGCTCCCCCAACGGCCTCGACCGCGACCTCGGCCTCAGCGTGAAGACGCAGCACACCTCCGCCTACGACCTGGTGCTGATCCTGCGCGAGGCGATGCGCCACCCCGACTTCCGCCGCTACGTCGAGACCATCGACCACCACTTCCCCGCGCCGCCGACCAAGAAGGAGCGCAAGAAGGGCAAGAAGGTCGGCGGCTACCCGATCCACACCCACAACCGGATGCTGCCGGGCCAGGCGCACGCCTACCGGGGCATGCTCGGCGGCAAGAACGGCTACACCATCGCCGCCAAGCAGACGTTCGTGGCGGCGGCCCGCCGCGACGGCCACACGATCTACATCTCGCTCATGGGGGCCGACCAGCCGCCGTCCGAGTACGCCACCGAGCTGCTGGACTGGGGGTTCAAGGCGCGCGGCAAGGTCAAGCCGGTGGGCGCGCTGGTGCCGCCCGGCGACCTGACGCCGAAGAAGGCGGACGCCGGCAGCGGCGGGATGCTCGCCGACACGCCGCTGGGCGGCGGCGACTCGGCGGGCGGCTGGGGCCTGATGGCGGGCACCGCAGGCGGTGCGGTGCTGGCGGCCGGGCTGGTGTTCGTCGCCGTCCGGCGCCGGCGCGGCTAGGCCAGTTCAGGACGCGGTTTCGCGCGACCCCACGGACCCGACCCGGCCCGCCTCGGACCCGTCCCGGTCGGGCGCGCCTGCGGGCTTCGCCGCGGCGCCCTCGGCCTCCTCGCCGCTCGCCGCGGGCTCCTCGCCGCCGGGCACCGGCCCGTCGGCGGCGGCCTTCTCGCTCTCCGCCTGCTCGTCCCCGGCGGCGGCCTGCCTATCAGCGGCCGCGGCCTCGTCGGCACGGCGGTCGGCGACCAGGACGGCGGTGCGGGTGGCGGTCCACGCGGCGACGTACAGGACGTACCGGGCCACGATGTTGATCCACACGATGAGCCCGACGAGGACGGCGAACGAGGCGTACACCGGGTTGCCGGTGGTGTGCCCGAGCAGCAGCGAGGCGGCCTGCTTGAGCACCTCGAAGCCCACCGCGCCCACCAGCGCGCCGCGCAGCATGGTCCGCCACGGCGCCCGGGTGCCCGACAGCCGGGAGAACAGCACCAGGAAGATCACCGTGTTGGACGCGATCGCCACGGCCACCGACAGCAGCCACAGCGCGGTGCCCGCGCCCGGCACGTGCGCCAGGCCGAGCCAGCCCAGCACCGTGCTGGAGGCCGACACCGCGACCGTCGACAGGACCATGCCGAGGATCAGCATGCAGCCCAGGTACACCAGCACCCCGGCGTCCCAGAGCTTGCGGACGACGATGTTGGCGTCCGGGTCGGGCTTGTTGCCCCAGATGTCACGCAGCGACTCGCGCAGCACGGTCACCAGGCCCAGCCCGACGACCAGCAGGCTGGCCAGGCCGATCAGCCCGGCGGCGGTCTTGGACTGGGCGATCTGCTCCACGTGCAGCTCGTCGGCCAGCCCCGGCAGCAGCGACCGGACCGCCTGCACGAAGTAGTCGCGGGCCTGTTCGCTGATCCCCAGCAGGTAGCCCAGCAGCGCGTACGCCAACGCCAGCAGCGGGAAGAACGACAGGAAGGCGTAGCAGGTGAGGGCGGCCGCCAGCCGGTCGCCCCGGCGCTCCTGGTAGCGCTGGAACGCCCGGCCCAGGTGGTCGAACCACCGCCAGCGGGCGCGTGCGGCGTTCAGCAGGCGCACGGCCCGGTCGCGCAGGTCCGCGGCCAGGCCGACCGCCGCGTTGATCGCCTGCCGCATGCACGCACCGTACCCGGCCGCTGCCCCTCGATGCACGGCCCTTCCGAACGCCCAGCTCGGCGGGCTAGTCGGCGGCCCCGGAGCCGAACAGGAAGTGCCGGCGGGGCCGCCACACCCCGTCGGCGCCGTGCTCGTACAGGGAGAACCCCCACACCTGGAAGGCGGCCTCGTAGTCGGCCAGCTCCTTGGCGGCGCGGTCCATCTGCTCGTCGGACAGGTGGTGCGCCACGGTGACGTGCGGGTGGTACGGGAACTGCGGCCGCTGACCCGGCGGGCCCGCCAGCACCTTCGTGTGCAGGCGCGCGCAGCCGTCCTTTCCCTCGGCCAGCGCCACGAACACCACCGGTGAGACGGGACGGAACGTTCCCGTACCGTGCAAGCGGATCCGGAACGGACGCTCGGTGCGCGCCACCCCCGCCAGATGCTCCTCGACGGCGCCGAGTTCGGCGGCGTCGACCTGCGTGGGCGGCAGCAGCGTGATGTGCGTGGGGATGCCGGGCGCCAGACGGTCGCCGAACGACTCGCGGACACGCTGCAGCTCGCGCCCGTAGGGATGCGGAATCGGGATCGCGACCCCTATCGTGCGCGTGCCGTGCGTCTCGTGGCCCCCTGCGCCCTGTGTTCTCCCTGCGGGGGGACCGCTCCTCGGACGACCCCCCACACCCCCCGTCGGCTGGGAGCTAGTGGCCACGTCCCACGAATCCAACGCGGTCGCGCACGACCTCCATCGTGCGCGCGGCGGCCTCCCCGGCGCGGGCGGCGCCGTCGGCCAGGATGCGGTCGAGCTGGTCCTCGTCGTCCAGCAGCTTGTGCGTGCGCTCACGGATCGGGGTGAAGGTGTCCACCACGAGCTGGGCCAGGTCCTTCTTGAACTGGCCGTAGCCGCTGCCCGCGTACCGCTCCTCCAGCTCGGGCACGGGCGTGCCGGCCAGCGCGGAGTAGATCCGCAGCAGGTTGGTGACGCCGGCCTTGTTCTCCTCGTCGTAGCGGACCTCGGTGCCGGTGTCGGTGACCGCGCGCATGATCTTCTTGCGCATCGGGCCCGGCTCCTCCAGCACGTCGATGATGCCCTGCGGCGAGGACGCCGACTTGCTCATCTTGGCGGTCGGCTCCTGCAGGTCGGTGATCTTGGCGGCGCCCTCGGGGATGTAGGCCTCGGGCACCGCGAACGTCTCGCCGAACCGCTGGTTGAAGCGCTGCGCCAGGGTGCGGGTCAGCTCCAGGTGCTGGCGCTGGTCCTCGCCGACCGGCACCCGCAGCACCCGCTCGGCCGCGCCCTCGCCGGGGCCGGGGGTGTAGAGCAGGATGTCGGCGGCCTGCAGCACCGGGTAGGTGAACAGCCCGACCGTGGTGCCGGCGGTGCCCTGCTTGGCGGACTTGTCCTTGAACTGGGTCATCCGCCCGGCCTCGCCGAACCCGGTGAGGCAGCCCAGGATCCAGCTCAGCTCGGCGTGCTCGGGGACGTGGCTCTGCACGAACAGGGTGGCCCGCTCGGGGTCGACGCCCATGGCCAGCAACTGGGCGGCCGCGACCTTGGTGCGGCGGCGCAGCAGCGCCGGGTCGTGCTTCACCGTGATGGCGTGCAGGTCGACCACGCAGTAGAAGGTCTGGTGGGTCTCCTGCATCGCCACCCACTGCCGCAGCGCCCCCAGGTAGTTGCCGAGATGGAACGAGTCGGCGGTGGGCTGGATGCCGGACAGCACGCGCGGGACCGCCGGGGCGGACACAGCCCCGGCGCCGGTGCCTTCGGAAGTGGGCGCTACGGACATATGCACAGACCGATTCTCTCAGACCCGGCTCGGGGGGTCGTCGTCACCGGGGGCGGCCGTCGGGTTTTCACGATCGTCCGGACGTCCGGGACGTTCCGGAGTCCCCTCGGGGTCGCCGGTGGGCGGGACGCCCCCGCGCGCGGGGGTGTGCGGAGCTGACGGGACCGCCGGTGCCGCGGGGGCCACCGGCGTGACGCGCACGCGGGCCACCCGGCGGCCGTCCATGCGGGCGACCGCGAGCCGGTGACCGGCGGCCTCCACCGCGTCGCCCTCGGCGGGCACGCGTCCCAGGACCGCCATGATGTGGCCCGCGACCGTCTCGTAGGGGCCTGCGGGCAGCCGGATGCCGGTCGCCGCGGCGAACTGGTCCAGGTTGAGCAGGCCGTCCACCTCGACCACCCCGCCGTGCAGCCGGCGCGCCTGCGCGTCCTGCACATCATATTCATCGCGAATGTCCCCGATCAGCTCCTCGACCAGGTCCTCCAGCGTGACGATCCCGGCGGTGCCGCCGTACTCGTCCACGACGATCGCCAGGTGGTGGCCCTCGCGCCGCATCTCCGACAGCACCGGCAGCACCCGCTGCGAGGCGGGCAGGAACTTCACCGGCCGCACCAGCTCCCCCACCGGCACCGAGCGGTCGGCGACCTCCGGCACCAGCAGGTCCCGCAGATGGACGAACCCGATCACCTCGTCGTGGGAGTCGCGGCACACCGGGAACCGCGAGTGCGGGCTGGCCGCCGCGATCCGGGCCGCGCTCGACAGCGGCAGCGCCGCGTCCAGGAACACCACCTCCGTGCGCGGCACCAGCACCTCGCGCAGCGGCCGCTCCCCCGCGACGAACACCTCCTCGATCAGCGCCCGCTCGTCGTCGGTGAGCTCGGTGTTGGCCGCCACCAGGGCCCGCATCCGGTCGGCGGTGATCTCCTCCCGGACGGCGTCCGGATCGCCCCCCGCCAGCCGGACGACCAGGTCGGTGGAGCGCGACAGCAGCCACACCAGGGGACGGGCCGGTTTGCGCGGCTGCCGCGGCCGGTCCGCCACGGCCGCACCGCGCGGCCTGGCGGCGGCGGACGGCGGAAGCACGTCGGGTTCGGCGCGCGGCTGCGGATCCGCCGTCCCGGGCGCCGGCGGCGCGGTCGCGGGAGGCGGGCGGCGCGGCTCGGACCCGCTCCCGAACGCGGAGTCCGCGGCCGCGTCCGGGCGGTCGGGACGGCCCCTGCGCGGCGGCGGGGCGCTGCTGCGATCGTCCATGTCGGTTGTCCGTCCGCCCTTCGAGCCGGAGATCCTCCGCAGGACGTACCCGCGCCGAAGGTCCGCCACCGGCCCGCGTCGCCAGGCTATCGTTGCGAGTCTTCCCAGGATCGGTTCGGGCGGCGCGGATAGCCTTGAGCAGCCGATCACTCGCGTCGGCCGACCAGCCGGGGCGGATCCGTCGAACTTGGAGGTAACGACACGTGAAGCTGCTCGTCACCGGGGGCGCCGGCTACGTCGGCGGGGTCGTGGCCGCCCAGCTGCTGGACGCCGGGCACGAGGTCGTCGTGCTGGACGACCTGTCCACCGGGCACGCCGACGCCGTCCCCGAGGGCGCCCGGCTGGTGCGGGGCACGCTGCGCGAGGCCGCCTTCGGCGTGCTGGACGGCGCGGGCTTCGACGCGGTGCTGCACTTCGCGGCCAGGTCGCTGGTCGGCGAGTCGGTGGAGAAGCCGGGCCTGTACTGGGACAAGAACCTGGGCGAGTCGCTGGCGCTGCTGGACGCGATGCGCCGCGCCGGGGTGAACCGGATCGTGTTCTCCTCCACGGCGGCCACCTACGGCGAGCCGGAGTCCACGCCGATTCTGGAGACCGACCCCACCCGGCCGACCAACCCGTACGGGGCGTCCAAGCTGGCCATCGACACCGCGCTGGCCGAGTACGCGCGGCTGCACGGCCTCGGCGGGGTCTCGCTGCGCTACTTCAACGTCGCGGGCGCGCTGCTCGAAGGCGGGCGGGTGCAGGGCGAACGGCACACCGTCGAGACGCACCTGATCCCCAACGTGCTGAAGGTCGCGCTCGGCGAGCGCGAGAAGGTCATGGTGTTCGGCGAGGACTACCCCACGCCCGACGGCACCTGCGTGCGCGACTACATCCACGTCGTCGACCTGGGCGTGGCGCACCAGCTGGCGCTGGAGGCGTGCGAGCCGGGCGTCCACCAGATCTTCAACCTGGGCAACGGCAACGGGTTCTCGGTCCGCGAGGTGATCGAGGTGTGCCGGGGGGTCACCGGCCACGCGATCCCGGCCGAGCCGCACCCGCGCCGTTCCGGCGACCCCGCCGTGCTGGTGGCCTCGTCGGACAAGATCAGGTCGGCGCTGGGCTGGAAGCCCGAGCGGGACCTGCGGGCCATGGTCGCCGACGCGTGGGCGTTCGCCCAGCGGGCTCGATGACGGCCTCCGACCCGCGCGCGCTGGCCGCCGCGTTCACCGAGGCGTACCGGCGCGCACCGGAGGGCGTGTGGCGCGCCCCCGGCCGCGTCAACGTGATCGGCGAGCACACCGACTACAACGACGGGTTCGTGCTGCCGTTCGCGCTGCCCCAGGGCGTGTCGGTGGCGGCGGCGCGCCGCGACGACGGCGTGCTGGAGGTGCGGTCCCTGCAGGCCGCCGACACCGTCGTCACCGTGCCGGTCGACCCGCACGCGCCCGAGGCGCGGCGCTGGCGCGACACGGCGCCGCAGCGGGAACGCTGGGCCGCCTACCCGGCCGGAACGGCCTGGGTGCTGCGCGAGCACGTCACGTCCGTGCCGATCGGCGGGGCGTCCCTGCTGATCGACGCGGACCTGCTGCAGGGCGCGGGCCTGTCGTCGTCGGCGGCGCTGGAGTGCGCCACCGCGCTGGCGCTGTGCGAGCTGTACGGCGAGGCCGACCTGCCGACTCCGGCGGGGCGGCGCGAGCTGGCCCGGCTCGCGCAGCGGGCCGAGCACGAGTACGTCGGCATGCCCTGCGGCATCATGGACCAGTCGGCGTCCCTGCTGTGCACGGCGGGCCACGCGCTGATGCTCGACTGCCGCAGCGGCCTGTCCACGCAGGTGCCCCTCCCCCTGGAGGACAGCGGCCTGCGCCTGCTCGTCGTCGACACCCGCATGCACCACGAGCTGGTCGACGGCGACTACGGGCGCCGCCGCGCCGAATGCGAGCGGGCCGCCGAACTGCTCGGCGTCGCCGCGCTGCGCGACGTCAAGGACCTGCCCGCCGCGCTGAAGGCCCTGGACGATCCCGTGCTGCGCCGCCGCGTCCAGCACGTGGTGACCGAGAACCACCGCGTGGAGGCGGCCGTCGGGCTGCTGCGGGCGGGCGCGACGGCCGAGCTCGGCGCCATGCTCACCGCCTCCCACCTGTCGCTGCGCGACCAGTTCGAGATCTCCTGGCCGGGCGCGGACGTCGCGGTCGAGGAGGCGCAGCGGGCCGGCGCGCGCGGCGGACGCATGGTCGGCGGCGGATTCGGCGGCTCGGCCATCGTGCTCACCCCGGCCGACCGCGTCGACCGGGTGAGCGAGGCGATCCGCGCCGCCTACGAGCGGCGCGGATGGGAGGAGCCGCGGTTCCTCACCGCCGTCGCCGCCGACGGCGCCCGCCGCCTCCTCTAGAGCCGCTCGCGGATCTCGTCGCGCAGGCGGGCGGCGGCCTGCGCGGCGTCGTCCGCGCCGATCGCGGCGAACCCGTCGGCGGCCCGCGCCGCCGGCTCCAGGGCGTCGGCGAGCCGGCCCAGGTTCGCCAGCATGCGGGCCTCGTCGTAGCCCAGCGCCGACGTCTCCCAGACAACCTCGGCCTCGTGCCCCTCCGACGGCAGCTCGCCGAGCGCCTGGCGGGCGACCTCCATCTCCTCCAGGGCACGGCCGCCGTTGCCGCCCCACGCGCGGCACAGCGCGCCGCGGCGGCGGCAGCGCACCACCCCGAACGGGTCGCCGGCCTTGGCGAACGCCTCGGCGGCCCGGACGAACCCGTCGGCCGCCAGGGCGTCCTTGTCCAGGTCGGTGAGCACGTCGGCGGCCGTCTCCAGCAGCCGCGCGGCCGCGCCGGGGTCGTCCTCCTCCTCGGCCAGCCCCGTGAAGATCTCCGCGGCCTGCTCCTCGCCGAGCTCGCGCTGGGCGTGCCCCAGGATGAACCGGCAGCGGCGTTCGGCGCCCGGGTCGTCCAGCCGGGCCAGCACGGGCGCGGCCTCCTCGGCGACCTCCGCCGCCTCGAAGTGCCGTCCCGTGGTCAGGTACGCGGCGGCCAGGTCGACACGGGCGTAGGCGGCCTGCGACTGCGCGCCGAGCGCCGTGAACTCGGCCACCGCCTCCACCATGTCGGGGACCGCGTCGGCGGCGCGGTCGCACGCCAGCAGCAGGGAGCCGCGTTCGGCGTGCGCGGCCGGCACCAGCCCGGGCGGGCCCGCGGCCGCGTTGGCGACGGCCTCGTCGAACGCCTCCAGCGCGGCGTCCGGGTCCCGCTCGTCGCCGTACGCCAGCACCCGGCCCAGCAGGAACGCCGCCTCGGCCAGACGGCCCGGCTGCCCGGCCTCCCGGAAGGCGGCGCAGGCCGGGCGCAACGCGGCGACGGCCTCCGCGCCGCGGCCGAGGACGCCCAACACGCGGCCCCGGTGCAGCTCCACCTCCCCGGCGTCCCGCGGACGGGACGGCGCCAGACCGTCCAGCGCGGCCAGGCTCTCCTCCGGACGGTCGCTCTGCAACAGGGCGTCGGCCAACCGCATACGGGCGCCGAACGCGCGGTGCGACCCCGCGTCGTGCTCGTCGAGGAAGGCGGCGGCGGTCCGCATCAGCGCCATGCCCTCGTCCTGCTCGCCCGTGCCGAACAGGATCGCGCCGATCCGGCTCAGCCCGCTCTGCTCGCGCACCCGGTCGCCCGCCTCGGCGAACAGCGACACCGCCCGGCGCCACTCCGCCAGCCCGGCCTCGTGGTCGCCGTTCAGCAGCAGTTCCAGGCCGCGGCCGTCGGCGCGCCGCGCCGCCTGCGACGTGGTGAGCGGACCGTCGCCCGCCACCTCGTCGAACCGCCGCCACGCCGCCAGCGCCCCGTCCATGTCGTCCGCCGACCGGTCCTCCTCGGCCGCGTCGAGCAGCGCGTCCAGGTCGGTCACGCCGGACAGGTCACGGCCCCGCGGCGGCTCCGGCTCCGGCCGGACCGGCGCCGCGGCGGGACGCCGGCGGTCGTGGGCGGTCAGCGGCAGATGCTCGACGACCGGCTCGTCCGCGAGCAGCCGCTCGATCCGCTCACCCTGGTAGGAGGTGCCGTTGCGGGCGTCGAAGCGGGCCGCGACCTCGCGGGCGCGTCCCGCCAGCTCCACCCGCAGCTCCGCCGCGCTCACCTCGCCGGCCCCGCCCGGACGGCGCAGCGTCACGTCCCCGGCGCCGGCCTCCTCCATCCGGCGCAGCAGCAGCGCGGCCGCCGCGGCGAACCGCATGGCGTCGTACGGGCTCGGCGCCCGGTCCAGCCACCCCAGGTGCCGCTGAAGGATCTCGAACCCGCGCGGCTCGTTGCCCGTCACCGCGCAGAACCACACGTGCTCGCCGATCTCCGACAGGTCCGCCACGTTGGACCGCACGAGCCGGTACGCGCGGCGGTGCGCGTCGCGCGCCTCCTCCAGCCGGCCCGCCCGCAGGTAGACCGGCAGCAGCGCGGTCAGGATGCCCTGCGGCTGCTCGCTGCAGTTCAGCTCGTCGCTCAGCACCGGCGCCGCGACGGCCAGCGCCTCCTCGTCACGCCCCCGGGCCTCCAGGTGCCGCACCATGCCCGTCGGGTCGCAGCCCTCGCAGTCCGACAACCCGTCGCGCGGCGCCGCGTGCCACCTGGCGTACCACTCGTCGGCGGCGTCGTGGTCGCCCACGTGCCGCGCCACGGCGTTGCGGTAGTGGTACACCGCCTGCGGGCTGTGCCCGCCGGCCCGGTACCGGCGCTCCATGTCGTCCAGCACCGCGTACGTGCGGTCGAGCGGCACCTCGGGGAACAGCGTCAGCGAGTTGACGATCCACTTGAAGTGCCACAGCAGCCGCTCCTCCGCGTCGAAGCGGCCCGGGTCGCGGTCGTGGTCGGCCAGGCACCGGCTGAACGTGGTGAACGCCTTGGCCGGCTCGCCGCCGTACTGGTAGGCGGTGGTCAGCGACATCCGCACCCGGAACGCCAGGTGGTCGTCGCCCGCCGCCTCGGCGCGCCGCAGCGCGTCCTCCACCAGCACCGTCTTGGCCTCGCCGTACGGCAGCTCCTCCGACCGCGCCATCAGCTCGTAGACGTCATCGGTGCTCAACTTCCGGCCTCCGGGTTGTGCACGGCCCAGTCGAGCAGGCCGAGGAACGAACGGTTGAGAACGGCGGTGTCGGCGGCGCGCAGCGGATGCTGCCCCAGCAGCAGCGCCTGCCCGTACAGCCCCTGGACGGCCAGCTCGATCAGGCCGTCCTCGGTCAGTGCCGTGACGCGCCGGGTCAGCGGGTTGCGATGGTTGAGGACGAGCTGCGGCCGGTCCGACTCGACGGCGTTGTTCAGCGCGCCGAGCACGTCCGACCACAGGTCGTCGGCCATCTCTTTGGCCTGCGACAGCTCCTGCTGATGCTGCGCGGCACGGCTGGTCAGGTACAGCGCGGGCAGCGACGCCGGGTCGAAGTCGCGGATCACCACCTCGCAGCCCAGCCGCTCCACGGCGCGCTGCGCCGCCGCCAGGAACGGCCGCAGCGCCAGCTCGGCCGCCGGGTCCACCACGCCGAAGTGGGTGGTCAGCTCGGCCGGCTCCAGGCGGCGCGGCACCACGTCCGGGTCGATGTCCGGCAGCCGTTCGATGATCTCGGTGTCGTGCACGTAGCCGCCGTTGACCAGCCCCACGCCCTGCGCGCCCGCCACCGCCGACAGCCGCCGGAACTCCTCCACGCTGGCGGTGTAGCGGACCTCGGCGTGCCGCCTGCGGAACTCGGCCAGCGTCATCGGACCGGCCGACGTCTCGAACTCCAGCCAGCGGTCGACGATCCGCAGCATCTCGTCGTCGTGCAGCGCCATCGCCTTGACGCCCAGCCGGTGCAGCCGCAGGAAACCGCGCAGCCGCACCGGGTCGGTCTCGGCCAGCCGCACCAGCCACTGCCGCAGCCGCTCGCCCAGCGCCCGCCGGGCCGACTCCAGCAGCTCGTCCTCGTACAGCGCCTCCCGGCTCGCGGTGGGACGCAGCTCACCCGCGTCCACCACGCACCGGACGAAGAACGCCCAGTCCGGCAGCAGCCCCTCGACGCTCTCGGCCAGCAGCATCCGCTTCAGGTACACCCGGTGCGCGCCCCGGGCGGTCGGCGACACCGCGTGCGGCAGCACGAACGCCACACCGGTCAGCCCCGCCTCGGGCACGTCCAGATCGATCACGTCGTAGGGCTCGAACCCGAACAGCTCGCGGCAGTAGGCGTCCAGCGCGCGCCGGCGCCGCGCCGGATCCGGATGCGCCGCCAGCCACGGCGCGCCGTCCCCGGTGATCTCCACGCCGTCGACCGTCACGGTGACCGGCAGCAGCGACCCGTACGCCCGGGCCAGCTCGCCCACCACCGCCGGCTCCAGCAGCTCGGCCGATCCGGGGCGGGGCCGCAGCGTCACCGTCGTGCCCGGCTCGTCCCGCCCGCCCGGCTCGACGCGGTACCGGCCGTCGGCCAGGCCCGTCCACCGCACCGCCGCCGCGTCGGCCGCCCTCGCCGACCGGGTCTCCACCTCGATCTCGTCGGCCACCAGGAACGCCGACAGCAACCCGATGCCGAACTGCCCCAGGAAGTCGTGGCGGGCGAAGCCCAGCTCGTCCCGCTTGGACGACCGCCCGATCGTGGCCAGCAGCCGGTGCACCTCGTCCTCGGTCAGCCCGACGCCGTCGTCGTGCACGCGCAGCCGTCCGCCGCCGGTCTCGATCCGCACCGTCCCGCCCGCGCCGCCCCGCGCCGTGATCGCGTCGACCGCGTTCTGCAGCAGCTCCCGCAGGTACACCCGAGGGCTGGAGTAGAGATGGCGGCTGAGCAGGTCGACCACGCCCCGAAGATCTACTTGAAACGCCTGCTCCACCCCGTATGCCCTCCTGCACCTCGGCCGCTCGGCCACCGTCGTCGTCCGGCGGCTGGTCAGCCACCTTAGCGACAGAAAAGCGTCCACCTCCGACATTTCTCACCGGCCGTCCGCGCAGCCGAAAGGGCCCCGGACCGGCACGCCGGTCCGGGGCCCCCGCGGGTCGGCGCGGTCAGACCAGGCCGAGCTTGCGCACGGCGTCCTGCTCCTCCGCCAGCTCGTTGACCGAGGCGTCGATGCGGGCCCGTGAGAAGTCGTCGATCTCCAGCCCCTGGACGATCTCCCAGCGGCCGTCCTTGCAGGTCACCGGGAACGAGGAGATCAGGCCCTCGGGCACCCCGTAGGAGCCGTCCGACGGCACGGCCATGGACGTCCAGTCGCCCTCCGGCGTGCCGTTCACCCACGTGAACACGTGGTCGATGGCCGCACCGGCGGCGGACGCGGCGCTGGACGCCCCGCGCGCCTCGATGATCGCCGCGCCGCGCTTGGCGACCGTCGGGATGAAGTCGTTCTCCAGCCACTCGCGGTCGTTGACCGTCTCGGCCGCGTTCTTGCCGCCGATCTCGGCGTGGAAGATGTCCGGGTACTGCGTGGCCGAGTGGTTGCCCCAGATCGTCATCTTCTTGATGTCGGCGACGGACACGCCCGCCTTCTTCGACAGCTGCGCCAGGGCGCGGTTGTGGTCCAGGCGGGTCATCGCGGTGAACCGCTCGGCGGGCACGTCCGGGGCGTTCTGCTGGGCGATCAGCGCGTTGGTGTTGGCCGGGTTGCCGACGACCAGCACCTTGATGTCGTCGGCGGCGCCGGCGTTGATGGCCTGCCCCTGCGGCTTGAAGATCCCGCCGTTGGCCTCCAGCAGGTCGCCGCGCTCCATGCCCTTGGTCCGCGGCCGCGCCCCGACCAGCAGCGCGACGTTGGCGCCCTCGAACGCGGGCGTCGGGTCGTCGAAGATGTCGATCCCGGCCAGCAGCGGGAAGGCGCAGTCGTCCAGCTCCATGGCGGTGCCCTCGGCGGCCTTGACCGCCTGCGGGATCTCCAGCAGCCGCAGGCGTACCGGGACGTCCGCGCCGAGCAGCTGCCCCGACGCGATGCGGAACAGCAGCGCGTAGCCGATCTGGCCCGCGGCGCCGGTGACGGTGACGTTGACTGGGGTGCGAGTCATGCGCTCATCTCCTGCTGTGACCTGACGGGGCCGGTCGGCCGCCGGTGGATCTCCGGCGCGGACGCCCGGGGGCGGGCCGCCGCGCGGTTTGTCTCGTTGTCGAGATACCGCCCGCCAGGCTATCGCGCGCCGACGCGACGGCTTCCGCCAGGTGTCGCTGCTCGCCTACCCCGAAGATGCACACATACGCCCGAACACGCCGAAGGCCGCCCCGGGATCACCGAGACGGCCTTCAGATGCCGGGAGGGGTTACCTCACTTGGCGAGCTTCTTCTGGAGGTTGACGTCCAGGGCCTCCAGGAACTCCTGCGTCGTCAGCCACGGGGTGTCGTTGCCGACCAGCAGGGCGAGGTCCTTGGTCATCTGGCCGTTCTCGACGGTCTCGATGCAGACCTGCTCCAGCGAGCGGGCGAACTCGATGACCTCGGGCTGGTTGTCCAGCTTGCCGCGGTGGGCCAGACCGCGCGTCCAGGCGAAGATGGACGCGATCGGGTTGGTGGAGGTCGGCTTGCCCTGCTGGTGCTGCCGGTAGTGCCGGGTGACGGTGCCGTGCGCGGCCTCGGCCTCGACGGTGCGGCCGTCGGGGGTCATCAGCACGGAGGTCATCAGGCCGAGCGAGCCGAAGCCCTGCGCCACCACGTCGGACTGGACGTCGCCGTCGTAGTTCTTGCAGGCCCAGACGAAGCCGCCGTCCCACTTGAGAGCCTGGGCGACCATGTCGTCGATCAGCCGGTGCTCGTAGGTGAGGCCCGCGGCCTCGAAGTCGGCCTTGAACTCGGTCTCGTAGACCTCGGCGAACAGGTCCTTGAACCGGCCGTCGTAGGCCTTGAGGATCGTGTTCTTGGTCGACATGTACAGCGGGAAGCCGCGGTCGAGCGCGTAGCGCATGGTCGCGCGGGCGAAGTCCCGGATCGAGTCGTCGAAGTTGTACATGCCCAGCGCGACGCCGCCGCCGGTGAACTTGGCGATCTCCATCTCGATGGGCTCGCCGCCGTCCTCGGGGACGTAGGAGATCGTCACCGTGCCGGGGCCGGGGACGACGAAGTCGGAGGCGCGGTACTGGTCGCCGTGGGCGTGACGGCCGATGATGATCGGCTTGGTCCAGCCGGGCACCAGGCGCGGGATGTTCGACACCACGATCGGCTCACGGAAGACCACGCCGCCCAGGATGTTGCGGATCGTTCCATTGGGCGACCGCCACATCTTCTTGAGGCCGAACTCCTCGACGCGGGCCTCGTCCGGGGTGATCGTCGCGCACTTGACGCCGACGCCGTGCTCCTTGATGGCGTTGGCGGCGTCGATCGTCACCTGGTCGTCGGTGGCGTCCCGGTGCTCGATACCCAGGTCGTAGTACTTCAGGTCCACGTCCAGGTAGGGCAGGATCAGCTGGTCCTTGATGAATTGCCAGATGATCCTCGTCATCTCGTCGCCGTCGAGTTCGACGACCGGGCCCGCTACTTTGATCTTGGGCATGCTGTTGCTGTCCCTCTTCCTACACCGGCCGGCAGTCCTTGTAAGGCTCAACTGTGTAGGCTAGCCGACCGCCCGTACCGGTCTAGACCTGCCCCTTACCTCACAATTCCCATCACAAGGGGTGAACCGGCACACCCCCGGCATCGTCGGCCCCGCGCCGGTGCGCGCCGCGCCGTTCGAAGAGCACGTACCGCAGGACGCGCAGCAGCCCGGCCAGCCCGACCAGCACGCCGAAGGCGGCGGCCACGGCCAGGCCCGCCTTGTTCATCGGGGGGATGCTGAGGGCGGCGAAGGCGGTCAGCTCGCCGAGGACGACCAGCGTCCAGCAGTCCAGCGAGCGGCTGCGCACCGCCAGCAGCCCGAGCTGGGACTCCGGCAGCAGCGCCCGGGCCAGCGCGCCGAACAGCAGCGCGGCGGCGATCAGCATCGAGCCCTTGCGGAAGTAGGCCATCGAGCACAGCACCAGCCCGCCGGCCACGCCGCACAGCACCAGCAGATAGGGCAGCCGGCTCAGCCGGTTGGCCCGCGCGCCGCCCGCTCCCGGGGCCCGCCTCCGCCGCCGACCCAGCTCCGCGCTCATGTGTGTTTCCCTCACCGACCTCACCGAAAGGTCTGACACACCAACCGTAGCGGTTGGAATTTCCGCCCGGGGCCCGCAGCGGAGCCTCCGGACGCCTTCCGGATGTAACGTCGACTACGAAGGCATTTTCCACCGCTTTGCAGGACCGAGGTTGAAAATTGACGGCCGTCTGGGCGGGACACCTGGGGTTTCACGAACGCACTGGGACGCCGGACGCCTTGTGTCACGGGTCCTACTCGCCAGTAGGAGGGTGTGGCGCTACCGGGTCCGGGTAACCCGGCAGACAGGGGTCGCTAACTAGCTGGGAGGACTGCCGTGGAGGGGCCGTTCATGCGGATCGAGGACAGCGGCCTGGTGATGCCGCTGCGCCCCGACGTCACGACGGTCGGGCGAGGGCGCGGAGTCGACATCCGCCTCGACGACCCGAGTGTGTCCCGATTGCACGCAGAGATCGTTCGGCGCGGCCCGTACGTCTATGTCGTCGACATGGGCCTGTCCCGTAACGGGACCCGGGTCAACGGCCGCCCGATCGCCCGCCGCGTACTGGAGGACGGCGACGTCGTGAGTTTCGGCACGGCGCGCTGCCGGATGGGGGGCATCCCCCGGGAGGAGGTCGATCCGGACGTCGAGCTGCGGCGCGCCGTGGCCCCCGAGCTCACCCGCCGGGAGGTCGACGTGCTGACCTCGCTGTGCCGGCCCGCCCTGTCGGACGAGGCGTTCGTCGCGCCCGCCACCGCCCGTGAGATCGCCGCCGACCTGGTCGTCACCGAGGCCGCGGTCAAGCAGCACCTGCTGCGGCTCTACCAGAAGTTCCGGATCCCCGAGGGCGCCAACCGGCGCACCCGTCTCGCCAACGAGGTCATCGCGATGGGGCTCGTCCGCCCTCTGCCGCCGGTGCACGTGCCGCAGCAGCAGAACCGGACGCCGATGGACGCCCGCACCACGGAGGTCCGCCGTCCCGGTCACGCCCCGGGCCATCCACCGGGCCGCATCGGCGCGCCCGGCCGTCCCCCGGCGGGCACGGCGGGACGGAGGGCGAGCTGACCTGACGCAGTGAGCTTGCGGCCGCTCCCACGGCAGCGCAAACGGGGAGCGGTGCGCAAGGTTCGCCCGTACGGGGCCATGCGCCGAGGGCCACGGTCCCGTACGGGTGGACCCCCTGTCGGCTCAGCCGCATCGACCGAGGGTCACGCGGTCACGACCACGCTCAGGCGCCGGACGCGGCCTCGGCGGCCTCGACGACGTTGGCCAGCAGCATGGCGCGCGTCATGGGGCCGACACCGCCGGGATTGGGGGCGACCCAGCCCGCCACCTCGCGGACGTCCGGGGCGACGTCGCCGGTGAGCTTGCCGTCCACCCGGGACACGCCCACGTCCAGCACGGCGGCGCCGGGCTTCACCATGTCCGCGGTGATCAGGCCTGGAACGCCGGCGGCGGCCACGACGATGTCGGCCTGGCGGGTGTGCGCGGCCAGGTCGCGGGTGGCGGTGTGGCAGGACGTCACGGTGGCGTTCTCGGAGCGGCGGGTGAGCAGCAGGCCGAGCGAGCGGCCGACGGTGAGGCCGCGGCCGACGACGGTGACCTCGGCGCCGCGCAGCGGCACGTCGTAGCGGCGCAGCAGCTCCAGGATGCCCTTGGGGGTGCACGGCAGCGGGGCGGGCTGCATGAGGACCAGACGTCCCAGGTTGACCGGGTGCAGCCCGTCGGCGTCCTTGGCCGGGTCGATCAGCTCCAGCACGCGGTGCTCGTCGAGGCCCTTGGGCAGGGGCAGCTGGACGATGTAGCCGGTGCAGGCGGGGTCGGCGTTCAGCTCGGCGACGGCGCGTTCGACGTCCTCCTGGGAGGCGTCGGCGGGCAGGTCGCGGCGGATGCTCTCGATGCCCACCTCGGCGCAGTCGCGGTGCTTCATGTTGACGTAGGCGTGGCTGCCGGGGTCGTCGCCGACCAGCACGGTGCCGAGGCCCACGCCGACACCGCGTTCGCGCAGCGCGTCGACCCGCTTCTTCAGATCGGCCCTGATCTCCGCGGCCGTGGCCTTGCCGTCCAGGATCCGTGCAGTCATACGCACCTCCGCGCTGTCGTGGCCGGGGTCCTGTGTGGACGGGCTCGTCGCGGGTTCCCCGGCTGCCGTCCCGTACACCCAGGCGCGCGGTGTCCGGATGTCCTTCGCTCCCCGGTGGTGAATCCACCTTGTCCGCGCCAGTCGCGTCCCCGCCATGCTATCGGCCGGGGCCGGGCGGCGGCGCGGCCGGCCGGATCACTCCTCGTCGGGGCGTCCGCGCCAGGCGATCAGGCGGTCGGTGCCGTGCCAGCCGAGCTGGGCGGCCAGGATCGCGGCCAGGACGGCGGCGGCCAGGCCGATCAGCTGCCGCGACTCCAGGAGCAGGGAGGTGGTCTGCATGACCATTCCCACCAGCAGGGACACAACGAAGTCCATCGCGCCTCCAAAGGCTCAACGGTGGTCGCCTGCCGCGAGTACGGGCCAGGCTTCGGGCGCGCCGGACGTCACGGGGGGTGCGCGGACGCGACCGACGGCGAGGCTACCAAGCCCACAGGAATGAAATCGCCCAAACGACCACAGGCGGCGCGAACGCCACCGGCCCGGTGCGATGCACCGGGCCGGTGGAACGTCGGCGGCTGAGCGCCGGGCGTCAGTGGAAGAAGTGGCGCACGCCGGTGAAGTAGAGCGTGATGCCCGCGTCCTTGGCGGCGGCGATCACTTCCTCGTCGCGGATGGACCCGCCCGGCTCGACGATCGCCCGCACGCCCGCCTCGGTGAGCACCTGCAGGCCGTCGGGGAACGGGAAGTAGGCGTCGGACGCGCCGACCGCCGAGGCGGCCCGGTCGCCCGCCCGCGACACCGCCAGCCGCGCCGAGTCGACCCGGTTGACCTGGCCCATGCCGACGCCGACGGTGGCGCCGTCCGCGGCCAGCAGGATCGCGTTGGACTTGACCGAGCGGCACGCCTTCCACGCGAACGCCAGGTCGCGCAGCGTGGCCTCGTCGGCGGGGGCGCCGGTCTTCAGCTCCCAGTTCGCCGGGTCGTCGCCGGGGGCGTCCACCTTGTCGACGCTCTGCAGCAGCACGCCGCCGTCGATGCGCCGGTACTCCTCGGCGCTCGCCGGCCCCTCGGGGCAGCGCAGCAGCCGGATGTTCTTCTTGCGGGTGAGGATCTCCAGGGCGTCGTCGTCGAAGCCGGGCGCCACGATCACCTCGGTGAACACGTCGGCGACCTGCTCGGCCATCGCCGCGGTCACCGGACGGTTGACCGCGATCACGCCGCCGTAGGCCGACACCGGGTCGCAGGCGTGCGCCTTGCGGTGCGCCTCGGCCACGTCCGCGCCGACCGCGATGCCGCACGGGTTGGCGTGCTTGATGATCGCCACGGCGGGTTCGGCGAAGTCGTAGGCGGCGCGGCGGGCGGCGTCGGCGTCGACGTAGTTGTTGTACGACATCTCCTTGCCGTGCAGCTGCTCGGCGCCCGCCAGCCCCGCCGGGCCGTCCTGCGCGGTGTAGAGCGCGGCGCGCTGGTGCGGGTTCTCCCCGTACCGCAGGACGGCCTTGCGCTCCCAGGCGGCGCCGAGGAAGTCCGGCCAGCCCGACTCCTCGGCGTCGGCGTCGGCCGCGTACGGACCGGCGAACCACGACGCGACCGCCACGTCGTAGGCGGCGGTGTGCGCGAACGCGCGCGCGGCCAGGCGGCGCCGCTCCTCCAGCGTGAAGCCGCCCGCCGCCACGGCCTCCAGCACCTGGCCGTAGGCCGACGGGTCGACGACGACGGCGAGGCTGGCGTGGTTCTTGGCGGCGGCGCGCACCATCGTGGGGCCGCCGATGTCGATCTGCTCGACGCACTCGTCCGGCTTGGCGCCCGACGCGACGGTGGCGGCGAACGGGTACAGGTTCACCACGGCCAGGTCGAACGGCTCGACGCCCAGGTCCTCGAGCTGCTGGACGTGGTCGTCCTTGCGGCGGTCGGCCAGCAGTCCGGCGTGCACCTTGGGGTGCAGGGTCTTGACCCGCCCGTCCAGGCACTCGGGGAACCCGGTGAGCTTCTCGACCTTCATGACGGGCACCCCGGCGGCGGCGATCCGCGCCGCCGTGGAGCCGGTGGAGACGATCTCCACCCCGGCCCCGTGCAGGCCGCGGGCCAGCTCCTCCAGCCCCGTCTTGTCGTACACGCTGATCAGCGCGCGCTTAATCGTCACCCGACTCACCGGCCGAGCTCCCCTCATCGTCTCCGTCTACGGACGTGTTGCAGGTCCCGCACTTCATGGAGACCCGTCTGCCCTTCTGGGTCCAGCCGTCGCGGGCCAGGCGGCCCACGACCTCGACCAGCAGCCGGCGCTCCACCTGCTTGATGCGCTCGTGCAGGGAATCCTCGTCGTCATGCCAGCCGACCCGGACGGTCTCCTGGGCGATGACGGGTCCGGTGTCCACGCCTTCGTCGACGAAGTGAACGGTACAGCCCGTCACCTTCACCCCGTAGGCCAGGGCTTGGCGGACGGCGTGCGCCCCGGGGAAGGAGGGCAGCAGCGCGGGATGGGTGTTGATGGTGCGGCCGCCGAACCGCTCCAGGAACCGCGGGCCGAAGATCTTCATGAACCCGGCGGAGACGACGAGGTCCGGTTTGTGCTCGGCGACGGCGTCGGCGAGGGCGGCGTCCCATCGCGCGCGGTCGGGGAAGTCGGGCACGCGGACGGTGAACGTCGGCAGTCCGGCGCGTTCGGCGCGCTCCACGCCGCCGGTGCCGTCGCGGTCGGCGCCCACGGCCACCACCTGCGCACCGTAGGCTGGATCCGCGCACGCGTCGAGCAGCGCCTGTAGGTTGGTCCCCGCGCCGGAGACGAGGACGACGAGCCGGGCGGACACCATGACTCCCTGGTGGACGTTGGGGTTAACGGACCTGCGCGGCAGTGTCCGGGGCACTGACCGCCCAGCACGAAGCCTATCGGCCGTGCTCGGCGCGCCCCAAAGCGCATCCGACCCCAGCGGCCAGGAGGAATGAACGTGAGTGAGCAGCCGGGCCAGGGCGACGGCGGCACCGCCCCTCGCCAGGACACCGGCCGGACCCCCGGCGACGACACCGCCCCCGGCGGTCCAGCGGGGCCGCCGCCCGCGGGGCGCCCCCCGGCGAACGGCCCCGAGGACCGCACCGGCTGGCGGGCCCTGTGGCTGGGCGTCGGCGCGCTGGCGCTGGCGTGGCCCCTTTTCCCGCTGGCGCTGGTGCTGGGCGTGGCCTCGCTCGTCGTGGGCGTCAAGGCCCAGCGGCGCGCGCGCCGGCACAACGTGCTCGCGCCCGGCGCCGGCCCCGGCATGGTGCTCGGCGCGGTGGGGCTGGCCATGGCCGTGGCGGCGGCCGCGGTGTCGGTGCTGATCGGGCCGGAGATGAACGGCTACACCAAGTGCATGGACACGGCCAACACCAAGATCGACGAGGACGCGTGCCGTGACAAGTACATCCCGAGGATCGAGGAGAAGCTGAACCTGCCCAAGGGCAGCATGTCCGGCACCGTTCTCCCCTAGCGGTCCCCTTCGTCCTTCAGGACGTAGATGGCGCCACCGCGGTTCTCGGTGCGTTCGCGCGGTTCGGGCCCGGCCGCGTCGTCGTGGGACGGCCGCCGCTCGGCCTCCTCGGGCTCCGAAGCTCTCGGCTCGGGCGCGTAGGGCTCGGCGGCGTGCCCGTCCTTGTGCCCGTCTACCAGCCCGTCGTCGTGCCCGTCGTCGTGCCGGGCGCGGGCGGTGGACGGCGGCGCGCCGGCGCCGGGCCGGTCGGGCCCGTCGGCCAGGTCGGGCAGCGGATCGGTGGTGCGCGGCCTGTTCCGCGCGGTGCGGCGCGGCGCGAGGACGGGTTCGGCCTCCTCGAATTCGAGGGGGTCGGCGGCGTACGGCGACTGCGGAGGCTCGGGCGCGGCGACGGGCCGCGGCGCCTCCGCGGACGGCACCGGCACGGGGTGCGCCTCGGGTGTCTCCGGCGTCGCGGGACCGGCGGCGGGCTCGGGCTGGTGCCGCTTCGCCCGCTTGGGCCGCCGGGGCCGCTTGGTGCCGCGGATCTTGCGGCGCCGCTCGGCGCGTTCGGACGACGCCTCGCCGGGACGGCGCAGGATCAGCCAGTTCGCCGTCCACGCCGCGATCGCCGCCGAGATGCCGATCTCCAGGGCCGCCAGCAGGCCGACCTGCCACGGCGACGGCCCGACGGTGGCCATCCGGCCGCCGCCGATCGGGCCGCCCGACAGCGCCGCCAGCAGCGCCGCGACCAGGCCCGCCAGCGCCCCGGTCAGGAACCCCCACAGCGGCGCCGCCTCGTAGGACCGGCTCGGCATGGACCGCACCGTGAGCACCCCGCCGACGGCGCCCGCGGCGAACGGGGCGGCCAGCGCCACCAGGGACACCAGCGGCGCCGGCCCGGGCTCGGGCAGCGCGGCCAGCGGCGGGAAGGCGGGCATGACGTCCAGGAACACCCCGGTCGGCGACACGCTGGTGCCCGCCCCGACGGAGAAACCCGGGCCGACGGCGTAGGACATGCCCCAGATCACCGCGTTCGGCAGGAACGCCAGCTCGATCAGCAGCAGCAGGGCCCCGCCGACGATGCCGGGGGCGAGCATGTCGTACAGCCGGGTCGCCTCGTTCAGGTGCACGGCGAGGGACGCGCCGACCAGCACGGCCCCGGCGGCCAGCAGGACGGCGAGCGCGCCGGCGATGCCGACCACCAGCGAGCGGGGCCGTTCCGGCAGCAGCCGCAGCAGCGCGCCGAGCCCGGAGCGCACCCGGCGGCCGGCGGCGACGTGGGCGACGACGGCCCGCGCCGCGCCCAGCCCGCCCGCGATCACGGCGACGACGAAGCAGGCGACCAGGGCCTGCCAGGCGGACGGGCGGGTCACCGGCGAGCTGGCGGCCAGGGCGAGCAGTCCCGCCAGCAGGGCGTAGGGAACGGCCAGCGCGACGGCGACGTGCGCCACGGCGACGCGCGGGCGGCGCCGCACGCCGCCGACCCGGATCATCCAGCCGCCGCTGCGGTACAGCAGCGCGCCCGGGATGACGAGCAGGCCGAGCGGCAGCAGCCCGACACGGCCGTGCTCGACGGTGAATCCGGCGTGGTGGGACACCAGCCAGAACGTGACCGCCGTCCGGAACACCCCGGGCATGCCCGCGCCCAGCGCCGTGCGCGGAGCGGCGATCCAGCCGACGAGGGTGATGGTGGTGAGCACGGCGAGCCCGATGCCGATGCACCACAGCGCCCCGACCAGCCCCGTCACGTACAGGGGACGCGACACCGCGGCGGCGGCCTGCGGGGCCGCCCTGCCGGACGCCGACGCCGCCCTCGGCTGCTCGGGGGGCGGTGAGGTCACGCTGGTCTCCGGGCTCACATCGCTCACGGCGTCCATGCTGGCACCCGGGGCCCGCGCAGCCGGGGCCTCTCACCCGCCCGGCGTGTCGCCTTGCTGCGGATTGGTGACGGACGGACGTCAGGCGTAGTGGTGTTCGTACAGGGCCCGGACGCGGGGCAGGCGGCGCCGGGTCTCGGCCTTGTCCTCCTCGAAGTCCCACATGGGTTCGAAGATGAGCCGCCAGAAGTCGTCTCGGTTCACGGCACGCACCCTGCCAGCCGCCACCGACAGAACCGCCGCGAGGCCGCCGGAGAGTGGACCGGAGAACGAAAGACGCCCGGGCCACCGGTACGGGCGGCTCGGGCGTCTTTCCGGAACTGCGACGCGCCTCGTCAGAGGTTCCTCGTCAGACGTTCCCCGTCACAGGGTCCGCGTCAGAGGTTCTGCATGATCTCGCGCATGAGGCGGGCGGTCTCGCTGGGGGTCTTGCCGACGCGGACGCCGACCTTCTCCAGCGCCTCCTTCTTGGCCTGCGCGGTGCCCGCCGAGCCGGACACGATCGCACCGGCGTGGCCCATCGTCTTGCCCTCGGGCGCGGTGAACCCGGCGACGTAGCCGACGACCGGCTTGGTGATGTGCTGCTCGATGTAGGCGGCGGCGCGCTCCTCGGCGTCCCCGCCGATCTCGCCGATCATCACGATGGCGGCGGTGTCGGGGTCGTCCTGGAACGCCTGCAGCGCGTCGATGTGGGTGGTGCCGATGACCGGGTCACCGCCGATGCCGACGCAGGTGGAGAAGCCGATGTCGCGCAGCTCGTACATCATCTGGTACGTCAGCGTGCCCGACTTGGACACCAGCCCGATGCGGCCGGGCGAGGTGATGTCGGCGGGGATGATGCCCGCGTTGGACTTGCCGGGGGAGGCGATGCCCGGGCAGTTGGGGCCGATGATGCGGGTCTTGTTGCCCTTGGCCTCGGCGTGGCCCCAGAAGTAGGCGGTGTCGTGCACCGGGATGCCCTCGGTGATCACCACGCACAGCGGGATCTCGGCGTCGATCGCCTCGACCACGGCGTCCTTGGTGAACTTCGGCGGGACGAACACCACCGACACGTCGGCGCCGGTCTCGGCCATGGCCTCGCGCACGGTGCCGAACACCGGCAGCGTGGTGCCGTCGAAGTCGACGCTCTGCCCGGCCTTGCGGGCGTTGACGCCGCCGACGACCTGGGCGCCCGCGGCGAGCATGCGGCGGGAGTGCTTCATGCCCTCCGAGCCGGTCATGCCCTGCACGATGATCTTGCTGTTCTCGGTCAACCAGATGGCCATGCTCATGCACCTGCCGCAGCGAGTTCCGCGGCGCGCCGGGCCGCGTCGTCCATGGTCTCGACCTGCTCGACGCCGGGCAGCGCCGCGTCGCTCAGGATCTTGCGGCCGAGCTCGGCGTTGTTGCCGTCGAGCCGGACCACCAGCGGCCGGTCGACGTTCTCGCCCCGCTCGGACAGCAGCTTGTAGGCGGACACGATGCCGTTGGCGACGGCGTCGCACGCGGTGATGCCGCCGAACACGTTGACGAAGACGGCCTTGACGTCGGCGTCCGACAGCACGATCTCCAGGCCGTTGGCCATGACCTCGGCGGAGGCGCCGCCGCCGATGTCCAGGAAGTTGGCCGGCTTCTGCCCGCCGAACTCCTCGCCCGCGTAGGCGACGACGTCCAGCGTGGACATGACCAGGCCGGCGCCGTTGCCGATGATGCCGACGGTGCCGTCCAGCTTGACGTAGTTGAGGTCCTTGGCCTTGGCGCGCGCCTCCAGCGGGTCGGCGGCGGCCTTGTCCTCCAGGGCCTCGTGCTCGGCCTGCCGGAACCCGGCGTTGTCGTCCAGGGTGACCTTGCCGTCGAGCGCCTTCACCTGGCCGTCGGTGGTGAGGATCATCGGGTTGACCTCGACCAGGGTGGCGTCCTCGTCGGTGAACACCGCCCACAGCCGCTCGATGAGGGTGGCGGCGCCCTCCTGGGCCTCGGCCGGCAGCTTGCCCGCCTGGGCGATCTCCAGCGCCTTGGCGCGGTCGACGCCGTCCAGCGCCGACACCGGCACCTTGGCCACGGCGTCGGGGTTGGTCGCGGCGACCTCCTCGATCTCCATGCCGCCCTCGGCGGAGCAGATCGACAGGAAGGTGCGGTTGGCCCGGTCGAGCAGGAAGGAGAAGTAGTACTCCTGCGCGATCGCGCTGCCCTCCTCGACCAGGACCTTGTGGACCGTGTGGCCCTTGATGTCCATGCCGAGGATCTGGCCGGCCAGGGCTTCGGCCTCGTCGGCGTTGTCGGCGAGCTTCACGCCGCCGGCCTTGCCGCGGCCGCCGGTCTTGACCTGGGCCTTGACGACGACCTTCGAGCTTCCCGCGGCGAACAGCTCCTCCGCGGCGGCCCGGGCTTCCTGGGGAGTATGGGCGACCTTGCCGGTAGGCACCGGTACCCCGTACTCGGCGAAGAGTTCCTTCGCCTGATGTTCGAACAGGTCCACGAGGCGTCCCTTGTAACGGATCGACAGCTGATGACCGCGCGAGTGGGGGGTGTGCAACACGGGGGTCCGTGGGGCCGCCACACCCTGCGGTCCGCTCCGTCGATGCAGCCTAGCCCCTTACCAGGAGTGACCGGACGCCAGGGGGAAGGCTCGGCGCGGGGTTCTCGGCCCCGGTGTGACGTCAGGGAAGGATGTCCGGTCTCACCGGCCCGGGATGTGACCGGCGTCGCCGACGGTACCGATATGGCACCTGAGAAGGATGTCGTGTTTGACCTGCAGGAGGAGAAACCGCGGCACACCCTTTGATGTACTTGTCTTCACCTTGCGGTAATGCGGGGTGAAGAAGGGGAGAAGGGCCGGTGGCCGAGGACCGGGTGGGGGCCGCGCGCGACGGCGGTCCGCGCAGGGTGCGACGCGCTGTGGCGTTGCTGCTCGTCGCCGGTCTGGCGGCCACGTGCGGGGCGCGCATGCCCAGCGGAGGCGGGCCCGGGTGGGACAGCCCGGGGCTGGTGGGCGGCGGCGGCTGGCCGTTCGCCGGGGTGCCGCTGGACGCCGAGGAGGACGGCGCCGCGTACCTGCCGGGCAGCTCGGTGGTGCGGCTGCGCGACGGGCGGGTGCGGCTGGTGCCGTTCGGCGCCGAGACGGCGATCACAGTTCCGGCGTCCGATCCGCGGGTGCGGCAGGCGGTGCGGTCCGACAGCCTGTGGCTGACGCGGGGCACGGTCCCGGGACAGACCGCGACCGAACGGGAGATGGCCGAAAGGGCCCTGCTCGACCTGCGTCTGCTGACCCGTCCCAACGGGGCGTCGCTGGCGTCGTGGTACGGGGCGTGGCGGTACGCCTGGCCTCGGGACGCGGCGTTCGCGGCGGCGGCGTTCGCCGTCACCGGGCACACGCCGGAGGCGCGGCGGGTGCTGCGGTTCCTGGAGCGGGTGCAGACGGACGAGGGCCGGTGGGCGGCCCGGTACCACCCCGACGGCAGCGCGGTGATCGACGGCCGCGACCCGCAGCTCGACTCGCTGGGCTGGGTGGTGTGGGCGAGCTGGCTCGTCCACACGCACGATCCGGCCGGGGCGGGACGGCTGCCGGAGCTGTGGCCGATGGTGGTGCGCGCCGCCGACCAGCTGGCCTCCTCGCTCGACTCCGAGGGGCTGCCGCCGCCGTCGTCGGACTACTTCGAGCGTTCACCCGGCACCGAGCAGGACCCGGACCGTCCCACCCTGGGCGTCGTGGGGCCGGTGCTGGCGGGCCTGCGCGCGGCGGCCGCCCTGGCGCGCGACCGCGGCGATCTCGCGCGGTCGTCGCACTGGCAGAACGCCTCGCTGCGGCTGTCGAACGCGGTGGCGCGGCATTTCGCCCCTTACGGCTACCCGCGTTCTCCGGTACGGGGCGGCCGCATGGACACCTCTGTGACGTTCGTCGCTCCCCCGTTCGCCCCGCAGGACTGGGGGGTGAGCGCGGCGGTGCTGAACGCGGCCGAACGGCTCACGCTGCCGAACGGCGGGGTGCTGCCCGGCGAGAAGTGGGCGGGCAACCGGACCGTGGCGTGGACCCCGGAGATGGCGATGTTCGCATTGACCGCCGCCTCGTCGGGCCGCGTTCAGGAGGCGCGGGCACGCCTGGACTGGCTGGCCCGGCACCGCACGTCCCTGGGCGCCCTGCCGGAGAAGGTGGACGCCAAGGGCCGCCCCGCCGGTGTGGCGCCCCTGGGCTGGACGGCGTCCCTGGTGCTGCTGACGCTCACGGCCCTGGAGCACCCCCTGCCCGTGCCGCCCGTTCCCTGACAAGGCTCGCGGTCAGCGCCACTCGTCGGCCAGCAGCGACCAGATCTGCTCGTCCCGGCGCTCGCCGTGGAACACGTAGGACTGCCGCAGCGTCCCGTCGAGCCGCATGCCGAGCCGCTTGGCGACGGCCTGACTGCGCAGGTTGTCCGGCGCGCACCGCCACTCCACGCGCACCATGCCGCGTTCGCCGACCGCCCAGTCGATCATGTGCCGGACCGCGCGGTTGACCAGCCCGCGCCCCTCCGCCTCGGCCTCCAGCCAGACTCCGACCTCGCAGACGCCCATCGCGGTGTCGAACGTCCGGAACACAGTGCCGCCCCGGAGCACGCCGTCCACCCAGATCCCGTACATGCGGCCCGTGTCGGCGGCCTGCCGGTCGGCGTAGTCGCGCAGGAGCGTCCGGGCCTTTTCGACGTCCGTCACCGTGGTGGCCCAAGGGATCCAGTTGGCGATGTGCGGGCGCGCACGCTCGCCGTGAGCCAGGAACTCCTCCGCATGCCACGGCTCCAGCGGACGCAGCCGCGCCCCGTCCCCCAGGTCGACACCGAACACGCTGACCTCCAGAGTGCGTACCCAACGTTTGTTACGTACTCTATGACGCATGCCCGCACGAGGTGACCATGACGCCCGGCGACGTGACGTGTCCGAGGCGGTGTGGCGCGTCCTGTCCGAACGCGGCTTCGCGGGGCTGACACTGCGCGCGGTGGCGGCGGAGATGGGCGCCTCGACGGGCCTGCTCACCCACTACTTCCCGAACAAGAAGGCGCTGATCGCGCACGCCCTGGACGTGGCCGACGAACGCACCGAAGGCCGCGCCCGCCGCGTCCCGTCCGACGAGGGCCTGGCCGCCCTGCGCGCCGCCCTGCTGGACGTCCTCCCCCTCACCCCCGGCGCCGCCGTGGTGAACCGCGTGTGGGTGGGGTCCTGGGACGGCTCCCTCGGCGACCCCGACCTGGCCGACCGCGAACGCCGCCGCTACGACCGCTGGCGCGCCCGCCTGCGCGTCCACGTGGCCGCCGCCCGCGACCGCGGCGAACTGCCGGCCTCGGCCGACGTGGACGACACCGTCGCCACGGTCGCCGCCTTCACCCACGGCCTGGTCGTCCAGGCCCTCTTCGACCCGGACCGCTTCCCACCCGACCGCCAGCGCACCCTCCTGGACGACTTCCTGAACGCCCTGCGCACACGCTGACGCCGTCAGGCCGACTTGACGTCAAGCTGTCTTGACGGCAGGCTCGGATCATGTCCACACCCGAGGCGCTCGAACGAGAGTTCACCCTCCGCACCGCCGTCGCCCGCTACGACGAACTCGCCACGCGGCACGCACTGGCCGTCACCGGCCCGGAGGCCGCCGAGGCCGCGACGCCCACCCTCACCCGCGAGGAGTCCCTGGAACTCCTCGCCCTGGGAGAGGTGATCGCCCGCAAGGCCGCCTATGGCCGCCAGCTGGTGGTCCGGTCGGCGCGCGCGGCCGGTGCGTCCTGGTCGCAGATCGGCGCGGCCCTGGGCTCCAGCAAGCAGGCCGCCTGGGAGGCGCACCACCGCTGGATCGACGAGCAGGCCCGCCGCGCCCCCGACGGCGGCCACTGGGGCCTCACCCCCGAGGAGGAGTCCGCCGCCCGCACCCTGGCCGGCCCCTCCGACGACGCCTAGCGCCGCCGGCCATCGGGGGTTCACGACGCCGCGCGCACGTCAAGCCGCAGATGCGCGATCACGGGGAAATGGTCCGACGGGTAGACGCCGCCGACCTGCCATGGATCGATCTCGCTCCACAGCGTCTCCACGGCCCCGCGCGACAGGATCCAGTCGACCCTTCTCCCACCCGGCACCGGCGCCTGCCAGCGAGCGTCGGTCTTGTACTGGGCGCCACGCCGCCGAGCCGTCACCCAGGTGTCCTGGAACGCGTCCGTCCCGGTCAGCATCGAGTACGGCCGCGAATTCCCCGCAGCGGCATTGAAATCGCCGGCGGCGAGCACCGGAACGCCGGCCTCGAGTTCACGCACCTTCTTGAGCACAAGATCGGCACTCTTCGTCCGGGAATTCTCCGACTCGTGATCGAAGTGGGTATTGAGCTGGTAGAAGACGACACCGGTCCGCCGGTCGCGCAGTTCGACCCACGTCACCATCCGGACGTACCTGTTTCCCCAGGTCGCCGAGCCGATGACGTCAGGCGTGTCCGACAGCCAGAAGTGGCCGGAATCCAGAACATCGAACCGCTCGGCACGGTAGAAAATGGCCAGAAACTGATCCCGGGTGTCGCCCCGTAACCCCATGCCGACCCACCGGTGACCGGGCAGTGCTCGTTCCAGATCCCGCATCTGGGGCCACTTGGCCTCCTGCACGCCGAGCAGATCCGGATCGTGCTTGCGCAGCAACCGCTTCACCAGGGGCAACCGCGTCCGCCAGTCCCGAGGCGGCGGATCGGCCACACCCCGCACGTTGTAGGTCATCACCCGCAACGTCGGATCTCGCCCTGCCCCAGGCCACGCCGCCATGAATCCGGACAGTCCGAGCACCGCCAAGCCCGCCACCAGCACCCCGGCCCACCGCCGCCCCACCGACCACCGGGAACGGCCCATCAAGCCCCCTCCCACAGAGGCACCCCACCCACCCAACCGTAACCCGGCCGCCTTCGGGTCCCAGGAGAGGCGTGCGTCGCCTCCCGCGGAAATGCCTTTCGTTCGAGCCCTTCCCTTCCATAGGCCCGCACCCCGTGACAACTAACCTTCAGGTAACCACGCACTTCAAAGTGCGTTCTTGTGGCACGAACCGCTGCCGGTGAAAGTGTTCCGCATGAGCGAGCAGCATGAACGAATCAGCATCCTCGGTCTGGGCGCCATGGGGCGCGCGCTCGCGGGCGCGCTCCTCGCAGCCGGTCGCGAGGTGACGGTCTGGAACCGCACTCCCGGGAAGGCGGGCGACCTTGTCGCACGCGGCGCGCGGGAGGTGTCGGGTGTGGAAGAGGCGATCGAGGCGAGCGACCTGACGGTCGCGTGCCTGCTGGATGACGCCAGCGTCCGCGAGACGCTCGCCCCGGTGGTGCAGAAGCTGGCCGACAGGACGCTCGTCAACCTCACCAGCGGCTCCGTGCGGCAGGCGCGGGAGCTCGACCGGTGGCTCAAGGGGTACGAGGTGCGTCTCCTCGCGGGCGGGATCATGGCCGTACCGCCGACGGTGGGGACGGAGGGAGCGTTCATCCTCTACAGCGGTGCGCGTGACCTGTTCGACCGTGTCGCTCCCGCGCTCAGCCCTCTGGGCCGTCCTCACTGGGTGGGCGAGGACCCGGGGTTCGCGGCGCTGTACGACATGGCAGCGCTGAGCGGTATGTACGGCATAGGGGCCGGGGTGGACCACGCCGTGAGGATGCTCCACGCGGAAGGCGGCGACGTGGAGACGTTCAAGCGCGAGGTGGTGCAACCCTGGCTGGAGCAGATGCTCCCGATCTTCGTCGCCGGTGCCGACGTGAGTGACACCGTTCCGGACGAGTACAACCCCGAGATGCAGGCGGTCGGCCTGGAGAACATCCTCGCCGCGTCCGGGGAAGCGGGCGTGCCCGCGGACCTGGCCGGACACCTGCGCGCCTCACTGTGGCGGATGCGACGCGCCGTCGCCACCGCCGGCTGAGTCCGTCCGCGAGTAGGGCGGGCCGTCCCGGCTACCATGAGGCAGGTGCGCAACCCGCCCTACATCTGCGCTCTCGACGCCGCGATGGACGTTGTCGGGGGCAAGTGGAAAGCGCTGATCCTGTGGGCGCTGGATGAGCGGATCCATCGATTCGGCGAGTTGCGCCGGAGCCTCTCCGGCATCAGCGAGAAGGTGCTCACCCAGCAACTCCGCGAACTTGAGGCGGACGGCATCGTCAGGCGGACCGTGTTCAACGAGACGCCGCCCCGGGTCCAGTACGAACTGACCGACGAAGGCGTCGCCCTCTACGCGGCGCTCAGCGCCCTGGGCGAATGGGGCACCCGCCGAATGCGCGAACTCGACATCGTCCCCACCCACGGCCGCCAGTAGGCCGCGGCGACGGCGCGTGCGCCAGGCGCCTATCCAAGGGAACCTTGTGCATAGCGACGGTAATGCTCGCTGAGGGCGCCCGTGGGGAGGTCGGGCCACTGGGTGAGTGCACCGGTACGGCGATCGACGACCACCACTGTCTCCCCAGGCGCGGATCGGACGATGAATCCCGCGTCGAACTCTTCGACTGTCACCGCCACCGCACGTCCCGCCTGATGGGCGAACCAGGCTTCGGCCCGGCGCCACGCCTCGGCACGGTCGACACCACTGAATCGCACCCTGTACGCGGACAGCGCCTCGGCCACACCGCGCACCGTGCGGCATTTCGCCGTACCGCAGGCCAGGCACACGTCCCGGTCGTGGGGGTCCCGGCCGTGGCGGTGGATGCCGAGGACGGTGTTGAGCGCCGCCGCCAGGCCCAGCGCCAGTGACCGCGCCTCGCGGAGGAAAGCCGCGGTGAAGTCGTCCAGCCCTGCCGACTCCACGAGCGAGGCGATGGCGTCCGGGTCGGCGCGCATGGCCGTTCCCAGCGCGGAGCACACCTGGTCGACGGTCTGCTCGCGCACCACCCGCCCGTTCATGCGGCCGCCACCCAGGACACGCCGGACGACGCGAACACGGCCGTGACCGTCCGGGCCTGCTCGTTGCCGAACCAGCCCCATCCCGCCGCCATCGCCGAGATCGTCCGCAGCCCTCGCCCGCACTCCGCGAGCTCGTGGGCGTCCACGACGGCCGGCTCGTTCGGCCCGCCCTGGTCACTGACCGCGACGGCGACGAGCGCGTCCCAGCGGCCGACGTCGACCGCGAACGTCCCGCCGGGCCCGCCCGACCTGGTGTGCCGCAGCGCGTTCACCACCAGCTCGTCGGCGGCCAGCGTCACCTCGTCAAGGAAGGGGCAGTCGTCCAGCAGCGCCGCCACGAACCGCCGCGCGGCCGCCGCGTACCGCGCCTGTCCCGGAAAGGACCGCCGCCAGCGCATCCCGCCCGCCGGCTCGCTCGCGAAGAAGATCGAAACGCACATCGCACACCTCGGGAATGGACGAAGTCGGATCAAGCGGCCCCCCGGCCCGCTCACCACCACATCGTCACCCCCCGTGGCCACCCGCGCACCAAGAACCGCCGTAAAAGGCCGCCCGGCAACCTAATCGGGGCCTTCAGATCTCACATTCACAAACTTTGGGGCACCAAAAATTGGACGTGCAGGCTTTGCATGTTCCCACTTGATCGAATTGACCTGCGATTATCCAAAAAATGTCTGATGTGCCCCAAAGATTCCCTTGCACATTTCGACGGAGGCGCCCAGAGTCTTGGCCTGTACGCAGAGTGACCAAGGAAAGGAGTCGCCATGCGCAGTCCCTATCTGCGCCGGCGCCAGCTCGCCGCCGAGGTGCGCAAGCTCCGCGAAGCTCGCGGACTCACCATCGACGCCCTGGCGGAGTACGTTCACATCTCACGTTCGAAGATCATTCGACTGGAGAACGCGCAACTCCGCCCGGACCTGGCCGACCTGATGAACATCCTCGAAGCCCTCGGAATCCCCGAACAGCAGCACGACCAGATCATCCAACTGGCCCGCGAGGCCGCGACGCGCGGATGGTGGGATCGCTACGGCATGTCCATGGGACCGCGTCAGAAGCTGGCGGCCGACCTCGAATTCCACGCCGAGACGATCCGCAGCTACGACCAGACGGCCATGCCCGCCATCCTCCAGAGCCCGGAATTCATCTCGGCGCTGGTCGACCTCGACAAAACCCAAGGGTCACTCGACTACCACCCCGACCGCATGATCAGCGCCCGCGAGAACCGACAGGGCCAACTGCTCCGACCGGACGGCCCGTACTACGAGACGGTGCTCGACGAGTGCGTCATCCACCGGCTGGCCGTACCGCCGCAGGCGATGGCCGCCCAGCTCCGTCACATGATCGAGCTCGTCTCGAACGAGGAGCGGATCACCGTCCAAGTGCTCCCCCATGACGTACGCATCCCGGGCGGATTCCTACCCAAGTGCTCCTTCTACCTCTACACGTTCGCCGATCCGGGGGACGCGCCCATGGCGGTGGTCGACACCGTCACCACCGATCTCATCCTCACCAAACGAAGTGAAGTGGCGCGGTACACCGGTATGTACGACCGCCTTCGAGCGGCCGCCCTGTCCCGGGAGGACAGCATCGCCTTTCTCACTGGGGTAGCCGACCGACTCACCGACCATGCAGGATCGGAGACATGACCAAGCACTACTCCGGCTGGCTCAAGTCACGCCACAGCGAGCCCAACGGCCACTGCGTCGAGGTGGGACGAGCCGACGACGGCACCATCGGCATCCGCGACACCAAGCAGCACGGCACCGGCCCCATCCTCGAATTCACCCCCACTGAGTGGGCCGCCTTCGTCCGCAAGATCCGTCAGCACGAAATCGACGCGTGACCAGGCGCAACATCCGGTGACGCAAGTCAGCCTCAGCGAGCCCCCCCTCAGCACGTGCCTCCAGGTCGGACGAGCCGAGGACAGCACTCTGGGTCGTTGAAACCTCGGATTGTCATTGGGGCTTGGTTCGGAAGGCTCGGCGGTAGGCGCCTGGGGTTGTGCCGAGGGTGTTGAGGAAGCGCCTGCGGAGGTTGGTGGCCGAGGAGAGACCGACGCGGCGGGCGATGGCGTCCAAGGGGAGGTCGGTGGACTCCAGCAGGTCCTGGGCGGCGGCGATCCGCTGGGCGAGCAGCCACTGCCCGGGGCTGGTGCCGAGCTGGTCGGCGAACCGGCGGGCGAGGGTGCGCGCCGACACGCCCGCCTGCGCGGCCATGCTCTCGATGGTGATCGGTTCGCTGAGTCTCCGGGTGATCCACTCCAGCAAAGGCGCGAGGGTGCCGTCGATTTGGGCGGGGTGTGGCGGCGCCGAGTACTGCAGCTGACCGCCCTCGCGGTGGGGCGGCATGACCATCGTCCGGGCGATATGCGCGGCGTACCGGGCGCCCTGGTCGCTGCGGACCAGGTGCATGCACAGGTCGATGCCGGCCCCGGCTCCGGCGCTGGTGGCCACGTCACCGTGGTCCACGTACAACACGTCCGGGTCGACCTGGATGTGCGGGAAGCGCGCGGCGAGCTCGTCCGCCAGGGCCCAGTGAGTGGTCGCCCGCCGTCCGTCCAGCAGACCGGCGTGCGCCAGCGCGAAGGCGCCGGAGCAGATGCTGACCAACCGCGCTCCGCGGGAGTGCGCGCGGCACAGGGCCTGCATGACCGCAGGTGAGGGGGGCTCCTCGGGCGGCAGCCAACCCGGGATGACCACGGTGTCCGCCTGGTCGAGTGCGTCCAGCCCGTCGGTCACGAGCATGTCGTAACCGGCGCGCGTCGCGACCGGACCAGGGCGCTCTGTGCACACGTTGAAGGCGTATCGCACGGGAAGTCCTGGCCGCTCGATGCCGAACACCTGGGCCGCGCAGGCGAGTTCGAAGGTCGATTGCGAGGGGCGGACGAGCGCCGTCACCCGATGCATGGCAGAAAAGTACCGGATGATGTCTTTCCTGACACTCGGCGGCGCGACGGCCGGCCGCCAGGCTGGCCCCATGGCGACAGAACAGAACACGTCTGGCTATGTGTGGTCCACCGTCGAGGACGCGCCGGTCCGCGAACTGTTCCCAGGCATCCGTCTGCGGCCGCTGTGGCAGGGGGACAACGGCGCGAAGGCCTTCGTGCTCCAGATGGACGCGAACACGTGCTGGCAGGGAGTCGACGTCCATGAGCCGGGTCCCGAGGAGGTCTTCGTGGTCTCCGGCGTCTTCAACGACGGGGAGCGGGACTACCCGGCCGGGTCCTTCATCCACGCCCCCGCGGGTTCCTCACATGTCCCGCAGACGACGACGGGCTGCACGCTGTTCCTCTTCTTCCCGGAAGGCTAGACACCCATCGTCACGCCGCGACACTCCTGAGATCGGTCACCGGTTGAGACGGCCACCGCGGTGTCGCTGAGAGCATGATCGGCGGCAGGGCGCGACGAACGTCGGCTTCGCGGCCTGCCGCCGACCGGTCGCCTCGGCGGTCAGGGCGTCGGCTCGTGGCTCCAGCCGGACGGGGCCCGTCACAGGCTTCCCGAGGGCGGCGGTGTTGCTCCCGAGCGAAGATCTGCGGCGGCCGCCGTGCCGCCATGCGCAGGCAGGCGGGTTTGTACAGCCGAGTGCGGAGGACGTCGGTGAACCACGCGTCGGCCTCGGGCCGTCGGGGTTTCTCATGCGGGGTTGAGGAAGGATTCAGGGCCTTCCCCCTCGGCCAGCAGCTCCAGGAACCGGCGGCGCGCCCTCCGGCGGAGCCGAAATCCGATCATCGGGCGCCGCACGCGGTGGCATCGATATCTGTCGGGCCCAGCCCTTCAGCGGTGGCTCCCGCTGGCATCACAGCATGGGCCCGTCCTCGAACTGACCCCGCCGAGTGGGCCGCCTGCATCCACAGGAACAACAGGCGTCTGGCAGGTCACGGATCTTCGATGGGCCTGTCGCCGGGCCTCCGAACTCGGCGAAAGGGGGCGGCGCGCCAGATCCGGATGGCGGCCGGAGCGGGGATCGCGACGGGGGGCGGTCCCGCTGAAGAGTTCGCGGCACCAGATGGTGCCGCTCGTCATTCGCCGGGAGGGGCGGCCGGGCCGGGGCGGTCCTTGTTCGTTATGGAGTTCGGAAGCCGGCTCTACGCTCGGGTGCATGGTGTTCGACTCCGTTCATTTCGACTTCCAGCCGTATGCCGGTATCGACATGGATCGCTATGTGCGGCGGACGCGTTGCAGCTGGGACGTCGGCTGGCGGTCGTTGCTCGTTCAGCGGTTCGATCACGCTCCCGTGGTCGAGGATTTGGAGTTGCCGGGCACGGCGGACCTGCACCTGGTATTGGCCGAAGCAGGCCACGCGGAGATGGAGACGCGGACCGGCGGCCGTTGGAGTCGTCACACCTGGTCCCCGGGGCGGCTTGAGCTGAGCGTTCCCGGCCGGCCCGCGCTTCGCCGCTATCGGGCGGACGGGCCGATGCGAAGTGTGCAGGTCCATATCCCGTGGGGCACCGTCGAACGGACCGCGGCGCAACTGGGCGGGCATGCGGTGGACTACGAGAGCATGGCCGCGTCCGTGGCGGCGGGTGACCCGCTCATCGACGAGATCATGCGCGCCCTGGGCACGGCGGACGAGGTCGGGGATCTCTACGCGGAGTCCGCGGCGGCCTTTCTGGCCGTCCGCCTTCTCACGCACCATCGCGGGCGGTCCGATCCGCGCGTGCCGGTACGGGACGACACGCGGGTCCGGACGGTCATCGCGCTCATGCGCGACCGGCTGGCCGAGCCGCTCACCCTGGCCGACCTCGCCGGCGAGGTCTACCTCAGCGTTTACCACCTCGTGCGTGTCTTCAAGGCGGCGACGGGCGAGACACCGCACCGCTATCTGACCCGGCTGCGCATCGAGGAGGCGCAGCGCCTGCTGCGGAACAGCGACCTGCCGATCGCCGAGATCGCGCCACGCTGCGGCTTCGCCAGTCCCGGGGCCCTCTCGGCGGCGTTCCTGCGCGAAACCGGCATGCGGCCGTCGGCGTACCGCAATTCCTGACCGCTGTCTCCGCAACCTCGCACATGGGCTTCGCGGTCACGACGTCCCTAGGCTCGGGGCCGTGCCGTACACGCGAAAAGTTGCCGCCGATCAGGCGGTGTTCCACATCGCACATCTCCATTCCGCACGCGACGGGAGGAGGTCATCGCGATGACTGAAATCGAGCCGTTCACGATCCACGTCCCCGACGAGGATTTGGCCGACCTGCGTGCCCGCCTGGAGCGCACCCGGCTCCCGGAGCCGGAGACGGTGCCGGACCCGTCGCAAGGCATCGAACTGCACCGGATGAGCGCGTTGCTGGACGCATGGCGTCATTACGACTGGCGGAAAAGGGAAGAACAGTGGAACGCGATTCCGCAGTACCGCGCCCACATCGACGGGCTGCGCATCGCGTTCTGGCACGTGCGTTCACCGGAGCCCACGGCACTCCCCCTGCTGCTGACGCACGGCTGGCCGGGTTCGGTATTCGAGTTCGAGGATGTGCTCGGGCCGCTTAGTGACCCCGTCGCTCACGGCGGTTCCGCGGACGACGCCTTCCACGTGGTGGTGCCGGCGCTGCCGGGCTTCGGGTTCAGCGACCGTCCACGTGAACAGGGCTGGAACCCCGGCCGTACCGCACGAGCGTGGGCCGAGCTGATGAGCGCCCTCGGCTACGAACGGTTCGCCGCCCACGGCGGAGACTGGGGCGCGTATGTGAGCACCGAACTGGCGCGCCTGGTTCCGGAGCGCATCGCGGGCCTGCACCTGACGATGCCGCTGGCCTCTCCCCTGCCGGAGGACCGGACTTCGCCGACCGAGGCGGAACAACGCGTCCTGGACCGGCGCGACCTGCACCTGGCGGACGGATACGGCTTCGGGATGCTGATGAGCACCCGCCCGCAGACCCTGGGCTACTCCCTGCTCGACTCGCCCTCCGGCCTGGCCGCGTGGCTCGGTGAGAAGTTCGCCGCTTACGCGGACACCCGGCCCGAGGCCGGAGGCGGACTGAGCTTGCGGCAACAGGTGGACGGCATCGCCCTGTACTGGCTGACCGGGACCGGCGCCTCCAGCGCTCGCTGGTACTGGGAGGCGATGCGGTGGGTACCGCTCAGCGCGGAGGAAGAGAACGCGCAGCCGGTGACCGTACCGACGGCCTGCTCGCTGTTCCCGGCCGAGCCGTGGCCGACGACGCGCCGCTGGGCCGAACGACGCTACCGCGATCTCCGATCGTGGCACGAACTGGACCGCGGCGGGCACTTCCCCGGTTTGGAGCAGCCGGACCTCCTGGTCTCCGAACTCAGAGAAGCCTTCCGTGAGTTGCGGGGCACCAGCGGGAGCAACCGGCCGTAACCGGCGGCCCAGGCCCCCGTGACCCGAGCGAGGGCAGCGCGGGACTACCAGGGCACGATCTGGCGTTCGCGGTCACGTCGGCGACGGCCCGTCTTCGTCGAGGACCTCATCGAGGCCAGGCCGCACATCACCACGGGCGGGAAGCTCGACGCGCACAAACTCAACCCCATCGCCGCCAAACACGACATCACCTACGAAGAGCCGTCCTGATCCCGGACGGTCCACCGGCCATGCCGAGGACGCCATCGGCACGGACGGGCAGCCTCCGCCCGTACCGCCATGACGCGGCGGGTCACGGTGGCACGACCGGGCCGCCGCCGCGTGAGGCCGTCAGGCGGGACCGAGCAGGTCCCAGAGGTTGCCGGCGATGTCGCGGAAGACGGCGACCCGGCCGTAGGGCTCGGTGCGGGGCGGGCTGACGAACTCGACGCCGGCGGCCGTCATGCGTGCGTAGGCGGTGTCGAAGTCGTCCACACGGAGGAAGAAACCGACGCGGCCGCCCGTCTGGTTTCCGACGGCGGCCGCCTGGCGGTCGCCGTCGGCTCGGGCGAGCAGCACGGCGGTCTCGGCACCCGGCGGCCGGACGACGACCCACCGTTTGGGACGGCCGTCATTGGTCAGGGACGGCGAGTCCTCGACCAGGTCGAATCCCAGTGCGCGGGTGAAGAACTCGATGGCCCGGTCGTAGTCGTCCACCACGATCGTGATGAGGTCGAGTCGCATCTCCACGAGCGTAGGGGCGGCCGATCACCGGTCAGGTTCGGCGTCCAGGAGCCGGGCCATCGCGGCGCTCGCCTTGAGTCCCGAGCCGGTCAGGACGACGACGATGTCGTCGTCGCGGGTGAGGTGGCCGTCGCGCGCGAACTGCTCGACGCCGGGCACCACCTGGGCGCTGGTGGGTTCGGCGTAGAGGCCGGTCCTGGCCAGGGCGAGCGTCGCCGGGCGCAGGCGTTCCTCGGCCACCGCCGTCATCGCGCCCGCCGTGTCGCGGATCGCGCGCAGTACCTCCCGGTCCCGGACGGGGCGGGCGATCGCGGTCCCTTCGGCGAGCGTCGGGGCCCACTCGGCCGGTTCGACGCCGTCCGCACCGGAGGCGAACGCCCGGACCAGCGGGCTGCACCGTTCCGGCTGCGTGACGAGCAGACGCGGCATCCGCGCGATCTCACCGGACCGGTAGAGCTCGCCGAAGCCCGCCGCGCACCCCAGCACGAGGCTCCCGGCACCGGCCGGGACGACCACGGCGGACGGGGCGGTGAACCCCATGTCCTCCCAGATCTCGTAGGCGATGAGCTTGATGCCCTCGATGAAGTGGGGATGCCAGTTGTGGCTGGCGTAGAAGCGTTCGGCGGACCGGCGCAGCGCCTCGTCCGCGGTGTCCTGCCGGCTGCCCGGCACGAGCTCGACCGACGCGCCGTGGATCCTGCTCTGCAGGATCTTGGCCGGCGACGTCGCCTCCGGGGCGAGGATCCGCGCGTCGATCCCGGCCGCCGCGCAGTAGGCGGCGACGGAGGAGCCGCCGTTGCCGCTGGAGTCCTCCAGGACGGCGCGGACGCCCTGGCTGCGCAGGGTGCTGATCATCACCGAGGTGCCTCGGTCCTTGAAGCTGGCGGTGGGGTTGGCGGTCTCCACCTTGACGGCGACGTCGAGTCCCCCCAGGCGGCGGGGCAGCAGCGGGGTCCGCCCCTCGCCCAGGCTCACGGCGGGAGTGTCGGGCAGCGCGAGTGCGGCGGCGTAGCGCCACTGCGAGGGGATCCCGGGGTCGATCCGCTCGCGGGTGATGCCGGGCAGGGGTTCCACCAGCAGCGGTGATCCGTCGTCACCGCACCAGCGCGGCTCGTCGATCGGGTAGCGGCGGCCGGCGCGATCGATCAGGGCGGGCCTGTCGGTGGTCATGATGCTCCTGACATGTCGTTCCGGGACGGCTCGGGCTCACCGGCCTTCGGGGACGGCTCGGGCTCACCGGCCTTTGAGGACGGCTGGGGCTCACCAGCCTCCGACGCGCTCCCAGACCGCCCGCACCGCCGGTGCGGACCCGCCGGCGTCCGGTTCGCCGCTGTCGACGACGTGGTATCCGCGGTGCTGGGCGGCGGTGGCGCACGCGTGGTTGGGCAGGACGCGCAGCCTGGTCCCGATGGGCAGGTCCGGCAGGGCGTGCCCGTCGCGGGCGGTGAGGATGCCGTGTTCCTGGCTCGCGCCGGACATGACCAGGCCGGGCAGCAGGTTCCCCCGCACGTCGGTGACGAGGCCGTACCCCTGGTCCTGGGCCTGGTCGGCGGTCCCGCGGTCCCGCGACATGGCCATCCAGCCGCCGTCGGTGAGGATCCAGCCGTGCTCGGGCCGGTGCCCGATGACGGTGACGACCACCGAGAGGGCGAGGTCGTCGAGTCGGCAGACGCCGAGACCGGCCATGACGAGGTCGAAGAAGACGTAGTTGCCGGCGCGGACCTCGGTGACGCCGGTGAGATCCTCGGCGGCGTGCGCCGTGGGGGTGGAGCCCACGCTCACCGTGTCGACGTGGAACCCTTCGACGCGCAGACGGTCCGCGGCGGCCACCGCGGCGTCGCGTTCGTTCGCCGCGGCCTTCCGCCGGTCGGACGGGGTCGTGGCGAAGTAGGACTCTCCGGCGTGGACCAGCACCCCCGACAGGCAACCGGCGTCGTGCAACGTCCGCCCGATGCCGACCAGGGACGGGTCGTCGACGGTGACGCCCCCTCGGTGGCCGTCGCAGTCCACCTCGATCAGGGCCGGGATCCGCGTCCCGGCCTCGCGCGCGGTTCGGGCGATGGCGGTGGCCTGTTCGGGGCTGTCCAGCAGCACCCGCAGCGTGACGCCCCGGCGCAGGAGCGCCAGAACGCGCGGCAGCTTGTGCGGGTCGATGCCGACGGCGTAGGTGATGTCGGTGTAACCGCCGTCGGCGAACGCCTCGGCCTCGGCGAGGGTGGAGACAGTGATCGGGCCGGGGCCGCCGGGCTGCATCAGGGCGGCCACGGGAAGGGACTTCGCGGTCTTCACGTGGGGCCGCAGCCGGACCCCGAGCCGGTCGAGCCTGGATTCGAGCCGCCGCGCGTTCCGGCGTGCTCGGTGGACGTCGACCACCGCGAACGGGGTGTCCGGGTCGTTCAGCGTGAGGAGGGCGGCGGAGGTGGTCACAGTGTGATGCCCATTCGTTCCAGGAGGGCTCGTTCCAGGAGGGCCGGGCCCCGGGTGAAAGCGCTGTGAGGGGTCATACGGCACATGGCTCCCGACCTCACTTCGCGTAGTTGTAGACGGTGGCTCGGGATATCCCGAGCAGATCGGCGATCGTCTGCGCGGCGTCGCGGGACTCGAAGTAGCCGTCCTCCCGCAGCTTCCTGACCACTTCCTTCTTCGCTTCCCTGGACAGGGCCCTGGGGGTGGCGGCGCGCTCCGCGGAGAGGCTCTCGACGGCGCGGCGGAGCTCTCGCGCGTTGCGGTCGCGCAGCGTTTCGAGCGGCTCGTCACGATGGCCGGTCTCCGTCGCGACGAGGTTGGACAGGGTCAGCGTCAGCGGCGAGAGCACGGAGATGTCGAGGTTGAGGCACAGCGCCGCGACGTACCGCCCGGAGGAGTTCTTGATGCCGATCGACGTGCTCTTCGCGGGACGTCCGTCCGGAAACCGGTTGGCGTAGTTCTGGACGACGCTCGGATACCCGGGGTCGCTGATACGCCGCAGCCCCAGTTCGGTGGCCGAGTCGCCGACCTGACGACCGGACAGGTTGTTCTCGATCACCCTGATGGCGTTCGCGGGATCACGCAGGTCGTGCAGGACGACCTCGCACAGGCCGGGGAACATCCTGCCCAACGCGACAGCGATCTTCTCCGCCTCGCGGATCAGGTGCTCGTCGGCGTCCCGCTCATCGATGACGTCCTCGCCGGACCGTTGGCGGCGCTCATCGTCTTCCATTGCCTCGCTCACAGATCCCTCCCCGGGACGGCCGACGCCGGGCCGCATCCCCGTGGAGGGGTGCGGTGAGTGCCGCCGCCTGGGTCGTCGGCGTCCCGCGGACTCGCGATCCGAGCGCGAACGTGCGGGCACCTCAGTGGCGATCAGCACATTTAGACTACCACGTCTATATCTAGATCAAGAGTCTAGGAAGAGAGCAACGCCCCGCCAGGATGACGTGGTGGGAACGGCCGAGCCGTTCCCACCACCGCTGCGGGTCAAGGGAAGGTGATGACGTGGCGGCCCCGGGCGGTGCCGTCGGCCATCGCGGCGAGGGTGGCGGGGGCCTCCTCCAAGGGGATCGGCGTGCTCTCCGGGACGATGCCGTGCGCGGCGGCGAAGGCGAGGGTGTCGCGCAGGTCGTGCGGGGAGCCTGACGGCATGCCCATGACCCGGATCCGGTTCACCACCAGCACCACCGGCGGGATGCTCAGCGGCGCCTGGCCGTAGCCCAGCATGAGGAGGGTGCCGTCGGGGGCGATGCCGCCGAGGGCGGCCTCGGCCGCGGCGTTGGCGGGTGTGGTGTTGAGGACGAGGTCGGCGCCGCCGTCCCAGGCGCGCAGGGCTTCGGCCGGGTCCTGCTCGTCGGTGGCCACGAACAGTTCGGCGCCGAGGCGCTTGGCCTCGTCCTCGCTGTGCCGGCCACGGGAGACGACCGCGACGCGGGCGCCCATCGCCGCGGCGAAGCGGATCGCCATGGTGCCGACGCCGCCGGTGCCCAGCACGGCCACCTTCGAGCCGGGACGGACGCCGCCCTGGCGCAGGCCGTTGAAGCCGGTGATGCCCGCGCACATCAGCGGGGCGGCGGCGACCGGGTCCAGCCCGTCGGGGATCGGGGTCGCGTACCCCGCCTTGACGATCACGTATTCGGCGTAGCCGCCGTCCACGCTCAGCCCGGTGGCCCGCTTGTCGCGGCACAGAATCTGGTCACCGCGCACGCACATGTCGCAGTGGCCGCACGAGTCGTACAGGAACGGCACGCCCACCCGCGTACCGACGGCCGGGAAGTCGACGTCCCGGCCGAGGGCCTCCACGACGCCGCTGATCTCGTGGCCCGGCACCACCGGGAAGCGGCCGAACACGTGGTGGCCGTGCCACTGGACGACCTCCGAGTGGCACATCCCGCAGGCGACCACCCTGATCAGCAGTTCGCCGGGGCCCGGCTCGGGGACCGGCCGGTCCTCGATCGTCAGCGGCGTGTCCGGCGCGGTCATAACGGCTGCACGCATCAGTGACTCCTTCGAGTGAACGCGTTGTTTCGAAAACGACGATACATCAACTTGTGTAGTAGCGTTACATGAAGAACGGTAGAGCACTGCTCTAGACTGGCGTCCGTGAAGGACGGCAAGGACGGCGATACCCGGGAGCGGATCCTGCACGCGGCCGCCACGCTGCTGGCCGAGTCGGGAAGCGAACCGGTCTCTACCAGGGCGATCTGCCAGGCCGCGGGGGTCGGCGCCCCCACGCTCTACCACCACTTCGGCGACAAGCGCGGGCTGCTGGAGGCGGTCGCGGCCCACGGCTTCGAGACGTACGTGGCCGAGAAGCGGGCCATGCTCATCCCCGCCGACCCCCTCAAGCGGCTGCGCGACGGCTGGGACCTGCACGTGGAGTTCGGCCTGAAGAACCCCGCCCTCTACGTGGTGATGTACGGGTCCGCCCCGTCCGGTCACCGTTCCGCCGCCGCCCGGGAGAGCGAGCGGCTCCTGCTGGAGATCGTCACCGGCATCGCCAGGGCCGGACGCCTGACCGTCCCGCCCGAGGTCGCGGCCCGGATGGTGCACGCGGCGGGCGTCGGCGTCGTGCTCACGCTGATCAACGATCCGGACGCGGCGGGCGGCGACCTGTCCACCCGCACCCGGGAGGCGATGATCGCGGCCATCACGACCGCCGAGGAGAGCACCGGGTCCAGGCCCCTGGCCGCGCAGGCGATGGCGTTGCGCGCCGAACTCGCCGCCGCGTCGGCGGACGACCCGCTCAGCCCGGCCGAACGGGCACTGCTGGCCGAGTGGCTGGAGCGCCTCGCCGCGCCCGGCCGGTGAACGGCATTCTTGTGCCCATGACAAAGCCGCTGAACGGGGACTTCTCCACTCCGATCGACGACCGCTACTTCGAGGACTACGTGCCGGGCGCGGTGTACGAGTACGGCACCGTGACGGTCGGCGAGGCGGAGATCCTGGAGTTCGCCGAACGCTTCGACCCGCAGCCGATCCACGTGGACCCCGCGTACGCGGCCGGCGGGCCGTTCGGCGGGCTGATCGCCAGCGGCTGGCACACCGGCGGCATCTTCATGCGGATCTTCGCCGACCACTACCTCTCCCGGGTGGCAAGCCTCGCCTCCCCCGGCCTGGACGAGCTGCGCTGGCCCGCGCCGCTGCGTCCCGGTGACACGGTGCGGCTGCGCGCCACCGTCCTGGACACCCGGCCGTCGCGGTCCAAGCCCGACCGCGGAATCGTCCGCACCCGAGGCGAACTCCTCACCGAGGACGACCGGACCGTGCTCGACCTGGTCGCCGTGAACCTGCTACTCCGCCGCCCCACCACCACCTGACCAGCCCCAGCCACCCGTCCCGACGTTCAACGGCCGGCAAGTGGCTGTGTTCGATCACCACGACCGCGATCCGCCCCCGATCCACCCCACCGCGCCCCTCATAAATCTGCCGGTTTGGAAAGATTGCCGATGTGGCAAAGTTTTGGTTAGGGTCGGGGGTGTGAGTCATGAGCGATTCGTGGGCGAGGACGCGGCCTTGGGGTTGCGGGAGCGCAAGCGGCGTGAGACGCGGAGCGCGCTGAGCATGGCGGCCATCCGGCTGTGCGTGGAACGCGGCTGGGACAAGGTCACGGTGGACGACATCGCCGCCGCCGCGAACGTCTCGCCGCGCACCTTCCGCAACTACTTCTCCGGCAAGGCCGAGGCGGTGGCGTCCCGCCATGTCGACCGGGTGCTGCGGATCGCCGACGAGCTGCGCGCGCGTCCGGCCGGTGAGCCGCTGTGGGACTCGATCACGGGCGCGGTGCTCGCCGAGTTCGCGCCCGCCGACTCCGCCCCGCGCGGCGGCCTGGCCCACGACCGCCGCTGGCAGGACGCGGTGCGGCTCATGCTGGCCGACCCGGCGCTGCACGGCGAGATCGTCAAGGCCAACGCCGCCGCCCAGGACGAGCTGGCCGCGGCGATCGCCGAGCGCACCGGCCTGAACCCCGACCGCGACCTGTACCCCAAGCTCGCCGCCGCCGCGGTCTGCGCGGCCATCGGCGTGGCGACCGAGCACTGCCTGCGCGCCGACGAGCCGACGCCGCTCGGCCCCGTGCTGCGCGAGGCGTTCGACCGGCTGACCGCGGGCCTGCCCGCCCCAGGAGGAGACCGATGAACACCGATGTCGTCATCGTCGGAGGCGGCCCGACCGGGCTGATGCTGGCCTGCGAGCTGCGCCTGGCCGGGGTGCGGCCGCTGGTGCTGGAGCGCCTGCCCGAGCCGAGCGGCGTGCCCAAGGCCAACGGGCTGCTCGGGCAGGTCGTGCGGATGGTCGACCGCCGGGGCCTGTACGAGCGGCTCGCCGGAGCGCCCGGGCCGCCGCAGCCGAACTCGGCGTACTTCATGTTCGCCGCGATGCCGCTGAACCTGAGCCTGCTGGACGAGAGCCCGCTCTACGCGCTGCCCGCCACGCAGCGGCACATCGAGCAGGTGCTGCAGGAACGCGCCGCCGACCTCGGCGCCGAGATACGGCGCGGGCACCGGCTCGTCGCGTTCGCCCAGGACGACGACGCGGTCACCGCCGAGGTCGAGGGCCCCGACGGCCCGTACCGTGTCCGCGCCCGCTACCTGGTCGGCGCGGACGGGGCTCACAGCGTCACCCGCAAGCGGTCCGGCATCGGCTTCCCCGGGATCACCTATGACCGGACGACCAGCCGGACGGCGCACGTCACCGTCCCCGCGGGCTGGATCGACCCGGCGACGGGCGCGCTGGACGTGCCCGGATACGGGCCCGTCCCGCCGTTCCTGCCGCGCCGCACCGAGCACGGCACCTTCTCCTACGCGCCGTTCCCCGGGCGTCCGCCGCTGGTCAGCACCACCGAGTGGGACCAGCCCGAGCCCGAGGGCCCGATGACCCTGGACGAGCTGCGCGCCAGCGTCCGCCGCGTCCTCGGCGCCGACGTGCCGTTCGACCCGCCCGCCGGGGACGGGCCGCACGTGCTGCGCCGGCTGAGCGGCGGCAACACCCGGCTGGCCGAACGCTTCCGCGCCGGCCGGGTCTTCCTCGTCGGCGACGCCGCGCACGTGAGCGCGTCGGGCGGCTCCGGCCTGAACCTGGCCCTGCAGGACGCGGTCAACCTGGGCTGGAAGCTCGCCGCGGCGGTCCGTGACGCCGACCCGCCCGGGCTGCTGGACAGCTACGACGCCGAACGCCGCCCCGCCGCGCGCCGCATGGCCATGCTGGCGCAGGCGCAGGCCGCTCTGACCGCGCCGGGAAGCGACGTCACCGAGCTGCGCGAGCTGTTCGCCGAACTGCTGGCCGACCCCGGCACCGTGGCGCGCCTGGCCGCCCTCACCGCGGGCTCCGACGTCCGCTACGACATGGGCGCGGCCGACGCGCATCCGCTGACCGGCCGTTTCGCCCCCGACCTCGATCTACGCACGCCGGCCGGCGCCGTCCGGCTCGCGGAGCTGACCGCGACCGCGCGGCCCCTGCTCATCGACCTGACCGAGGACGCGTCGGCGGCGCGGGAGACCTCCGGCTGGGACGGCCGCGTGCAAGTGGTCGCCGCGCGCCCCGAAGATCCCGACGCCGTGTCCGTCACGGCGCTGCTGCTGCGGCCCGACTGCCATGTGGCGTGGGCGTCGTCGTCCCCCCGTCCGGACACCGCGGAACTGGACGCCCTGCGCGCCGCCGCGGCACGCTGGCTCGGACTGCCCGAGCCGGCCCGCCACGCCGAACGCTAGAGCTTCTCGACGGGGGCGTAGCGCAGGACGAGGCGCTTGACCCCGTACTCGCCGCCGAAGTCGATGCTGGCCGCGGCCCGCTCGCCCGCGCCGTCCACCGAGACGACCGTGCCGAGCCCGAACGAGTCGTGGGTGACCTTGTCGCCCGGGGACAGCGACGGGACGGCGCGGTTGCCCGGCGACCGCGTGCCGGGACGGGCCGCCAGCGACGCCATGGCCGGGGACGAGGTGGACGACGCCGCGCGCTCCCACCGCAGCAGGTTGCCGGGCACCTCGGCCAGGAACCGGGACGCCGGGTTGACCTGCGGCGCGCCCCACGAGCTGCGCATCGCCGCACGCGTCAGGTAGAGCCGCTGGCGGGCGCGCGTGATGCCGACGTAGGCGAGGCGGCGCTCCTCCTCGAGCTCCTTGGGGTTGCTCATGGCGCGCAGGTGCGGGAAGACGCCGTCCTCCATGCCGGTGAGGAACACCACCGGGAACTCCAGGCCCTTGGCGGTGTGCAGGGTCATCAGGGTGACGACGCCCTGGTCGGTCTCCTCGGGCTGCTCGCCGGGCGGCAGCGGGGCGCTCTTGGCGCCGCCGGGGATGGAGTCGGCGTCGGCGACGAGGGCCACCTGCTCCAGGAAGTCGACCAGGCGCCCCTGGGCGGGCTCCTCGTCCAGTCGATCTTCGAACTCGCGGGCGACGGCCTCCATCTCGTGCAGGTTCTCCACGCGGGTCTCGTCCTGGGGGTCCTTGGACGCCTGCAGCTCGGCCAGGTAGCCGCTCTTGCGCAGCACCGACTCGATCATCTCGGCCGGGGTGCGGTCGGGGACCTCGCCGCGCAGCTCCTCCAGCAGCGCCACGAACTCGCGGACGGCGTTGATGGAGCGGGTGGCCATGCCCGGCACGTCCTCGGGACGGCGCAGCGCCTGCCAGAACGAGATCCGCTCGCGGGAGGCGTACGCCTCGACGCACGCCTCGGCGCGGTCGCCGATGCCGCGCTTGGGCACGTTCAGGATGCGCCGCAGCGAGACGGTGTCCTCAGGGTTGACCAGGACGCGCAGGTAGGCCAGCAGGTCGCGGACCTCCTTGCGCTCGTAGAAGCGGACGCCGCCGACGACCTTGTAGGGCAGGCCGACGCGGATGAACACCTCTTCGAACACGCGCGACTGGGCGTTGGTGCGGTAGAACACCGCCACGTCGCCGGGGCGGGCGTCGCCCGCGTCGGTGAGCCGGTCGACCTCGTGCGCGACGAACGCGGCCTCGTCGTGCTCGTTGTCGGCCACGTAGCCGACGATCGGGTGGCCCTCGCCCTGGTCGGACCACAGCTTCTTGGGCTTGCGGTCGGCGTTGCGCTCGATCACCGCGTTGGCCGCCGACAGGATCGTCTGGGTGGAGCGGTAGTTCTGCTCCAGCAGGATCGTCGTGGCGTCCGGGTAGTCGCGCTCGAACTCCAGGATGTTGCGGATGGTGGCGCCGCGGAAGGCGTAGATCGACTGGTCGGCGTCGCCCACCACGCACAGCTCGGCCGGGCCGACCCCCTCGACCGGCGCGGTCAGCTCGCGCACCAGCTCGTACTGGGCGTGGTTGGTGTCCTGGTACTCGTCGACCAGCACGTGCCGGAACCGGCGCCGGTAGTGCTCGGCGGCCTCCGGGAACGCCTGCAGCAGGTTGACCGTCAGCATGATCAGGTCGTCGAAGTCCATGGCGCCGGCCTGCTGCAGCCGCGCCTGGTACATCTCGTAGGCCTCGGCGAGCGTCTGCTCCATGTGCGAGCCGGCCCGGGACTTGAACGTCTCGTAGTCGATCAGCTCGTTCTTCAGGTTGGACACCTGGGCGCTGAACGAGCGGGGCGGGTAGCGCTTGGGGTCCAGGTCGAGCTCGCGGCAGACCAGGGCCATCAGCCGCTGCGCGTCGGCCTGGTCGTAGATCGAGAAGCTGGAGGGGAAACCGAGCCGCTTGGCCTCGCGGCGCAGGATCCGCACGCACGCCGAGTGGAAGGTCATCACCCACATGGCGCCGGCCCGCGGCCCCACCAGCGCCGACACGCGCTCGCGCATCTCCGCGGCGGCCTTGTTGGTGAACGTGATCGCCAGGATCTGCCCGGGATGCACGTCCCGCTCGGCCAGCAGGTGGGCGACGCGGTGGGTGAGCACGCGCGTCTTGCCCGACCCGGCGCCCGCGACGATCAGCAGCGGGCTTCCGGAGTGCACGACCGCGGCGCGCTGCTGCGGGTTCAGGCCGTCCAACAGGGGATGGGCATGCGTGTTCGACATCATGTGCGAGTGTACGGCGCCCGTCCGACGTTCTCGTCCTTTCGCTCGGGTCCGGCGGCGCCCCGGCGGTCCTGCGACCAGGTCTTGCGACCAGGCTTGTGATCAGGTCTTGCGGTGCCCTCGGGCGGCCTCGGCCGCCTGGACGACGGTGCGCAGGTCCGCCCCGGTGGCGGCCATCGACGCGGCGGCGACGGCGCCCTCCACCAGGGGCGCGTCGGCGAGGACGACGCCGGTCCCGGCGTCCGCCACGAACGCCTTGGCCGTCAGGACGGAGCTGCCGAGGTCGGCCAGCACCACCACGCCGTCGCCGCCGTCGGCCGCGCGCACCGCCCGTTCCAGCCGCTCCATGCTGGTGCCCAGGCCGCCGTGGACGTCACCGCCGGCGGGCTCCACGACGGCCTTGCCGACGCCCATCGCCCGTGCCACCTCGGCGACGCCCTCGGCCAGCGTCCGGCTGTGCGCGATCACCACGATCCCGACCATCCCGGCCCCCTCAGGCGTCTTCGGACGCCACGTCGGCGAGCGCCCGGATGAGGAGGGCGGTGGACACGGCGCCGGGATCCAGGTGCCCGATGCTGCGCCGGCCCAGATAGCTGGCACGGCCCTTGCGGGCCTGCATCGGCACCGTGGCCTGCGCGCCGCGTTCGGCCGCGTCCGCCGCCGCCCGCGCGCACGCCGCCAGGTCGCCCCCGGCCGCCAGGGCCTGCTCGTAGGCGGCGACGGCGGGGGCCAGCGCGTCCACCATCGTCTTCTCGCCCTCCTCGGCCTCGCCCAGCTCCTGGACGCACCCCAGCGCGGCCCGCAGCGCGGCGCCGAGCCTGGCCGCGTCGACCTCCGTGGCGTCGCCCAGCTCCTTGCCCGCCCGGCGCACCGCCATCCCGTACAGCGGGCCGGACACCCCGCCGGTCCTGGACACGATCGCCCGTCCCGCCAGGACCAGCGCCCGGCCGGGCGTGGCGTTCTCCGGCAGCGCCTCCACGGCCGCGGCGAACCCGCGGTCGAGGTTGTGGCCGTGGTCGCCGTCGCCGATGGCCGCGTCCAGCCGGGACAGCCGCTCGGCCTCCGCCGCGATCATCTCGGCCGCCCGCCGCATCCATTCCAGGACGTTCACCGGCCCCACCTCAGCGCGGGGGTCTCGACGGGGGCGTCCCACAGGCGGGTCAGCTCGGGGGTGAGGCGGCACACCGAGATCATGCAGCCGGCCATCTCCAGGCTGGTGACGAACGCGCCGACCAGGCTCCGCGCCACGGTGGCGCCGTGCCGCTCCAGCCACTCGGCCGCCGCCGCGTAGGCGATGTACTGCTCCATCAGCGGGGTGCCGCCCATGCCGTTGACCAGCACCAGCACCTCGGCGCCGCGCAGCGGCACGTCCGCGTCGATCGCGGTGAGCGCGACGTCCACGATCTCGGCGGCCGGCATCATCCTGACGCGCTCGCGGCCGGGCTCGCCGTGGATGCCGATGCCCAGCTCGATCTCGTCCTCGCCGAGCCGGAACATGGGCTCCCCGACGGCCGGCACCGTGCAGGACGACAGCGCCACCCCGAACGAGCGGGTGCGCTCGTTGACCTCCCGCGCCACGTCCGCGACCTGTGCCAGGCGGGCGCCCTCCTCGGCCAGCGCCCCGGCGATCTTCTCGACGAACAGCGTGCCGCCGGTGCCGCGCCGCCCGGCGGTGTGCACGGCGTCCTCCACGGCGACGTCGTCGTTCACCACCGCCGCGGCGACCTCGACCTCCTCGTCCTCGGCCAGCTCGGCGGCCACCCGGAAGTTGAGCACGTCGCCGGTGTAGTTCTTGACGACGTGCAGCACGCCCGCGTCGCCGTGCACGGCGAGGGTGGCGGCGAGGATCTGGTCGGGCACCGGCGAGGTGAACACCTCCCCGGGCGCCGCCGCGTCGAGCATGCCGTACCCGACGAACCCGGCGTGCAGGGGCTCGTGGCCGGAGCCTCCGCCCGAGACCAGCGCGACCTTCCCGGGGCGCGGCGCGTCGGCCCGCACGACGGTCCTGCCCTCCGGGTCCACCCGCAGCGAGGGATGCGCGGCGGCCAGGCCGCGCAGCGCGTCGGCGACCACGTCCGCCGGGGCGTTGATGAGTTTGCGCATGTGCGGTTCCTTACCCTCGCGGGCTGGCGCGTCCCAGGCCCGAGTGGCGACCATGGCGGCAGGCACGCGACCTCCGGTTAGGGTGATCTTGTGACGAATGTGCTCGACGACAGTGAGGTGCGGCGCGTCCTGGCGGTGATGGCGCATCCGGACGACGTCGACTTCGGCGCGGCCGGGACGATCGCCGGCTGGACCTCCCGCGGCATCGAGGTGACGTACCTGATCGTCACCGACGGCGACGCCGGGGGGTTCGACGACGGCATGACCCGCGCGGAGATGGGCGCGCTGCGCCGCGACGAGCAGCGCGCCGCGGCGGCCTGCGTCGGCGTCGACGACGTGCGGTTCCTCGGCTATCCCGACGGGCTGCTGGAGCCGACGTTCGACCTGCGCCGCGACATCGCCCGGGTGATCCGCCAGGTGCGGCCCGACCGCGTCGTGATGCCCAGCCCGGAACGCAACTACGAGCGGATCTACCCCAGCCACCCCGACCACCGGGCGGTGGGCGCGGCCGCCCTCGACGCGGTGTACCCCGACGCGCGCAACCCCTACGCCTACCCCGAGCTGCTGGCCGACGAGGGCCTGGAGGCGTGGACGGCGCGGGAGGTGTGGCTCAGCGGCGGTCCCACCGTCAACCACTACGTGGACGTCACCGACAATTTCGACCGTAAGCTGGCGGCGTTGAAGTCCCACGTCACCCAGACCGCGCACATGGGCGAGGGCCTCGCCGAGATGCTGCGCGGCTGGCTGGGGGCCAACGCGGCCGCCGCGGGCCTTCCGGACGGCCGCCTGGCCGAGCCCTTCCAGGTGGTCGACACCGCCTGATCCGCACAACCTCCGAGGAGTTCCGTGCCCGCCATCCTGTTCGACTGCGACACCGGCATCGACGACGCGATCACCCTGCTCTACCTGGCGTCCCTCGTGCGCGAGGGGAAGGCGGAGCTGGTGGGCGTGGGCACCGTGCACGGCAACGTCGACCCGGACTCCGGCGCCCTCAACACGTTGCGGGTGCTGGAGCTGGCGGGTCTGCACGAGGTGCCGGTGGCGGTGGGCGCGGCCCGTCCCATGGCGCAGGACGTGCACTACGCGCTGGACTGGCACGGCACCGACGGGCTCGGCGACACCGGGCTGCCCGACCCGGCGGGGCGGCCGGTGGACGAGGCGGCGGCGGCGCAGATCGTGCGGCTGGCCCGGTCGCGGCCCGGAGAGCTGACGCTGCTGGCCACCGGGCCGCTGACCAACCTCGGCGCCGCCCTGCTGCTCGACCCCGAGCTGCCGGCGCTGGTGCGCGAGGTGGTCATCATGGGCGGCGCGTTCGACCACCCGGGCAACATCACCACGCACGCCGAGGCCAACATCTGGCACGACCCCGAGGCCGCCGACCTGGTGTTCGCCGCGGACTGGCCGATGGTGCTGGTCCCGCTGGACGCCACCCACCCGACCGCGGTGGGCGACGCCTGGCTGGACCGCCTGTCCGCGCACGACTCGGAGCCGGCCCGGTTCGCCACGAAGATCCTGGAGTTCTACGTGACGGCCTACACCCCGACGCTCAAGCGCCGGGGCGCGGTCATCCACGACGCGCTGGCCGCCATGCTGGCCGTCGACCCTGGGCTCGGCGAGTACGCCGAACGGCCGGTGCGCGTGGAGCTGCGCGGTGAGCTGACCCGGGGCACGACCGTGTGGGACGCCCGGTCGCTGCCCGCCGACGACGAACGCCGTCCGGTCAGGGTCGCCGTCGGCAGTGACGTGACGGCCTTCCAGGAACGCCTTCTCGCGTCCATCCTGTCCTTGTGACGGGAGGGCGCATGCAGTACGAGGTCGAGGCCACCGCCACGTCCACCGCGACCGCCGAGGCGATCTTCAAGCACCTCAGCGTGGCGGAGGCGTGGAACGAGTGGGGCCGTTTCCCGGCCGCGACCCGGATCCGCGAGGGCGACGAGGTGCCCAACGGCGTGGGCGCCATCCGGAAGATCGGGGGCGCGCGCGAGAAGGTCGTGGCGTACGACCCGCCCCGGCACTACGGGTACGTGGTGGTGTCCTGGATGCCGCTGCGGGGTTACCGGGCCGACGTGACGATGGAGCCCCACGGCCCGTACACGCTCGTCCGCTGGCGTGCGGTGTTCGAGCCGAAGTACCGGATCACGGGGGCGATCGCGCGCTTCGTCATGCGGCGGGTGATGCGCTCGTTCGCCCGGCGCCTGGCCTGGCACGCCGGGCACTGCGAACCGGGCTGCCCGGCGCGCCTGCCCAGCGCGCACTAGGCGTACCACTAGGCGTATGGGGTGGCCCGCGCCAGGATCTCGTCCACGGTCTCGTCGACGGTCTGGTCGGAGGTGTCGAGCCAGAGGCCGATGCGGGGGGTCGTCTCGCGCAGGCCCCGGTCGAGCTGGGCGACGGTGAACGTTCCGTAGGCGCGTTTGGCGCGGCCCGCCTCCCGGGCGGCGACGGCCTCCGCCCTGGGCGCGAGCACCACCACGTACAGCGGGCGGGTGCGGACGCGTCCGGCCAGCCACGGCAGCCACTCCCCCAGCACCACGTCCTGGAGGACGGCCGTGAAGCCCTCGTCGGCGTAGGCGTCGGCGGCCTGGGCGGCCAGCCGGTAGCGGAGGCGGAGCTGCGCGAGGGCGTCCGGCGACGGCTCCGGCGTCATCTCCGCGCGCCCGTTCACGACGAACCGCCGGAACGCGTCGCCCCGCACATGCGCCGACCTCGGCAACCGCTCGGCCAGCGCCTGCGCCACCGTGGACTTGCCGGACGCCTGCACGCCCGTGATCAGGTAGACCGCCCCGCCCGTCGTCATGCCTTCATGATCGCGCGGCGCGGTCAGTGCGCGGTGCGCCGGCCGTGCGCGGGCGGTCAGCGCGGCCCGCGAGCCTACGGGAGGTAGGCGGGAGCAGGCGATCCGAAGGAGAGTCCCGATGACCGACGCGAAGGTGCTGATCTGCGGCGCGAGCATCGGCGGTCCCGCGCTGGCGTACTGGCTGGTGCGGCACGGTTTCGACGTCACGGTGGTGGAGCGGGCGCCGGGGCCGCGTCCCGGCGGGCAGGCGGTCGACGTGCGCGGGCCGGCCCTGGACGTGGCCGAGCGGATGGGCGTGCTGGCGGAGATCCGCGCGGCGTCCACGGGGATGCGCGGGATGTCGATGGTCGACGCCGACGGCGCGGAGATCTTCCGCAGCGAGGAGCACACGCTCAGCGGCGGCGACCTGGCCTCGCCGGACGTGGAGGTGCTGCGCGACGACCTGGCCGCGATCCTCATGCGGGCCGCGGGCGGGGAGGTGGAGTACCTGTTCGACGACTCCCCGGCGGCCGTGGAGCAGGACGAGCACGGCGTCGACGTGGTGTTCGCCGGTGGGGGGCGGCGCCGGTTCGACCTGGTCGTCGGCGCGGACGGGCTGCACTCCACCACCCGGCGGCTGGTGTTCGGGCCCGAGTCGGACTTCATCACCCATCTCGGAACGTACGTGGGCGTGTGGAGCGCCCCGAACTTCCTCGGCCTGGACCGCTGGCAGGTGTTCCACCAGACGCCGGACGGCTGGGGCGGCGGTGTCCTGACCGCCCGCGACAACACCGAGCTGCGGGTCTACCTGGGGTTCGAGAGCGCGACGCCGCTGGAGTACGACCACCGCGACGTGGCCGGGCAGAAGCGGATCCTGGCCGAGCGGCTCAGGAACGCCGGCTGGGTGATCCCGCGGCTGCTGGAGCACATGTGGGACGCGCCGGACTTCCACTTCGACTCCATGGCGCAGATCCACATGGACTCCTGGTCGCACGGCCGGGTGGCGCTGCTGGGCGACGCGGGCTACTGCGGGTCGCCGCTGTCGGGGCAGGGCACGTCCATGGCGATGGTCGGCGCGTACGTGCTGGCCGGGGAGCTGAAGGCGGCGGGCGGCGACCACCACGCCGCGTTCGCCGCGTACGAGAGCGAGCTGCGCGGCTACGTCACCGCCAACCAGGAGCTGGCGCTGACCAACAAGCGCCGCGTGGAGGCGCAGCAGGCGGCCGAGGCGGGCGACACCGAGGCGGCCGCGGCGCTGGCCGAGGGCCTGGCCGACTTCACCGACGTGGTCGGCTCCTTCAAGCCGAAGGACTACTGATCTCGAATTGCCGCTAGGGAATACCGGGATGCGGGCGGAGGTTGCGGCTGCCATGACGATCGGTGTTGTGCTGTATCCGCCCGCGTCCGGGAACCTCGTCGACGACCTGGTGGCGAAGGCCAAGGAGGCCGAGGCCGCCGGCCTGCGGTCGGCCTGGTTCGCCCAGCAGTTCGCCTACGACGCCATCGGCGTCGCCGGGTTGGTCGGCCGGGAGGTTCCCGGCCTGGCGGTCGGGACGTCCGTGGTCCCGATCTTCGCCCGCCATCCGATCCTGGTCTCCAGCCAGGCGCAGACCGCGCAGGCCGCCGCGCACGGGTCCTTCCACCTCGGGCTGGGGCTCGGGGCGCAGTCGTTCGTGGAGCCGGTGTTCGGCGTCCCCTACGACCGGCCGGTGACCCGGCTGCGCGAGTTCCTGACGGCGTTGCGGTCGCTGCTGGAGACCGGTGCCGCCGACTTCCGGGGCGAGACGGTCACCGCCGCCCCGCCGCTGCCGGCGAGCGTGCCCGGGGCGACGCCGCGCGTGCCGGTGCTGGTCGCGGCCATGGCGCCGCAGGCGTTGCGCGTCACCGGGGAACTGGCCGACGGGACGCTGCCGTTCCTGGCCGGCCCGCGCGCCCTCGGCGAGCACATCGTCCCGGCGATCACGGCGGCGGCGGAGCGGGCGGGCCGCCCGGCGCCGCGGATCGTCGCGGCGGTGGCCGGAGTGGTGACCGACGACGTCGACGCGGCGCGCGAGGCCGCCGCCCAGGCCACGTCCTTCTACGACCGGATCCCGTCCTACCAGCGGGTCGTCGCGCTGGAGGGCGCGGCCAAGGCGGCGGAGCTGGTCGAGATCGGCGACGAGAAGGCGGTGACGGCGGCGGTCCGGCGCTACTTCGACGCGGGCGCCACCGAGGTGGTGTTCACCCAGACCGACCTGGTGGGGGAGGACGCCCGGGCCCGCACGTGGCGGCTGCTCGGCGAGCTGGCCGGCTGACCGGTACGGCGCTGACCGGCTCAGACGAGGCGGCGGGCGGCGGCCCAGCGGGACAGCTCGTGCCGGTTGGACAGCTGGAGCTTGCGCAGCACGCTCGACACGTGGCTCTCGACCGTCTTGACCGAGATGAACAGCTCCTTGGCGATCTCCTTGTAGGCGTAGCCGCGGGCGATCAGCCGCAGCACCTCGCGTTCGCGCTGGGTGAGCTGGTCCAGCTCGGGATCGACGGCGGGCACGTCGGTGGCGGCGAACGCGTCCAGCACGAAACCGGCCAGCCGGGGCGAGAACACCGCGTCCCCCTCGGCCACGCGGGCGATCGCGTCGGTCAGCTCCGGACCGGAGATCGTCTTGGTGACGTACCCGCGGGCGCCGCCCCGCACCACGCCGATGACGTCCTCGGCGGCGTCCGACACCGACAGCGCCAGGAACCGGGACGGCACCGACCCGTGCAGCCGCCGCAGCACCTCGATGCCGCCGCCCCCGGGCAGGTGCACGTCCAGCAGCACCACGTCCGGCCTGGTCGCGCGGATGACCGTCACCGCCTCGTCGACGTCCCCGGCCTCCCCCACGATCTCCACGGCGTCGCCCAGCTCGGCCTTCACGCCGGTGCGGAACATCTGGTGGTCGTCGACCAGGACTACCCGCTTCATGACTTCTTGATCTCCAGTCGTACCTCGGTGCCCTCGCCCGGCGCCGTGCGGACGCTGGCGCGGCCTCCGTTGCGCTCCATACGTCCGATGATGGACTGCCGCACGCCCATCCGGTCCTCGGGGATGGCGTCCAGGTCGAACCCCTTGCCGCGGTCGCGGACGAAGACGGCCACGTCGTCGCCCTCGACCTCCCCGTACACCGACACCGACGGCGCCTCGGCGTACTTGGCCGCGTTCACCATCGCCTCCCGGGCGGCCTGCAACGCGGCGGCGAGCCGTTCGTCCAGCGCCGTGTCGCCCACGCAGACCACCTCGATGGGGACGCCGTGGTCGTCCTCGACCTCCCCGGCCAGTTCGCGGATGGCGGCGGCGAACGTGCGGTCGGGGTCGGAGCGCGGCTGGTAGAGCCAGGCGCGCAGGGTGCGCTCCTGGGAACGGGCCAGCCGCTGCACCTCGCGCGCGTCGTGCGCGTTGCGCTGGATGAGCGTCAGGGTGTGCAGCACCGAGTCGTGGATGTGCGCGGCCAGCTCGGCGCGTTCCTGGGAGCGGATGCGCTCGTGCCGTTCGGCGTCCAGGTCCTGCCAGAGCCGCACCACCCACGGGGTGGCGATGACCGCCACGCCGGTCAGGATGATCAGTGTGGCGATCAGGACGGCGCGGGCCTCGCCCGGGTCGACGCGCTGCGCGACGAACCCGCCGATGCCGCCGACCACCAGCACCAGGCCGAACAGGCTGCGCAGCCACCTCTGCCGCAGCGGCACCACCCAGCGCTGCCGCTGGCCGCGGTCGGCCTGCTGCCACAGCACCGCCACGCCGACGCCCCCGGCGATCACCGGCCACAGCGCCGCCCGGGCCAGCCCGGTGCTCCAGGTCAGCGCGGACAGGCCGATCGCCACCGCCCCGTAGGCCAGCAGCTGCACCCAGTCGTGGCGGGCCGTGCGGGTCGAGTCCTCCGCGCGCGGCACCATCAGCCAGAACACCCAGTAGACGGCGACGCCGAGGCCGCTGGCGACCGTCAGCAGCACGAACGCGGACCGGACGACGACCGGGTCGATCCCCAGGTGCGCGGCCAGGCCCCGGCACACCCCGGCCAGCAGCGCGCCGTCGGGGCGCCGCTCCAGCCGCGACGGGCCGGATGGCCGCGCCGACGGCCGCCCGGACGGTTCGCCCGGCTTCTCACCAGACGTCCGCCCGTTCGTCGTCGATTCCGCGTCCTCCACGACGTCGATCGTCACATGCCGGTCAGCCCGGACGCATCCGGGCGGCACCCCTATCCCCGGAGGGCATCATCAGGGTCGGTTCAGGGGCGTCCCGGATACCGCGCGGGGAGCGGGTGCGGCCACGATGGTGACCATGACCGACGAGCGCATCGCGACCGAGCGCCCCACCGCCGCGGCGAACGGCCACGTCCGGCTGTTCCGCAGCCCGGAACGCCGCGTCCTGGCCGGCGTGTGCACGGGCCTGGGCCGGCATCTGGGCATCGACCCGGTGGTGCTGCGCGTGGCGTTCGCGGTGCTCACCCTGGCGGGCGGGCAGGGCGTGTGGCTGTACGTGGCGGGCGTGCTGGTCATGCCGGGGTCCCCCGAGGACGCCGCCCCGGCCGAGAAGCTGCTGCGCCGCCGCTTCGACGCCGCCGGGGCGCTGTCGATCCTGGGCGCGTTGCTGTGCGTGACGACGGGGTTCCAGCTGATCGGCGGCTGGGTCTCCACCAACATGATCGCGGTGCTGACGGTGTTCGGGCTGGTGCTGCTGGTCGCGCACGCCCGCGGCGTGGACCTGACGGCGGCCGTGCGGGCCCTGCCGGAGCGGCTGCAGGGCCATCCGGTGGACGCGCCCGCGCCGTCGCGGGGCGAGAGCGTGTCGCTGGAGAAGGACGGGGTCTCGTTGCGTAAGGACACCACGGCCGCGCCGGGCGGGGGCCTGCCCGAAGGCATGGTCGATCTCGCCGTCGTCGGGACGCGGCACCGGACGGCGGCACCGGAGCCTCCTGTGGACGAGGCGCCGCCGCGCAAGGCGGCGGCCGCCGCGGCCAGGCAGACCTCGCCCGTGACCGCCGTGACGCTGCTGGCGGCCCTGGCGGTGGGCGCCGCGATGGTGCCGGTGGCCCGCGCCTACCCGGGCCCGGACGCCACGCTGATCGTGGGGTCCGCGGCATTGGGCGTCGTCGCCATCGGGCTGGTCCTGGGCGGCTGGTTCCGCGCCCGCGGCCTGGCCACGGTGGGGACGCTGCTGACGTTCGCGCTGCTGACGACCTCGGTCGCGGCCGAGGCGCCGCGCGACCTGCGCTACGGCGACGTCGAGTGGCGTCCCCTCGACGGCACCCGGGTCGAGCACGAGTACAAGGTGGGCGTCGGCTCGGCCAGGCTCGACCTGAGCGACACCCGGTTCACCCCCGGGCAGCGGGTGAACGTCAACGTCCAGGTGACCTTGGGCGAGCTGAAGGTGACGGTGCCGCGCGCCGCCCGCGTCGAGCTGGACGCGCGGGTCGCCCTGGGCGACCTGCGGGTGGACGGCCGCACCGTCGCCGGCCCCGGCGCGCGGGCGACCGAGGTGCTGGAGCCCGAGGGGGCGGGCCGGGCCAATGTCCCGGTGATCGCCCTTCGGGTACGCGGGCGGTTCGGGCACGTGGAGGTGACCCGTGCCTGACCGGCGTCCCGCACCGACCGGCCCCCGCCGCCGCCTCGACCCGAGCGGCCCCGTGATCGGCGTGTTCTTCCTGGTGGTCGCCGCGGTGTTCATGGCGAACGGGTTCGGCGGGCGTCCCGTCGCCGATCTCGGACTGCTGGTCCCGGCGCTGCTGGTGGGGCTGGGCGTGGCCGGCATCGTCCGGGTGCTGACGCGGTCGCGCCGCCCGAAGTGATCAAAATCACTCCGCCTCCCGGGAAGACGGGAAGCGGACATCGCGGTTGACTGTGGCCGTGAGGATCCCCCCGAAGAGCGTCCTGCTCGTGGCCCGGCTGCACGTCGACCTGTGCCGCCTCGCCAGCCTGCTCTGTTGCCGCTGACCGGCCCTCCGCCTTCTCCTCCTCCTTCCCATCCCCCTGCCGCATCCCTGAGACGCCCACGGGCGCCGCCGTGTCGACGCGCGCCGATCCGCGCTGACGCGCCGTGATCGCCTGGCCGTGTGCCGGCGGCGCGCGGTCGCACGCGGTCGCACGCCTTCGCCTCGGGATGCGCGAAAGCTCCCTGGAGAACCTTCCATGAACGTACGCGTCTGGAAATGGCAGTTCTGGCAGCAGATCGTGCTGGCCCTCGTCCTCGGCGCCGCCGTCGGCGCCCTGATCAACACCTTCGGCGACGGCGGGGCGATCGCCGAGGACTGGCTCGACCCGTTCGGCGGCGTCTACGTCAGCCTGCTGAAGGTCGTGGTGGTGCCGCTGGTGTTCGCCGCGATCGTGGTCAGCGTGGGACGGCTGCGCGGCGTCGGCGGCGTGGCCCGGCTCACCGCCAAGACCCTCGGCTGGTTCGTGGTCACCTCGGCCATCGCCACCGCGGTCGGCCTGACCGTCGGCCTGCTGGTGCGTCCCGGCGAGGGGCTCGGACGGCTGGCGTCCGAGAGCACCGAGACCGACCCCGTCACCTGGACCCAGGTGCTGGAGAACCTGTTCCCGTCCAACATCGTCAACGCCATGTCCGAGGGCAACGTGCTCGGCGTGGTGACGTTCGCGGTGCTGTTCGGCGCCGCGCTGGTGGCGGTCGGCGAACGCGGCGAGCGGCTGGCCGCCCTGGCCGACGACCTGTACGCGGTCATGCAGAAGATCGTGTGGTGGGTGGTGCGGCTCACCCCCGTGGGGTCGTTCTTCCTGATCGCCTCGGTGGTGGCCACCTACGGCCCCGACTCGCTCGCCCCGCTGGCCAAGTTCACCGGCGCCATCTACCTGGCCGTGGCGATCATGCTGCTGGTCGGCTACCCGGTGCTGCTGCGCGCGTTCGGCCGCGTCTCGCCGGTGAAGTTCCTGCGCAACTCCTGGCCCGCGATCCAGTTCGCGTTCGTGTCGTCCTCGTCGCTGGCCACGCTGCCGATCGCGCAGCGGGTGTCGGTCGAGCGGAACGGGGTGCGGAGCGAGTACGCCAGCTTCGCCCAGCCGCTCGGCGCGACCATCAAGTTCGACGGCTGCGGCGCGATCTACCCGGCCGTCGCCGCGATCTTCGTCGCCCAGTACACCGGCGTGTCGCTGGGGCTGGCCGACTACGCGCTGATCGCGCTGGCCGCGGTGATCGGGCAGCTCGGCACCGGCGGCACGCCCGGCCCGGCGCTGGTCGCGCTGACCCTGACGCTGACCACCGTCGGCCTGCCGCTGCAGGCGGTCGGCTACCTGATCGCCATCGACAAGGTCATCGACATGGCCCGCACGGCGCTGAACGTGACCGGCCAGCTCACCGTGCCCGTCCTGGTGGCCCGTTCCGAGGGCCTGCTGGACGACGAGGTGTTCAACGCTCCCCCGGCCGACCTGACCGCCGCCCCGGCCGAGCCCGCCGCCGGGGAGCGCCCCCGCGACGCCGTTCCCGCCACGGTCTGACCCGTCCGCGGGCGGTGCCGGCACACGCCCGGCACCGCCCGCCGCGGGCCCCCGTGACGGTCCTGCCGCCGGGGGTGAAATTGTCACGGTAGAAATCGTTTGAGGCCGATCCTGGCCCGTATTGGACGAGGCGTTTCCCTTCGGCCCCGGCCCGGCCGCCGGAGGGCGTTCACCTGCGGGGTCGTCCCCGGCGGGCAGACCACGTCCAAACATTGCGTTCCGACAGCAATTGATACCGCTGAGTACCGGTAGAACTCTACGGTGTGATCGGTTGACGCGGAGATTGTCGTCGTCTTCACTCGCGCCCACTGACCCAGCCCAGTCAAGGTGAGCGATGAACGATCTCGTCCGTGCCCGTGAACGTTCGGAGAGACCCGGGGCGGCGCCCCCGGAAGGAGAGAACACGATCCGGATACTGGTGGCCGAGTCCGTCCCCCTGCTGCGCGGCGGGCTGGTCGCCCTGCTCAACGGGGTGCCGGGGCTCAAGGTGGTGGCGGAACTGGGGGCGGGCCTGCGGATGGCGCCGCTCGGCCGTCTCTACCGTCCCGACGTCGCACTGGTCGACGTCGACCTGCCGGACCTCGACGGGTTCGCCGCGGCGCGGCGGCTGCGCGAGGCCGTGCCCGACTGCCCGGTCATCCTGCTGACGGCCCACCGCCGCGCCGGCGCGCTGCGGCGCGCGGCCGAGGCGCGGGCCGCGGGCCTGCTGGCCAAGGACACCTCCCCCGACGCGCTGGTCGGCGCCATCCGGCAGGTGGCGGCCGGACGCCGGGTGGTGGACCCCGACCTGGCGTTCGGCGAGCTGGACGCGGGCGAGGGGCCGCTGACCGAACGTGAGCGGGAGGTGCTGGCGCTGGCCGCGCAGGGCGCGACGGCCGCGCAGATCGCCGAGGAGCTGGTGCTCACGATCGGGACGGTCCGCAACCACCTGTCACGGATCAACCGCAAGATCGGGGCCCGTAACCGGGTGCACGCCATCCGGATCGCCGAGGAGGCCGGCTGGCTCTGACATCGCCGCCCGCCGGGTGCCGGGACGGGCCCCCGTGGTCCAGTGGCCGACCAGGTCGCGGTAGAGGGGGCTGTCCGCCAGCAGCTCGGCGTGCGTGCCGAGCCGGGCCCGGGTGCCGTCCAGCACCAGGACCCGGCGGGCGCGCAACGCCGAACTGATGCGGTGGGCGATGACGACGAGCGTCCCGGGCCGCCGGGCCAGCGCCTCCTCCGCGCGGGCCTCGGCGGTGGGGTCCAGGTGGCAGCCCGCCTCGTCCAGGACCAGCAGCGGCATCGGCGCCAGGTGGGCCCGCGCCAGGGCGATGAGCTGGCGTTCTCCCGCCGAGAGCGCCGCGGGGTCGACGCGTCCGCCCAGGCCGCCGAGCCGCTGGGCGAGCGCCGTCAGGCCGACGGCGTCGGCCGCGCGTCCCACCGCGTCGTCGGCGGCGTCCGGGCACAGGTAGGCGATGTTGTCGCGCAGCGACCCGGTGAAGACGTACGCCTCCTGGGGGATCAGGACCCGCCGCCGGGGGTCGCCCGGGGGCGCGCCGCCGACCCGCACCCGGCCTTCGTCCGGCGTCACCACGCCCGCGATGAGGGACGCCAGCGTCGACTTGCCGATGCCGCTCGGCCCCACCACGGCCAGATGGTCGCCCTGCGGGATCGTCAGGGTCAGGTCACGGATCACCGGTTCGGCTCCGGGGCCGTAGGCGAACGTCACCGACCGCAGTTCGACGGCGGGAGCGTCCGCGCCCACGCTCGCGTCCGTGGCCCCTGACGGCGCGCTCAGGGCGGCAGGCGGGTCGTCGGGGCCGCCGGTCTCCATGATGCGGGCCAGCGTGACGGCCAGGCGCAGCCCCCCGGCGCCCATGCCCTGGACGAGGGTGTGCAGCGCGGGTTGCAGCCCGTGCAGCACGTAGGTGAGCCCGCCGAGGATCGTGCCGGGGGTGGCGCCGTGCCGCAGCAGCCACGGCGCGGCCGCCAGGATCAGCAGCAGCGGCAGCCACCCGCCGACCGCCACCGCCAGGGCGCGGGCGGCCGCCATGCGCGCCACCGCGCGGCCCGCCGCGGCCTGGGCGTCCACCTCCCGGCCCAGCGCGGCAAGCACCCGTTCCTCGCCACCGCACGCGGTCACGTCCCGCAGCCCCTCGGCCAGGGCCGAGGTCCGCTCGGCGATCCCCTCCTCGCCGACGATCAGCTCGCGCTGGCGGGCCGCGGCGGTGCCCAGCAGCGCGGCGAACAGCGCCAGCCCCAGCAGCAGCGGCGGGACGACCAGCACCAGCATCCACGGCATCAGCGCCAGCAGCCCGGCGAACGCGCCCGCCGCCGCCACGGCGAAACCGCGCAGCACGACGAGCAGCCCGCCGAACGCGTCGCGGACGATCTCCACCTGGTGGGTGAGCCGGGCGACCGCGCCGGTCTCCGCGCGTCCGCGCAGCGACCGGTGCACCGCGCCGCGCGTCACCCGGTGGACGAGATCGTCGCGGAACGGCTCGACGATGCCGGCGAGCGGCCGGTAGAGACGCCGCGTCCCGAACGCGCCCACGAGCGCCGCCGCCGCCAGCACCCCCAGCCACGCCGCCGCGCGCCCCGGACGGTCGGCGGAGAACGCGTCGACCGCGCGTGCGACGGCGAGCCCGAACAGCGCCTGCGGGGCCGCCTCCCACACCGACCAGAACGCCAGCGCCGCCGCCGCGCGCGGACGGGCGCGCACCGCCCCGGCCAGCGTCGCGATCAGGCGGGCCGGGCGAGGCCCCTCCGCGGGCGCCCCGGTCAACGACTTCACGGTGCTTCGGCTCCGAAGACGGCACGGTAGGCGGGGTCGTGCCACAGCAGGTGGTGCTCGCCGTACGCCCGGACGCGGCCCCCGTCCAGCCAGGCCACCAGGTCGGCGCGGGCGGCGGTCCCGGCGCGGTGCGCGATGATCAGGCGGGTGCGGTCGCCGAGGCCCGCGCCGCCCCCCGAGCCGCCGAGCAGCGCGTCGGTGATCTGCATCTCGGTGGCGGTGTCCAGGCTGGACGTCGCGTCGTCGAGCACCAGCAGGCGCCCGGCGTGCGCGAACGCCCGGGCCAGCCCGAGCCGTTGCAGTTCCCCGCCGGACAGCGGCGCGTCCCCGGGCGGTGTCGCGTACCCGGCGGGCAGGCGCCGGATGAACGCGTCGGCGCGTGCGGTGCGCGCGGCCTCCCGCACGCGCGGCGCCGCCGGCCGTGCGAGCCCGAACCCGATCGCGTCCCGCAGCGTCTCGCCGAACAGGGCGGGACGGGCGAACGCGTACCCGACGGCGCCGCGCAGCGCGGGCCGGCTCAGGTCGCGCAGCGGCACGCCGTCCAGCAGGATCTCGCCCGCGTCGGGGTCGGCGAGGCGTCCGGCCAGCGCGGCCAGCAGCGACTTGCCGGTGCCCGAGCGGCCCACCACCGCCACGGCGGCGCCGCCCGGCACCACCAGGTCGACGCCGTCGAGCACGCCCGCGGCCGCGACGCCCCGAAGCTCCAGGCGGCCGGGGCCGGGCGGCAGTCCGGACGTGCCGTAGGTCAGCGTGGGGCGTTCCAGGATCTCGGCGGCGCGCGCGGCTCCCGCCCGTGCCCGCCCCAGGCGCAGCAGGTGCGTCACCACAGGGCCGAACCCCGCCGCCAGCCCCGCGTACTGCACCGCCGCGATGAACTCCCCAGGGGTGATCCGGGCGGTCATCAGCTCCATCCCGGCCACCGCGACCACCGCCACCTGCAGCAGCAGCAGCGCCAGCAGGCCGCGTGCGGCGACGTCGCCCTGGGTGCGCCACATGCGGCGGCCCTCGTCGGCCAGCTCGGGGAGGGGTTCCAGGACGCGCCGCACCTCGCGTTCGGGCGTCCCGGCGGCGGCGATCGTGCGCGCCCCGTTCAGCGCCTCGGTCAGGCGTGCCGCGATCGCGCCCTGCACGTCGAGGTAGCGGTGGGCGGTCGCGGTGATGTCCCGGACGAACAGCCGCAGCAGCAACGCGATCAGCGGAAGCGCCACGACGATGGCCAGCGCGATCCGCCAGTCGGTGACGACCAGGACGGCCAGCGCGCCGACCGGCGGCACCAGCGCGGCCGCCGCCTGGGTCAGCGCCGCGGGCGCCACCCCGGCCTCGGCGGCTCCGCCGACCACGCGGCTGGTCACCTCGCCCGGCGGCAGCCGCAGCCCCGGGCCCGCCGCCAGCACGTGCCGCACGAGCGTGTGCCGCAGCCACGCCGTGGCCCCGGCGGTGCCGGACCCGGCCGCCAGCTCGGTGCACGCCTCCGCCGCCGCGCCCGCCGCCACCAGGACCGCGCACAGCCACAGCGCGGACGCCGCCGCGCCGCCTCCGCCGAGGAGGGCGTCGACCGTCCGGGCCAGCACCAGCGGCAGCACGGTGATCGCGACCGCGTCCGCCAGAGAGGCCACCGCGAGCAGCGCCGTCCAGCCGCCGCCGCGCCGGGCGGCGCGCCGCAGCAGCCGATCCGCTGAGACCGTGGCCGTCGTCATGAAGTCCTCGAAACATGAAGTTTTCGAAGCGCCGGCATGGGGGCGGCCATGGCCCGGAGAGGGGCCATGGCCGCCCTGACTGCCGTTACAGGCAGATCGTGATGCTGTGGGAGCTGTGGCAGAGCAGGCTCAGGCTGCTGTTGCCGCCGCCGCCGGTGCTCTCGCTCACCATCCCCTGCAGGTCGAGAAGCGCCATGACTTCACCCCCTCTCGGGCTGGATAGAGGTGGCCGCCGTGGAGGCCTCCACGGGGGGAACATGGGCCGGGCCCAGGAACGGCAGCCCCACGGGGCGGTCGTGCAGGGCCGAGCCGAGGGCGAGCAGGACGCCCGCCGTGCCGGTCGCCAGGTCCATCGACAGCCGGTACATGTGCTCGCCGGGCATGGCCAGGCCGCCGCCGTACGGCAGGGCGTGCCAGGCCAGGTCGCGGACGTGCCGCGCCACCAGCGGGTCGTGCCGGTCGTGCCGGGCGAGGTAGAACAGCATGCCCGCGCGTCCGCTGAACAGGGACGGCTGGGCGTAGTAGCGGGACGCCGCGGCGACGCGGATCGCCGCACGCGCCTCGGTGAACCGCTCGTCGTCCGGCCGCACCGCCAGGTACTCGTCGATGACCAGGCCGATGCCGACGCTGCCGCGCCCCAGGTAGGGCAGCACGCGGTGCTCCTGGTCGACGTGCAGCGCGCTGTTGCGGTCGGTCGCGCAGGCGTCCAGGTCGCGGCGCAGCGCCGCCGCCGCGTGGTCCAGGCAGGCCGGGTCGCCCGTCCGCTCGTACCGGCGGACGAACATCAGCGCCTCGCCCGCGCCGCCGTACAGCAGGCCGGGCCGGGGGCTGTGGTCGGTGGCGGCGCTCCGGCCAGCGACGATCTCCGCGGCGCGGGCGGCGGGTTCGCGCAGCGCGTCCTCGCCGGTGACGTCCGCCAGATGGTCGAGGACGAGCGCGTAGCCGGGCAGCCCGCCGTACAGGTCGGTGCCCAGGCGCTCCCACTTCTCCTCCAGGCAGTGCGCGGCCGCGGCGAGCGCCGCGTCGACGTGCCCGAGGCCGGCCAGCACGTACGCCACGCCCTGCAGGCCGTCGAACAGGCCCAGGCCCGTGCCGCGCGGCGGGTCGGACGCGCGGGCGGCGAGCCACTCCTCGTACTCGGGGAAGCGGCCGGCGCCGGTCTGCTCCAGCGCGTACAGCACGCCAGCCGCGCCGTGCGCGATGCCGAGCGCTGCCCCGCCGAACTGTTCCACGTCACCGGGGAACAGCCGGTCGGCGCGGCCGGGCGTGGCACTGGCGACGATCGCGCGGCGCAGCTCCTCGCGGGCGCGCCGCCACCCCGGCGGGTCGGGGCTGAACGAGGGGAGCACGGGCGTCGTCCCGCGGGTGATCTCCTCGACCGCCTCGTCCAGGAACTCGCGCGGGACGGGGAAGTACTCGGCGATCAGGTCGGCCAGCTGCCGCGCCTTGCCGCGGTCGAGCACGAACAGCGTCGTCATCGGCGCGAACAGCGCCAGCCGCAGGCACGCCAGGCTGTAGCGGTCGACGTCGGCGCCCCGCCGGTCGGGCGGCGCCAGGAACGCCGGGTTGGCCAGCGTCTGGCGGGCGTTGTCGGCGGCGGGCGCGGCCACCTCGAAGTCGATCAGCGCCACCGAGTCGTCGGGACGCACCATGACGTTGAACATGTGCAGGTCGTTGAACACCACGCCGCGCTCGTGCATGGCGTGCACGACCCGTTCCACACCCTCGTACACCCGCAGCGCCCACGCGGTGTACGCGGCGACCCGCCCGGGGTCGGGATCGGGGTCGAGCATCGGGTGGCGCTCGGCGAAGAAGGTGTTGAGGGTGCGTCCCTCCACGAAGTCCTGCACGAGGAAGTGGTGCTCGCCGAGGGTGAAGTGGTCGCGGGCGCGCGGCACGCCCTCGATGCCCTCCAGCAGCCGCAGCGTCTCGCGCTCGCGGGCCAGGCGCTCCACCGCGTCGGCGCCGTCGGCGGCCAGCCCCGCGTAGGGCCGGGCCTCCTTGAGGACGACCGTCTCGCCGGTGCGGGTGTCGGTCGCCGCGTACACGCCGCCGCCGTTGGAGAAGTGCAGCGCCCGGTCGATCCGGTAGGGCAGGTCGGCGGTCGTCGTGGCGGCGCGCGCGGCCAGGTGCGGTTCCAGGCAGCGCGGCGGCGTCACCCACTCGGGCACCCGGAACACCGGCTCGCGGCGGTCGGGCACCAGCTCCCCGGCGGGCGTCTCCATCGCCGGGACGAGCTGTCCGCGCTCGTCCAGGCAGCGCCGCTCGGCGAACCCGCCGTACCGCACGTACAGCGGCCCGTCCCCGATGCGCAGGTCGCTGAGAATGTACGGGCCGGGCAGCCCGGCGACCCGTTCGCCCAGGTCGGTCAGGACGCGTTCGAGTTCCTCGTCGCCGGCCGGATAAATGGTGACGAGTTTTCCGCTGGCGCCGCGCGGCGCGTATTTCGCGTTGCGCATCCGCAACGCGGCCGGGCCGCGCAGGTGCTTGAACTCGATGCCGTTGGCGACACAGTAGTCCCAGACGTGGTCCAGCACCTTGTCGGCGCTTTCCGCGCACCCGGAGACGTGCACCTTCCAGCCCTGGAAGGGGGCCCGCTGAACCGGGGGAACGTACACCGTCCATTCGTCCCCGGGCACCTGGCGCCAGCCGTCCGGCAGCGGCCGGCGGCAGATGGCGAAATCGGTCTCCGCGGTGGCCGGCGGGGCGTCGTAGAAATGCGTGTCGGTCAGGCAGTAGAGCTCGTACCTCTTGTCCACGTCCGACGCCTCTCCTCCGTGCGCTCCGCCGTAGCGCGCGAATGGCGGCAATTGCTTCCCGTGTGGAACCGCTTCTCGCCGCCCCGCCGGAAAGAGATTCCCAAATGGCGCGGCGGTCGCGCCAGTCGCGAAAATAACGACTGTGCCGTGAAGAACTCACACCCGCGTAGACGTTCGTCACCCGACCGCCCGTCCGCCGCGCCGCACACGAAAAGACCCGCCGCACGAAGCGGCGGGTCGTGTGAGGGCGCGGGCGTCCCCCGCGGTCAGGGGGCGTGCACCCTTCCCTCGGTGCTCAGCGATCGACGGCCGCGGTGTCAGGCACGCGGGCCACGCCTCCGAAGGTGCGGACCGGGGAGGGGGGCGCCTGGCCGGGGGTGGGCCAGTCGGACACCGAGACCAGGCCCGGCTCGACGATCTTCAGCCCGTCGAACAGCTCGGCGATCTTCGCGCGCGGCCGGGGGTGCAGCGGCGACGGAACGTTGGTGAAGTTCTCGCGGACCCGCTGCCGGAGATCCTCCGACAGGTCGTCGGACGGCCACGCGGAGATCGCGACCATGCTTCCGCCGGGCAGCCGCTCGAAATACCGGCGCGCGAGCCCGGCAGGGTCGTCCTCGTCGGCGACGAAGTGGAACACCGCCACGGCCAGCAGCCCGACGGGACGGCTCGGATCGATCAGCCGGCCGACCTCCGGCGACTCGAAGACGCCCGCGACGTCCCGGATGTCGGCGTGCACGTACGCGGTGAGGTCGGGCGAGCCGAGCAACGCGCGGGCGTGCGACAGCACCATCGGGTCGCGGTCGACGTAGACGACGCGCGCGTCGGGGCGTTCGCGCTGGGCGACCTCGTGCACGTTGTCCTGGGTCGGCAGGCCCGAACCGAGATCGATGAACTGCGCGATCCCCTGCCTGATCATGTACTGGACCACCCGGACGAGCCAGCGCCGGTTCTCCAGCGCGACGTCGGCCATCTCGGGGGCCACGTCCAGGATCTTCCGGGCCGCCTCGCGGTCGACCTCGAAGTTGTCCTTCCCGCCCAGCATGTGGTCGTAGACGCGCGCGGCCGAGGGCCGGGAGACGTCGACGTCGTGCGGAGGGCCGGGCGCCGCCGCCGGTTCGTGGGAGCCGAATGACATGGCGCCGATGTTTACATGATCACTTACCGGGGTGTCGGAACTGGCCGGAAGCGGCCGACGCCGGGGTCAGGGGGACGTCAGACCGGCGTGCAGGCTGATCGCGTACGCGGGGCCCGGGTTGGTCAGCTCGTGCGTGCGGGCGGCGCCGCGCACCCGCACCCGGTTGGCGCGCAGCGGACGCTCCGTCACCCCGTCGGCGGAGATCGACACCTCGGCCAGCTCGCCGGCCAGCACGGTGCTCACCTCCACGCCGTCGTGATCGTGCACGTCGGTGCGGTGGCCGGGGGGCCAGGTCGTCAGCCAGAGCCGGACGCCGTCGCCGCCGTCCAGCGGCACCCGCACCGGACGGCCGGGCTCGAAACGCACCAGATGCCACCAGTCGGCGGGACGGGCGGCCAGTGCGCCGACGCGGGCGGCGAGCTGCCCGACCGTCGGGGGACGCGGAGTGACCGCGCGTCCGTGCGGGTCGTCCTGCCCGCGCATCGTCAGATCGGGAACCATGTCGAGGTTCACGGGAAGAAGTCCTTCGTGATCGGCAGAGGACAGCCGGGGTCGGATGGAGATCAGCGACAACACGAAGGACACAGACACAGCGCGCTGGCCACGCGGCGCAGGGCCACGGGGCTGCCGGCGAAGGATCGCGCTGTCATGCCGTCTAGAACACCGTCGTCACCGGGCATTGTCAAGTCGATCGCCAGATCGCGCGCGTTCACGGAACCGTCACGCACGGGCCTGGCGACGTACCGAGAAACGGGAGAACATGCCGCCCGTTGGACAAAACCATGGAAATGGAGCGACGGATGGTGCTCGACCGGCGGACTGTGCTGCGCGGAGGTCTGCTCACCGGCGGCGGGGCGGTGCTCGGCCTGCTGTACGGCGGCGGAACGGCGTCCGCGGCCCCGGCCGGGCCGGCGGCCCCGGCCCTGCTGCGGGCCCGCCCGCGGCTCACCCACGGCGTGCAGAGCGGCGACGTGACCGCCCACGAGGCCGTCGTGTGGGCCCGGTCCGACCGGCCCGCGCGCATGCTCGTGGAGGTCGGCCGCCGTCCCGACCTGCGGGACGCCCGGACCGTCCGCGGCCCGCTGCTCACCCCCGACACCGACCTGACCGGCAAGACGCTCCTGCGCGGCCTGCCCGCCGGCGAACAGCTGCACTACCGCGTCACGCTGGCCGACCCGGACCGGCACGCGCTGCTGTCCGAGCCCGTCGCCGGACGGCTCCGCACGGCGCCGCGCACCCGCGAGGACATCTCGTTCGTGTGGTCCGGCGACCTGGCGGGGCAGGGCTGGGGCATCAACCCCGACGTCGGCGGCTACCGCATCTTCAACGCCATGGCCGCCACCGACCCCGACTTCTTCCTGTGCAGCGGCGACTACGTCTACGCCGACGGCCCGCTGGCCGAGACCGTGACGCTGCCGGACGGCCGCACCTGGCGCAACATCGTCACCGCCGAGAAGACCAAGGTCGCCGAGACCCTGGCCGAGTACCGCGGCCAGTTCCGCTACAACCTCCAGGACGCCGCGCTGCGCGCGTTCAACGCCCGCGTCCCGATGATCTACCAGTGGGACGACCACGAGGTCACCAACAACTGGTACCCCGGCGAGATCCTCGACCTGCCGCAGTACACCGAGAAGCGCGTCGACGTGCTGGCCGCCCGCGCCCGCCGCGCCACGTTCGAGTACATGCCGATCAGGGGCGGCCGCGTCTACCGCAGGCTCTCGTACGGGCCGCTGCTGGACGTGTTCGTCCTCGACATGCGCACCTACCGGGACCGCAACGGCGCCAACGACTCCCCCACCCAGCGCGACGGCATCCTGGGCGCCGAGCAGGCCGCCTGGCTCAAGCGCGAGCTGCGCGCCTCCCGCGCCGTCTGGAAGGTCATCGCCTCGGACATGCCGCTCGGCCTGGTCGTCCCGGACGGCACCGCCTTCGAGGCCGTCGCCCAGGGCGACGACGGCGCCCCGCTCGGCCGCGAACGCGAGATCGCCGACCTGCTCTCGTACGCCAGGCGCCACAACGTCCGCAACATGGTGTGGCTGACGGCGGACGTCCACTACACCGCCGCCCACTACTACGACCCGTCCAAGGCGGCCTTCACCGACTTCGACCCGTTCTGGGAGTTCGTCTCGGGCCCCCTGAACGCGGGCGCCTTCGGCCCGAACGCCCTGGAGAACACCTTCGGCCCGCAGCTGAAGTTCCAGAAGGTCCCGCCCCGGGCCAACACCTCCCCGGCCGAGGGCTACCAGTTCTTCGGCCAGGTCGACATCGACGGGGCGTCGGCGGCCCTGACCGTCCACCTGCGGGACCTGGACGGGAAGTCGCTCTACACCGTCACCCTGAACCCCCGCCGCTAGCGTCCCTGGGCAGCAGCAGCGGCGTCGCCAGGACGAGCACCCCGGCGACCGCGACCGCAGTGCGGGGACTGGTGGCGGCGGCCAGCAGTCCCCACAGCGCGGTCATGACCGCGATGGCCGCCCTGCCGGTGACCGCCCAGGAGGCCAGCGTGCGGGCGACGCGGTCCGCCGGGATCTGTTCGAGCCGGTAGGTGGCGAACACCGGGTTGAACACGCCCATACAGGTGATCAGCCCCAGCTCGACCGCCATGACGAGCACCAGCCCGTCGACGCCGGGTCCGACGAAGACCAACCCCACGAGCCAGCAGGCGCGCAGCGTCCCGGCGGTGAGCATGACCCTGTGCCGTCCGAACCGCACGACGAGCCGCCGCGCCAGCCGCGCCCCGACCAGCCCGCCGACACAGGGCGCGGCGAAGGCCAGGCCGTACTGCCAGGGCGCGAACCCGAGGTCGCCGAGCATGAGCACGGCCAGCAGCGGTGACGTCGCCATGATCAGGCCGTTCACCAGGACCGTGTTGAACAGCAGCGGACGCAGCGCCGGATGCGTCAGGACGAACCGCCACCCCTCGAACAGGTCCCCGGCTCGCAGACGGGGGCCGGTCCGCACGGGCCGCGGTTCCCCACCGCCGATCGCGCGAAGCCCCAGAGCGGACAGCAGGTAACTGACCGCGTCGGCCGCGACCGTCAGCACCGGGCCGAACATCCCGATCGCGGCCCCGCCGAGCGGTGGCCCCAGCACGGTGGCGGTCCACGTCGTGGACTCCAGCCGCCCGTTCGCCACGAGCAGGCCCCCCGGCGGCAGCAGCCCTTTCAGGAACGCGCCGCCGGCCGCGTTGAACACTATGTCGGCCGCCGCCACCACGACCGACACCACCAGCAGCTGGACGAAGCTCAGCCACCCGAACGCGAACGCGACGGGCACGCTCACCAGGACCCCGAACCGGACGAGATCCATCGCCACCATCACGGGCCGCTTGCGCCGGAACTCCACCCACGGCCCGGCCAGCACGGCCACCGCCGCCCCCACGGCCGCCCCGGAGGCCGCCAGCACCGACACCTCCGCCGGCCCCGCGTGCAGCACGTAGATCGCGATGAGGGGGAACGCGTCGAACGCCAGCCGCGTACCGAACGTGCTGACCGCGTACGCCGCCCACAGCCACCCGAACTTCCTCCCCAGCGACCGTCCAGCCCCCACCTGCCGCCCCCCGCAACCTCACGTCGACCAGCGACATGAAAGCGAGCGGCCCAGCCCTCGATCAAACAACCGATCCACTGCCAGTCCACAACCCCCGGTTGTCCGCCCTGGCAGACACTCCCCCGTGTTCTCCGAAAGCCGTGGAGCCGGTCTGTGTGCACCTGGGGCGGCGTCGCCGGTAGTGCGTCGGCGGCGGGCGGGCTTGTAGCGTCAGGCAGGTCCGTGTTCGAGCGGCCTGCCGTGGGGATGATCGTGGCGCACCTCTTTGAGGTCTCCCAACTGAAAGTGGTCGACGCACCCGGCGACCTGCACTACCAGTTGACGGATCCGAGCACCGGCGCGCTCCTCGCCGACGTGTCGCCGGTCGCCGTGGGCGAAGGTGAGCAGGCGCACTGGTTCAGCCGGTTCCTGAACAAGCTGCCCAACCGGGTGCAGAGATTCCACCCCACGGAGCGCCATCACATTCCGCGGGTCACATTCAGGGTCGCGGATCCGCGGGATTCGACGCTCTTCTTCGTGGACCGGCCCGACAAGCTCATCGGCAATCCGTGCCCGCCGAACTGCACGGCCGTCGACGCGGCGGGCAACGTCCTGGGGTATTTCACCAACGACCACTACCAGGTGCTCACGCCGCACAACCCACCGGTCGACGGCCGCGGATGGATGACCATGCGGGGCAGGTTCCACCTGCGCGACCGGAACCACGAGGTCGTCATCGAGCTCGTCCAGCGGGCTCCGTTCACCAAGGCGGCCAGACAGGCCGGCTACGGGCCGGACGACGACGTCACCTGCTTCGTGGCGCCGGACGGCGGCGTATGGGCGAGGATCAGGGACCCCGAGAACGGGGTCACGGAGTTCGATCCCCGATGTCCCCAGTGGATGAGGGCCCTGATCATGACCTGCCTGATCGCGGAGGCCGCGAACGCCCGCCTCCACACGTCCTTCGTGACCTCCGGCTACACGCCGCCCGAACCGTTGACCCCGGCGACGGAACCGTATCCCGGATACGGCGACGTCCATTCCTCGTACATGAACCACCAGCAGGAGTTCATCGAGTGGTTCAAGAAGGAGGCGAACAAGATCAACCGAGGAATCGCCGCCTCCGCGGACATGTGAGGCCATCGGGCGCCCGAACGCCGCGCGACCATGCGTCGAGGACGGCGTAGCGGGATGAGCGGTCCGTCGACGTCGAGGAACAGCAGCGGAGGCCGCGCGGAGCCTGTCACAACCGCACGCTAGCGCGTATCGCGCCGCTGCCGGGTGGCCGCCGCGAGCGGAACGGCCTCGACCGGGCCGTCCGCTCCCGGGGCGGATGCCCGGGCGTGGGGGTGTTTCAGGGATCGGCATGAGGCTGGTCAGGTATATGCCGGACAAGGGCAGAACAGACCAGAAAACGGCAAGGATGCCTTCAGGGCGTTATGACGCGTCTCATGGATCGGCGCGCCGGGGGGAACGGGTCGCGGCAGTTCAGTCGATTCATGCGCAACCGTGGAGGTTCGATGTCGATCTTGCGTGCCGTGCTGGCCGCCGGGGCGGTTCTCGCCTTTTCGGCCGGCAGTATGGCGCCCGCAGTGGCGCAACAGGAGATATCAGCCCAGGACAGAAAATGGCTCATGATGGCCCACCAGGGAAATATGGCGGAGGCCGTTGTGGGCACGATGGCGCAGAAGAAGGGCAAGGCGAAGGCCGTGCGGTCGATCGGGGCCGTGCTGGTGACCGACCACTCCAGGCTGGACAGGAGGGTCCAGGCCACGGCGCGGAGACTGGGCGTCTCGCTGCCGTCGGAGCCGTCGGCCAAACAGAAGGCGCTGGCGGCCAGGCTGAACGCCATGAGCGGAAAGGCGTTCGACCGGGCCTGGCTGGACGCCCTGATCAAGGAGCACCGGACGGATCTGGCCGCCGCCCGCAAGGAGGTGCGCGCGGGGAAGGCGGCCGAGGCCCAGCACCTCGCCACGGTGAGCACCCCCGTGTTCCGCAGGCACCTGAACCTGCTGCTGCGGGCGCGCCATGCCGACCCGCCGCGGCACGTCCCGGCCGGTAACGGCGGCTGGGCGATGGCCGCGCCGAACGAGCGGCCCGTCGCCCTGGGGTACGGCCTGCTCGCCGCGGGGATGCTCGTGACCGTGGGCGGCGCCCTGCTGTGGAGGCGTCCCGCGCCGTGGAGAGGCTGAAGATCGCAGGTGTGGTGGGCGCCGTGCTCGGCACGGCGCTCACCTTCTGCGGCGCCGCCCTCGTCATGCGCCCCGCCGCGAAGGTGACGCCGCAGGCCCTGGACGCCGGCACGGTCCCCCCGGCGGCCGGCGGGCCGGCGTCGCACTCGCCCGCGGCCGGCGCCGGCTCACCGCCGGTCCACCTGGAGATCCCCGCCCTCCGCGTGCGGGCCCGGGTGCGGCCTGTCGACGTCCGGCCCGACGGAACGCTGGAGGTTCCGCCCTCCGCACGCGACCTCGGCTGGTGGCGGGGCGGAGCCGCCCCCGGCTCCGCCACGGGCACGGTCGTCGTCGCCGGTCACGTTGACACCGCCAAAGAGGGCCCGGGGGCATTGTTCGAACTCAGGGGCGTCCGGATGGGCAGCCAGGTCAACGTGCGAAGCACCGACGGCCGGACGCGCAATTACCGGATCGTGGCCCGCCGCGCCTATCCGAAACAGCGACTTCCCGCTTCGGTATTCGCTCCGGACGCGCCCGCCCGATTGGTTCTCATCACCTGCACCGGCGCGTTCGACCGCCGCGCGGCCAGCTATTCCCACAATCTCGTCGTCTACGCCAAGGCCGACTGACTTGCCGATCTAGGGGCCGCCGCGGAGAAACCCGGGGCCGTCACTGAAGTGCGGCGGCGAGCAGTGTCTCGGCCGCGCGGAGAACGGTCACCACGACGATCGTGGTCACGATGGACGAGGCCCGTCTCTGGCTGTACGGAGTGGCGCGCAGGGTGCTGGCCAATCACCGCCGGGGCGAACTGCGGCGTCCGGATCGCCACCGTGCTGGACTGCCCGCCCGGCCGGGGCACCGCCTCAGTTCCGGCTCGGTGACCCTGCTGGTCGTCGCGCAGAAGAACGACCCCGGTCCCGACCCCTCTCGTCCCGCCCTCTTCTGACCCGCTGAGACCGGCCGGGACGAGCTGCCCTGGCTCACCCCCCGGCCGGGTGAGCGCGGTTGTGTCAAACGAGAGCAAATTGAGGGGGGCGGGGGGTGGTACGAGGGTTACGGGTCGGCTTACGTTCGTTGCGTCGCCTTCTTCCAGCGGCCGGAGGTGGGCCCCGATGCCGTGGCCGGTCCAGCGTGCTCCTCCTCAACGGGACGTCTTCCCGCCCCAACCGAGACGTCCCTGGGAGAAGGAATGCCACGTGTCCGCGTCGAGGTCGACGGTGCGACGTACGAGGACGACGTCGAACCGCGCCTCCTGCTCGTCCACTACCTGCGTGACCGGTTGGGGAAGGTCGGCACCCCGATCGGCTGTGACACCACCAACTGCGGCGCCTGCACCGTCCTGATGGACGGGATGAGCGTCAAGAGCTGCTCCGTGCTGGCCGTGCAGGCCGACGGCCGCGAGGTCACCACGGTCGAGGCGCTGGGGATCGACGGCACGCTGCACCCCCTGCAGCGGGCCTTCCACGAGGAGCACGCGCTGCAGTGCGGCTTCTGCACGCCCGGCATGATCATGGCGGCGCTGGACCTGCTGCGGGAGAACCCCGACCCGTCCGAGGAGGAGATCCGGGAGGGGCTCGAAGGGAACCTGTGCCGCTGCACCGGCTACCAGAACATCGTGCGGGCGGTGCGCCGCGCGGCCGGTGAGATGCGCACCCCGGCGCAGGAGCGGGAGGTGACGTCGTGACCGTCCAGGAGATCGGCTCCCCGCGTCGCAGGAGCGAGGACGCGCGGCTGGTCACCGGCCGCACCCGCTGGACCGACAACATGCAGCCCATGGGGACGCTGTACGTGGCGTTCCTGCGCAGCCCCATGGCGCACGCGCGGATCAACGCGGTGGACGTGACGGCGGCCAAGGCCCGTCCCAACGTCGTGGCCGTGCTGACGGGCGCCGACTTCGCCGGCGAGCAGGGCTCCCTGCCGTGCGCGTGGCCCGTCACCGAGGACATGAAGCACCCCGCGCACCCGCCGATGGCCGTGGACGAGGTGCGGTACGCCGGGGAGCCGGTGGCGTGCGTGGTGGCGCGTGACCGGTACGCGGCGGTCGACGCGCTGGAGGACATCGACGTCGACTACGAGCCGCTGGCCGCCGTCACCGACATGGAGGAGGCGCTGAGGGAGGGCGCCGATCTCGTCCACGAGGACCTGGGCACCAACAAGTGCTACACGTGGGTGTTCGAGAACGGCGACCTGGACGCGGCGATGCGCGACGCCCCCGTGGTCATCGAGCGCCGGTACGTCCAGCAGCGGCTCATCCCGACGGCGATGGAGCCCCGGGCCGTGCTGTGCGTGCCCGAAGGCGACGACTTCACGGTCTACTCGGCCACGCAGATCCCGCACATCCTGCGGTTGATGCTGGCCACGGTCACCGGGATTCCCGAGCACCGGCTGCGGGTCGTCGCCCCCGACGTGGGCGGCGGGTTCGGCTCCAAGCTGCAGGTGTACGGGGAGGAGGTGCTCTGCCTGCTGCTGGCCAGGCGGCTGGGGCGCCCGGTCAAGTGGACCGAGTCGCGCAGCGAGGGAAACATGGCCGTCCACCACGGCCGCGACCAGATCCAGCGGGTGACGCTGGCCGCCGAGCGCGACGGGCGCATCCGCGGGGTGAAGGTGGACCTGCTGGCCGACATGGGCGCGTACCTGATGCTGGTCACGCCGGGCGTCCCGCTGCTGGGCGCGTTCATGTTCAACGGCATCTACAAGATGGACGCCTACTCGTTCACCTGCACGGGCGTGTTCACGACGAAGACGCCGACGGACGCCTACCGGGGCGCGGGCCGTCCGGAGGCCACGTTCGCGATCGAGCGGCTGATGGACGAGCTGGCCGCCGAGCTGGACCTGGACCCGATCGAGGTGCGGCGCCGCAACTGGATCAGGCACGAGGAGTTCCCGTACGAGACGATCTGCGGGCTCACCTACGACTCCGGCGACTACGAGGCGGCCACCGACAAGGCGCTGCGGCTGTTCGAGTACGACAAGCTGCGCGCCGAGCAGGCGGACCGGCGCGAGCGGCGCGACCCGGTGCAGCTCGGCATCGGCGTGTCGACGTACACGGAGATGTGCGGGCTGGCGCCGTCGCGGGTGCTGGGGTCGCTGTCGTACGGCGCGGGCGGCTGGGAGCACGCGTCGGTGCGGGTGCTGCCGTCCGGCAAGGTCGAGGTGGTCACCGGGTCGTCCGCGCACGGCCAGGGCCACGAGACGGCGTGGGCGCAGATCGCCGCCGACCGGCTCGGGGTGCCGTTCGAGGACGTCAAGGTGCTGCACGGTGACACGGCGGTGTCCCCCAAGGGCATGGACACCTACGGGTCGCGGTCGCTGGCGGTCGGCGGCGTCGCGCTGTACGGCGCCTGCGACAAGGTGATCGACAAGGCGAAGAAGGTGGCCGCGCACCTGCTGGAGGCCGACGAGAACGACCTGGAGTTCTCCGGCGGGCGCTTCCGGGTGCGGGGCGTGCCCGAGGGAGGCCGCACGCTGCAGGAGGTCGCGACGGCCGCGTTCGCCGCGCACGACCTGCCCGAGGGCCTGGAGCCGTCGCTGGACGCCGACCTCACCTTCGACCCGGAGAACTTCTCCTTCCCGCACGGCACGCACCTGTGCGCCGCCGAGGTCGACACCGAGACGGGCATGGTGCGGCTGCGTTCGTACGTGGCCGTGGACGACGTCGGCAAGGTCGTCAACCCGCTGATCGTCGAGGGGCAGGTGCACGGCGGGCTCGCCCAGGGCATCGCGCAGGCCCTGTACGAGGAGGCGGTGTACGACGAGGAGGGCAACCTGACCACCACGACGATGGCCGACTACCTGGTGCCGTCGGCGGCCGACCTGCCCGAGTTCACCACCGACCGCACCGAGACCCCGGCGACGTCCAACCCGCTCGGCGTCAAGGGGGTCGGCGAGGCCGGGACGATCGCGTCCACCCCGGCGGTGGTCAACGCGATCGTCGACGCGCTGCGCCCGTACGGCGTGCGGGACGTGCCGATGCCGTGCACGCCCGAACGGGTGTGGCGGGCGACGCAGGGCGAGCGCGAGCCCGCGGGGGACGTGCGTCCGGGCGCGGCCGGCGGGCTCGGCTCGGTGCAGGGAGGTGACGCCTGATGATCCCGGCGACGTTCGACTACGCGCGGCCGGCCACGGTCGAGGAGGCGTGCGCGGCGCTGGCCGACGCGGGCGAGGACGCCAAGGTGCTGGCGGGCGGGCAGAGCCTGATGCCCCTGCTGCGGCTGCGGCTCGCCTACCCGGACGCGCTGATCGACCTGGACCGCGTCGACGCGCTCAAGGAGATCCGCGACGAGGACGGCGCGCTGTTCATCGGCGCGATGGCCACCCACCACCAGGTCGTGCGGGATCCGCTGGTGCGCGAGCACGCCCCGCTGATCGCCAAGGCCACCGCGACCGTGGCGGACCCGGCGGTGCGGCACCGCGGCACGTTCGGCGGGTCGCTGGCGCACGCCGACCCGGCCGGGGACCTGCCCGCCGTGGCGCTGGCGCTGGACGCGACGTTCCTGGCCGTCTCGTCCGAGCGCGGCGAACGCGAGATCGCGGCGGCGGACTTCTTCGTCGACTGGATGACCTCGGCGCTGGAGCCCGACGAGATCCTGGTCGGCGTCCGCGTGCCCAAGCTGGGCGCGGGCTGGGGCGTGCACTACGAGAAGTTCCACCGCACCGCGCAGGCGTGGGCGATCGTCGGGGTCGCGTGCGCGGTGCGGCGCGAGCGGGGCGCGATCGAGGGCGCCCGGGTCGCGCTGACCAACATGGGGCCCACGCCGGTGCGCGCCACCGAGGTGGAAGGCTTCATCGCGGGCCGCACGGTCTCGGAGAACTCCTTCAGGGAGGCCGGTCAACGGGCCGCCGAGGGCACGTCCCCGCCCGGCGACCTGCACGGCTCGTCCGAGTACCGCGCGCACCTGGCCCGCGTCCTGACCGCCCGCGCCCTCACCGCCGCCGCGTCGTCCTGATCACCTGGCCGGGCTCCCACGAGCCCGGCCGGCCGATCATGTGGCGGTATCCGGTGTTGGTATGGGTAGATTCTCGGGAAGGTCCCCTGAACGCGCCCCCGAACGAAAAGGACCGGGATCATGGAGCTCGACCACGAATTCGCCGTCCCCGTACCGGTGGATCGCGCCTGGTCGGTGCTGCTCGACGTGGAGCGGGTGGCCCAGTGCGTGCCGGGCGCGACGCTGGACTCGGCCGAGGACGGGGAGTACGCCGGGCGGCTGCGGGTGAAGGTCGGCGCCATGACCGTCACCTACCGCGGCACGGCGCGGATCGTGGCGGCCGACGAGTCCGCGCGTTCGGTGACGATCGAGGCGTCCGGCAAGGAGGCCCGCGGCCCGGGCACCGCGTCGGCGACCGTCCAGGCGCGCCTGCATGACGAGGGCGGCACCACGCGCGTCACCGTGCACACCAAGCTGAACGTGACCGGACGCCCCGCCCAGTTCGGCCGCAACATCCTGTCCGAGGTGGGCGCCAAGCTGATCGGGCGGTTCGCCGAGGCGCTGGCCGAGGAGCTGGAGTCGTCCGGGGAGGGCGGCGCGCCGGCGGCGGAGGACGTCGTCGACCAGCAGGGCGCCGCCGAGGAGGCCGCGGCGGCGCAGGAGCAGAAGGCGCAGGAGCAGAAGGTACGTGAGCGGGAGGACGAGCCGCAGGCGAAGGCCGAGGCGCCCGAGCCCGCGCTCGCCCCGGACGAGAGCGCCGAGCCGCAGAAGGCCGAGGCCGAGGCCGGGCCCGTGCCGCAGCAGCGGCCCCCGTCGGAGGCCAGGCGGGAGCGTCCGCTGAAGGCGGTCGACGCCCGCCCGCGCCGCGAGCAGGAGCCGATCGACCTGCTGGAGGTGGCGGGGCCGTCGGTGGCCAAGCGGGCCGTCCCGGCGGTCGCGGCCATGATCGTCCTGCTGCTGGCCGTCCGTTTCCTGGTGCGTCGCCGCCGGCGCGGCGGCCGCCGCTGACCCACCGCCGCTAACCCGGACGGCGGCGCGGGACGAACGCCAGCGCGGCCGACAGCGCGCCGAACGGCACGGCGGGCAGCACGTACCGGTAGTCGAAGTCGGCGGTGGCGGCGGGGATGACCAGGAGCCCCGCCGACACCAGCCACGGCAGCAGGGCGGGGCGCACGGCTCCGCGCCGCGCCAGCATCCCGCCCGCCGCGACGGCCAGGACGGCGCCCAGCCCGATCCCGGGCAGGTACACGCGGTGCTGGTAGGCGCGCGTCCATCCGGCGTAGGGCTCCACGACGCGGACCGGCTGGACGCGGTGGGTGTACGCGCGGGTGACCTTGGCCTGGCGTTTGCTGAGGCGCAGCGGCTTGACCGGGAAGTCGTACTTGCTGAAGGTGGCCCGCTGCGGGTACACGGTCCGCTTCCACCAGAACGCGCGGAAGGTGTCGCGCGCGACGACGCGGGCGTAGTCGACGGGCTGGGCGCGGATCGCGGCCCACGCGAACTCCCCGGCCCGCTCGTTCGCGCCCATCTTGCCGCCGGGGGCGTGGAAGAACGGCGACTGCTTGGTCCACAGCACCGCGAACGCGGGTGACACGCCCGTGGGCGGCTTGGGCGGGCACAGGTCGAGCAGGCCGGGACGCGGTCTGATGATCGAGCAGTCGGCGAAGTCGACGGTGCGGCTGTAGAGGAAGACATTCTCGGTGCCGGTCAGCGCGAACCGGCCGTGCGCCACCTTGAACCACGTGGCGTACAGCAGCAGCGGGGCCGCGAACGCCGTCACCAGCACCGCCGCGGGCCGCCACGGCGCACCCCGGCGCCGCGCCAGCAGCCATACCAGGACGATCGCCAGCAGGGGCAGGCCCACGGAGCGGGTCGTCCCGGCCAAGCCGAGCAGCAGGCCGCCGGCGGCGGCCGTCCACACGCCGATCCGCGCGTTCCACAGCAGCACCACGACCGCGGCGACCAGCAGGAACGTGAACAGCGTCTCCGACAGCAGCAGGTGTTCGAGCTGGATCTGGTACCCGTCGAACAGCACCGGCAGGGTCGCCGCCGCGCCCAGCAGGCCCGGCCGCAGCAGCCGGTCGGGCCAGGCCGCCCGCGCGTGCCGCCAGACCAGCGCGTACAGCAGCGCCGCGGTCAGCAGCCCGATCAGGTGCTGGGCGACGACCACCGCGAACAGGCTGTGCAGCGGACGCAGCACCAGCAGCATCACCCCGTACGCGCTCGCCCGCGTGATCGACGGTGCCAGCGTGACGGCCACGCGCAGATAGCCGACCGAGTCGCCGAACCACAGGCCCGTGGGGTAGCCCGCCAGCGCGACCGCCCGTACGGCCAGGGCCGCCGCGAGCACCGCGGCGACGGGCCAGTGCCGCCGCGCCGCGGGCGTCGTGCCGTGGGGCAGGTGCCGCCGCGCCGCCCGGCCGATCGCGCCCATCTGCGACCCCCCTCCGGTCAGGGGTCTGTTCCCCGGGGGCACGGCCGGGTATCCCCATGCCCCGCACTTCGTCCGCCAAAAGGCCGTCAACCGCGGCGCGTGCGGTGGCCGCGGCGGGCCGGGATCGGTGCGCTGGTGCCCGTGGACACCATCGAGATTCAGCGGGTCGTCGACATCGAGGACGACAACTGGTGGTACCGCGAGCGCCGCGGGATCATCGCCCGGGAGTTGCGCCGGATCGGCGTGCCCGGGCAGGCCGTGGACGTCGGCGCCGCGGGCGGCGGCAACACCAGGGTGCTGATGGAGCACGGCTGGCAGGCGGTGGCGATCGACTCCGCCCCCGCCGCCGTGGACCTGTGCCTGGCCCAGGGCATCGTCGCCTACCTCGGCGACGCCCGGTTCCTGCCCCTGCCGTCGGCGACCTACGACCTGGCGCTGGCGCTCAACGTGCTCGAACACGTGGACGACGACCGCGCCGCCGCCGGGGAGATCGCCCGGGTGCTGCGTCCCGGCGGCACCGCGCTGGTCGCCGTGCCCTGCGACATGGAGCTGTGGTCGGCGCACGACGTGGCGCTGGGCCGCGTGCGCCGCTACGCCCGGGCGGACCTGGCCGGGGTGCTGGAGGGCGCCGGGCTGCGGGTGGAACGCCTGTGGAACTGCAACGTCCTGCTCCGCCCGCTGGTGCGGTGGCGGCGGCACCGCGCCCGGTACTGCGAGGACATGGCGGACGTCCCGCCCGTGGTGAACGAGCTGCTGGGCCTGGTCGGCGCCGTGGAGCGGCGGCTTCCGGTCCGGTCGTGGCCGGGCGTCACGCTGTTCGCCCGCGCCTACCGCCCCGGCTAGTCTGCCGGCCGGCGGCAGGACGACACGCGCCGGGCCCGGGAGGACGCCTCCTCCCGGGCCCGGCGGCCGGCGGATCAGCCGAAGATGCGGTCGACGACGCGGGCGGTGGCCTTGCCGTCGTCGAGGGCGCAGTGCCGGTCGGCGAACGACCGGTAGGCGTCGGCGTGCTCGGCGGCGACGCGGTCGAGGTCGCGCAGCGCGGCGATCACCTCGTCGCCGGTGCGCAGCAGCGGGCCGGGCGCGTCGGCCTCGAAGTCGAAGTAGAAGCCGCGCAGCTCGTCGCGGTAGTTCTCCAGGTCGTAGGCGAAGAACAGCATGGGCCGCCCGGTGTTGGCGAAGTCGAACATGACCGACGAGTAGTCGGTGACGAGCACGTCGGTGATCAGCAGCAGCTCCTGCATCTCCGGGTACACCGACACGTCGAAGACGAAGTCGCGGCCGACCTCGGGCACGCGGTCGACGATGTTGGGGTGGCGGCGGATGAGCACGACGTGCTCGTCCCCCAGCTCCTCGTACATGCGGTGCAGGTCGAGCTTGAGGTCGAGCCGGTAGCGGCCGCGCGTGTAGAACCGGTCGTCCCGCCACGTCGGCGCGTACAGCACGACCTTGCGGCCCTCGGGCACGCCGATCCGCCGCCGGACGGCGGCGGCGACCTCGTCGCGGCCGTCGGCGTGGAAGAGGTCGTTGCGCGGGTAGCCGGTCTCCAGCACCTCGCCCTCGTAGCGGAACGCGCGCCGCAGGATCGGCGTGCACCACGGGCTCGGCGAGACCAGGTAGTCCCACTGCTCCACTTCGAGGGCCAGCCGTTCGTGGTAGTCGCGGGCAGCGAACCGCACCTTCTCGATGTCGAACCCGATGCGCTTGAGCGTGGTGCCGTGCCAGGTCTGCACGACCCTCTGGCCGGGACGGCGGCGGAACCACATCGGCAGGTGGCTGTTGGTGACGACGTACGCCGAGCGCGCCATGGCCTCGACGTAGTCGCGGCCGCCCCGGCGCACCGGCGTGACGCCCTCGGGCAGCTCGACCTGCCCGTCCTGGACGCTCCAGAGGAACTCCAGCCCGGACTCGCGGCGCCGCAGCTCCTCCAGGATCGCCCGGGGGCTGTCGGAGTACTGGCGTCCGAAGTAGCTCTCGAACAGCACCTGCTGCCGGATCGGCCGCTCGCACAGCTCCGGGTAGACGCGTTCGGTGAGCCGGCGCTGCCCCTTGCGGCTGCGCTCCTCGGGGGCCAGGTCGCCGTCGGCGCGCAGGACCGGCGTCAGCTCCCTGCTCGCGTCCATGTGCAGGGTGCGGCCGTCGCGCGTCTGCGTCAGCGGCAACAGCGAGCGCAGCGCGTTGCCGACCTGGACGGGGGCGTCGCGCGTGCCTCCGTCGCGGTCGAGCCGCACGTACAGCTGGTAGCGGCCCTTGGGCAGCGGCAGCGTCCCGGCCAGGGACTCCACGCGCCACGGGTCGAGCTCGGCCTCGAACCGGCCGGCGTCGTGGGTCAGCGGGAACACCCGCTCCTCGACGCGGCCCCCGGCGCGCAGGACCAGGGCGGTGGGCAGCTCGCCGCGGGCGGGCAGCTCCCCGGCGACGCGCAGCGGCCCGTCCGGTTCCCACTCCAGCACGTCCATGACCGGGCGGACGGCCCGTTCGTGGATCTCCAGGTGGCCGGTCTTGGACCGGACGGCCGCGATCTCCCGGTCGCCCGCCGCGTCCTGCCGCAGCAGCCGCGACACCTCCGGCAGGATCACCGGGGTGCGGGTGCCGTCGGAGCCGACCAGTTCGACGCTCCACTGCGTGGTGTCGCCGAACGCCAGCGCCTCGGGGCTGCCCGCCGGGAACCCGGGCGAGGCCACGGGCGCCTCGAAGTCGCGCATCGGCAGCCGCGCGGTGAAGCCCGTCCCGTCCCGGTGGCGGGTGAGCGGGTAGCGGCGCGGGGCGCAGCCGGGCCACCGGGTGACGAGCAGGTGGCTGCCCCACAGCAGGGCGGTCGGCGCCTCGCAGGTCAGCTCCAGGACGCCGTCGGCCAGCCGCATGTCGCCGGCGATGACGGCGTCGTCGCCGGTGCGCAGGACGAGCTTGCCGCCCTTGGCCCACTCGGGCCGCACCCACACCCCGCCCACGCGGCGCGCCTCCAGCCGCCGGGCCGCCGCCGACGGCGTGCCGAGCTCCTGCCGCCGGAAGATCCCGCGGTTGTGCATCCACAGCTCGACGTGCCACGCCCCGCCCTTGTCCAGCACCTTGGCGGGGTCGACGGTGACGCGGTAGCCGCTCCAGTCCGACCCGTGGTCGTCCCCGGCCCGGTCGATGGTGGTCAGCCGCAGCGGCAGGCGCTGCCCGGTGTCCTGCGACACCAGCCAGGCCAGCAGCTGCTGCTGCCAGCGCTTGCGGGGCGGCAGCCACCGCAGCCTGGCCCGGCCCTCGACGACGAGCCGGTCGCCGTTCCAGCTCACCGACTCGACCTTCTGCCGGACCTGCAGCTCCTCGTCCAGCCGGTAGACGTGGTCGGGCACGCCCACCCGGGAGTCGTTGAGGAACGGGTAGTCGCCGTAGAAGCGGACGCCGCGCCGCACCACCCCGGCCTCGGCCATCTCGCGGCTCTTCTCGAAGGTCAGCACCTCCAGCAGCTCCGGCAGCATGCGGCGCTCCACCAGATGCCACTTGAGCCGTTCGAACGCACGCAGCCCGCCGACGATGTCCGGGTCGCAGTCGCGCAGGTAGGCGCCGGCCAGGTCGAGGAACCGCTGCCGGTAGGCGTCGCCGCCCTCGTCCAGCACCTGCAGGAAGATGCGCAGGTCGTCGGACAGGGCGACGCGGTCCCACCGGCGCTTCTGCTCCGGCAGGCCCCGGTCGAGCAGGAACCGGCCGACCGCCCGCACCGCCTGCACGCGGTGATCCAGGGCGCTGCCCTCGGTGCGGTTCTGGGTGATGGAACGGTCCTCCTCGGGACGGATCCGCCACAGGTAGACGGGGCCCTCCAGCACGTCCACGGCCCCGGCCAGGTAGTGCGCGGTGATCGCGATGAGGATGTCCTCGTGCAGCACGCCCTCGGGGAACTCCAGGCCCTGGGCGTCCCAGAACGAGCGGCGCCACAGCTTGTTGGTGACCAGCCGGTCGACGAGCAGTTCCTCGTGCCGGGTGACGTGCGCCCGCCGGACGGTGCGCTGGAACGTGCGGCGGTGCATCGGCGACTGGCGCACGCCGTCGGCGTCGAAGCGGCGCACGTTGCCGGTGGCGAAGTCCGACCCGGTCTCCTTCAGGCTCGCCAGCAGGTACTCCAGCGCGTACGGGGGGAGCATGTCGTCGCCGTCGACGAACCCCAGGAACTCGCCCCGCGCGACGGCCAGCCCGGCGTTGCGCGCCGCCCCCAGCCCCTTGTTCTCCTGTGTGACCAGGCGGAAGCGGGAGTCGACGGCGGCGAACTTGGCGGCGATGCGCCCGCTGTCGTCGGTCGACCCGTCGTCGACCATGACGACCTCCAGGTCGCGGCACGTCTGCGCGGCCAGCGACCGCAGGCAGGCGTCCAGGTACGGCGCGACGTTGTAGATGGGCACCACGAGGCTGATCGTCGGAGCCAATTGCGCTCTCCCGTGCTGTACGGCGGAGGACCGGGCGTGTCGAGGACTCGGACGGCGACCGGCTGGACCCGTCACGGCGGAGCCGAGGGCGCGCACGTCGCCATGAGATCCAGCATGAACACGCTGAGTAGCCGATCACACCGGTATCGCGATTACCGGACCGTCGCCTGACGCAGACTTGACCTCGCCCTGGCGCAACTCCCACGAAGGTGGGCGCGTCGTCGCAGGGGGCGGCGTCAGCTCGCGGCGGGGCTCGGCGTCGCCTGGCCGGGGAACGAGCCGTCCGGAACGCTGGGGTGGACGCGGACGCCGGTGCCCGCTTCGGTGACGGCGGTGCGCAGGGTGCGGGCGAGCAGCTCGAACTCGTCCCCGCGCGGGGACGTGGCGCGGTAGGCCAGCCCGATCCGCCGGTACGGGGCGGGCTCGGCGAACCGGCGCAGGGTGAGGCCGGGCGCGCGGCGCGTCTCCACGGGCAGCGCCGTCTCGGGGACGAGCGTCACCCCCAGGCCGCCCGACACCAGCTGCACGAGCGTGGCCAGGCTCGTCGCGTAGGTCGCGGCGGCGGCCCGCGCGCCGACCTCGCGGCACACGTCGAGCGCCTGGTCGCGCAGGCAGTGGCCCTCGTTCAGCAGGATCACGTCGAGGTCCTTGAGCGCGCCGGTCGGCAGCGGGGCCTCGCCGGGCATCGGCTGGGACGCGGGCGCGACCAGCACGAAGTCCTCGTCGTAGAGCGGAAGCTCGACCAGGCCCTGGACGGGCGTGGGCAGCGCGAGCAGCACGACGTCCAGGCGTCCGGCCACCAGCTCGGCGACGATGTGGTCGGTCTGCTCCTCGCGCACCGACAGCTCCAGCTCGGGGAACTCCTCGGCCAGCCGGGGCAGCACCACGGGCAGCAGGTAGGGCGCGACGGTGGGGATCACGCCGACGCGCAGCGGCCCGACCAGGGGGCCGCGGGCCGCCTGCACCTCCTCCACGAGCCGGTCGAGCTCGGCCAGCACCAGCTCGGCCCGGCGCGCCACCCGCTCGCCGGCGGGGGTCAGCAGCACCCGGCGTGTGGTGCGTTCCACAAGCCGTGTGCGGAGCGTGTCCTCCAGCGCCGCCACGGCCCCGGACAGGGCGGGCTGGCTCATCCGCAGAGCCGCCGCCGCGTCCCGGAAGTGCAGGTGCTCGGCGAGCGCCAGAAACGCCCTGAGCTGGGCGACCGTCGGCCTGCTGATGGTGGTCTCCTGTCGGGTCACGGGGGAGGGAACGCTACGAGCTTACCCATCACCCTGCGTGACCAAGCTCACACCAGCCCCACCCCAAACACCTCCCAACCATGCCCGGCAACCAGCCCTGCTCCATGAGGCTTCTCAAACAGCCCACTACGCAGAACCCCCCGCCGAGGCGGGGGCTCCGTCATCACAGGGGCTCTACAGGTCCAGGTCACCGGCCTTGATCCGACGCACCAGCTCCCTGACAGCCGCGGGGACCAGCTCCAGGCGACCGGCGTTGGGGTTCTTGGAGTCCCGGAGTCCAATCTTGGCGTCCTGGGGCAGGGCCGCCAGCTCCACGCAGTTCCCGCTGGTTCCGCTGTAGGTGGACTTGCGCCAATGTGGAGTCATGTGACCTCTTCCATGGTCTTGGCGATGAGGTCGCGGGAGCCCTCGATGGACAGGGGCGATGCCCCACCTGGGCAGACCGTACGCCGCACTCCTGGACAACAGACAGATCGAGCAAGACCGGTTGTACTGTCCAATCCGCCAGCAGCACCAAGCCCGCGCTCGTAAACAGCGGCAACCCCTAATACAGAACAACTCACAACGCAGAAACCCCCGCCGAGGCGGGGGCTTCGTCATCACAGGGGCTCTACAGGTCCAGGTCACCGGCCTTGATCCGACGCACCAGCTCCCTGGCAACCGCGGGGGCCAGCTCCAGGTGACCGGCGGCGGGGTTCTTGGAATCCCGAACGCCAATCCCGGCGCCCTCGTACAGGGTTGCCAGCTCCACGCAGTCCCCCTGGGTTCCGCTGTAGCTGCTCTTGCGCCAGGTAGCGGTCACAGTTCCTCCATCGTTTGCTCAATCAGGCGTCTTGAGGCACCTGTCGGGACTGCCAGGTTGGAGATTTGGTCATACCGTACCGCGTATTCCCACACATCCGACGGCTCCAGGACCAACCGGCCTCGCTCTGGTGAGGACGAGAAGGCTATCTCCCTGCCGCCGACCGTGAGGAGCCTGAAGGAGCCGTCCAGACCCATGTGCGCACCGCTCGTCTTCTCCATGATGCGGATGTGGACGTTGGGGCGCTCACCCAACTCCAGCAGGTGAGCTAGTTGCCCTTTCATCACGTCGACGGACCCGACGTGATGTTCCAGGATGACCCAGTTGAGGATCACAGAGACCCTAGGAGCCGATTTTCGGTCGAAGACGGCCGTCTGTCGGGCCAGTCGTCGCTCTAGCGACTGCTCCAGCTCTTGTTTGCCTGCGGCGATCAAGGCCCTGGCGTAATCGGGCGTCTGTAGGAGGCCCGGTACGACGAGCGTCTCCCACAGTCGCTGAAGCGAGGCGTCCTTCTCGATCTCGATCAGGCCCGTGAACCAGTCCCCGTCGTCCGTCGCGGAGGCGAAGCGCACGAGCCTCTTCAAGAGCCCTCGAAGCTCCCACATGATGTCGAGCTGCTCTGCCTGCTCAGGCGAGAGCCTCCTGTGACCGTGTTCGATCCTGGAAACGGTGGAACGATCGACCCTCAGCCGGGAAGCCAGTTGACTGACAGACAAACCATGACATTCGCGCAATCGCCGCACCTCGACCGCGATGGCGTCCCACAACGACCGGTCTGGATCGAACGCTTCGCGCATGATCACCTTCCGACGAATTGTTTCCATGCGTGCTGGCACGGTAGCGGACTGTGCAGAGTTCAGCCAGTCTTTGGCGAAGAAGGGCAAGGAGCCGCTCTGGAGGTGACATGGAGGGCGTGCAATCGGGTGAAATCCTGATTTCCGATCGAATGTTCGTCTGGGATCTTTACAACCGGGCGGTTCTGCGGGTGTACGAGCCGTGGTGCGCCGAGGGTGTGTCGTGGGTCAACGGGTACGAGCGCCGCCGGGCCGAGGCGGTGGTCGAAAAGGCTCGAAAGAACCTGGAAAGCCTGGCCCAGGACATGCAGAGGGCTCCGGAGCCCAAGGTCGCCCGATGGAATCTGGACGCCGCGTGAATACCGAACAGGCCACCGTCCTGGTAGTGGACGCTTGTCCTGACGGACACAGGTGTGGGGCGAGGCATTGCATCCTGGACGGGGCTGTGGAGATCCTCATCCTCGGCAGGCCGCAGTGCCGTTGCCGGAGCCACTGGGGAATGATCGCTGATCTTCTGCTCGGCCGCGGCTTCGTGCTGCGGTACAGCGACGCCGCCCGGTTCCGGCTCCGCGCCTGAATGGTCGTCGTCTGCCCCAGAGAACCAGAAAGCCCCGCTCCAGTCGCACGACGGAATTCTCAGCGGCACAGGGTCAAGCACCACAAAGTCAGAAGGAGAGACCCCTCTGAGCAGGAGGTAATGATGGGCGAGGGCCGGCACGAAAGCGGCAAGGACACCGACGACAAGAGCAGCGACAGCCAGACCCCACAGGGCGGCGGACGCGGCAACGAGTCCACCAAGGGCAACAGCAGCGACAGCAAGCGGTAAGGAGATCGGGAAGTGAACGAGGCCCCTGGCCTGACCCAAGGCAAGGCTCCGGCCGACTTGAACCGCATCTTGGCGGGCCAGGGGGACCTCACCTGGCCCGTGTGGGCGAAAGCCCTTCTGCAGGTGCCCCGCGAGTTGTTCGTCCCGAAGCGCGGGTGGGCGGTCCCCGACCAGGAGGGCGTTCCGGCCTTCTCGATCGACAAGCGAGAACGGCCTGAACAGTGGTTCGGCGCCGTCTACTCCGACACCTCCATCGTCACCCAGGTCGACGACGGCGCGGGCGACCCCGCCACCGGTGACGGCCGGTTCACCTCCTCGGTCTCGGCCCCGGGCATCGTCGCCCAGTTCGGTGAACTGCTGGCGCCGGTACGGGGCGATCGGATACTGGAGGTCGGAACGGGCTCCGGCTGGACCGCGTCCCTGCTCGCCGGCATTGTCGGCGAGCAGGGGCGGGTGGTGTCCATTGAGGTGGACCCCTCGCTGGCGGAGCCCGCGGCAGAGCGGGTCGCGGCGGCGGGTTTCCGCAACGTCGAAGTGCTGGCGATGGACGCGCTCGACTACACCGCCGACAAGCCGTTCGACCGGCTCCATGTAACCGCAGGCGTCGCGGACATCCCCTGGTCGTGGATGGAGGCTCTGCGTCCTGGAGGTACGGCGGTCATGCCGTGGTGCCCCGTCTGGGGACACGGGCACAAGCTCACGCTCAACCGCATCGGCGACGAGGCAGTGGGCAAGATCAGCGGCTCGGCCGGCTACATGATGCTGCGTGCCCAGCGGCACGCGCCCGGTTCTCCCTCGTCCTTCCTGCACGACGAGGACAAGGCCCGGCAGTACTCCACGAAGATCAATCCCAAGTGCGTCGGCAGGCCCGAGAACGCGCCCGACTGGCGGACCTACGGCGGTGGGCTCGTGATCTCCGCGATGGCGCCCGGCATCCGGTACGAGTTGCACGAGGCGGAGGACGCCAGCGGCGAGGCGACACTGTGGCTGCACGAGACCTTCCCCGGCGCCCGCGAGCATGGCTCGTGGGCGGTCGTGGAGTTCGTCCCCGGCGCCGACGAGTTCGAGGTCACCGCCTACGGTGAACGTGACCTGTGGGAAGAGGTCAGCTCGGCATGGATGTACTGGAACGCCGTCGGCCGCCCTGATCGCACGCGATTCGGTGCGACGGTGTCCCCGGAAGGGCTGCACGTCTGGCTCGACAGGCCCTCGCATGTGATCGGATGAACGTCGACCACCGATGCCTGCGGTTCAGCCGCGGGCAGGTGCTCGGCAAGCACCAGGGGCGCCCTGAGGTGGTCGTCGGCTCGTGGTCCTCGCCTGCATGGCCTCGCTCACATTCCCGTCCCGTGACATGAGACTGATCTCTCCGAGATGATTACTTCCGGGACGTTTCGGGACGGGAATGCGTTATTGTCCTGCCTCACGTTGAGTGTCGGGATGGTCGCCTTGTTTCCGGTAGGTTCTCCACTAAACTTCGCGTTAATGTTCGGTGGTGACACGGTGCCGACCTGGTGTGATATCAGTCATCCTTCCGTCAGGGCGACGTCGACTTCCCGCTACTGAAAGCTCCTTCTATCAGGGCTTCCGTCCATTGATAGGCAACTCTTATCGCGGCAGCATGGCGCGCTGATTTCTCATTCCCGGGAGCCGTGGGGCACGCTAAGTGACACGCGCACCCCGAGTGAACACCAGCCTCGGCGGCGCGTCCCCAGTACCCGCCCCGTCGACGCACGGGGCGCTGGACTCGCAACCAAAGGAGCATGCGTGCTTACCGTCGGTGACCAGTTCCCCGAGTACGAGCTGACCGCCTGCGTCTCGCTGGACCCTGACAACGCCTTCGAGACCATCAACCACAAGTCGTACGAGGGCAAGTGGCGCGTGGTGTTCTTCTGGCCGAAGGACTTCACCTTCATCTGTCCGACCGAGATCGCCGAGTTCGGCCGGCTGAACGAGGAGTTCGCCGACCGCGACGCCCAGGTGCTCGGCGCCTCGGTGGACAACGAGTTCGTCCACTTCGCCTGGCGCAAGGACCACCCGGACCTGCGCGAGCTGCCCTTCCCGATGCTGGCGGACGTCAAGCGCGAGCTGACCAGCGCGCTCGGCATCCTCACCGACGAGGGCGTGGCGCAGCGCGCCACCTTCATCGTCGACCCCAACAACGAGATCCAGTTCGCGATGGTCACCGCGGGCTCGGTCGGCCGCAACGTCAAGGAGGTCCTGCGGGTCCTCGACGCCCTGCAGTCCGACGAGCTGTGCCCCTGCAACTGGAACAAGGGCGAGGAGACCCTGGACGCCAAGAAGCTGATGGCGGGCGTCTGAGCGCCTCCCCGTCGGCCGGGGGGCGGCGTCCCCCCGCGTGAGGACACGCCACACCGGGCGGCCGGGACGCGGCACCGCGACCCGGCCGCCCGCATGATCGAAAGGCACCCTTCGTGAGCATCGACGCGCTGAAGAACGCCCTTCCGGGCTATGCCAAGGACACCAAGCTGAACCTGGGCTCGGTGACCTCCACCTCCCAGCTGACCGAGCAGCAGCTGTGGGGCACCGTGCTGGCCTGCGCCCTGGCCACCCGCAGCCCCCGGGTCATCGCCGAGGTGGCCGAGGAGGCGGCCGACTACCTGTCGGCCGAGGCGTTCGAGGCGGCCAAGGGCGCCGCCTCGATCATGGCCATGAACAACGTCTACTACCGCGCCACCCACCTGATCGGCGACGAGACCTACGCCACGCTGCCCGCCAAGCTGCGGATGTCGATCATCGGCAAGCCGGGCGTCGACAAGGTCGACTTCGAGCTGTGGTGCCTGGCCGTGTCGGCGATCAACGGCTGCGGCCGCTGCCTGGAGTCGCACGAGAAGGTGCTGCGCGAGAGCGGCCTTTCCCGCGAGCTGATCCAGGAGGCGCTGCGCGTCGCCGCCGTGGTGAACGCCACCGCCGCCACCCTGGACGCCGAGGCGGCCCTCTCCCCCGCCACCGTCTGACACGACGTCCGGCGACGCGAAGGCCCGGGTGCGAGCACCCGGGCCTTCGCGTATCCCCGCTGACGCGGGGCCTGAGCGGGAGCGGTCACTCCCACTCGATGGTGCCCGGAGGCTTGCTGGTGATGTCGAGGGTGACGCGGTTGATCTCGCGGACCTCGTTGGTGATGCGGGTGGAGATCTTCTGCAGGACGTCGTAGGGCAGCCGCGCCCAGTCGGCGGTCATGGCGTCCTCGCTGGTGACCGGGCGCAGGACGACGGGGTGGCCGTACGTGCGGCCGTCGCCCTGCACGCCCACCGAGCGGACGTCGGCGAGCAGCACCACGGGGAACTGCCAGATGTCGCGGTCGAGCCCCGCCCTGGACAGCTCCTCGCGGGCGATCGCGTCGGCCTCGCGCAGGATGTCCAGGCGCTCCCGGGTGACCGCGCCGATCACGCGGATGCCCAGGCCGGGGCCGGGGAACGGGTGCCGCCAGACGATCTCGGCGGGCAGGTCGAGCTGCTCGCCCAGCGCGCGCACCTCGTCCTTGAACAGCGTGCGCAGCGGCTCGACCAGGGTGAACTGCAGGTCCTCGGGCAGGCCGCCGACGTTGTGGTGCGACTTGATGTTGGCCGCGCCGGTGCCGCCGCCCGACTCCACCACGTCCGGGTAGAGCGTGCCCTGCACCAGGAACTCGACCGGCTCGGAGTCGGCGTGGCCCTCGACGATCTCCCGGGCCGCCTCCTCGAACACCCGGATGAACTCACGTCCGATGATCTTGCGCTTCTGCTCGGGGTCGACGACCCCGTCGAGCGCGGCCAGGAACCGCTCCTGGGCGTCCACCACGTGCAGGTTCACCCCGGTGGCGGCGACGAAGTCCTTCTCGACCTGCTCGGCCTCGCCCTTGCGCAGCAGCCCGTGGTCGACGAACACGCAGGTGAGCTGGTCGCCGATGGCACGCTGGACGAGCGCGGCGGCCACGGCCGAGTCCACGCCGCCCGACAGGGCGCACAGCGCGCGCCTGGAGCCGACCTGCGCGCGGATCTGCTCGACGGCCTCGTCGGCGATGTTGGCCATCGTCCAGTTGGGACGGCAGCCCGCCGCCTCGTACAGGAAGCGGCGCAGCACCTCCATGCCGTGCGCGGTGTGCAGCACCTCGGGGTGGAACTGCACCCCGTAAAAGCCGCGTTCGCGGTTCTCCATGCCCGCCACGGGCGTGACGTCGGTGCGGGCGGTGACGGTGAAGCCGTCGGGGGCGCGGCTGACGAAGTCGCGGTGCGACATCCACACCGCCTGCTCGTGCGGCAGCCCCTCGAACAGCAGGCCGGGGTGCGTGACGGCCACCGTCGCGCCGCCGTACTCGGCGACGTCGGAGTTCTCCACGGTGCCGCCGAGCGCCTGCGCCATCACCTGGTGGCCGTAGCAGATGCCCAGGGTCGGCACTCCGATGTCGAACAGGCCGTCGGGCGCGATCGGGGCGCCCGCCTCGTACACCGACGCGGGACCGCCCGACAGGATGATCGCCTTGGGCTTGCGGGCGAGCATCTCCGCCGCGGGCATGGTCGAGGGGACGATCTCGCTGAAGACATGGCACTCGCGCACCCGCCGCGCGATCAGCTGGGCGTACTGCGCGCCGAAGTCGACGACGAGAACGGTGTCAAAGGACTGGTCTGCGGCCACCAGCGGCGCCTTTCGCAATGAGGTGGGGCGGGCCCTTTCAGTTTAGAGGCCCCTGCCTGCGCCAACGCGCACCCGTCCGTCCCCGGCCCCACGCACCGCGACCGGCCGATAACGGCAGGCGTCCGTTTCTCCGGACAACGCCCCCCGCGACCCCGATCACTGGTACCTGTAGGTGATGATCCGACTTCTCTTCGTGTCCCCACCGTGAGGAGTGGTGTGAAGCTGCTCGCCGTCGCCGCGCTGGCCGCCGCGGTCGCGCCCCCCGCCCCCGTCCCCTCCGTCTCCCCCGCCCCTTCCGCCCCCCGCCCGTCCGTGAGCGACTGCGGAGCCTCCGCGGCCCGCGTCCGCACCGCCGATCCCGGCGTGCGGGAGCGCAACGAGATGACGCCCGCCGAGGTCGGCGCGGTGGAACGCGACCTCGCCGCCCGGCTCGCGCGGCTGCGCGGCGCCTCCGACGGCGAGCGGCGCACCCTGCCGGGGCGCATCAAGGTCCCCGTCTACTTCCACGTCCTGCACGACGGCGCGCGCGGTGACGTGCCGACCAAGCGGATCCGGCGGCAGATCTCGGCGATGAACACCGCCTACGGGGGCGGGCACGGCGGCGCCGACACCGGCGTGCGGTTCGAACTGGTGCAGGTGACCCGTACCGACAACGCCGCCTGGTACTCCCGGCCCGAGACGCACGAGATGAAGTACAAGCCGCTGCTGCGGCGCGGCGGCGCGGGCACCCTGAACCTCTACAGCGCCGACACCGGCAGGGAGATGCTCGGCTGGTCCACCTTCCCCTGGAAGTACCCGACCGAGCCGGCCCGCGACGGCGTGGTCGTCAACCCCGAGAGCATGCCGGGCGGCTCGATCGCGAACTTCGACCGGGGGTTCACCGCCGTCCACGAGACCGGTCACTGGCTCGGCCTATACCACACCTTCCAGGACGGCTGCGGCGGCGAGGGCGACCGCGTCGCCGACACCCCGCCCCAACGCGAGCCCTCCCACGAGTGCCCGACCGGCAAGGACACCTGCCCCGGCGACGGACCCGACCCCGTCCACAACTTCATGAACTACACCTGGGACACCTGCATGCGCGAGTTCACCCGCGGCCAGGGCGCCCGTATCCGCCAGGTCTGGCCCGCCTACCGCGCCGACCCCGCTAGGTGATGTCGGCTATGGGCAGGCGCAGCGCGGCCGGGGCGTGGGCCGGGACGGCCGGGTTCTTCGGGGCCACCGGGGCGACGCGCCTGTAGGGGGCGCCGAGGGCGGGGCGCGGGTCGGGGGTGCCCTTGTTCGGCCACAACGCCATGGCGCGTTCCGCCTGGGCGGTGATGGTGAGGGACGGGTTGACACCCAGGTTGGCGGAGACGGCCGAGCCGTCCACCACGTGCAGGCCCGGGTGGCCGTAGACGCGGTGGTAGGGGTCGATGACGCCGGTCTCGGGCGAGTCGCCGATCACGCAGCCGCCGAGGAAGTGCGCCGTCAGCGGGATGTCGAACAGGTCGCCCCAGGCGCCGCCGGGCATGCCGCCGATCTCCTCGGCGATCAGGCGGGTGGCCTCGTGCCCGGCGGGGATCCAGGTCGGGTTGGGTTCGCCGTGGCCGCGGCGGGCCCGCACGTCCCAGCCGAACGGCCCCTTCTTGGGGGCGAGGGTGATGGAGTTGTCGCGGTTCTGCATGACCAGCGCGATGACCGTGCGTTCCGACCAGTGCCGGACGTCGAACAGCTGCACCAGGTCCCGCGGGCGGCGGGTCGCCTGGCGCAGGAACTTGGCCCAGCGCGGCCGGTGCCGTTCGCCGGGACGGTCGCCGTCCACCAGCAGCGTCTGCAGCAGCGCCAGCAGGTTGGAACCCCTGCCGTAGCGGACGGGCTCGATGTGGGTGTCGGGCGCCGGGTGGAACGACGAGGTGATCGCCACGCCCCGGGAGAAGTCGGGCCCGGGACGGCCGTTGCGGCGTCCGGCGCCCAGGATGGCCTCGGAGTTGGTGCGGGTGAGCGCGCCGAGCCGGTCCGACAGGCGCGGCAGCCGCCCGGTGGCCTTCATCGTGTGCAGGAGTTTCTGCGTGCCGTAGGTCCCGGCGGCGAACACCACGTGCTCGGCGGTGAGGGTCTTGCGGTTGCGGCCGAACGAGCCGGTGCGGACGATCTCCACCTCGTAGCCGCCGCCCGGCAGCGGCTCGACCCGGGTCACGCGGCTGAGCGGCATGATCCGGGCCCCGGCGCGTTCGGCCAGGTAGAGGTAGTTCTCGGTGAGCATGTTCTTGGCGCCGTGGCGGCAGCCGACCATGCACTCGCCGCATTCGGTGCAGCCGCGGCGGCGCGGGCCGGCACCGCCGAAGTACGGGTCGTCGCTCGGCACGCCCGGTCCGGCGCCGAAGTGGACGCCGACGGGCGTGTGCACGAAGGTGTCGCCCTTGCCCATCCGCTCGGCCACCTTCTTGATCACCTTGTCGGCGGCGGTGACGGTGCGGTTCTGGACGACGCCAAGCATCCGTTTGGCCTGGTCGTAGTAGGGGGCTAGCTCGTCCTGCCAGTCGGTGATGTGGGCCCACTGGCGGTCCCGGAAGAACGGGGCGGGCGGGACGTAGAGGGTGTTGGCGTAGTTGAGGGAGCCGCCGCCGACGCCCGCTCCGGCCAGCACCATGACGCGGCTGCCCTTGGCACCGCGGATCAGGTGGATACGCTGGAGGCCGGTCAGGCCGAACGCCGGCGCCCACAGGTAGCGGGAGATCCGCCAGTTGGTCCGGGGCAGGCCGGGGTGGCGGTTCCCCGCGTCCCCCGCCGCCGGGGCGGCGGCGACGTCGAAGCGGCGGCCCGCCTCGATCACGCCGACCCTGTAGCCCTTCTCGGTGAGCCGCAGCGCCGAGACGCTGCCGCCGAATCCCGAGCCGATGACCAGGACGTCGTAGTCGTGCATGCCGGGCGTCCCCCTCACCTGATCCGCAGCCGCTTCATGAGCGTGACGCCGGTCGACATCAGGTCGGCGAAGCGCTCGTAGCCGACGCCGCCGGGGGGTTCGAGGTCCATGAGGTGCTGGCTGGCGATCGTCTGCGCCTCGGTGAACTTGAGCAGGCCCTCGGCGCCGTGGCGGCGGCCCACACCCGACTGCTTGAAGCCGCCCATGGGCGCGTCGTGCGAGGCGTAGGCGGCGCCGAAGCCGTCGTTGACGTTGACGGTGCCCGCCTCGATCCGCGCGGCGACGCGGCGGCCGTGCGCCACGTTCCGCGTCCACACCGAGGCGTTGAGGCCGTAGGCGGTGTCGTTGGCGCGGGCGACGGCCTCGTCCTCGTCGGCGACCTTGTAGATCGCCACGACCGGGCCGAACGTCTCGTCGGCGCACAGGTCCATGTCGGCGGTGACGTCGGTGAGGACGGTCGGCTCGTAGAACAGCGGGCCGAGGTCGGGCCGGGCGCGGCCCCCGGCGAGCACGGTGGCGCCCTTGCCGACGGCCTGGTCGACGTGCCGGGTGACCGCCTCCAGTTGCCGCGGGTAGGTGAGCGAGCCCATGTCGGCGGCGAAGTCCAGGCCGGCGCCCAGCCGCATGCCCTTGACCAGCTCGACGAAGCGGGGCACGAACCGGTCGTAGACGTCCTGGTGGACGTACATGCGCTCGATCGAGATGCACAGCTGCCCGGCGTTGGTGAAGCAGGCCCGGACGGCGCCGCGGGCGGTGCGTTCCACGTCGGCGTCGGCCAGCACGATCATGGGGTTCTTGCCGCCGAGCTCCAGGGAGTAGCCGACCAGGCGGGGCGCGACCTTCTCGGCGATGGCCCGGCCGCCGCGGGTGGAGCCGGTGAACGACACGTAGTCGGCGCCGTCGAGCAGCGGGTCGCCGATCTCGGCGGGGTCGCCGACGACGACCTGCCACAGCTCGCGCGGCAGGCCGAGCGACACCAGCAGGTCCCGGATCCACAGGCTGGACAGGCAGGTCTGGGTGTCCGGCTTGTGGATGACGGCGTTGCCCGCCATCAGCGCGGGCGCGATGTCCCCGGCGCCGAGCGCGAACGGGTAGTTCCAGGGCGCGATGAGCGCGACCACGCCCTTGGGGTGGCGCAGTTCTTGGACGCGGGTCAGCCCCGGCAGCATGCCCTTGCGGCGCTGCGGACGCAGCAGCCGGGGCGCGCGGCGGGCGTAGTACAGCGCGCACATCGCCACGTCGAGGAACTCCTCAAGCGCGTGCCGCCGGGCCTTGCCGGTCTCCAGCTGGATGATGTCGAGGATCTCGTCGCGGCGCCTGACCAGGGCGTCGGGCAGCCGCAGGAACGGCCTGACGCGGTCGGCGACCGGCAGCCGGGCCCAGGCGCGCTGCGCCCGGCGCGCCCGCTCGAAGGCGGCGCGCACGTCGTCGGGGCCGGACAGCGGGACGGTGGCCAGCGTCGCGCCGGTGAAGGGCGTGGAGACGGTGGCCGTGGGAGCGTCGTCCGCGGCGGTGACGTGGGACGTCAGCCGCTCGATCAGGGTGGGGGCGAGGGTGTGCTCCGCCGCGCCTTCGGCGGGGACGGTCCGGGGTGCCATGGCACAGCAGCGTATGACCCCCCGGCCATATTTGACTACCCGTCAGTAGGGCAAACTCCTGTCCCCCTTCGGCCGCCCCCGCGGCGACCTGGAGAGACTCGGCGGCGGCGGGCCGGCCACGGAGAGCGGCGAACCGGCCACATCAGGCAATCTCCGGATTGACCATGACGCCCCGGTGTATCCCCATGAACGGGAGGAGTGGCCAGGCATCGCCCACGTCCGCGCGCACGGCGTCCCCGCCGCGTGCCGGGCGGCCCCGCCGGGGCATGCCGCGACGGAGGGGACCAACGATGATCGACACTGCCTTCGGCACGCCCGGCGAGGACGAGACCGACGGCGGCGGCACGGCGCCCCCCGGCGGCGGGTCCCGGCGGTACACGCGCGAGCAGACCCGGGCGGCGCTGCTCGCCGCCGCGCAGCGGCTGTGGGCCGAACGCGGCGTCCACAACGCGTCCCTGGACGAGGTGGCGGCGGCGGCCGGGCTCACCAAGGGCGCGGTGTACTCCAACTTCGCCGGCAAGTCCGACCTGCTGCTGACCCTGCTGGAGCGCTACACCGGCGAGGGGTTCGGCGTCGAGGTGAGCGCGGAGCTGTGCGACGCCGGCCGCCCCGCCGAGGAGCGGTTCGAGCGGGCCGGGCGGGCGTACGCGCGGCGGATCTCCGGCGAGCACGCCCGCCTGCTGGCCCTGCTGCTGGTGGAGTTCTGGCTGTACGGCATGCGCGACTACGCGGCGGGCTGGCGCGTCGCCGACTGGTACGCCGCCCGCCGCGCGCGCCTGGCCGCGCACCTGGACGAGGCCGAGGGCATCACCCCCGACGACCGCGCGGCGCTGGCCATGGCGCTGGACGCCGGGCTCGCCCTGCAGCACCTGCTGGACCCCGAACGGGTGCCCGCCGAGCTCTACGCGACGGGCATGCGGCTGCTGCTCGGGCGCGCCCTGACCTGACCGGCGGCCACCGGGCCGCCGGTGGCCGTCACTGGGTCGTCGTCGCGGGCGGTGCGACGTCGGTCGCCGGCAGCTCCACCTCCGGGCCGGAGGGCGCGGGCTCGCCGGCGTCCGGCGTCGCCGCCTGCGGAGCCGTCGGCTCGGCCGGGGTCTCCGGCTCGCCGTCGTTCTTCTCCGGCGTGTTGTCGGGCACGGTGGGGACGTTCGGCGCGGGCACGGACGACAGCACGTACAGGCGGCCGGCCGCGGCCCCGAACACGCGGTTGAAGTTGCGCAGGTAGGCGTCGTAGGTGGCCTTGCTCTCGATGGTGAGCATCGCCTCGTCGTTGTACCGCAGCGCCGCCGTGGTGTAGCTGTGGCTGCCGGTCATCACGACCTTGCGCCTGCGGCCGTTGTACCAGCCGTCGATCAGCAGGTACTTGGAGTGCGCCTCCCGGGTCTGCTTCTCGGTGAAGAACCGCGTCTGCGGGCCGCCGTTGCGTCCCGGCTGCCGCAGCGCCTTCAGCGTCGACTCGCCGAAGCTGGCGCTGACCAGCCGCACGTCGCAGCCGGCGTCGTCCAGCCTGGACAGCCGCTTGGCCACGCCCGACCGGGTGAACAGCCCGCTGGACAGCCGCAGCCGGGTGCCGCCCACGCAGCTGACCTTGTCCAGCGCGTCCGCGATCGGGTCGCCGGCCGCCTTGGGGAAGAAGGTCACCGCGCGGGAGCCGGACCGGTACGTCCGGTAGTAGTTGCCGTTCGCGCGCCGCTTGGCCAGGTCGTAGAAGTACTTACGGTAGGCCCTGTAGAGCTTGGCGTCCGTCATCGTGTACGCGTCGTTGTACTGGACGTACATGCCGCCGGTGGCGTTACCGGACGTCTGCACGACGACGTTGCGCGAGCTGTAGGTGCGCGAGAACGCGTAGAACTTGTTGTGGTTCTTGCTCCACTGCCCGCTGACCTTGGGGGCGATGCAGCCGCGCCCCTTGGGGCAGAGCACGATCCAGGACGAGCGGCGCGTGCTCGTCCCGAGGTTCTTGCGCAGGTAGTCGTAGACGCTCCGGCGCTTGTTGAGCGAGTCGGAGTCGACGACGATGCGCACCTTGACCTTGCGCTTCTTGGCCCGCACCAGTTCCTTGGCCATGCCGGCGGTGTTGAGCCGGAACAGCGCGACGTTGATCTCCGAGCCCTTCGGGGCGTTGCGGATCAGCTTCTTGATGTAGAGGTCGAGCGCGCCCTGCTGGGTCTTCGTCCCCGTCGGCAGGTTGAACCGCGGCCCCTGCGGCACGTAGTACTTCTTCTTCGGCTTGGCCGCCGCGGCGGCCGCCTGCCCGGTCACCACCGCCGACGACGGCTGCGCCAGCGCGCCCCCCGCCGTCGCCACGTCCACGGCCGCGACGGCCAGCACCGCCAGCAGCCCACCGGACACAATCCCCAAACGCCCCATTTTCCGCTCCCCGTAACAAGCCCAAGAAGCGGGAGATTATCAGCGTTTGGAACAATTCAGACTATGTTCACGTATGTCCCCTAGACCACAACCGGCCATTCCGTCCCGGGCGCGATGGCGGCGCCGGACAGGCGCAAACGGAAACGCCGTGGCGCCCATATCGGGCGACACGGCGTTTCTCCAGGTGACGAAGCAGGTCAGGGGGCGGCGGTGGGCACGATCTCCGGGGCGCCCCGGCGGCGCGCGTCGGCCTCCTGGTCGCCCAGCTCGTTCTGGGAGTCCCGCTCGGCCTCGATGCGCTTGCTGTAGTACTCGACCTCGCGGTCGGTCTGCTTCTTCGACCAGCCGAGGACGGGCGCCAGCAGCTCGGCCGCCTCGCGGGCGACGCCCACGCCCCGGTCCCACGTCTCGATGGAGATGCGGGTGCGGCGGGACAGGACGTCGTTGAGGTGGCGGGCGCCCTCGTGGCTGGCCGCGTAGACGATCTCGGCGCGCAGGTAGTCGTCCGCGCCGGTCAGCGGCTTGCCGAGGTCGGGCTGCTCGGCGATCAGGGAGAGCAGGTCGTCGACGAGGGTGCCGTAGCGGTGCAGCAGGTGCTCGACGCGGGCGACGTGCAGGCCCGAGCGGGCGGCCAGGCGGTGGCGGGCGTTCCACATCGCCGGGTAGCCGTCCGCGCCGACCAGGGCCACCCGGTCGGTACAGGACTCGGCGACCTTGCCGTCCAGCCCGTGCGCGACGGCGTCGATCGCGTCCTTGGCCATGACCCGGTACGTGGTGTACTTGCCGCCCGCGACCAGCACCAGGCCGGGCACCGGGTGCGCCACGACGTGCTCACGGGACAGCTTGGACGTCTCGTCGGTCTCCCCCACCAGCAGCGGACGCAGCCCCGCGTACACGCCCTCAACGTCGTCGTGCGTGAGCGGCGTGGACAGCACCTGGTTGACGTGTTCGAGCACGTAGTCGATGTCGGCGCGGGACGCCGCGGGGTGGACCTTGTCCAGGTCCCACGCGGTGTCGGTGGTGCCGATGATCCAGTGCCGGCCCCACGGGATCACGAACAGCACCGACTTCTCGGTGCGCAGGATGATGCCGGTGGAGGAGTGGATGCGGTCCTTGGGCACCACCAGGTGGATGCCCTTGGACGCGCGCACGTGGATCTGGCCTCGGCCGCCCACGAGCTCCTGGATGTCGTCGGTCCACACGCCGGTGGCGTTGACGACCTGCTTGGCCCGCACCTCCGAGCTGGTGCCCGACTCCAGGTCGCGGATGCGCAGCCCCGTCACCCGCTCGCCCTCGCGCAGGAACCCGACGCACTGGGTGCGCGAGGCGATCTGCGCGCCGTACTCGGCGGCCGTGCGCAGCACCATCATCACGTACCGGGCGTCGTCCACCTGCGCGTCCCAGTACTGGATCGCTCCAACGAAGGCGTCCTTGCGCAGCGACGGCGCCAGCCGCAACGCCCCCCGCCGGGTCAGGTGCCGGTGGTGCGGGACGCCCCGGGTGTTGCCCATCTGGAACGACATCAGGTCGTACAACGCCACCCCGGCGCCGAAGTAGCCGCGCTCCCAGACCCGGTGCGTCGTCGGCAGCAGGAACGGCACCGGCCGCACCAGGTGCGGCGCGACCCGCTGCATCAGCAGGCCGCGCTCGGTCAGCGCCTCGCGCACCAGATCGAAGTTGTACTGCTCCAGATAGCGCAACCCGCCGTGGATCAGCTTGGAGGACCGCGAGGACGTGCCGGAGGCGAAGTCGCGCGCCTCCACCACCGCCACCGACAGGCCCCGGGTGGCGGCGTCCAGGGCGGCGCCCGCGCCCACGATGCCCGCGCCCACGACCACGACGTCGAACTCCTCGCGGGCCATGCGCTCCAGCGCCGCGGCCCGTTCGGCCGGGCCGAGGCGCGAGCTGCCCAGTCCGGTCACCGGTGATCCCGTCATCGCGATTCCCCCTGTGCGGTCGGGTGTCCGTCAGTACCTACCCAACGGTAGGGACTCGTCCACACGCTGGGGATCGGCGAATTCGGGCGAACCTCAGTGCGCCACCGTCGGCGCCACCACGACCTGCACCCGCTGGAACTCCTTCAGCTCGGTGTACCCGGAGGTCGCCATCGCCCGCCGCAGCGCCCCGATCAGGTTCATCGACCCGTCGGCGACGTGCGAGGGGCCGTACAGGATCTGCTCCAGGGTGCCGATCGTGCCGACCTCCAGGCGGGTGCCGCGCGGCACGTCACCGTGATGAGCCTCACTGCCCCAGTGGTAGCCGCGGCCGGGCGCCTCGGCGGAACGGGCGAACGGCGAGCCCACCATCACCGCATCCGAGCCGCACGCGAACGCCTTGGCGATGTCGCCGCTGTTGGTCATCCCGCCGTCGGCGATCACGTGCACGTAGCGGCCGCCGGACTCGTCCAGGTAGTCGCGGCGGGCGGCGGCCACGTCGGCGACGGCCGTGGCCATCGGCACCGCCACGCCCAGCACGGTGCGGGTGGTGTGCCCGGACCCGCCGCCGAAGCCCACCAGCACGCCCGCCGCGCCCGTGCGCATCAGGTGCAGCGCCGCCGTGTACGTCGAGCACCCGCCGACGATCACCGGCACGTCCAGGTCGTAGATGAACTGCTTGAGGTTGAGCGGCTCGGCCCGACCGGACACGTGCTCGGCCGACACGGTGGTGCCGCGGATGACGAACAGGTCCACCCCGGCGTCGATCACCGCCTTGTGGAACTGCGCGGTGCGCTGCGGCGACAGCCGCGCCGCCACGGTCACCCCGGCCTCGCGGATCTCCTCGATCCGCCGGCCGATCAGCTCCTCCTTGATCGGCGCGCCGTAGATCTCCTGCAGCCGCCGGGTGGCGCGGGCGTCGTCCAGCGAGGCGATCTCGGCCAGCAGCGGCTCGGGGTCGTCGTACCGCGTCCACAGCCCTTCCAGGTCGAGCACGGCCAGCCCGCCCAGACGGCCGATGGCGATCGCGGTGGCCGGGCTGACCACGCTGTCCATCGGCGCCACGACCAGCGGCATCTCGAACCGGTAGGCGTCGATCTGCCAGGCGACGCTGACCTCCTCGGGGTCGCGGGTACGCCGCGACGGCACGATGCCGATCTCGTCGAAGGCATACGCGCGCCGGCCGCTCTTGCCCCGGCCGATCTCCACCTCAGCAGCCACAGCTCATCCTCTTTCTCCAGGCGAAACCCGCGATGACGCCTCGCAGAGACTACCCGCGTCAGCGACCCTGGTAGTTCGGGGCCTCGACGGTCATCTGGATGTCGTGCGGGTGGCTCTCGCGCAGCCCGGCCGAGGTGATCCGGATCAGCCGCCCGCGCTCGTGCAGCTCGGGGATCGTCCGGCAGCCCGCGTACCACATCGACTGGTGCAGCCCGCCGACGAGCTGGTGGGCGACGTTGGCCAGCGGCCCCCGGTAGGGCACCTGCCCCTCCACGCCCTCGGGGATCAGCTTCTCCTCGGCGCTCACGTCGGCCTGCGCGTAGCGGTCCTTGGAGAACGAGCCGCCGCGCTCGCGGTTGCGCATGGCGCCCAGCGAGCCCATGCCGCGGTACGACTTGTACTGCTTGCCGTGGACGAAGATCAGCTCACCGGGCGACTCCTCCACCCCGGCCAGCAGGCTGCCCAGCATCACCGTGTCGGCCCCGGCCACCAGGGCCTTGGCGATGTCGCCGGAGTACTGCAGCCCGCCGTCGCCGATCACCGGCACCCCGGCCTCGCGGGCCGCCCGCGACGCCTCCATGATCGCGGTGATCTGCGGGACGCCGACCCCGGCGACCACGCGGGTGGTGCAGATGGAGCCCGGGCCCACGCCGACCTTGACCGCGTCCGCGCCCGCCTCCACCAGCGCCTTCGCCCCCGCGTAGGTGGCCACGTTGCCGCCGACCACCTCCACCCGGGCGTTCGCCTTGATCTTGGCGATGGTGTCGGCGACGCCCTTGGAGTGGCCGTGCGCGGTGTCCACGATGATGACGTCGGTGCCCGCCTCGACCAGCGCCTGCGCCCGGCGCACCGCGTCCTCGCCGACCCCGACCGCGGCAGCCACCAGCAGCCGTCCGTCGGCGTCCTTGGTGGCGTGCGGGTACTGCTCGCTCTTGGTGAAGTCCTTGACGGTGATCAGCCCGCGCAGCCGCCCGTCGGCGTCGGTCAGCGGCAGCTTCTCGATCTTGTTGGTGGCCAGCAGCCGGAACGCCTCCTCCCGGGAGACGTCCACCGGCGCGGTGACCAGCGGCATCGGGGTCATCACCTCGCGGACCGGACGGGAGTGGTCGGTCTCGAAGCGCATGTCCCGGTTGGTCACGATGCCGACGAGCACGCCCCGCACATCGGTGACCGGCACCCCGGAGATCCGGTAGCGGGCGCACAGCTCCTCCACCTCGGCCAGGGTGGCGTCCGGCAGGCAGGTCACCGGATTGGTGATCATCCCGGCCTCGGACCGCTTGACCCGGTCGGCCTCGGCGGCCTGGTCCTCCACGGACATGTTGCGGTGCAGCACGCCGATGCCGCCCTGGCGGGCCATGGCCACGGCGGTGCGCGCCTCGGTGACGGTGTCCATGGCCGCCGACACCAGCGGGATGCGCAGCGACACGTTGCGGGTCAGCCGGGTGGTGGTGTCGGCCTCGCCCGGCTGCAGGTCCGAGTATCCCGGCAGCAGGAGCACGTCGTCGAAGGTCAGCCCCTCGGGCAGGAGCTGGGTGACCTGGGGCTGCGGTACGGCGGCCTCGGCTTCGGGGTTCATCGGTGTCGCGGCGCCGACTCCGCCGGACGCGATGCCGTCGGGGACGGTGCGCCGTCGGACGGAACGGGGAACGCCGCTTCCCTCCTTCCGGATGGTGTGGGCGCGTGTCCATCGGCCCGTGCGGGCCTGGGGGCGACGCCGCCGGGCGTGGGCGGCCTCCGGCCCGGGTCGCCGGGGCTCACGCTCCATCGTAGGGCGTGCACCCGGAGCGGGGACGGCGCTTCGCGCCGCAGGTCACGTGGCCTTGGTGACATTGAACGGCGGTCGCGTCCCCGCAATTCCCGATCACGGAACGTGAAAGCTCGATCATTCTTCGCGCCCGGACGAGATCGGGGCTCCCGTTCGCCCGCCTCGTCGCAGTAGCGTGGAGGGGTGCACGACGATGCCCCGCTCGACCCGTTCGCCGGCGACCCGGAGGACCCGGCCGCCTCGCTCGGCGACCCCGGGGAGGACGCCGCTCCGCTCAGTGTGGCGGAGCGGGAGGACGTGCTGGCCGATCTCGCCGACCTGGAGGTCTTCCGGGCGCTCCTGGAGCCGCTGGGGGTGCGCGGCCTGACCGTCGACTGCGGCGACTGCGGCAAGCTGCACTACATCGACTGGGACCTGCTGCACGGCAACCTGCGCCACCTGCTCGACGAGGGCACCCCGCGGGTGCACGAGCCCGCCCTGGCGCCCGACCCGGTCGACTACGTCTCCTGGGAGTACGCCCGCGGCTACGTCGACGGCGTCATCGACAGCGAAGAAGGCCGCGACACCGACTAGCACCCGGCGGCAGGGGCGGGCGGCGTGCCCGGCGTGTCCATCCGGCTCTGCGTGTCCGTCCGGCTCTGGCGTCCTGCGGGTCAGGGTCGTTCGCGGCGCGGATCGTCCCGGTCGCCTCTGGCGCCCTTCTCGTGCTCGCCGACCGGCTTGCCCTTCTCGCCTGGCCTGCCCTTCTCATCCCGCTCGCCGGTGAAGACGCGCGGCTCGAAACCGGAGCGGGAGCGCTCGACGGGCCTGGGGATCCAGCGGCGGAACTCGTCGATGCGGCGCCGGAACTCGTCCTCGGCCGGGCGGGCCGGCCACGGCAGCCCGGCGGGGGGCGTGACGCCCGGCCGGGCCGGCTGGACGAGCGTGCCGTCCGGGGCGCCCGGCGACGGCGAGGGCGACGGCGATCTCGACGGGGCCGGCGACTGCTCGTCCCGGCCGGTGTCCCGGCCGGCCTCGCGCTCACCGCGCTCGGCGGGTTTCCGGGACGGCGCCGGTGACGTGGGCTTGCGCGGCACGCCCCGCGCCCGTCCAGCGTCCGTGACGGGCCCGGTCGCGGGAGGCGGCGCCACCGCGCGCAGCGTCTGCCGCTGGGCGTCGGCGGACGGGTCGTCCGCCGGCCGCGTGATCTGCTTGCCGGGGGGAGCGTCGTGCGCGGACCGCCTGGTCAGATCGCCGCCCGCGGCGGCCACCCCGCCCGACGCCAGCACCGCGCCCGCCACCCCGAGCGCCACGATCGTGCGGCGCCCGCGCCGGCGCGGGCCGGGCGGCGGCTCGGGGCCGGGGCGCCGGTCGGGCCCGGGCTCTGCGACGTCGGCGACCAGCGCCCGCAGCAGGTGCACCGCCGGATCGGACTCCGCGCCCACGGCCCGCAGCCGCTCGTCCAGCTCGGCCTCGGCGTCGCCGGGGCCCCCGGCCTCGTCCGGGTCCGGTAGCGCACCGGCGGGCTCGGGCCCGTCGGCGGGCTGGGGCTCGGCGGAGGCGGCGGGCTCAGTGGCGGGCGCAAAGGACGCAGCGTGCCGTGCCAGCGCCTCGAAGACGGCGTCGCTGCGGCGCACCGCACCCAGATCGCCGGTCGGGGCCTCGGACGCGGGGGCATCGCCGCGGCTGGAAGGTTCGACCGGATCCGGGGCGCCCGTGCTGCGCTCCGTCAAGCGATCGACTCCTCTCTGGCCATCGCCCGAAGCCGGGCCAGAGCCCGGTGCTGCGCGACCCGTACCGCCCCCGCGGACATGCCCAGTACATTACCGGTCTCCTCCGCCGACAGACCTGCCACCACTCGCAGAAGCACCAGCTCACGCTGATGGTCGGGGAGACGGGTGAGCAGGTCGCGGGCGCGCTGGGCCTCGATGTAGCGCACCACCGTCTCCTCGGGGCCGGGCCGGTCGTCGGGACCGTCCGGCAGGTCCTCGGTCGGCACGGCCGCCCGGACCGCGCTGCGCATCGCGTCGGCGATCTTGTGCGCGGCGATGCCGAAGACGAACGACGCGAACGGCCGCCCCATGTCGCGGTAGCGCGGCAGCGCCGACAGCACCGCGATGCAGACCTCCTGGGCCACGTCGTCGGCGATGTGGTACTGCCCGGACACGCGGCCCAGCCGGGCCCGGCAGTACCGGACCACCATGGGACGCACCTGGCCGATCAGCACCTCGATCGCGCCCGGGTCGCCCTGCACGGCCAGGGTCGTCAGCTCTTTGAGGTCCCCTTCCTCGGCCCGTCCGCCTTCCGGCGACACCGCGCGCAACTGCCGTCGGCGGCCGGTGTCGGGGGGCACCGGCGGGGCCGGGCCTCCCGAGGGTTCGGTAGCGCGCGCGGTCGTGGTCCCGGCGAAGCATCCCTCGGTCACGTAGAGCATGATGCCCAGCGCGCTCCGACCTGTCTCCACTGTGCAAGACAACGGAATGGTCACAGTGCGGCCGTGCGGCGCTCTTTCACCACACTGTGCGTCCGCGTCGACGCGCAAAGTGACCACGAGACGGACGAAAAGAGCCCCCGCCGGTCGTCCGGCGGGGGCTCTGTGACGCGACCGGAGCGGTCAGTGGCCGTGGCCGTGACCGTGGCCGTGACCGCCGGCGGCCTCCTCGGCCTCCTCGGGCTTGTCGACCACGAGCGCCTCGGTGGTCAGCAGCATGCCCGCGATGGACGCGGCGTTGCTGACCGCCGACCGGGTCACCTTGACCGGGTCGATGACGCCCTGGGCGATCAGGTCGCCGTACTCGTCGGTGGCGGCGTTGTAGCCGTGGCCGGCCTGCAGCTCCTGCACCTTGGAGACGACGACGTAGCCCTCCTTGCCGGCGTTCTCGGCGATCCAGCGCAGCGGCTCGACCAGCGCGCGGCGCACCGCCTCGGCGCCGGTGGCCTCGTCGCCGGACAGGCCGAGGGCCTCGAAGCCCTCCTTGGCCACGTGCACCAGCGCCGAGCCGCCGCCGGAGACGATGCCCTCCTCGATGGCGGCGCGGGTCGCCGAGATGGCGTCCTCGAGGCGGTGCTTCTTCTCCTTGAGCTCCACCTCGGTGGCCGCGCCGACGCGCAGCACGCACACGCCGCCCGACAGCTTGGCGAGGCGCTCCTGCAGCTTCTCGCGGTCCCAGTCGGAGTCGCTGCGCTCGATCTCGACCTTGATCTGGCGGACGCGGTCCTCGATGTCGGCGGCGTCGCCGGCGCCGTCCACGATCGTGGTGGCGTCCTTGGTGACCGTGATCCGGCGGGCCCGGCCGAGGTCCTCCACGCCCAGGTTCTCCAGCTTGAGGCCGAGGGCCTCGCTGACCACCTGGCCGCCGGTGAGGATGGCCATGTCGGCGAGCATCGCCTTGCGGCGGTCGCCGAAGCCGGGGGCCTTGACCGCGACCGAGGAGAAGGTGCCGCGGATCTTGTTGGCGACCAGCAGGGCCAGCGCCTCGCCCTCGACGTCCTCGGCCACCACCAGCAGCGGCTTCTTGGTCTGGGCGACCTTCTCGGCCAGCGGCAGGAACTCCGTCACGTTGGAGATCTTGCCGTCCACGATCAGCACGTAGGCGTCCTCCAGGACGGCCTCCATGCGCTCGGGGTCGGTCACCATGTGCGGCGACAGGTAGCCCTTGTCGAACTGGAGCCCCTCGGTGAACTCCAGCTCCAGGCCCATGGTGTGGGCCTCCTCGACGGTGATCACGCCGTCCTTGCCGACCTTCTCGAACGCCTCGGCGATCAGCTCGCCGATGCCGGCGTCCTGGGCGGAGATGGTCGCGACGTGCGCGATCTCGCTCTTCTCCTCGACCTCGCGGGCGACCTTGAGCAGCTGGTCGGACACGTGCCGGGCGGCCGCGTCGATGCCCCGCTTGAGGCTCAGCGGCGAGGCGCCCGCGGCCACGTTGCGCAGGCCCTCGCGGACCAGCGCCTGGGCCAGCACCGTGGCGGTGGTGGTGCCGTCACCGGCGATGTCGTTGGTCTTGGTGGCCACCTCCTTGGCCAGCTGGGCCCCCAGGTTCTCGTAGGGGTCCTCCAGCTCGACCTCGCGGGCGATGGTCACACCGTCGTTGGTGATGGTCGGCGCGCCGAACTTCTTGTCGATGACCACGTTGCGGCCGCGCGGGCCGATGGTCACCTTGACGGCGTTGGCGAGGCGGTCGACGCCGCGCTCAAGAGCCCGGCGCGCGTCCTCCTCGAACTCCAGGATCTTCGCCATGCGAAAACAATCTCCCTTCGCGCGAACCGCCCCGGCCCGCCCCTGCTAACGGGCCGGACCGGGGCGGTGCGTCACTGCTCGGACGCCTTACTTCTCGACGATCGCGAGGACGTCACGCGCCGAGAGCACGAGGTACTCCTCGTTGTTGTACTTGACCTCGGTGCCGCCGTACTTGCTGTAGAGCACGACGTCGCCGACCTTCACGTCGAGCGGCACCCGCTCGCCCTTGTCGTCGACGCGACCCGGGCCCACGGCCAGGACGGTGCCCTCCTGGGGCTTCTCCTTGGCGGTGTCGGGAATGACCAGGCCCGACGCGGTGGTGGTCTCGGCCTCAAGCGGCTGGACGACGATGCGGTCCTCAAGCGGCTTGAGAGCAACCTTGGTGGCGGTCGTCACGATCTGACCTCCCCTTCGGTGGTGTCCTCGGCCGGCTTGGAAAGGCCGGCCGCACATGTGGCAGAAGAGGCGACCCCGGACCGGCCTGCCGTCGCGGGTGCCAGACCGACCTTGTCGCTTATTGGCACTCTCACATTGAGAGTGCCAGTCATGGAGACTATGCCGTGGCCGGGAAGGCGTCAACACGAACACGTGCGCACCCCCCGGCCCTGGCACCGCTACCGTCCGGGGTATGGACATCGAGGCGTTCCGGGCCCTTCCGGGCCCCGCGGGCCGCGCCGTGCTCGCGGCGGCCGCCGAGGCGGACCTGAGCGAGAACGCCCTGCTCAGCACGGCCGCGCGCCTACGTGAACGCTACCCCGCCGACCTCGTCGCCGCCGCCTTGACCCAGGCCCGGCTGCGCGTGCGCGCCCGAGCCAAGTTCGGTCCGGACGCCGACCGCATGTACTTCACCCCCGACGGCCTGGAGCAGGCCACCCGCGCCCGGGTGGCCGCCCACCGCGCCCGCCGCTTCGCCGCGTACCTGGACGGCCGCCGGGGCGGGGTGGTGCTGGAGATGGGGTGCGGGATCGGGGCGGACCTCATCGCCCGGGCGCGGCAGGGGTGCCGCGGTGAGGGCGTGGAGCGGGACGCGCTGACGGCGGCGGTGGCGCGGGCGAACGTCGAGGCGCTGGGGCTGGCGGACCTCGCGTCCGTCCGCGAGGGCGACGCCACCCAGGAGGATCCCGCCGGGTACGCGGCGGTCTTCGCCGACCCGGGGCGGCGCACCGGCCGAGGGCGCGTGTTCGATCCCCGGGCGTACGAGCCGCCGCTCGACACCGTCCTGGAACTGGCCGCGCGGGCGCCCGCCGGGTGCGTCAAGGTGGCGCCGGGCATCCCGCACGAGGCGATCCCGGACGGCGCGGAGGCCGAGTGGGTCTCCGTCGGCGGGGACGTCAAGGAGGCCGCGCTGTGGCTGGGCGGGCTGGCCGGGACGGCGGGCCGTCGCGCGACGGTGATCCGGTCGGACGACCCGGACGCCCCCGCCGCGACGCTCACGCCCGACCCCGGCCTGGACGCGCCGGACGTGCGCGGGTGGGGGCGTTATCTGTACGAGCCGGACGGCGCGGTGATCCGCGCGCACCTGGTCGCCGAGGTGGCCGCGCAGGTGGGCGGCGGCCTGGCCGACCCGCGGATCGCCTACGTCACCGCCGACACGGCCGTGGCGACGCCGTTCGCGGCGGCCTACGAGATCGAGGACGTGCTGCCGTTCTCGGTCAAGCGGCTGCGCGGCGAGCTGCGCCGCCGTGACGTGGGCATACTGACGATCAAGAAGCGCGGTTCGGCGGTGGACGTGGACCGCCTGCGCCGCGACCTCGGGTTCACGCCCAGGGCGCGCAGGGGCGGCGGGAGAGAGTCGACCGTCGTGCTCACCCGCGTGGGCCGGGCGCCGGTCGCGCTGCTCGCCCGCCCGGTCGCCGCCGCGCCGCCGGCCACGGCGTGATCGGAAAGCGGCCGCCGTCGCGGCCGGCCGGCCTCCGCCGTGCGCCGGAGAATCGGCGAAGATCTCCACGCCGCTGAATGACCCCAAGCGGATCCGGGAGACGCGCCAGCGCACAGCAAATGTTGCACACATTGCGGCATTGCGTTCGCTAAGGATTGCGCCGATCCCGGACCGCGCCTATGACACTCGGAATCGCGGGCGGCCGAGAGAAAGGCGACGGCCGGGCGGCACCCGGAATTGACGGGCGAGGGGGCGGCCCGGCGCGCCGGTCCGCGCCGCGTCCGCCGGACCGGCAGACTGTGCGCCCACAGGCCGGTAGGCCCTGCGCCGCGGCGTCCGCGGCGCCCGCCCGCCCGGCTCGCCCGCGAACCGTCGGAAATGCCCATGCCCAGGATGATCGCCCCCTTTCCGGCCACTCGGAAAAGCAAGTGCATTCCACAGAACTCGCAATGTTTCCTGTTCGCTTTATCGCGGCGCCGCGCAACCACTACAGTGAGGCGTTCACGATTCAATGCCGCACGCCATTTCGTCGCGTCGGCACACGAAGGAGCATCGGGTGGAAACGAATCACAACTTCCTGCAGACGGGGGGTCAACCGGTCTCGGATCGGATGCGGGAGTTGCTCGCCCGTGCGGCGCAGGACCACGTCTACGAACAGCGCTCACAGGGTCAGGTCCTGGACGAGATCCGCCAGCGGCTGGAAGGGATGGAATGGCTGCTGCGCGAGGTCCGGGAACGGGAGCTGGGCGGGCTGACCGGGCAGCTCGACGGAGTCCGGGGGCAGGTCGAGGAGCTGGCGGGCAAGCCGCCGGAGTGGGCCGAGGGCCTGGCCGAGCACATCGAGGCGGTGGGCGAGCGGGTCAAGCCGGTGGCCGAGCTGCCCGCGCTGTGGGCCGACGTGGGCGTCGTCGCCGAGAACGTCGACGAGGGGCTGACCCGGCTGCAGGCGGTGCTCGACTCCGCGCAGCACATCAACGACGCCACCCAGCAGGCGTCGCAGCGCATGGAGGAGATGACCAAGCGGCTGGACAAGCTGCAGGGCAGCATGGAGGCGGCCTCCGTCCGGTTCAACCGGCTGGACAAGTCCCTGGCCGAGCTCGGTCACCGGGCCGAGAAGCTGGAGCACTCGATCAACGGGATCACCGCCCGGGTCGACCAGTCGCTCGGTGAGATGGCCGACCGGGTGGAGCAGGGGCTGGAGGCGGTCAACGGCAGGGTCGAGGGCGTCGGCGGGCGGCTGGACGGCCTGGACGGACGGCTGGACGGGCTCGATGGCCGACTCGAGGGGCTGTCGGGCAAGCTGGACGGCCTGGACGGGCGGTTCGAGGGCATCGACGACCGGATCGGCTCGCTGGGCGAGCGGCTGGACCGGCTGCCGGCCACCCTGGAGGTCGGCGAGCTGCACCGCAAGCTGGCCGAGCTGGCGCAGCGGCCGGTGATCGACCACGGCGACCGGTTCGACGCGCTGGAGAAGCACCTCGCCGACGCGGTCCACCCGCTGATCGAGGAGCTGCGCGCCCGGCCCGACCGGGACGAGGTCAAGGCCGCCATGTCGCAGATCGCCGAGACCGCCTACAGCGACGTGGCCAAGCGCATGGACGAGTTCTCCCGCCGGTTCGAGGGCCTGCACGAGGACGTCCGCAAACGCATCGAGGGCATCCACGAGGAGGTCACCCGCAAGGTCGACGGCGCGCTGGAGGAGTTCACCACGCAGGTCGACATCGTCTCGCGCCGGGTCGAGTCGGTGCACGTGGACGTCACCAAGCAGGTCGAGTCGGTGCACACCGAGGTGGCCCGGCAGGTGGGCGGCGTGCACGAGGACATGACCAAGCGGATCGAGGACGTCCACGAGGACGTGACCAAGCAGGTCGACGTCATCCACCAGGACGTCACCAGGCGGGTCGGCGGCCTGCAGGACGCGTTCGCCAAGCGCGTCGACGGCTGGCAGGAGGAGGTCGCCCGGCGCACCGAAGCGGTGCACGCCGAGCTGGGCCGCCGGTTCGACGACGTGCAGGAGGAGGTCGGCCGCAAGGTCGACTCGGTGCACGGCGACGTCTCCAAGCAGGTCAACGCGGTGCACGAGGACGTGCTCAAGCGGCTGTCCACGCTGGAGGAGACGATGCTGGCGCTCGCCGAGGCGCTGCTGCGTCCCCGGCGCGAGAGCAAGGACTAGCCGGGGGCCGCGGAAGGCCGCGACCGGCCGTCAGGATCGGCTCGTGCGGCGGGGCGCCCGCCCGCTCCCGTGCGCCCACGGCGCCCCGCCCCGCCCCCCGCACACGCGTTTCCTCCACCGAATCCGTTCGCGCGCCGCAAGGCGTCGCGGCGACGCATGCCGATGACGTGCTTTTTGTTACGTTCCGTCTTCGCAAAATCACTCCCAACCCATGCCCGAATCGGTTTTCATGGTTCCCGTGACCCACTCTCCGGCTCCCCGACCTCCCGTCGGCACCCCGCCCGACAGCACCACGCTGCGCTGGGTGCAGGAGTGCTTCGGCCGGGGCGCCGTGGTGAAGATGGTGCGTCCGCTGCCGGGCGGGGCCGCCCACGTCAACCACGCGCTGCTGGTCGAGAGCGGCTCCGGGGAGGCGCACCGGCTGGTGCTGCGGCGGTGGCTGCCGTACGCGCCGCCCGCGCACGCCGCCGACGCCGACGCCGAGACCGCCGAGGGCGCCGCCGCGCGGCCCGCCGTGCCGGGCGTGGGCGCCGAGTTCTCCCCCGAGCGCGAGATCGCCGCGCTGGCACTGCTGGCGGGCTGCGAGGTCCCCACGCCGTCGCTGGTGGCGGCCGACCCGGCCGGCGCCTACTGCGACGCGCCCGCGCTGATCATCGAACGGCTGACCGGGCATCCGCCGCGGCCGTCGCCCGGCGACCTGCCCGAGTACCTGATCCAGATGGCGGCCGCGCTGCTGTCGGTGCACGCGGTCAACGGCGCGTCCACCATGCCGCCGTACGTTCCGTACAACCGGCTCGACGTGCGCCGGCCGCCCGTGCACGCGCAGCGTCCGGTGCTGTGGGAGCGGGCGTTCGACGTGGCGTCCGGCCCGGCCCCCGAAGCGCCGTCCAGGTTCATCCACCGCGACTACCAGCCCGACAACACCCTGTGGTCCTACGGGCGGCTGACCGGCGTGGTCGACTGGTCGGACGCCTCCTACGGCCCGATCGCCATCGACATCGCGCACATGCGCCTGCACATGGCGCTGCGGTACGGCACGGCCGCCGCCGACCGGTTCCTGTCGTCGTTCGACCAGGTGTCCGGCGGCTACCCGCACGACCCGTACTGGGACGTGCGCACCCTGCTCGACCTGCTGCCCGAGGGCGCCGGACGGATCATGGACGAGGCGCACGTCCCCCTGTTCGAGGACTACCTGGCCGCCCGGCTGGCCGAGCTCGGCGTCTCCGCCAAGTCCTGAGCCGGTCCTGGGCGGCCGGCCCTGGGCGGCCGGCCCTGGGCGGCCGGGGTCCTCAGATCCGGATCGACTCGATCGGCAGGCTGGAGTCGGCGGGCAGGCTCAGGTCGGACGGCGCCACCCCGGACGACACCATCTCGGCGCCCAGCGCGGCGACCATCGCCCCGTTGTCGGTGCACAGCTTGGGACGCGGCACCCGCAGCCGCACCCCGGCGGCGTCGCAGCGTTCCTGCGCCAGGGCCCGCAGCCGCGAGTTGGCCGCCACCCCGCCGCCGATGAGCAGGTCGTGCACGTCGTTGTCGCGGCAGACCTTGAGCGCCTTGCGGGTGAGGACGTCCACCACGGCCTCCTGGAACGAGGCGGCCACGTCCGCGACCGGCACGGGCTCGCCGGCGCGTTCCCTCGCCTCCACCCAGCGCGCCACGGCCGTCTTCAGGCCGGAGAACGAGAAGTCGTAGGTGCCGTCGTCGTACTTGCCGCGCGGGAACGGGATCGCGTCGCGGTCCCCCTCGCGGGCGCGCCGGTCGATGACGGGGCCGCCGGGGAAGCCCAGGTCGAGGACGCGGGCGACCTTGTCGAACGCCTCGCCCGCCGCGTCGTCCACGGTGGCGCCCAGCGACCGCACGTCGCTGGCCACGTCCGGCACCAGCAGCAGCGACGAGTGCCCGCCCGACACCAGCAGCGCCACGCACGGACGCGGCAGCGGCCCGTGTTCGAGCTGGTCGACGGCCACGTGCGCGGCCAGGTGGTTCACCCCGTACAGCGGCTTGCCCAGCGACAGCGCGTACGCCTTGGCCGCGGCCACGCCGACCATCAGCGCGCCCGGCAGGCCGGGCCCGGCGGTCACGGCGAGCGCGTCGACGTCCCGCATCGCGACGCCCGCGTCGGCGAGGGCGCGCTCCACGGTCGGGGTCATCGCCTCCAGGTGCGCGCGCGAGGCCACCTCGGGCACCACGCCGCCGAACCGGGCGTGCTGGTCGACGCTGGAGGCGATCGCGTCGGCCAGCAGCGTGGTGCCGCGGACGATGCCCACCCCGGTCTCGTCGCAGGACGTCTCGATGCCCAGCACCAGGGGCTCGGAGTCACGGATCACCTGTCTCGCCCTCCTTCCGGGCCGAAACCGGCCGGCGGCCCGCCGTGCGGCAGGCGGCGCATGACGATGGCGTCCACGCCGGACGGCTGGTAGTAGCGCCTGCGCAGCCCGACCCGCCGGAACCCGAACCGCTCGTACAGGCGGCGGGCCCGGTCGTTGTCGGCGCGCACCTCCAGGAACACCGCCTCGCCGCCGCGCCGGTCGGCCTCGTCCAGCAGCTCGGTCAGCAGCGCCGCGCCCACGCCCTCGCCCTGCCGTTCGGGCAGCACGGCGATGGTCTGCACGTCGGCCTGCCCGCCCGCGGCGGCCAGGCCCGCGTACCCGACGACCGCGCCGTCGTCGTCCTCGGCGACCACGTAGTGGCGGGTGCGGGGCTGGTCGGCCAGCTCGCCGCGCAGCATCTCCTCGCTCCAGGCGTCCTCGGGGAACAGCAGCCGTTCCAGCCGCATCACCGCCGGCAGGTCGGCGGCGGTCATGACGCGCAGCCGGACGCCGGTCACTGCGACACCCTCTTGCGCGGGCCGGGCTCGCGGGCGTCGGGACGCCGCAGGTACAGCGGCTCGGGCGGCAGCAGGTCGGGGCCGGGCGCGCCCGACAGCCGGGCCACCACGAGCTCGGCCAGCGCGTCGGCGCTCGGCAGCAGCGGCAGCGGCTCACGGTCGCGCGCGCCGAGGACGTCGGGGTACAGGGCGGCGCCCTCGCCGATGACCGGCAGGTCGGACGGCTGCCCGGCGAGCACGTCGGACGGGGGGCCGACGGCGGGCTCGGTGACGCGCGCCGCGGCCGTGTCGTACCGCGCCCAGTAGACCTCCTTGCGGCGGGCGTCGGTGGCGACGGCGAACGGCTCCTCGCGCCGCGACTCCCAGGCGATGACGTCCAGCGTGCACACGCCGTGGACGGGGATCTTCAGCGCCTCGCCCATCGCCCGCGCGGTGACCAGCCCGACGCGCAGCCCGGTGTAGGGGCCGGGGCCGACGCCCACGGCGATGGCGTGCAGGTCGTCGGGGGTGACGCCCGCCTCCGCCATCGTCTCGGCGATGCACGGGGTGAGCAGCTCGGTGTGCCTGCGCCGGTCGACGGCCTCCGCGCCGCCACGGCGGACGACTCCCTCGCCCGGGGACCACTCGTACAACGCGACGGTCACCGCGGCGGTGGCGGTGTCGAAAGCCAAGACCAGCACGGACTGTAAGCGTAGTGCGTTCCGGGCGGAGGTGTGCGGGGTCGGCGCCCGGATCAGCTCGCGTTGAGGCCGTCGACGGCGCCCTTGACGGCCTCCTCGGCGCCGTCCATGGCGGCGGAGGAGCCGAGCGCGTCGCCGTCGTCCCCGCCCCCGTAGTGCACGGTGACCAGCACGTTGCCCAGCCGCACGTTGGCGATGGCCTCGCCGGAGCCCTGGCCCTTGTCGACGCTGTAGACGACGTAGCCCTCCTCGCCCACGCCCTCGACGTCGCGCTTCTCGGTGAGCTCCTGCCCCGCCAGCAGCGCCTTGCCGGACTCGTCGGCGGCGCGCTCGTCGGCGAACGTGCGCCGGGCGGCCTCGACGGGCCCGCCCTGGCCGTCGGTGATCGCCCGCAGTTCCACGGTGAGCTGGCGCTTGCGTTCGCCGTTGTAGGCGCCCCACACGCACTGGCTCTGCTGGTCGCTGGCCTGGTAGTTGTCGGCCGGGTTGCTCTGGGCGCCGGGGGCGAGCCGGTCGGCGATCTCGCGGCTCAGCACCTCGCACGCGTCCGGGACGTGGTTGCGCTCGCCGCGGGCCGGGGTGGTCTCGGCGGCGCCGCTGCCGATCACCTCGCCGGACTCGCCGCCGTCGCGGCCCACGCCGAGGCCGCTGAAGATGGCGAACGCCGCAAGCACGCACACCCCGACGCCCGCCGCCACGCCCGCCAGCAGGGCCGCCAGTCGGCGTCCGGGGCGGCGTTCGCGGCCGACGCGCCGGTGGCTGCCGCTGCCCGCGCGGTGATTGCCGCTGCGATGGCTACCACTCACCGGCACCCACTCCCGAACGAAGGAAAGCTGTCAGTCGCGATGGAGAGTTCGTTACCGAAGAGTACGACATCCGCCCCGAAAGTGGTCGACCCCCACTTATCGAAAAAGGGCCACCTTTCACCGCCGACCGATGTTGTCAACTTCCGTCAACAAGATCGCCGATCACGGACGTCCAGCGTGCGCCCACCCCGGTGATCGTCACGGTGCGTTCCTCGGTGTCGTCGGCACGGGAAATGACGACCTCCAGCCGGTCGTCGGCCAGCCCCTCGGCCAGCCCCCGCCCCCATTCCACGACGGTCACCGATTCGGCGATCTCGGCGTCCAGATCAAGATCATCAAGCTCGGCGAAACCGTCCAGTCGGTAAGCGTCCACGTGCACCAGCGGCGGCCCCCCGGCCAGCGACGGATGCACCCGCGCGATCACGAACGTGGGCGAGGTGATCGGGCCGCGCACCTTCAGCCCCTCGGCGACGCCCTGCGTCAGGGTGGTCTTGCCCGCGCCGAGGTCGCCGGTCAGCACCAGCAGGTCCCCGGCGCGCAGCCCCCCGGCCAGGCGCAGCCCCAGCTCGCGCATGTCCTCCGCGCCCGGCACCCGCACCGTCACCGTGGCGTTCATCGGCGCCTCGCGCCCTTCCGGCTCGCTCACGCGGTTCGCTCCTCGCGTTGGGGGTGGGCGCGTTCGAGCAGGCGGCGCAGCCCGCCGGTGACGACGCCCGGATACTCCAGCGGCAGCACGTGCCCGGCGTCGCCGACCTCGATCAGCTCGGCGTCCGGCAGCGCCTCGGCGATGCGGCGCGAGTGCTCGGGCGGGGTGAGCCGGTCCTGCCCGCCGGCCAGCACCAGCACCGGGACGCGGCCGATCGGCTCCAGCGCGCACACCTCGTCCAGCGCCATCAGCGCCGGGTAGAACTGGGCGATCACGTCGATCGGGGTGGCGCGGATCATCTGCTCCAGGAAGTCCACCACCGTGGGGCTGACGTGCTTGTCGGCGAAGGCCATCTTGCGGGTCACCACGAACGTCAGGTCGCCGGCCAGGCCGCGGGCGCGGTCGACCAGCTGGGCCTGGCGGCCGAGGTTGCGTATCGCGCCGTTGGCCAGCGGGCGCAGCGCCTTGGCCAGCACCAGGGGCAGCCCCAGCGTCATCTCCGCCATGTCGCCGCAGGAGGTGTTGATCAGGGCGACCCCGGCGACGCGGAGCCTGCCGCGCTGGGCGCCGAAGATCTGCGGGTGCCGGTCCGCCAGCGCCATGATCGACATGCCGCCCATGGAGTGGCCCACCAGCACCACCGGCGAGCCCGCCGGGACGGTGGCGCGCAGCACCGCGTACAGGTCCTCGCCGGTCTGCGCGATCGTGGCGTGGGTGGGCTTGCTGCGCCCGGACCGGCCGTGGCTGCGCTGGTCCCAGAACACCATGCGCGGCCGGCCGAGCCCCGGACGCGGCGTGGGCAGGTCGCGCCGCTGGTAGTGCCAGGAGTCCTGGTTGAGCGTGTAGCCGTGGCAGAACACCACGGTCAGCGGCGCGTCCTCCGGCCCGTCGACCTCCACGTACAGCGGCAGGCCGTCGTCGGCGAGCACGGTCAGCGGACGGCCGCGCAGCTCGCCGAACGGCTCGCCGGCGTCGGGATCGGGCCGCAGACGGCGGCGCCCCACGGCCAGCTGCCGCAGCCCCACCGCGGCGCCCACGCCCGCCGCGCCGACGCCCGCGACGGTACCGGCGATGCCCAGCCTTCGTCTCCTACCCATGCCTGACCCCTTCGTGCGGCCGAGTCGCGGGCCGCCCCGCGTACACCCGAGGCACCCGGGAACCGATGCGGGTGACGATCTCATACGAGATCGTGCCGAGCGCGTCCGCCCACTCCTGCGCGGTCGGCTCGCCCCGGTCGCCGGTCCCGAACAGGATGATCTCGTCCCCGGCGGCCAGTTCGTCGTCGCCCAGGTCGATGACGAACTGGTCCATGCAGACCCGGCCCGCGATGCGGCGCCGCCGCCCGCCCGCCAGCACCTCCAGCACGTTGGAGCCGTGCCGGGGGACGCCGTCGCCGTACCCGACCGGGACGACGGCCAGGGTGGTCTCCCGCTCGGTGACGTAGGTGTGCCCGTACGACACGCCGCTGCCCGCCGGAACCCGCTTCACCAGGGCCGCGTCGGCGACCAGCGTCATGGCGGGCCGCAGCCCGAAGCCGCCGAGCTGCGGCACCGGCGTCAGCCCGTAGGTGGCGATGCCGGGACGGACCAGGTCGAAGCGCGCCTCCGGCAGCGTCAGCGTGGCCGCGGAGTTGGCCAGGTGCCGCACCTCGGGCCGCACCCCCGCCTTCTCGGCGTGCTCCACCATCTCGCGGAACAGGGCGACCTGGCGGGCGACGGAGGGATGGCCGACCTCGTCGGCGCACGCCAGGTGCGACATCAGCCCGACCACGCGCAGGCGCCCGGCCGCCTCGGCGGCCAGCGCGGCGTCCACCAGGGCGGGCCAGTCGTCGGGGCCCACGCCGCCCCGGGACATGCCGGTGTCGGCCTTGAGGTGGACGCGGGCGGGACGCCCGGCCCGGACCGCCGCCTCGGCGATCTCCCGGACCAGCCGGACGCTCCCGGCGGCCAGGTCGACGTCCGCGGCGACCGCCTGCTCGAACGGCTCGCCCGGCACGCAGAGGCAGACCAGCGTCCGGACCCCGGTCACGCCCTCGTCCCGCAGTCGCAGCGCCTCGTCGAGCTTGGCCACGCCCAGCCAGGTGGCCCCGCCCGCCAGCGCCGCCCGGGCGGCGGGCACCAGGCCGTGGCCGTACGCCTCGGCCTTCACCATGGCCATGACCTCGGCACCGCCGGCGTGCTCGCGCAGCAGCGCGATGTTCGCGCCGATGGCCTCCAGGTCGATGCGTGCCTGCGCTGGAATCCTCATGGTTCCCCAGTCTGCCGCGCCGGCGGCCGTGGCCGGACCATATCGCTGCCCTTCCTGCCTGCTCACGGCCCTGTACGGCGGCATCCTGCGTTCCGTTCTCGCCCGGCGACGGCGCCGGGCGCGTTCCAGCGAAACACCTGTCGCGAACACCTATGGGGTTTCTACCCCCATAGGGACGTCTACGCCCGGTCGGCCGATTCGCCCATGACCTGCGATTCAGGAATTACAGTTCAGGATAGCGCTCAGGACAGGGCGCGGAAGGCCTCGGGCAGGGCGCCGATGACGTCGTAGGCGCTGATGGGCGCCTCGGAGGGGTGGCCCGCCCCGGCCCTGACCGGGCCCCGGGAGGCGATGCGGGCCGCCAGGCCGTGCAGGTACGCCCCAGAGGCGGCGGCGTCCAGCCCGGACATCCCGCCCGCCAGCAGCGCGCCGATCAGCCCGGACAGCACGTCCCCCGTGCCCGCCGTGGCCAGCCGGGGGGTGCCGGTGGGATTCACCCGTACGGGACGGTCCTCCTCGGCGACGAGCGTGGTCGACCCCTTCAGCAGCACCGTGGCCGACAGTTCGGAGGCGGCCCGCCGGGCGTGTTCCAGACGCCGCGCCTCGACCAGCTCCCGTTCCACCCCGAGGATCCGCCCCAGTTCCCCGGCGTGGGGGGTGAGGACGGTGGGGGCCTCACGCCGCAACAGGTCGCGGCGGCGGGCCAGGACGGTCAGCCCGTCGGCGTCCACCAGGACGGGAAGGTCGGTGCCCAGGGTCGCTTCGAGCAGGGACTCGGCCTCGGCCCCGGTGCCCAGCCCCGGCCCCACCACCCACGCCTGGACGCGGCCGATGCGTTCGAGCGCCTTGACCCCGCCGCTCCCAGGGGGAAGCACGGTCGTGACCGCTTCGGGCCAACGGTGCCGCACCAGTTCCACGGGATGCTCGACGGAGGCGAAGCGCACCATGCCCGCACCGCCGTGCACCGCCCCGCCCGTGCACAGCACCGCCGCGCCGGTGAAGTCCTCGCCGCCCGCCAGGATCCCCACCACGCCGCGCCGGTACTTGTCGGACTCCGGACGCGGCTCGGGCGGCTGCACGTCCACCGGCCAGGCCGCCACCACGTCGGGGTCGGGCAGGTCCGGGCCGAGGCCGATGTCGACCAGCTCCACCACGCCGCAGCAGGCCGCGCCGGGGTCGATGAGCAGGCCGGGCTTGTAGGTGCCGAACGTGACGGTCACGTCCGCGTGCACGGCCACGCCGTCCACCCGGCCGGAACTCGCGTCCACCCCGCTGGGCACGTCGCAGGCCACCACGACGCCGGTCGCCTGGGAGGCGAGCACGGCCAGGGTCGCGTGCGGCTCGCGCAGGCCGCCCGTCCCGCCGATCCCGGTCAGCCCGTCGATGATCAGGTCGGCCGTCTCGATCACCGCGGCCGCGGACGGGGACACCGCCTCGCCGTCCACCCGGTCCAGCACGCGGCCGCCGGCGGCGCGCAGCGCGGCCAGCCCGCCCCGGTGGGTCCGGGAACCGGCGGGCACGGCGGTCACCCGGGCGCCCCGGCGGGCCAGCCGGGCGCCCGCGTACAGGGCGTCGCCGCCGTTGTCTCCCCCGCCGACCAGCAGCACGACGTCCGCCCCGTACACGCGCGGCAGCATCCGGGCGCAGACCGCGGCCAGCCCGGCGGCGGCGCGCTGCATGAGCGCGCCCTCGGGCAGCCGGGCCATCAGGGCCCCTTCCGCGGCGCGAACCTTGCCGACCTCGTGCGCGTACCTCATCCCCAGCTTCCTCTCCGCCCTCGCCGGAAAACCCGCCGTCCCCGAGTACCACTGCCCCCTACGCGCGTCCTGATCACCATCCTGGGGCGCCGCCCACTCCGACGATCACTTCCAAGACTGCCATGAGGCCCGGAATGCGGCCCGGCCGCTGCCCTGGAGGCGCCCGGTGAGGCAGACTGCAATGGCAAAAGGTCTTCGGGGTCTTCGTTGGGGCGGAGTAAACGCAGCATGAGCGCAACCCCACGTCCGTCCGTCCGGCAGCAACGCCTCGCCGCCGAGCTGCGCCGGTTGCGTGCGCTGAGCGGGTTCACCGGCGACGAGGTCGCCGACCGCCTGTCCTGGTCGACCGCCAAGGTCAGCCGGCTGGAGAACGCCCGCACCGGCGCGCGGCTGAGCGACGTCGAGATGCTCCTGGAGCTGTACGGGGTGAACGGGCGGCGCCGCGCCGAGCTGATCGCGCTGGCCCGCGACGCGGCGCAGCGCGGCTGGTGGGAGGACTATCCCTGGCTCGACCCCGGGTACGCGCAGCTGATCTCACTGGAGACCGAGGCCGACGCCGAGCTGCAGTGGGAGAATGTGGTGGTGCCCGGCCTGCTGCAGACCGAGTCGTACGCCCGGCACGTCGTGGGCGGCTGGAACTACCTGGACCGCCGCATCTCCCCCCAGGAGATCGAACGCCGCATCGAGCTGCGCATCCGCCGCCAGGAGGTGCTGCGGCGGCCCGACCCGATGCGGCTGGAGCTGGTGCTGGACGAGGCGGTCCTGCACCGCCGGGTCGGCGACGCGGCGGTGATGGCCGAGCAGATGGAACATCTGCGCCGCTCGGCCGAGTTGCCGCACATTTCTTTGCGCATTCTGCCGCTGGATGGATTTCATGCCATCATGGAGCCGTCCTTCACCCTGCTGGAGTTCTCCGATATCTACGACGTGCAGTTCCCTGACATCGTCTACTCGGAGACGCTGACGATGGACTACCTGACCGACGAGTCGGTCACCTTCCGGGCCCGGCTGGCGCACCGGCAAATGGCCGAGGACGCGCTCGACCCGACGGAATCCCGCATCCACCTCGCGGCCGCCAGGGACATGTGGAGCAGCCGCGCCTGACCCGGCGTCCACGCAGGTCAGCATGGGATTCCGAAACAATGGTCAAATCCGCGGCCGTTACCCGCGGGCATCATGAAGACCACTGAACATTTCTGCTAGGGTCGCCGTGTCTGGCGTCCGGCAGCACACCTCCGGACATCGAGCCGCGCAGTTCCCGGTCCGTTCACCGCGACGGACGCTGCGGCGCTCGACGCGGATTCGCGAACCGCCCTACATCGAAACGGACATAAATTCTGAAAGGCGCAAAGTGGCGTCAGGTAATAGCAACTGGGGTAGCTGGCGGAAAAGCTCGCGCTGTGGCGGGAGCACGACCTGCGTCGAGGTCGCCGCGCTGCCCGGCGGGGTGATCGGCGCCCGCGACTCCGCCCGCGACGGCGGCCCGGAGCTGAGCTTCTCCGCGGCCGCGTGGGGCTCGTTCGTCACGGAGGTCAAGCGGGGGCGCTTCGACCTCACCCGGGGCGTCGAGGCCCGCTGATCGCATGGCCGGTGCCGTCGGCGTGTACGGCGGCACCGGCAGGACACAGCTTTCTGTCCCGCCCGCCCGGCGACATGTCGTATATCAAAGGGTATATAAGGCAATGTCGGCAATGTGGCCGCCAGCCCTGATGAGGATGTTCGCCGGGAGGCGTAATGGGGCAGCAGCAGGGGGCGACGGCGCACTGGAGGAAAAGCGGCCGCTGCGGCGGCAACGGAACGTGCGTCGAAGTCGCCCGCCTCGACGGCGGCGCGATCGGGGTCCGCGACAGCGTCCTCGGCGCGTCGGGACCCGTGCTGAGGTTCGCCCCCGCCGAGTGGCGCGCCTTCGCCGCCAGAATCAAATCGGCCGCCGAACCCTGACCCACGCCCCGCACCACCCCCACGCGCGTCAGGCCACTCCGCCAGGCGGGTCAGGGCACTCCCGCGGGCGTCAGGCCACTCCGGCGCGTCAGGCGGCTCGCGGGCGGGTCAGGCTATGCGGACGGCGCGTGGCACGTGGTACATCGGGGTGCGCAGGCGACGGGCGCTGATCCACAGCGCGCCGCCCGCCAGGGCCAGGTCGAAGGCCAGGCCGTACGGCCACACCGGGCCGCCCTCCTGCACGCGCCACGCCCCCGGCAACCCGTCGACGGGCTGGTCGCCGAGGCGGGCCCGGCGCACCTCGTGGCCGATCGAGCCCAGCAGGTCGTCGGACCGCGGCTGCGTGATGACCCTGTCGTTGAGGTAGATCCGGCGCTCGGGCAGGCGCGGGGCGGCGTCGGCCAGCACCACCACGGGGTTGGGCGCCAGCAGCCACCACACCCGCTCGGAGTGGTCGTCTCCGTCGAAGCCCTCGCTCAGCGGCAGCGCCAGCGTGTACAGCAGCGGCGTCCCCACCAGCAGCGCGAACACCGTCACGTACGACAGCAGCACCGAGGTGATGCTGCGCGCCACCAGCGCCGACCAGCCCTGCGAGACCGCGCACACGATCCCGATCAGCAGCACCATCACGGTCAGCACCACGGCCGCGTGCCCCACGCCGACCGCGCCCTCCAGCACCGGCCACAGCACGGACGGCATGGTCAGCAGCAGCACCACCAGGCCCGTCCCCCACGACGCGGCCAGCTTGCCCGTGGCGATCTCGCCCGCGGTCAGCCGGGTGACCTGCAGCGCGGCCAGGGTGCCGCGTTCCCGGTCGCCGTTGACCGACTGCGCGCTCAGCGACGGGGCGACCAGCAGGACGAGCACCAGCACCGCCAGCAGCACCCCGCCGAACATCGGCACGCCCGCGCTGTCCTCGCCGGGGCTCTGGTCGGCCTCGATCGCCAGCCGGAACAGCACCGCCAGGCCGTTGACGACCGCGAACCACACGCCCATGAGGACCCGCCAGCGGCCGGTGCGCAGCCGGGTCCGGATCTCCTGACGGGCCACCAGCCCGACGCCCGCAACCGTCATGTCTCACCCGTCCTCGGTCATCGCCAGGTAGGTCGCCTCCAGGGCGCCGGCCGCCGGGGCGAACCCGGTCACGCGGACGTTCCCGGCGACCAGGGCGGCCAGCAGGTCGGCCGCCTGGTCCTCGGTCAGCGGGCCCACCTCGGCGCCGCCGGGCAGGTCGCTGATCTCACCGACGTCCGGCCGCCCGGCCAGCGCCGCGGCCAGGGCGGCGGGATCCTGGGCCCGCACCCGCCAGCGGGTGCGGCCGGACGGCCCGGCGGCGGTCAGCTCGGTCATGCCGTGCACGTCCACCACGCCGCCCCGGTCGACGAGCACCACCCGGTCGGCGATCTCCTCCAGCTCGCTGAGGATGTGGCTGGACACCAGCACCGCCACGCCGTCGGCGGCCAGCGACCGCAGCAGGTCGCGCAGCTCGACGCGCGAGCGCGGGTCCAGGCCGGACGCGGGCTCGTCCAGCATCAGCACGCGCGGCCGGTGCACCAGCGCGCGGGCCACGCCGAGCCGCTGCTTCTGCCCGCGCGACAGCACGTGCACCGGCCGGCCCAGGTACTCCTCCAGGCGGACCAGGGACAGCAGTGCGCGGATGCGGCGCGACCGCTCCTCGCGCGGCACCCGGTAGGCGTCGGCGAAGAACGCCAGGTACTCGTCGACGGTGAGCTGGTCGTAGACGCCGAACGTGTCGGGCATCCAGCCCAGCGCGCCGCGCGCCCGGTCGGCGTGGGTCGCCAGGTCGTACCCGGCGACGCGCACCTGACCGGCGTCCGGCGCCAGCAGCGTCGCCAGCACGAGCAGCAGCGTCGTCTTACCCGCCCCGTTGGGGCCGACCAGCGCGGTCACCTGGCCGTACGGGATCGTCAGGTCCAGGCCGCGCAGCGCGGCGACCTCCCCGAAGTACCGGGTGACCCCGTACGCCTCGACCGCGTGCCCCGAATCGACGTCCGGTCGCACCGCCACCTCCCCGCCTCACCGTGACGTCCACTGCGACGCGACCCGACAACGGGGAGTTTCGGGTGATATGCGGTGTTACCGGACTGTGATCCGATTCACTCCACGGTGACGGACTTGGCCAGGTTGCGCGGCTGGTCGACGTCGTGGCCCTTGGCGGTGGCCAGCTCGCACGCGAACACCTGCAGCGGCACGGTGGTCACCAGCGGCTGCAGCAGCGTCGGCACGGCGGGAACGCGGATCAGCGTGTCGGCGTACGGCTCCACCGACGCGTCCCCCTCCTCGGCGATCACGATGGTGCGGGCGCCGCGGGCGCGGATCTCCTGGATGTTGGAGACGATCTTGTCGTGCAGGACGGCCCGGGCGCGCGGCGGCACCACCACCACGACCGGCAGGTCCTTGTCGATGAGCGCGATCGGGCCGTGCTTGAGCTCACCGGCGGCGAAGCCCTCGGCCTGCATGTACGCCAGCTCCTTGAGCTTGAGCGCGCCCTCCAGCGCCACCGGGAAGCCGACATGCCGGCCGAGGAACAGCACGCAGTGGCCGTCCGCCAGGGAGCGGGCCAGCTCGCGCACCGGCTCCATGGTCTCCAGGACCTTCTCCACCTTCTCCGGCATCCGCTCCAGGAGCTGGATCATCGCGAACACCTCGTCGCCCCACTTGGTGCCGCGCACCTGCCCCAGGTACAGCGCGATCAGGTACACCGCGACGAGCTGGGTCAGGAACGTCTTGGTGGCCGCGACGCCGACCTCGGGACCGGCGTGGGTGTAGAGCACGCCGTCGCACTCGCGCGGGATCGTCGAGCCGTTGACGTTGCACACCGCCAGCACCCTGGCGTGCTGCTCGCGGGCGTGCCGCACCGCCATGAGCGTGTCCATGGTCTCGCCGGACTGGGAGATCGCGATGACCAGGGTGGTGCGGGTCAGGATCGGGTCGCGGTAGCGGAACTCGCTGGCCAGCTCCACCTCGCAGGGCAGCCCCGCCCAGTGCTCGATGGCGTACTTGGCGATCAGCCCGGCGTGGTAGGCGGTGCCGCACGCCACGATGATGATCTTGTCGATCTCGCGGAGCTGCTCGTCGGTCAGCCGCATCTCGTCCAGCACCAGGCGCCCGTCCGCGCCGATCCGGCCGAGCAGGGTGTCGGCGACCGCCCGCGGCTGCTCGGCGATCTCCTTGAGCATGAAGTAGTCGTAGCCGCCCTTCTCGGCGGCCGACACGTCCCAGTCGACGTGGTACTCGCGGATCTCGGCCGGACGGCCGTCGAAGTCGGTGACGGTCACGCCGTCGCGGCGCAGCTCCACCACCTGGTCCTGGCCCAGCTCGATCGCGTCCCGGGTGTGGGCGATGAACGCCGCCACGTCGCTGGCCAGGAAGTTCTCCCCGTCGCCGACACCGACGACCAGCGGCGAGTTGCGGCGCGCGCCCACCACCAGGCCGGGGTCGTCGGCGTGCACCGCCACCAGCGTGAACGCGCCCTCCAGGCGGCGGCACACCCGGCGCATCGCCTCGGCCAGGTCGCCGCCGGCGCGCGGCAGCTCGTCCTCCAGCAGGTGCGCGACGACCTCGGTGTCGGTGTCGGAGTCCAGGGCGTGCCCGCCCTCGTCCAGCTCGGCGCGCAGCCGGGCGAAGTTCTCGATGATCCCGTTGTGGATGACCGCGACCGTCCCGGCGCAGTCGGTGTGCGGGTGGGCGTTGCGGTCGTTGGGCGGGCCGTGCGTCGCCCACCGGGTGTGCCCCATGCCCAGCGTCCCGTCGGGCAGCGGGTCATTCTCCAGGGCTCCGCGCAGGTTGACCAGCTTGCCGGCGCGCTTGGCCGTGGCCAGCTTCCCGTCGGCGAGCACGGCCACACCGGCAGAGTCGTAGCCGCGGTACTCCAGCCGCGCCAGCCCCTCGACCACGATGTCCAACGCCGGCCGGTCGCCGACGTACCCAACGATTCCGCACATGGCGGCAAGCCTATTGGGTGCCGGCTCATGGGCCCCACCAGCGAATGCCAAAGTGAACGGCTACAGCGTGTACGGACGGTGAACTGTGGGAGACCCCTCCCGGCTCGCCCCCGGCGGGGCGGCACGTGACGTTCACGGCTAGGGTGTCAGCCCATGACGAGCGGATGGGACGCCGTGCCGAGCCCCTACGTGGAGCTTTCCCGGGAGCAGTGGCGGGCGCTGCGCGAGAACACCCCGCTGCCCCTCACCCCCGGCGAGCTGGACGCGCTGCGCGGCGTCCGGGACCCGATCGACATCACCGAGGTCGAGGAGGTCTACCTGCCGCTGTCCCGGCTGCTGAACCTGTTCTTCATGGCCGACGGGCGGCTGCGCGACACCGTCGGCGGGTTCCTGGGCGAGCCGGTGCGGCCCACCCCGTTCATCATCGGCGTGGCGGGCAGCGTGGCGGTGGGCAAGTCGACCACGTCGCGGCTGCTGCGGACGCTGCTGGCGCGCTGGCCCGAGCACCCCAGTGTGGAACTCGTCACGACCGACAGCTTCCTGTATCCCAACGCGGTGCTGACCGAACGCGGGCTGATGGACCGCAAGGGGTTCCCCGAGTCCTACGACCGGCGGGCGCTGGTGCGGTTCGTGTCGTCGATGAAGGCGGGCGCCGCCGAGCTGGACATCCCGGTGTACTCGCACCTGGAGTACGACATCCTGCCCGACGCCCGGCAGACCGTGCGGCGTCCCGACATCCTCATCGTGGAGGGCCTCAACGTGCTGCAGCCCTCCCCCGCCGGGACGCTCGCCGTCGCCGACTTCTTCGACTTCTCCATCTACGTGGACGCCCGCGTCGAGGACATCCAGCACTGGTTCGTGGAGCGGCTGTTCGCGCTGCGCCGCACCGCGTTCAGCGACCCCCGCTCGTACTTCCACCGGTACGCCCAACTGGACGAGGACGAGGCCGCCGCGTTCGCGCAGCGCGTGTGGCGCGACATCAACGAGATCAACCTGGTGTCCAACATCCTGCCGACCCGCGGCCGCGCCACGCTCGTCCTGCACAAGGCCCGCGACCACAGCGTGCAACGCGTCCGCCTGCGCCGCATCTGAGCCGCGCGCTTACTCAGCCCCGGCCACGGGCAACGTGCGCAGGCGGCCGACGGCCAGCACGCAGCCCACGACGGCGACCGCCGCCAGCAGCCCCAGCGCCACCGGAAGCCGCACGGTGGACGTCACCACCGACGCGTCGGTCAGCGCGTCGGTGACCGACATGGCCCACTGCTGGACCGACGCCGAACGCGCCCCCGGCGCCACGCTGCCCAGCAACGCCTCCCACACCAGCGCGTACAGCAGGCCGATCGTCACGGCGTTGCGGCTGAGCACGGCCAGCGCCACGAACAGCGAGGTGTAGGCGACACCGCCCGCCAGCACCCCCACGGTGAAGGCCACGGCGACCTGGGCGGTGACGCCGGTCAGCACCAGCCCGGCCAGCAGCGTCGGCAGCACCGCGAACGCCGTCACCAGCACGATCGCCACCGCCAGCTTGGTGAACACGATCACCCGCCGGGGGATCGGCTTGGTCAGCACGTACATGATCTGACCGTCGTCGATCTCGGGGCCGATCACGCCCGTGCCCGCGATCAGCGCCAGCAGCGGCAGCAGCGTGGCCAGCCCGAACCGCTGCAGCACGCCCACCGACACGTCCAGGTCGGCGACGTCGGCGGCGCGCAGCCCGACCGCCAGCGCCAGCAGCAGGAACGGCAGGGCCAGCAGCAACAGGGCGCGGCGCCGCCCCAGCATGGCGCGAAACGTGATCGCCGCAATCGTCGCGTTCATGGGGCCACCAGGTAGGAGAAGACGCTTTCGAGGGACTCGTCGGACGGGGAGACCTCCAGCAGGCGCACGCCCGCGTCCCGCGCCACCCGGGGCAGCAGCCAGGTGAAGCGCTGAAAGTCGACGGCCTCCACCTCCAGGCCCTGGTCGGTGAGGTTGACGCCGCGGGACGACCCGTCGGCGATGATCGCGGCGGCCAGCCGGCGGTCGTCGGCCGAGCGGACCAGGAAGCGGTGCGGCCGGTCGGTCATCAGCCGCCGGATCGCCCGGAAGTCGCCGGAGGCGGCGTGCCGGCCCGCCACGATCACCTCGATGTGCCCGGCCAGCCGCTCCACCTCCTCCAGGATGTGCGAGCTGAACAGGATGGTGCGGCCCTCGGCGGCCATGCCGCGGATCAGGTCCATCAGCTGCAGCCGCTGCCGCGGGTCCATGCCGTTGAACGGCTCGTCCAGCAGCAGCACGGGCGGGTCGTGCACCAGCGCGGAGGCCATCTTGATGCGCTGCTTCATGCCCTTGGAGTAGGTGCCGATGGCGCGCTCCTGCGCGTACTCCATCTCCACCAGGGCGATGGCGCGGCGCGCGGCGGCGGCCGGGTCGGGCAGCTTGTGCAGCTTGGCCATGGCGACGACGAACTGGCGGCCGGTGAGGAAGTCGTAGGCGGTCTCCCGTTCGGGCACCAGGCCCAGCGACCGGTAGACGCCCGGGTTCTGCCAGACGGGCTGCCCGTCCAGCTCGACCGTGCCGGACGAGGGCGCCAGGAAGCCGCCCATCATGTGGATCAGCGTGGACTTGCCCGCCCCGTTCGGCCCCAGCAGACCCGTCACGCCGGGGCCGATCGTCATCGAGACCCCGTTGACGGCGACGACGTTGCCGTACCAGCGGGACACGTTCTCCAGCCGAAGCTCGCTCACGAGAGACCCGCCTTCCGGAACCGCTGGTACAGGACGGGGACCGAGCCGGCCACCAGCACGACGCACAGCAGCAGCGCGACCAGGCCGCCGAACGGGCCGGGCGCCACCGCGACCGCCGACTGCTCCGCGCCCAGCAGCCGCACCTGCACGATGTCGACGAGGTTGAACGGCGTGAACAGCCCCATCCACCCGGCGAGGGCGAACTCGGTGCGCATCTCGGCCAGCCCCTGCAGGATCAGCACGAACGTGGCGCTGAGCATGTAAACCGCCACGACGGCCGCGACGCCGAAGCCGCGGCGCGGGGTGAACGCGGCGACCACCGTCCCGATCGCCGCCAGCACCAGCGCGAACAGCACGCAGCCGGCCAGCGCGGCCAGGTAGTCGGCCAGGTGCCGGGACGCGTGCGGCATCTTGTTGACCAGGCTGCCGACGTACATCAGCGTGACCGGCGCCGCCATCAGCCCGAACAGCGCGGTGGCCAGGGCCGCCAGCTTGGCCAGCACGAAGTCCAGGTGGTCCACGGGACGCGAGAAGTACAGCGGCACCACGCGGTGGCGCAGCTCCCGGGACGCCAGCACCGGCGCCTGCGTGGCCAGGAAGATCGCGATGATGACCTGCAGGCTGATCGCGTACTGCGCGTAGCGGATCGGCGGATCGGTCAGGTCGGCCAGCCCGACCGCGGCCACCGCGCCCACCGCGGGCAGCAGCATGATCGCGGCGAGCAGGAACGGCATGACCTTGGCGCGGGCCGGACGGCCGAGGCCGAAGGCGGCGCGCAGGTTGTGCACGTACAGCGAGCGCAGCACGTACGCGCGGCCCAGGCGGCGGCCCTCGTAGTGCCGGTACCCGATGTCGTGGATCATGCTGGTGCTCATCGGGGTCCTCCGTACGGGTACGCCCCGGGCTGGACCGGCGGGCCCGGCGGTCCCGGCGGGAGGCCGGGCGGGGCGCCGGGCGGCGGGGGCGCGGCGGCCTGCTGCGATCCGGCGGCGAAGACCTCCTCGATGCGGTGCCGGCGCTGCTCCAGCCGGATCAGCCGCAGGCCGAGGTCGGCGACGCCGTCGCGGATCAGGTCGTAGGTGGTCTCGCCGGCGATGTCGACGACCAGGGACCGGCCCTCGTCCCGCACCGTCAGTCCCGCCTCGGCCAGCAGCGCGCCGAGCCGGTCGCGGCCCTCGTCGACCTCGACGGTCAGCGATCCGCTGGCCGCGGTGTAGGCCTCGACGGCCTGGGAGCGCAGCAGCCGCCCCCCGTCGATGATCACGACGTGGTCGCAGATCCGCTCCAGCTCGCCCAGCAGGTGGGAGGTGACCAGCACGCTGATGCCGAACTCGGCGCCGATGCGCCGGATGAGGCCGAGCATCTCGTCGCGGCCGGCCGGGTCCAGTCCGTTGGTGGGCTCGTCCAGGAACAGCAGCTGCGGGTCGTGGACGAGGGCCTGCGCCAGCTTGACGCGCTGCCGCATGCCGGTGGAGTAGCCGCCGATGGGCCGGTACCGCTCCTCGTACAGGCCGACGTGCCGCAGCGTGTCGGCGGCGCGCTCACGGGCGGCGCTGGGCGGCAGCCCGCACATGCGCGCCATGTGCACGACGAACTCGGTGGCCGACACGTCGGGCGGCAGGCACTCGTACTCGGGCATGAACCCGACCCGCTCGCGGATGCGCGCGCCGTCGCGGGCGATGTCCAGGCCGAGCACGCTGGCCCGCCCGGCGGTGGGGCGCTGCAGGCCGAGCAGGATGCGGATGAGCGTCGACTTGCCGGCGCCGTTGGCGCCGACCAGCCCGACGACGCCGGGCTCCACGGCCACGGTGAGGTCGTCCAGGGCGGTCACCCGCGGGAAGCGCATCGTCAGTCCCTGCGTGGCGATGATCGGCATGCGTACGAACCTAGTGGCTCGCGCGGCGCGGCACGTCCCCCTCAGGTTCTACGTCCGGGCGCCCGCTCCCTCCTGCGGAGGACCACCGCCCACACCGCCCGCTGCACGACCAGGGTGACGGCTCCCGCGATGATCATGCCGGCGAGGTTGACGCCCAGCTGCAGGAGCGAGCCGCGGATCTCGTCCACGTGCCGGACGGCCAGCGCGACGGCGAGGTTGCCCGCTGCGGGCACGGTGGTGACCGAGATGAACACCCCGACCAGGGCGGACGACTTGGCGGCGGTCAGCGACAGCACCCCGGCGATCCCCGCCAGCAGCGCCACGATGAACGACCAGCGGTCGGGGCTGTAGATGAAGGCGGTCAGCGGGCGCGGCCGGTCCAGCATGCCCGGCTCGATGACGTGGATCCACAGGCTGACCTGCGCGCACACGTAGGTGACCACGATCGCGACGGCGAATCCGACGACCAGCGTGCGCAGCGCCGCCACGATCCGCGCGGGCTGCAGGAACACCAGGCCGTAGCTGATGGCGGCGACGGCGGCGAACTCGGGGCCGAGCACCATCGCGCCGATCACCAGGATGGGCGAGTCGATGAGCGCGGCGATGCCCGCCAGCTGCGTGGCCAGCGCCAGGAACGTCAGGAACGTCCAGGTCAGCCGGGAGTCGCCGGAGATCCGCTCCTCCAGCTCCTCCCACACCACCGCGTCGTCGCCGTAGCCGGGGGCGCGGGCCTCGGCGCGGTCGGCCACATCCGACAGCGACAGGTCGATCTGCTCGATCGCCATCGAGCCGTCCCGCTCGATGCCCAGGCGCTGCAGGCCCGCGATGACCTCGTTGGCCGCCTCGCGGGCGACGTCGCAGGTGACCAGGTCCCCCGCCGGGGACCGGGCGGCGCCCGGCAGCACCACCACGTTGGTCGCCCCGGGGTTGCCGGCCAGGGCCGCGCACACGGCGTCGGTGCGGTCCGCGGGGACGATCGCTCTCAGATGAAGCACGCACACATGGTGCCGCACCCGTCGCGGCGGAGGGCGCCCACCCGTAACCTCGGACCGTCAAATACCGGTAAATAGGTGCATAGCAAGTCAAAACTAGAAAGCGGTGGCGGAATGGCGTGGCGGCGGCGTCGGGGCGTGCGGCGGTCGGCGGCGGGACTGGCGTGTGCGCTGCTCGCGACGGTCGCGACGGGATGCGAGGCGGACGTCCGCGTGTCGGGGCCCTCCTCGTCGGCGCGGCCGTCCGGCGGAGCCTCGCGGCCCGCCGAGCGCAACGTCGCCCAGGCGCGCGACGACCTGGGCGCGCTGCGCGTCACGTCCCAGAGCGACGGGGACGGCTACTCGCGCGAACGGTTCGGCGGCCGATGGAAGGACACCGACCGCAACGGCTGCGACCAGCGCAACGACATCCTCGCCCGCGACCTGCGGCAGGTGCGCAAGCGCGACGACTGCGTCGTGACCTCCGGGCGGCTGCGCGACCCCTACAGCGGTCGGGACATCACCTTCGACCGGTCCAAGCCCGCCGAGGTGCAGATCGACCACGTCTACCCGCTGGCGCTGGCCTGGCGGATGGGCGCCTCCCGCTGGAGCGAGGACCGGCGCGAGCGGTTCGCCAACGACCCCGACAACCTCCTGGCGGTGTGGGGCGTGCCGAACCGGGAGAAGAGCGACTCGGGCCCCGCGGAGTGGAAGCCGGACGAGGCGTTCCGCTGCGAGTACGGCATCAGGTACGTCTCGGTCGCCCGCAAGTACTCCCTGCCGGTGACCCGCGCCGACCGCGACGCGCTGCGCGGCTTCCTCGACCGCTGTTAGGGCCGAGCCCGGCGCGGCGCGGGAACGGCGGCAATAGGGTGAACTCCATGAGCAGCGACCCCAACGAGCACACCGCCCCGTCCAACGGGCAGGCACCGAACGACGACGAGCACGCGCGGGAGGACAAGCCGCGCGTCCGCACCGAACGCGCCTTCGGGGCCCGCGCCACCGGCGCCGAGGTCACCGGCGCCTCGGCGACCGGCCTGACGCTGCGCGCCGGGAACGCCGTCGGGTCGCTGGCGCTGGGCTCGATGGTGCTGGGCGCCATCGCGATCGGCGCGGTCGCCATCGGCCGGCTGGCCGTCAAGCGGGCCGTCATCGAGCATCTCCAGGCGGGCACCGTGGAGATCAGGCACCTGAAGGTCGGCCGCCTGGACATCACCGACGGCTGACCCGCCGCGCGCGACGCGTCCGGTGCGCGAAACGTCCGGCGTGTCCGGCGTGTCCGGCGCGTCCGCGGCGCGCGCCATGAGAAAAGCCGCGTCCCCGGCCACCTTTTGAGGGCCGGGGACGCGAAGGCTCCGTCTTTCGAGGGCCCGGGTCAGCCCAGGGCCGTGCGGACGACGCCCGCCAGCCGTTCGGCGACCGCCTGCGCCTGTTCCTGCGAGGCCGCCTCGACCATCACCCGCACCATCGGCTCGGTGCCGCTCGGACGGATCAGCACCCGCCCGGTGTCGCCCAGCTCCGACTCGGCCTCGGCGATCGCCCCGGCCAGCTCCGGGGACGTCTTGGCCCGCGTCTTGTCCACACCCCGGACGTTGATCAGCACCTGCGGCAGCCGCGTCATCACCTTGGCCAGCTCGTCCAGCGAGACGCCGCGCCGCGCCATCGCCGCCAGCAGGTGCAGCCCGGTCAGCACGCCGTCGCCGGTGGTGGCGTGGTGGCGCATGATCACGTGGCCGGACTGCTCGCCGCCCAGCGTGTAGCCGCCCTCCTTCATCGCCTCCAGCACGTACCGGTCGCCGACCGCCGTCTCCACGACGGTGATCCCGGCCTCCCGCATGGCCAGCCGGAAGCCCAGGTTGGACATGACCGTGGCGACCACCGTGTCGGCGGCCAGCAGCCCGGCCTCACGCTGCTCCAGCGCCAGGATCGCCATGATCTGGTCGCCGTCGACCTCCTCACCGGACGCGGTGACGGCCAGGCAGCGGTCGGCGTCGCCGTCGTTGGCGATCCCGGCGTCGGCGCCGTGCTCCAGCACCGCCGCGCGCAGCGCGTCCAGATGGGTGGAGCCGCAGCCGGAGTTGATGTTCAGCCCGTCCGGCGCCACCCCGATGGTGATCACCTCCGCGCCGGCGCGGCGCAGCGCCTCCGGCGCCACCTCCCAGGACGCGCCGTGCGCGCAGTCCACCACCACGCGCAGCCCGGCCAGCGACACCGGCAGGGTGGAGATCAGGTGCGCGACGTAGTGCTCGACGGTGCCGTGCGCCTCGCGGACGCGGCCGACGCCCGCGCCGGTCGGCGGCTCCCACGCCAGCCCGAGGCTGCCCTCGATGCGGTCCTCGATCTCGTCGGGCAGTTTGTGGCCGCTGCGGTCGAAGAACTTGATCCCGTTGTCGGGAGCGGGGTTGTGCGAAGCCGACAGCATCACGCCCAGGTCGGCGGTGAGCGCGTGGGTCAGGTGGGCGACCGCCGGCGTCGGCAGCACCCCCAGCCGCAGCACGTCCACGCCAGCGCTGGCCAGCCCGGCCACCACCGCGGCCTCCAGGAACTCGCCCGAGGCCCGCGGATCGCGCCCGACCACGGCCACCGGACGGTGCCCGGTGAAGGCGCCGGCCTCGCCGAGGACCCGCGCCGCGGCGACGGACAGGTCCATGGCCAGCGGGGCGGTCAGATCGCGGTTGGCGAGCCCGCGTACGCCATCGGTCCCGAAGAGACGACCCACAGTTTCCACTCCCGATGAGAAAGAAGACCGCGCGGCCCGCGACCGGGGGCCGCACCCCGTCGCTCCGCGCGGTCAAATGTAGTGCGCCGGCCCGCCCACGGCAGCCGCTCCGCCACCTTCAAGATCGTCGCGTCGCGATCCGGCGGCGCGGGCACGGGCGGGACGGACGACCCGGAAACGCGGACGAGCCGCCGCCCCCGCGCGGCCGGGCGACCCGGTGCCTCCGGGTCGCGCACCGGACCTCGTGCGCGGGGTGCGACGGCTCGCACCGTTGACGATCAGCGCTTGCTGTACTGCGGCGCCTTGCGGGCCTTCTTCAGACCGGCCTTCTTGCGCTCGATCACCCGCGCGTCGCGGGTCAGGAAGCCGGCCTTCTTCAGCGCCGGACGGTGGTCGGGGTTGGCCACCTGCAGCGCCCGGGAGATGCCGAGGCGCAGCGCGCCCGCCTGTCCGGTGACGCCGCCGCCGTTGACGCGGGCCAGCACGTCGAACTGCCCGTCCAGGCCGAGCAGCACGAACGGCTCGTTCACGATCTGCTGGTGCACCTTGTTCGGGAAGTACTGGTCGAGGGTCCGACCGTTGATCTTCCAGGTGCCGTTGCCGGGGACGATCCGCACCCGCGCGATGGCCTGCTTGCGGCGGCCGGTGCCGGCGGCCGGGCCGGTCGCCACCGGCTGACCGAGGTAGCCGGTCTCGACGGCCTGCGGCGTCTCGGTGCTGTACTCCGACGGGGCTTCCTCGTCGTAGGAGTCGTACTCGACGCCCTCGGCGGGCGTCTCCATGCCGGTGGACTCGTCCACGGATTCTCCAAGGGTCTTCTGGCCAGGGCGGCGGGCCCGGTCGGTCTTCGGGTGCCCCGGCGGCCACGGAAATGGTTTCGGCGACCGACCGGCGGAGCCGCGCGCGTGGCCGGCATCCACCGTGTTGGGTGTGCGTCACCGTCCGGCGGACGCCGGACGGCCGGGGGTCACTGCTCGATCTGCGTGATCTCGAACGGGATCGGCTTCTGCGCCTGGTGCGGGTGCTCGGGGCCGCGGTACACCTTGACCTTGCCGAACATCTTCCGGCCGAGCGAGTTCTTGGGCAGCATGCCCTTGATCGCCTTCTCGACCGCGCGCTCGGGGTGCTTGTCCAGCAGGTCGCTGTAGGCGATCGAGCGCAGCCCGCCCGGGTAACCGGAGTGCCGGTAGGCGCGCTTCTGCTCGCGCTTGCTGCCCGTCAGCGCGACCTTGTCGGCGTTCACGACGATGACGAAGTCACCGGTGTCCAGGTGCGGCGCGTAGATCGGCTTGTGCTTACCCCGAAGCAGCTGCGCGACCTGACTGGCGAGCCGACCCAGCACGACATCGGTCGCATCGATGACGTACCACTGACGCTCGACGTCAGTGGGCTTAGGGGTGTACGTGCGCACGGTCGTAGACCTTCGTTTCCTCGTCGACTTCTAGCGGTTGCGATCGCCCGCCATGGAAGACGGACGCAAGCAAAGACACAACGAACCCGCAGAATATCGAGCCTCGCGGGCACGGGTCAAAGCGGGAACGTCGTGCAGCCCCGCCACCCTCCAGTATGCCCTACGCGCGAAGGTGTCTCGACCGTTTCGGCCGCACGGACGGCGTCGACAGGCCCCGCGCGGCCGGGCTTCGGGACGCCTTCCCAGGGGGCCGCGGAGGCCCGTGTCGATCACCCTACCCGGCGTGAACAGGTAAAATCTGCCCGCTTTAGGAAGACTTGTCCGTTTTTATGGGGCTAAGGTGCCGTGCCACTGGTACGTCCCGCCGGCACCGCCGGCCCGACCCAGGGAGCCCCCGCTGAACACTCCCCGCTCAACAGAAAAGGCAAGCACCCCTCACACCCCCAAGCACCGCCGGAAGGGCGGACGCACCCGGGGCATGAAGTTCGCGGTCGTCACCGCGTCGCTCACCGCCTCGGCGCTCGCCGTCGGCACGGGCTTCGCGCTCGACCGCGCCGCCCTGCCCGGCCTGGACGCCGAGCCGGCCAGCGCGTCGAGCAACTTCACGCCGTCCCCCCAGTCCGGGCGGCAGCAGAACCCCTCGCCCGACCAGTGGCAGGGAAGGTGGAACCGCGACACGCCGTCGCTCAAGCGGATGCACGGCGACTGGCCCAAGCACACCTGGTCGCCCAAGCCGCAACCGTCCTCCTCGCCGGACGACGACAGCAGCACGCCCCCGTCCGGTTCCGGCTCGGACTCCTCCGGCTCCGGCTCGGACTCGGATTCGCATTCCCACTGGGGCTGGGACTGGGGCAAGGGTTCGGGTTCCGGCTCGGGCTCTGACACCGGCTCGGGCTCTGGCTCCGGTTCCGGTTCTGACACCGGCTCGGGCTCCAGCTCCGGTTCTGGCTCCGGCTCCGGTTCCGACACCGGGGCGGGCTCCGGCTCGGGGTCTGACACCGGCTCGGGTTCTGGTTCTGACACCGGTTCCGGCTCCGGTTCCGGCTCAGGCTCGGACTCGGGCTCGGACTCGGGCTCGGACTCGGGCTCGGACTCCGGTTCGGACTCGGGCTCCGGTTCGGACTCGGGTTCGGACTCGGGCAAGTCCACCAGCGAGGAGTCCGCCGTGGTGAAGCTCACCAACGAGGAGCGGGCCAAGGCGGGCTGCAGCGCGCTCAAGGTGGACGACCGGCTGGTCACCGCCGCGCGCAAGCACTCGGAGGACATGGCGGCGAAGAACTACTTCTCCCACAACTCCCAGAACGGCGACGACCCGTTCGACCGCATGAAGGCGGCCGGATACCCCGACCCGGCGGCCGAGAACATCGCCATGGGGTACTCCTCCCCCGACGCGGTCATGAAGGGCTGGATGAACAGCGACGGGCACCGGCGCAACATCCTCGACTGCAACCTGCGCACCATCGGTGTCGGCGTGGCCAAGAGCGACCGCGGCCTGTACTGGACGCAGGACTTCGGCCGGTAGCAGTCACCCTTCGTCCGCCCGCCGGACGACCTTCCGCAAACCGGCGGCGTCCGGTTCCGCCCCATGTCAAGGTGGGTGATCCGAAGGTCCCGAGCACTTCCCGAAGATCCAGAGTCACAGCGAAGGAACGGTAAGGTCCAAGCCATGGGTTATCCGGGCGATCAAGGCAAAACCGGCGGCTGGCCTTCCGAGCAGCCACCGTCCGCGCCGTACGGTCCCGCACCGGAACGGCCCGAGGAGGCTCCGCACGGAGGGCCCTCCTTGGGGGACCCGTGGGAGGAGAGGCCGCGGCACGCCGCGGCGTCCGCCCACGAAGGACCGTCCGGCACCCAGGCGGTCACGCCGTCCTTCGGCCAGGCTCCGGACGGCCCGGGAGGGCACGGCGCCCCGGGAGAGACCCAGACCTACGACTCGGGCTACGGACAGGGCTTCGGGCAGGGTTACGGCCCGGAGTTCGGGCAGGCGCCGGGACCGGGTCCGAACGGCGAGTTCGCCGACTTCGGCCCCGGTCCCGGCGGGCCCGGCGCCGGCGGGCCGGACGGCCCCGAACCGCCCGACGGGACCGACGGGCAGGAGGCGCCACGGCAGCGCCGGCCCAACCTCGCGCTGATCATCGGCGGCGCGGCCGCCGCCGGGCTGCTGCTGGTCGGCGGCGGCTTCGTGGTGTCCTCGATGCTGGAGGACGACGGCGGCGCCAAGCCCGCCACCGCCTCGGCCACGCCGACGCAGGCCGCCCCGTCGCCGACCCCGTCCCCCACGGTCCCGGCGCTGGAGCCGGTCAAGCTCAAGAGCCGCACCACCGACCCCACCCCGCTGACGCTCAAGGAGATCTTCGGCAAGCGCTCCTTCAAGGCGGGCGGGATGAAGTACAGCCGGGTGGCCTGGCACTCCAAGCGCGGCTGCACCGGCACGGTGGCCGGGACGGCGCTGGTCAACGCGCTGCGCAAGGGCGGCTGCTCGCAGGCGCTGCGCGCCACCTACGTGCGCGGCGACGGCGCGCTCATCGGCTCGGTCGGCGTGTTCAACCTGCGGACCGAGACCGCCGCCAAGACCGCCGTCAAGGCCGCCGGCGCCAAGAGCGCCGCGCTGCGGCCGCTGCCCGGCCCGGGCATCACCAAGAACATCGGCAAGGGCGAGGCGCTCGGCACCGTCGAGGCGCGCGGCCACTACCTGGTCATCACCTGGATCCAGCGCCCCGACGGCAAGAAGATCCCGGAGGCGTCCTACAAGGCCGTCACCACGTTCGGACGCCAGGTCATCAAGGGCAGCAACCTCAGCTTCGCGCTGGCCTACCGGGAGACCGAGGGGAAACCCTTCGGAAACTGAATACCCTCACTTCTTATGTCTGGACCTAACGAGACCAGGGACTCCGCCGAGGAGCCGGGGGCGTCCTCCGGCCCCGCCTCCGAGGCGCCGCCCAGTTTCGGCAACGCGGGCCCCGCCAACGACGAGCCCGCCGGCGGCGAGCCCGCCGGACCGTCCGCGCAGACCTCCCCGGAAACTTCCGAGGAAGCTCCCGCCGACAAGCCCGACACCGTCGGGCTGCCCCCGTTCATGCTCCAGCGTCCCTGGTGGGCCACCGACGAGGACGACGACCCGGAGCACAAGCCGCAGACCGCGCCCGACGCCGGCGCCGAGAGCGGGCGTGACGAGCAGCCCGCGCCCGAGGCCGAACCCACGAAGGTCGAAGCCGAGACGCCCGAGCCGTCCGAGCGCCCCGTTGGGACCGGTCCACTCCCGGCTCCGACGCCGGGCACGCTGGTGGCGGGCGTCGGTGTGCCGAGCGTGGACACGCGCGGCGCCGTCCCCGTCCGGCCGCTCGTCCCGCCGTCCACGCCGCCCGCCGCCGACACCGACCCCGACGGCATCCCCGTCGTCCGTCTCGACGACGACTCCGCGACGGACGCGAGGCCGGCGGACGCCAGGCCCGCCGACGTCGACCAGCCGGGCGACAAGCCCGCCGGCACCGAGCCGTCGGCCGGCAAGCCCGCGGACACCGAGCCGTCAGACGACGACACCGCGCCGCTCCCCCGAACCGAGATCCCGCCCCCGCCGGCGCCCGCACCCGGCCCTGCCGCACCCGCCGACCAGCCCACGGTGGCCACGCCGCTGTACCGCTCCGAGAGCCCGGTGCCGTTCGGCGGCCCCGAGTACAACGGGCCGACGCAGTCGTTCCCCGCCGCCCACGGCGCCACCGCCGCGCCCGCGCCGGGCGGGAAGACCCGCGGCAACCGCAAGGGCCTGCTGGCCGCCGGTGGCGTCGCGGGCGCGCTCGTCATCGCCGCAGGCGCGTACGTCCTGATCGGTGCCGGGTCTGGCGACGACCGCGAGGCGACCCCGGCCGGACGCACGCCCGCGTCCGCCCAGCAGCCGCCGGCGCCCACGCCCACGCGGGCCACCACGGTTCCCGCCCCGTCCCTGCCGCCGCAGGCGAGCATCAACAGCGCCAAGACCGACCCCAAGCCGCTGGCACTGGTCGAGGCGTTCCCCGCCAACAACGTCACCCTGGGCGGCCGCTCCTACGTACGGGACAGGGCGTCGGTCAACCACAAGTGCGCCCTGACCGCGCGCGGCGCGATGGCACAGGCCCTGCAGCGCGAAGGCTGCACCAGCGTCGTCCGCGTCACGTTCCTGGACAAGGAGCGGTCGGTGGCCGTCACGTCCGGCATCGCCGTGCTGCCCGACCGCGACGCCGCGCTGAGGGCGAGCCGTGCCGGTGACCCGAGCAAGTACGAATGGTTTCGCGGCATGGCGGGCTCGCGCACCAAGGACATCGACCGCGCGGGCGGATACGCCGCCAGCACGGTGCGCGGCCGCTACATCGTCTACTCGTACGCCCAGTACGCCAACGGCAGGCGCCCCCAGCCCGGGGACGCGCTGCAGAACGTGGCGCGGCAGTTCATCGACTACGGCGTACGTCCCGTCGACGCACGCGCCAAGCAACGCCCGTGACGGCGCCGGGGGCGGCTAGGAAACGCCCGCCGAGGACGACTCGTTCGCGTCGGCGCCCTCACCGGCCGTCTCCCCCGAGCCGCCGTTGCCGGTCGTGGCACCGTTGCCGCCGGTGGCGTTGAGGGTGCGGACGCGCCGGGTCTCCTGGGCGCGCCGCGCCAGGCCGTCGTCGTCCGGGTACCGGATCTCCTCAAGGGACAGCCCGTGCGCGGGCGCGACGTTCACCGCGGAGTCGCGCACCCCGGCCGCCAGCACCTGGGCGGGCCACTCGATGTCACGACGCCCGTCGCCGACCATCAGCAGCGCCCCCACCAGGGCGCGCACCATGGAGTGGCAGAAGGCGTCCGCCTCGACCGTGGCCACCGCGATGTGGCGTTCTTCGCGTGCCCACTCGTACCGGAGCAGCCGCCGGATGGTCGTGGCGCCCTCCCGCCTGCGGCAGTACGCGGCGAAATCGTGCTCGCCCACCAGTCCGGCGGCGGCGGCGTTCATCCGGTCCAGGTTCAGCGGACGCGGGTGCCACAGCACGTCGCGGCGGCGCAGCGGCTCCACGCCCACCGGGTCGTCGCACACGCGGTACTCGTAGCGACGCGACAGCGCCGAGAACCGCGCGTCGAAGCTGTCGGGCGCCGGGGCGATGCGCCGGACGCGCACGTCCGGCGGCAGCACGCCCGCGAGCCGGCGCGGCAGCGTGCCGTTGATGGCGGAGTAGGCGGCGCTCGGGACGACGACGTGGGCGACCTGGCCGCGCGCGTGCACTCCCGCGTCCGTGCGGCCGGCGACGGTCAGCACCGGGGCCGGGTCCAGGCGCAGCACGCGCGCCAGAGCGTCCTCGATCACGCCCTGCACGGTCCGCTGCCCCGGTTGACGGGCCCAGCCCGCGAACTCGCCCCCGTCGTAGCTGATGTCGAGGCGGAGCCGTACCAATGCGGTCATGTCAGGAAAGCTGCCCTTCTCCAACGTCGTTGCTCCATCTCCCTGTGGGCCGCCGCTCTCCTGACCTGACCATAGATCCAGTCTGGCAAAGATCGGGCCCGCCGTCCCGTAGCGGGACGGCGGGCCCCGGTGGTGTCGATCGAAATCGTCACCGACGTGGTTCAGGGACGGCCTACTTGGCGTCGCCCTCGTCGTCCTTGGCCTCGGCCTTCGCCTCGTCCGCGGACTCCGCCGCCTCGGCCTCGCCCTTGGTGAGGTCGGTCTTCTCCTCGGCCTCCTCCGCCGGAGCGGCGGTCTCGGCGGCCGGGGCGGTGCCGGTGGACGCCGCCAGCGGCTCCTGCACCAGCTCGATCACGGCCATCGGCGCGTTGTCGCCGCGACGCGGGCCGATCTTGGTGATCCGGGTGTAGCCGCCGGGACGGTTCTCGTAGCGCGGAGCGATCTCGGTGAACAGCTCGTGCACCACGCTCTTGTCCCGGATGACGCGCAGCACCTGCCGGCGGTTGTGCAGGTCACCGCGCTTGGCCTTGGTGATCAGCTTCTCCGCCAGCGGACGCACCCGCCGGGCCTTGGCCTCGGTGGTGGTGATGCGCCCGTGCTCGAACAGCTGGGTGGCCAGGTTGGCCAGGATCAGCCGCTGGTGCGCGGGGCCGCCGCCGAGGCGAGCGCCCTTGGTGGGCTTGGGCATCGCGTGTCCTTCCTGCGCCGGCCGTATCAGGTACCGGCGTCAGTCGCCCGCCGTCGTGACGCACGCGGCGGGATCATCGTGTCGGTTACTCGTTGTTCACGGGACGCGGGTCCGCCCGGGCGGGCGGACCCGCGTCCCACCCCGTCGCGACGGGGGTCGTTCGCGGATCAGTACTGCTCGGTCTCGGCGTAGCTGGTGTCGTCGTCGCCGTAGTTGTCCGCGGCCGCGCTCGGGTCGAATCCGGGCGGGGAGTCCTTCAGCGACAGGCCCATGTCGGCCAGCTTCTGCTTGACCTCCTCGATGGACTTGGCGCCGAAGTTGCGGATGTCGAGCAGGTCCTGCTCGCTGCGGGCGACCAGCTCGCCGACCGAGTGGATGCCCTCGCGCTTGAGGCAGTTGTAGGAGCGGACCGTGAGGTTCAGCTCCTCGATCGGCAGCGCGAGGTCGGCGGCCAGGGCCGCGTCGGTCGGGGACGGGCCCATGTCGATGCCCTCGGCCTCGACGTTGAGCTCGCGGGCCAGCCCGAACAGCTCGACCAGGGTCTTGCCGGCCGAGGCCACCGCGTCGCGCGGCAGCATGGCCTGCTTGGTCTCCACGTCCAGGATGAGCCGGTCGAAGTCGGTGCGCTGCTCGACTCGGGTCGCCTCGACCTTGTAGGTGACCTTCAGGACGGGCGAGTAGATCGAGTCGATCGGGATCCGGCCGATCTCCTGGCCCGGCTGCTTGTTCTGGGCCGCCGAGACGTAGCCGCGGCCGCGCTCGACCGTCAGCTCCATCTCCAGCTTGGCCTTGTTGTTCAGCGTGGCGATGTGCAGGTCGGGGTTGTGCACCTCGACCCCCGCCGGCGGCGCGATGTCGGCCGCGGTCACCTCACCCGGGCCCTGCTTGCGCAGGTACATCACCACCGGCTCGTCGTGCTCGGAGGAGACGACGAGCTCCTTGAGGTTAAGGATGATGTCGGTGACGTCCTCCTTGACCCCCGGGACGGTGGAGAACTCGTGCAGCACGCCCTCGATGCGGATGCTGGTGACGGCGGCGCCGGGGATCGAGGACAGCAGGGTGCGGCGCAGCGAGTTGCCGATGGTGTAGCCGAAGCCCGGCTCCAGCGGCTCGATGGTGAACCGCGACCGGTACTCGTCGACCTGCTCCTCGGTGAGGGTGGGACGCTGAGCGATGAGCATGATGGAACCTTCTTTCCGCGGTGCCCGCTATTTGACGACCGCGATGGAGTTGTACCCCGTTTGTCCGGATTCGCGCCGAGCCTGCGGGCCCGGCGCGAATCCGGGGTGAGCCCTTACTTGGAGTAGAGCTCGACGATCAGCTGCTCCTGGACGGGAGCGTCGATCTGCTGGCGGACCGGCAGCGAGTGCACGAAGATCCGCATCCGGCCGTCGGTCTGCACCCCCAGCCAGGCCGGAACCTGGCGCTCGCCGGCCTCGGCGCGGGCGACCTCGAACGGGGCCATCGGCAGCGACTTCTGCCGGACCTCGACGATGTCGGCCTCGCTGACCTGGTACGAGGGGATGTTGACCTTCTTGCCGTTGACCAGGAAGTGACCGTGGCGGATCATCTGCCGGGCCATGTCCCGGGACTTGGCGAAGCCCGCCCGGAACACCACGTTGTCGAGGCGGCGCTCCAGCAGGCGCAGCAGGTTCTCACCCGTCTTGCCGCCCTGCCGGTTGGCCTCGACGTAGTAGTTACCGAACTGCCGCTCCAGCACGCCGTAGATGCGCTTGGCCTTCTGCTTCTCGCGCAGCTGGAGCAGGTACTCGGTCTCCTTGGGACGGCCCCGGCCGTGCTCACCCGGCGGGTAGGGCCGGATCTCGATCGGGCACTTGGGGCCCTCGCACTTGCTGCCCTTGAGGAACAGCTTCATCTTCTCGCGCCGGCAGAGCTTGCAGTCGGCGCCGGTGTAACGAGCCATCTCTCCTGATCTCCTCTACCGGCTCAGACGCGGCGGCGCTTGGGCGGCCGGCAGCCGTTGTGCGGAACGGGCGTGACGTCCTGGATCGAGCCCACCTCCAGGCCGGTGGCCTGCAGCGACCGGATGGCGGTCTCACGACCCGAACCCGGGCCCTTGACGAACACGTCCACCTTGCGCATGCCGTGCTCCATGGCGCGGCGGGCGGCGGCCTCGGCCGCCTGCTGGGCGGCGTACGGGGTCGACTTGCGCGAACCCTTGAAGCCCACGTGGCCCGAGGAGGCCCAGGAGATCACGTTCCCGTTCGGGTCGGTGATCGAAACGATGGTGTTGTTGAACGTGCTCTTGATGTGCGCGTGACCGTGCGCGACGTTCTTCTTCTCCTTGCGGCGCACCTTCTTGGCGCCGGCTCGGCTCTTGGGAGGCATCTGCTCTCTCTACTCCTGAGGTCATCGACCCGGACTCCCGGCCCGGCGAGGGGACGGGGACCCGGACGGCTGTTACTTCTTGCCGGCCTTCTTCTTCCCGGCCACGGTCTTCTTCTTGCCCTTGCGGGTGCGCGCGTTGGTCTGCGTGCGCTGGCCGTGCACGGGCAGTCCGCGGCGGTGCCGGATGCCCTGGTAGCACCCGATCTCGATCTTCCGGCGGATGTCGGCCTGGATCTCCCGGCGCAGGTCGCCTTCGATCTTGTAGTTGGCCTCGATCCAGTCGCGCAGCTTGACCAGTTCCTCGTCGCCGAGCTGGTGGACGCGCAGGTCCGGGTTGATCTCGGTGGCGCGCAGGGTCTCCTGCGCGCGCGTCCGGCCGATGCCGAAGATGTAGGTGAGAGCGATCTCCACGCGCTTGTCGCGCGGGAGGTCGACGCCCAACAGGCGTGCCATCTCGGGCAGTTCCCTTCATGTAGCGGAGGTGTCGACGCATCGCGGCCCGCTCACACCCTGCCCGGGTGGCGGCCCCGGCCTCCGTCCGGGGGTGGGTCCCTTCACACGACCATGCCGTACGACCCTCCAGGGAGCTCCCAGGGGGAGCGTCCCGGCGAGACGTACGGCGTGGAGTGTGAAGGCTCGCGCTGCGCTGTCTTCAGATGTGGACTGTTCCTCGCGCGTGGCCCCCCGGCGAGCGGGGCGACACGCCCGGGACGTCAGCCCTGACGCTGCTTGTGGCGCGGGTCGGAGCAGATGACCATGACCCGGCCGTGGCGCCGGATCACCCGGCACTTGTTGCAGATCTTCTTGACGCTCGGCTTGACCTTCACTGGGTCTCCTATTGCCAGGGTCACCCCCGCGCCGCCACACGCGGGAGAGGCAACCTCAGTGGGACTGGTTCACTTGTAGCGGTAGACGATCCGACCGCGCGTGAGGTCGTAGGGGCTCAGCTCCACGACGACGCGGTCGTCCGGCAGGATCCGGATGTAGTGCATCCGCATCTTGCCGCTGATGTGGGCGAGCACCTTGTGCCCGTTGTCCAGCTCCACTCGGAACATGGCGTTCGGGAGGGACTCGACGACGGTGCCCTCGATCTCGATGGCCCCTTCTTTCTTGGGCATGTCCTCCGCGCTTTGCTGATCGGTTCATCGGATAAGGCCCGGCGTCGCCGCGCGACGCACGACCGCGGCCCGTCGCCAGGGCGCCAGGGGCACTGAGGCATGGGTGAAAGGCGGCCGGATGGTGGACCGACAAAGGAGTCTACGGCACTGGGGCCGTGAATGCGAAACGAGCGCGCGTTTGGGGCCCCGACACTGCTCCCGCACAAGCATATCGCCGCCCGCGCGTTGTACCTTTCCATGAGGGATCCTTGAGGGAGGCGTCCGTTGATGGGGGCTGGTGGGCGGGGTTCGAAGGAGCGTCGGTCGTGACAGCAGGCGCGCGGAGCACAGAGAGGGGCTCGGCATGCCGGGCTATGACTTCGCGCTGGTCCTGAGCCGTCCCCTCTACGAGGAGGAGCTGGACCCGCTGTTCGACCGGACCCGCGGGCTGGTCACCGTGTCCATCATCACCGAGCCGCAGCACGCCGACCGGCCCGGCAACGCGCAGTGCACCTGGCAGGGCCCCACGCTGGCCGCCGCGATCATGGAGGTGGTGGCGCACGTGGAGGAGGCCGCCCCGGGCGCGCGGGTGCAGCGGGTCGAGGCCGACCCCCTGCTGACCATCCGCGACATCGCCGAACGGGTCGGCCGCTCCCCCGACTCGGTGCGCCTGTCGATCACCGGCGCGCGCGGCCCCGGCGGATTCCCCGCCGCGGAGATGTCCTCGGCCGGCCACCGGCTGTGGCGCTGGTCGAAGGTGGCCGCCTGGTACGGCGTGGACGACCCGCAGCTGCGCGAGGCCCGGCCGACCGCCCAGGCCATCAACGGCTGGCTGGCCCTGCGCGACATCGTGCCCGACGTGGCCCCCGCCCCCGAGGACGTCACCTCCGCGCTTTCGGCCGTGATCGCCCAGGTCGCTTGAAGAGCGCCACCGCCCGACCGCCCGCGTCCCTGACGCACGTCCCGCGCCCGTCCGCAGGCCGACCGCCGCCCGCCCGGTGCACGCCGGACGTTCGCCCAGGCCGTCGCCGGACGTCCGGCGCCAACCCGGCAGGACGGCCACGCGGCGGTCACGCGGTGGGATGACTCACGTCTCCCGGAGGCGAGTCGACAGGGCGGCCGAGCGGCAGCCAAGATCAACACAGGGCCGGCACGGGAGACGGACGCCGCAGGGCCGTCCGGGCGCTTCGTGGTATGCCGGAAGGAGGGGGAGATCCATGGCGATCATCGCGCAGCTCAGCGACATCCACCTGGCGGCGGGCCGGGACGGCGTGGTCGACGACGCCTCGGGCCCGGTGCGGGCGCTGCGGACGGCGGTGTCGAGCCTGCTGTCGCTGCCCGCACGGCCCGACGCCGTGGTGCTGACCGGCGACCTGGCCGACGGCGGGCGGCCCGCCGAGTACGAACGGCTGCACGCGCTGCTGTCGCCCCTGCCGATGGCCGTCTACCCGCTGCCCGGCAACCACGACGACCGCGACGCCCTGCGCGCGGCGTTCCGCGACCATCCCGCCGTCGCCGCCACCGGAGGGGAGCCCCAGGCCCCCGTCCAGTACGCCGTGGACGTGGCCGGCACGCGCCTGGTGTGCTGCGACACCAGCGTCCCGGGCAAGTCGCACGGGTCCATGGACGAAGGGCGCCTGGCCTGGCTGGACCGCACCCTGGCCGAGATGCCGGACACCCCCACGATCGTGGCCACGCACCACCCGCCGTACCCGATCGGCATCCGCTTCGTCGACGACATGCGCTTCACCGACGCGGCCGCGTTCGCCGACATCATCGCCCGGCACCGGCAGGTCGTGCGCGTCGTCAGCGGGCACGTGCACCGAGGGACCGTCGGGTCGCTGGCCGGGACGGTGGGCACCACCTGCCCCAGCACCTACCGGCAGCTGTTCCTGGACATGACCCGTCCGGGACGCGCCGCGCTCACCGGGGAACCCGCCGGATTCGCCGTGCACCTGGTCGCCGACGGAACGGCCACCACGCACTTTGTGCCGACCGGCAACTACCGGCCGCTCATGCAGGTGGAATGACCTCGGGAGGGATGAAACTCGGGGGCGGTGAACTCGGGCGTCGGGTTCAGCGCCGCCGCGTCCCCAGCACCGTACCGATGAGCAGCACCGCGCCCCACGGCCCCGCCACCCAGATCCACCACGGGTAGACCATGGTGCCGGTGACCGCCAGGATCAGCCAGATCCCCAGGTTGACCGCGCTGACGGCGGCCCACGTCGCCCACACCTCCCGGCCGCGCCGCTCCAGGACGCCCCGGCCGCGCACGGGCTCCACGGTGGCGCGCTGCGACGCGGGGACGGGCAGCTCGTACAGGTCCTCCTCGGGCAGGTCCGCGGTGACGTCCTGCAGCTGCCCCAGCGTCCTGGACGCGTAGACGGTCTCCAGCCGCTCGTTCAGCTCGTCCACGGTGATGCGGCCCTGCGCGCAGTGCTCGCGCAGCAGCTCGGCCACCCTGTCGCGGTCGGCGTCGGAGGCACGGATGTCAGGGTTCGGCGGCATGCCAGCCCCTTCGCGGTTCTCAGGAGGAACTACTACCCGTCAACTTGGCAAGCCACTCCCGCCCCTCGTCAATGGCCGTCAGCACGCGCGGGCCCTGCGGCGTCACCGCGAAGGTGTGCTCGAAGTGCGCCGACACGCTGCCGTCGACGGTGACCACCGTCCAGCCGTCGGCCAGCTCCAGGGTGTCCTTGCCGCCGAGGTTGACCATCGGCTCGACCGCGAAGCACATGCCCGGCTCCAGCACCGGCCCGTACCCCGGGGCGCCGTGGTTGGCGATCAGCGGGTCCATGTGCATCTCGGTGCCGATGCCGTGCCCCCCGTACCCCTCGACGATGCCGTAGCGGCCCTGAGAGCGGATGTGAGACTCGATCGCGTGCGAGATGTCGGTCAGGTGCGCCCCGACCACTCCGGCCGCCAGACCGGCCCACAGGGACGCCTCGGTGACCTCCAGCAGCCGCCGCCGCTCGGCGGAGATCTCCCCCACCGGGACGGTCACCGCCGAGTCGCCGTGCCAGCCCTGCACGATCGCGCCGCAGTCGATGGAGATCACGTCGCCGTCCCGCAGCTCCTTGTCGGCCCGCGGGATGCCGTGCACGATCTCCTCGTTCACCGACGCGCAGATCGTCGCCGGGAAGCCGTGGTAGCCCTTGAACGACGGCACGCCGCCGTGGTCGCGGATGTGCGTCTCGGCCAGCACGTCCAAGTCCATCGTGGTGATGCCCGGCTTGACCGCCTCGCGCAGCAGCTCCAGGGTGCGGGCCACCAGCAGGCCCGCCTCCCGCATCAGCTCCACCTGCTCGGGCGTCTTGATCTGGATCGCGGGCCTACGCCGTCGGAACATGCCACTCCCTGTACCGCGCGCCGGGACCGCCCGCGCGCGGCCTGCCTACCTGTGGGGGGCGCCCGCCGGTGCCGGGCCGGGCCGCCGTCCCCGTCGACCGCCCTCGATCACATCGAGGCCGTGCGTCCAGCGTACGCGCGCGTCACCGCTGCGACGGACGCGCGCGTACGCCTGAACCGCGCGTAATGCCGGACCCGGAGGTCACCGCTCCAGCGGGCGCAGCGCCGCCAGCGCCCGGTGGGTCACCTCTTCGATCGGCCCGGTGGCGTCGATGCCGACCAGGATGCCCTCGTCGGCGTAGAACTGCACCAGCGGCGAGGTCTGCTGCTGGTAGACCTCCAGGCGGTGCCGGACGACCTCCTCGCGGTCGTCGTCGCGCTGGAACAGCTCGCCGCCGCAGTCGTCGCAGATGTCGTCCTGCTTGTCGTCGAAGTCGACGTGCCAGATGCGGCCGCAGCGCGAGCAGGTGCGCCGGCCCGACAGGCGGCGCACCACCTCGTCCTCGTCGACCACGAGTTCCAGGACGATGTCCAGGCGGGCGTCCCACTCGGCCAGGATCTTCTTGAGCGTCTCGGCCTGCGGGACGTTGCGCGGGAAGCCGTCCAGCAGGAACCCGTCCCGGGCGTCGTCCTGCGCCAGCCGGTCGCGCACCATGGCGATGGTGATCTCGTCCGGCACCAGGTCGCCGCGGTCCATGTACGCCTTGGCCTTACGGCCCAGCTCGGTGCCGTTGCTGACGTTCGCCCGGAAGATGTCACCTGTCGAGATCTTCGGGATGGACAGATGCGATGCGATGAACTGGGCCTGCGTCCCCTTACCCGCACCAGGGGGGCCCACCAGGACGATACGCACTACCGGAGGAAGCCCTCGTAGTTGCGCTGCTGGAGCTGACTTTCGATCTGCTTCACGGTATCCAGTCCCACGCCGACGACGATGAGGATGCTCGTGCCCCCGAACGGGAAGTCCTGGGTGGCGTTCAACAGCGAGAACGCCACCATCGGGATGAGGGCGACGAGCCCCAGGTACAACGCGCCGGGCGTGGTGATCCGGGTGAGCACGTAGTCGAGGTACTCGGCGGTCGGCCGGCCCGGACGAATACCTGGGATGAACCCACCATACTTCTTCATGTTGTCGGCCACTTCGGTGGGGTTGAAGGTGATGGCGACGTAGAAGTACGTGAAGAAGATGATGAAGGCGAAGAACACCGCCATGTGCCAGGGGTTGTCCTGCTGCAGGTAGGGCTGGACGTTCTGGAGCCACTTGGTGTTCGGCCACAGCTGCGTGGCCAGGACCGGCAGGTACAGCAGCGACGAGGCGAAGATGACCGGGATGATGCCGGCCTGGTTGACCTTCAGCGGGATGTAGGTGGACGTGCCGCCGTACATCCGCCGCCCGACCATCCGCTTGGCGTACTGCACCGGGATGCGGCGCTGGGCCTGCTCGACGAACACGACGCCCGCCATGATCGCCAGACCCACCAGGATCACCAGCGCGAACACGAAGATCCGGCGGTCCTCCGGCTGGCCCTGGTAGATCGCCCAGAACTGGGCCGGGAACACCGCGACCACCTGGGTGAAGATCAGGATGGACATGCCGTTGCCGACGCCGCGGTCGGTGATCAGCTCGCCCAGCCACATGATGACCGCGGTGCCCGCGGTCATGCAGATCACGATCGTGATGATCGTGGCGAGGTCGTTGTTGTAGAGGACGTCACCGCCCCCCGACACGCCCTGGAACAGCTGCCCGGTACTGGCCATGGCCACGATGCCGGTCGCCTGCAGGATCGCCAGCCCCACGGTCAGGTACCGGGTGTACTGGGTGATCTTCGTGGTGCCGGCCTGGCCCTCCTTCTTGAGGGCCTCCAGCTTGGGGATCACGACGGTCAGCAGCTGCAGGATGATGCTCGCGGTGATGTAGGGCATGATGCCCAACGCGAACACCGACAGCTTCAGCAGCGCGCCGCCGCTGAACAGGTCCACCAGCCCGTACAGCTGGTTGCTCTGCTTAGCCTGGTCGGCGGTCTCGCGCAGGACCTCGGTGTTCACGCCCGGGGACGGCAGCACCGACCCGATGCGGAAGACCACGATGATGAATAGCGTGAAGAGTATTTTCTTACGCAGGTCAGGCGTACGAAATGCCCGAGCGAACGCGGTCAGCACCATTCCTCCTGCGCGACTGGTGAATCCATGGCCGCCGAGGGGCCGGTTACAGGTCGTAGACGGCGGACGCCGAAAGATACCACCGCCGTCGCCCCGACTCTAACAGCACACGACACCGGGGCCGTGTCGCCGACCACATCGACCCGAAGGTCGCCCCTGTCCCGAAGGCCGGGGGTCCGCGGGGGTTGGTCCCCCCGCGGAATGCTCGGCCGCGTCGTCAACGGCCCCGGTGTCACTGTGCCGGTGTCCTTCTTACAGCGTCTCGGCGGACCCGCCGGCCGCCTCGATCTTCTCCTTGGCCGAAGCGGAGAAGGCGTGCGCCCGGACCTGGACGGCCACGGAGATGTCGCCCTCGCCCAGCACCTTGACCGGACGGCCGCGGCGCACCGCGCCCCGGGCCGCCAGGTCGTCGGCGGTCACCTCGCCGCCCTGCGGGTACAGCTCGGCCAGCTTGTCCAGGTTCACCACCTGGAACTCGACCCGGTTCGGGTTCTTGAAGCCCTTGAGCTTCGGCACCCGGCGGATCAGCGGCATCTGACCGCCCTCGAACCCGACGGGCACGGTGTCGCGGGCCTTGGTGCCCTTGGTGCCGCGACCGGCGGTCTTGCCCTTGGACGCCTCACCGCGGCCCTTGCGGGTCTTGCGGCGGTTGGCGCCGGGCGCCGGACGCAGGTCGTGCACCTTGAGCGGAGCGCCCTCGGTACCGGCCGAGTCCTTGCTCAGATCGGTCGCCATGGTCAGTCGACCTCCTCGACGGCGACCAGGTGGTTCACCGTCCGGATCATGCCGCGCAGCTGCCGCGAGTCCTCCCGGACCACGCTCTGCCCGATCTTCTTCAGACCGAGCGTGCGCAGCGTGTCACGCTGGTTCTGCTTCTCGCTGATCACCGACTTGACCTGGGTGATCTTCACCTGGGCCATTACGACGCCACCTCCGCACGCGGCTCGCTGCCGGCGGCGCGCGCCCGCAGCATGGCGGCCGGGGCCACGTCCTCGATCGGCAGGCCGCGCTTGGCCGCGATCTCCTCGGGCCGCTTGAGCTGCTTGAGCCCGGCGATCGTGGCGTGCACGATGTTGATCGCGTTGTCGCTGCCCAGCGACTTGCTCAGCACGTCGTGGATGCCGGCGCACTCCAGCACCGCGCGCACCGGGCCACCGGCGATCACACCGGTACCCGGGCTGGCCGGCCGCAGCAGGACCTCGCCCGCCGCGTCCCGCGCCTGCACCAGGTGCGGAATGGTGCCCTGGATGCGCGGCACCTTGAAGAAGTGCTTCTTGGCCTCCTCGACACCCTTGGCGATCGCCGCGGGCACCTCCTTGGCCTTGCCGTATCCGACGCCGACCGTGCCGTTGCCGTCACCGACGATCACCAGGGCGGTGAAGCTGAAGCGCCGGCCGCCCTTGACGACCTTGGCGACCCGGTTGATCGCCACGACCTTCTCGATGTACGACTGGCCCTTGTCGGCGCCACCGCGGCGGTCGTCGCGGCGGCCGTCGCGACGGTCGCCACCCTGACCGCCACCGCGCCTCTGCGCTGCCATCAGTGGTACCTCTTCTCGTCTTGCGGTTCGTGGGCCATGAGTCTCAGAACTCCAGCCCGCCCTCGCGCGCACCGTCCGCCAGGGCGGCGATGCGACCGTGGTACTTGTTGCCGCCACGGTCGAAGACCACGGCGGTGATCCCGGCCTGCTTGGCACGGGCGGCGACCAGCTCGCCCACCTTGCGGGCCTTGGCGCTCTTGTCGCCGGAGTCGGCGCGCAGGTCGGCCTCCATGGTGGACGCCGACACCAGGGTGTGCCCCCGGTCGTCGTCGATGACCTGCGCCCGGATGTGCAGGTTGGACCGGGTCACGACGAGGCGCGGCCGCGCGGCGGTGCCGACGACCTTCTTGCGGACCCGCAGGTGCCGGCGCCGCCGGGACTTCAGCCGCGCCGCGGTGTTCTTCCTGGCCAGGGTCTTGGTGCCCGCCATGATCACTTACCAGCCTTTCCGACCTTGCGGCGGATCTGCTCGCCCTCGTACCGCACGCCCTTGCCCTTGTACGGGTCGGGCTTGCGCAGCTTGCGAATGTTGGCGGCGACCTCGCCGACCTTCTGCTTGTCGATGCCCTCGACGACCAGCTGGGTCGGCTTCTCCACGCGGAAGGTGATGCCCTCCGGCGGAGCGACGTTGATCGGGTGGCTGTAGCCCAGGGAGAACTCCAGGTCCGTGCCCTTCTGCTGCACCCGGTAGCCCACGCCCTGGATGACCAGGGTCTTGCGGTAGCCCTCCGTCACGCCGACCACCATGTTGTTGATCAGCGTGCGGGTCAGGCCGTGCAGACCCCGGACGGTGTTGATGTCGTTCGGCCGGGTCACGGTGACCTTGCCGTCCTCCAGCTTCACCTCGATGGGCTCGGCGACGGTGTGCCGCAGCTCACCCTTGGGCCCCTTGACGGTGACCTCCCGGCCGTCGATCCTGACCTCGACGCCGCTGGGCACGGTGATGGGGAGACGTCCGATACGCGACATGTCGTTAAACCCCCCTCACCAGACGTAGGCGAGGACTTCGCCGCCCACGCCGCGCTTAGCCGCCTGCCGGTCCGTCATGAGGCCCGAGGACGTCGAGATGATCGCGACGCCCAGGCCGCCCAGGACCTTCGGCAGGTTGTCCTTCTTGGCGTACACCCGCAGACCCGGCTTGGACACCCGCTTGATGCCGGCGATCGAACGCTCCCGGGTCGGGCCGAACTTCAGCTCGATCACGAGCTTCTTGCCGACCTCGGCGTCCTCCACCTGCCAGCCGGAGATGTAGCCCTCCTGCTGCAGGATCTCGGCGATGTGCGCCTTGATCTTCGAGTACGGCATCGCCACGCTGTCGTGGTACGCCGAATTCGCGTTACGCAGACGCGTCAGCATGTCTGCGATCGGGTCGGTCATCGTCATGGCCTACTGGCCCTCCCTCGCCACGGTTTCCTCTGTTCGCCCGAACACGTGGACCTTTGGCGTGGTCGTGGACACCCGCGCTGCCGCGGGCGCCCGGTGGTTATTACGGGCTGGTGGTCGTCACCAGCTGGACTTGGTGATGCCGGGCAGCTCGCCCCGGTGCGCCATCTCCCGGAAGCACACCCGGCACAGGCCGAACTTCCGGTAGACCGAACGCGGACGTCCGCAGCGCGAGCACCGGGTGTACGAGCGCACCCCGAACTTGGGCCGACGGGCCGCCTTGGCGATCAGTGCCTTCTTCGCCATCCTCAGCTCTCCTTGAAGGGGAAGCCCAGGAGCTTGAGCAGCTCGCGGCCCTCCTCGTCGTTCGTGGCGGTGGTCACGATGGTGATGTCCATGCCCCGCTGCCGGTCGACCTTGTCGGGGTCGACCTCGTGGAACATGACCTGCTCGGTGAGCCCGAACGTGTAGTTGCCGTTGCCGTCGAACTGCTTGGGCGACAGTCCGCGGAAGTCGCGGATGCGCGGCAGCGCCAGCGTCAGCAGGCGGTCGAGGAACTCCCACATCCGGTCGCCGCGCAGCGTGCAGTGCGCGCCGATCGGCATGCCCTCGCGCAGCTTGAACTGCGCGATGGACTTGCGCGCCCGGTTCACCTTCGGCTTCTGCCCGGTGATCAGCGACAGGTCGCGGATCGCGCCCTCGATCACCTTGGCGTCACGCGCCGCCTCGCCCACGCCCATGTTGACCGTGATCTTGGTCAGCGTGGGGATCTGCATCACGTTCTCGTAGCCGAAGCGCTCGCGCATCGCCTGGGCGATCTCGTCCCGGTAGCGCTGCTTCAGCCGCGGCTTCGGCACGGGCCGCTCGGTAACGGTCTCGGTCATCGAAATCAGATCTCCTTACCGCTGCGGCGCGAGATCCGGACCTTCGTGCCGTCGTCGTTGATGCGGTACCCGACCCGGACCGGCTTGCCGTCCTCGACGAGCGCGACATTGCTGACGTGCAGCGGCGCCTCGACCGTCACACGGCCGGTCTCCTTGCCCGGACGCGCCTGGTCGGCCTTGACGTTCTTGGTGATGAGGTTGACGCCCTCGACGACGACGCGCTCTTCGCGCGGGAGGACGCGCAGGACCTTGCCGGTCGCGCCCTTGTCCTTGCCGGCGATGACGATGACCTCGTCGCCCTTCCTGATCTTCATCACAGCACCTCCGGCGCGAGCGAGATGATCCGCATGAACTTCTTCTCGCGCAGTTCGCGGCCCACCGGGCCGAAGATACGGGTGCCGCGGGGGTCGCCGCCGTCCCGGATGAGCACGGCCGCGTTCTCGTCGAAGCGGATGTAGGAGCCGTCCGGGCGCCGGCGCTCCTTGCGGGTGCGCACGACGACCGCCTTGACGACGTCGCCCTTCTTCACGCCCGCGCCGGGAAGGGCGTCCTTCACCGTCGCGACGATGACGTCGCCGACTCCCGCGTAGCGCCGACCCGAGCCGCCGAGCACGCGGATGCACAGGATCTCCTTGGCACCCGTGTTGTCGGCGACCTTGAGTCGCGACTCCTGCTGGATCACGTCAACTCCTGTTCGTCACACCGGTTCTCCTCCAGGACGAGCCCGGAGGAGCCTGGCGGAACCAATGGGTTTACCTGGCCTCGATCACTTGGCCTTTTCGAGGATCTCCACCACGCGCCAGCGCTTGGTCGCCGACAGCGGACGGGTCTCCATGAGGCGGACGCGGTCGCCGACGCCGCACGCGTTGGCCTCGTCGTGCGCCTTGTACTTCTTCGTGCGCCGGATCACCTTGTGGTACTTGGGGTGCTTGACGCGGTCCTCGACGGACACGACCACGGTCTTGTCCATCTTGTCGCTGACCACCAGGCCCTCCAGCACCTTGCGGGTGCCGCGCTGCGTCTGCTCAGTCGTGGTTTCAGTCATCGTCGCCCTTGCCCTCCGCGGACTCCGTCTCCTCGGTGACCGTGACGATGCCGAGCTCACGCTCCCGCATCACGGTGTAGATGCGGGCGATCTCACGCTTGACGGTGCGCAGCCGCCCGTGGCTCTCCAGCTGACCGGTCGCGGCCTGGAAGCGGAGGTTGAAGAGCTCCTCCTTGGCCTCCTTGAGCTTCTTGACCAGCTCATCCTGGGGCTCGGTACGCAGCTCGTCGGCGGTAAGACCCTTGGCCATCAGCCCTCACCGACCTCTCGCTTCACGATCTTGCACTTCATCGGCAGCTTGTGGATGGCGCGCTGCAGCGCCTCCCGGGCCACCTGCTCGTTCGGGTAGGAGATCTCGAACATCACCCGGCCCGGCTTGACGTTGGCCACCCACCACTCGACCGAGCCCTTACCGGAACCCATCCGGGTCTCGGCGGGCTTCTTGGTCAGCGGACGGTCCGGGAAGATGTTGATCCACACCTTGCCGCCACGCCGGATGTGCCGGGTCATGGCGATACGCGCGGCCTCGATCTGCCGGTTGGTGACGTACGACCCCTCGACGGCCTGGATGCCGTACTCGCCGAAGGTCACCTTGGTGCCGCCCTTGGCCACACCCCGACGCTTGGGGTGGTGCTGCTTGCGGTGCTTGACCTTCCGGGGGATCAGCATGGTCGATCAGCTCCCCTCACCGCTGGGAGCGGACTCGGCGGCCGGCGCCGACTGCTCCTGGCTCTGCTGCTGCTGCTTGGGCGCGCGCTCGCCGCCGCCCTGGCCCTGACCGCCGCCACGACCGCGGCCGCCGCGCCCGCGGCGCTCGCCGCGACGCTCCCGGCCGCCGCCGCCACCGGCGGCGCGCTGCTGGGCGGCCTGCTGCTCGCGCTCGGCGCGGGTCTGCGCGGCCTCACCCTTGTAGATCCACACCTTGACGCCGATGCGGCCGAACGTCGTCCGGGCCTCGTAGAACCCGTAGTCGATGTCGGCGCGCAGCGTGTGCAGCGGCACCTGGCCCTCGCGGTAGAACTCCGACCGCGACATCTCCGCGCCGCCGAGACGGCCGGAGCACTGCACCTTGATGCCCTTGGCGCCGGACTTCATCGCCGACTGGATCGCCTTGCGCATCGCGCGGCGGAACGCCACCCGGCTGGACAGCTGCTCGGCCACGCCCTGCGCGACCAGCTGCGCGTCCACCTCGGGGTTCTTGACCTCGAGGATGTTCAGCCGGACCTGCTTGCCGGTCAGCTTCTCCAGGTCGCCGCGCAGCCGCTCGGCCTCCGCGCCGCGGCGGCCGATGACGATGCCCGGCCGGGCGGTGTGGATGTTGACCTCGACGCGGTCACGGGTCCGCTCGATCTCCACCTTGGAGATGCCCGCCCGGTCCATGCCCTTGGAGAGCATGCGCCGGATCTGGACGTCCTCCTTGACGTAGTCCTTGTAGAGCTTGTCGGCGAACCACACGCTCTTGTGGTCGGTGGTGACGCCGAGCCGGAACCCGTGCGGGTTGATCTTCTGACCCACTACCGGGCCCTCCTCTGCTTCCTGCCGCCGCCCGCCGAAGCCTCGTCGCGCGACTCCAGCACCACGGTGATGTGGCTCGTGCGCTTGTTGATGCGGTAAGCCCGGCCCTGGGCGCGAGGCCGGAAGCGCTTCAGCGTCGGCCCCTCGTCCACCCACGCGCGGCTCACGACCAGCGTGTCGGTGTCGAGCTTGAAGTTGTGCTCGGCGTTGGCGATGGCGCTCGCCAGCACCTTGCCCACCGGCTCACTCGCAGCCTGGGGGGCGAACCGCAGCACCGCCTGAGCCTCCGTGGCCGGCAGGCCGCGGATGAGGTCCACCACGCGGCGGGCCTTCCTGGGCGTGACGCGGATGTACCGCGCCTGGGCCCTGGCTTCCATCGCTAGTTCCTCTCTCCGTTAACTGCCTGCGCTCAGCCGCGACGGCTGCGGCGGTCTTCCTTGACGTGGCTGCGGAACGTGCGCGTCGGCGCGAACTCGCCGAGCTTGTGCCCCACCATCGCCTCGGTGACGAACACCGGGACGTGCTTGCGGCCGTCGTGCACCGCGATCGTGTGCCCGATCATCTCGGGAATGATCATGGAGCGCCGCGACCACGTCTTGATGACGTTCTTGGTCCCCTTGTCGTTCTGCTGCTCCACCTTCTTCAGAAGGTGGTCGTCCACGAAGGGGCCCTTCTTAAGGCTACGTGGCATGACGAGCGACTCCTACCGCTTCTTCTTCGTGCGCCGACGGACGATCAGCCGGTCGCTGGGCTTGTTGGCCCGGCGGGTGCGGCCTTCCTTCTTGCCCTTGGGGTTGACCGGGTGCCGGCCGCCGGAGGTCTTGCCCTCACCACCACCGTGCGGGTGGTCGATCGGGTTCATGGCCACACCGCGGACGGTCGGGCGCTTGCCCTTCCAGCGCATGCGGCCCGCCTTGCCCCAGTTGATGTTGGACTGCTCGGCGTTGCCGACCTCGCCCACGGTGGCGCGGCAGCGCACGTCCACCATGCGCATCTCACCGGAGGGCATGCGCAGCGTGGCGTACTTGCCCTCCTTGGCCAGCAGCTGGACGCCCGCGCCCGCGCTGCGGGCGATCTTGGCGCCGCCGCCCGGCCGCAGCTCGATGGCGTGGACGACCGTACCGGTCGGGATGTTGCGCAGCGGCAGGCAGTTGCCCGGCTTGATGTCGGCGCCCGGGCCGTTCTCGACCCGGTCGCCCTGCTTGAGTCCCTGCGGGGCCAGGATGTAGCGCTTCTCGCCGTCGACGTAGTGCAGCAGCGCGATGCGGGCGGTGCGGTTCGGGTCGTACTCGATGTGCGCGACCTTCGCCGGCACGCCGTCCTTGTCGTCCCGCCGGAAGTCGATGATCCGGTAGGCGCGCTTGTGACCGCCGCCCTGGTGCCGCGTGGTGATGCGACCGTGGTTGTTGCGCCCGCCCTTCTTCGGCAGGGGGCGCAGCAGCGACTTCTCCGGCTCGGTGCGCGTGATCTCGACGAAGTCGGACACGCTCGCACCGCGACGGCCGGGCGTCGTCGGCTTGTACTTACGGATGCCCATCTTTTTCGTTCATCCCTTGTCTGCTCCGGCGATCCCGGCCGTCAGGCCGGGGTCCCGAAGATGTCGATCCGGTCGCCCTCGGCGAGGCTGACGATGGCGCGCTTGGTGTCCTTGCGCTTGCCCCAGCCGTACCGCGTGCGCTTGCGCTTGCCCGGCCGGTTGATGGTGTTCACGTTCGTCACCTTGACGTTGAACACCTCCTCGACGGCCTGCTTGATCTGCGTCTTGTTGGCGTCCGGGCGGACGACGAACGTGTACTTGTTCTCGTCCAGCAGCCCGTAGCTCTTCTCCGAGACGACCGGCGCGATGATGATGTCGCGAGGGTCGGCGATCTTGTTCATTCGGCCACCGCCTCCGAAACACCCCCGCTTGCGCGGGGAGCACCGGTCTTCTTGGTCGCGCGCGCGATGAACTCGTCGTAGGCGGCCTTCGTGAAGACCACGTCGTCGTTCACCAGCACGTCGTAGGTGTTGAGCTGGTCGGACACCAGGATGTGGACGCTGGGCTCGTTGCGCAGGCTCTTCCAGGTGACCTCGTCCTCGCGGTCCAGCACCACCAGCACCCGCTGCGCCTCGGTCACGCCGCGCAGCGCGGTCAGCGCCGTCTTGGTCTTGGGCGTGTCGCCCTCGACCAGGTGGTCGACCACGTGGACCCGGCCGTGGCGGGCCCGGTCCGACAGGGCGCCGCGCAGCGCGGCGGCCTTCATCTTCTTCGGGGTCCGCTGGGTGTAGTCGCGGGGCTGCGGCCCGTGGACGGTGCCACCGCCGGCGAACTGCGGCGCGCGGGTCGAGCCCTGACGGGCCCGGCCGGTGCCCTTCTGCCGGTACGGCTTCTTGCCGCCGCCGCGGACGTCCCCGCGGGTCTTCGTGGCGTGCGTGCCCTGCCGCGCCGCGGCCTGCTGCGCCACCACGACCTGGTGGATCAGCGGCACGTTGGTCTTGGCGTCGAAGATCTCGGCAGGCAGGTCGAGGTCCAGCTTGCTGGTCACTTGCCCGCTCCCTTCACTGCGTCGCGCACCATGACCAGCCCGCCGTTCGGGCCGGGAACCGCGCCCTTGATGAGCAGCAGGTTCTTCTCCGGGTCGATGGCGTGGATGGTCAGGTTCTGCACGGTGGTCCGGGCGTTGCCGTGCCGCCCCGCCATGCGGAGGCCCTTGAAGACGCGACCCGGGGTCGCGCAGCCGCCGATCGACCCCGGCGAGCGGTGCTTGCGCTGGGTGCCGTGCGAGGCGCCGAGGCCGCGGAAGCCGTGGCGCTTCATCACACCCGCGGTGCCCTTGCCCTTGCTGGTGCCGGTGACGTCGACCTTCTGTCCGGCCTCGAAGACCGTGACGGTGATCTCCTGGCCGAGTTCGTACTCGGTGGCGTCGTCGGTCCGGACCTCGGCCAGGTAGCGGCGCGGGGTCACGCCGGCCTTATCGAAGTGTCCCGTGCGCGGCTTGTTCACCTTGCGCGGGTCGATCTGGCCGTACCCGAGCTGCACGGCGGTGTAGCCGTCGGTGTCCTGGGTGCGGATCTGGGTGACGACGCACGGCCCGGCCTGGACGACGGTCACCGGAACGATCCGGCCCTCATCGTCGAAGACCTGGGTCATGCCGAGCTTCTCGCCCAGGACGCCCTTCCTGTTCCTACTCATCTTCGGTGCGTCCCTCAGAGCTTGATCTCGATGTCAACGCCGGCCGGAAGGTCGAGCCGCATCAGCGAGTCGACCGTCTTGGGCGTGGGATCGATGATGTCGATCAGCCGCTTGTGCGTGCGCATCTCGAAGTGCTCGCGCGAGTCCTTGTACTTGTGCGGCGAGCGGATGACGCAGTACACGTTCTTCTCGGTCGGCAGCGGCACCGGGCCCGCGACCTTGGCGCCCGTCCGCGTCACCGTCTCAACGATCTTCTTCGCGGAGGTGTCGATGACCTCGTGGTCGTAGGCCTTGAGCCGGATGCGGATCTTCTGTCCCGCCATGGTGGCCTCGGTGTCCTTTGCTGGTAGTGCCGCTGGGTTGTGTGGTCCACCCCCACTTGCGTGGGGAATCTGCCGGAGTCGTGACGCGGCGGCCCGGCCCTCCTGCGGCCGGGCCGCCGCCTCAACGACTGACTACTTGATGATCTTGGTGACGCGACCCGCGCCCACGGTCCGGCCACCCTCACGGATGGCGAACTTCAGGCCCTCCTCCATGGCGACGGGCTGGATCAGCTCGACGCGCATCTCGGTGTTGTCGCCCGGCATGACCATCTCGGTGCCCTCGGGCAGGTTGACGACGCCGGTGACGTCCGTGGTCCGGAAGTAGAACTGCGGACGGTAGTTGTTGAAGAACGGCGTGTGCCGGCCGCCCTCGTCCTTGGACAGGATGTAGACCTGCGCCTCGAACTCGGTGTGCGGGGTGTTGGTGCCCGGCTTGATGACACACTGGCCGCGCTCCACCTCCTCGCGCTTGACGCCGCGCAGCAGGAGGCCGACGTTGTCGCCCGCCTGGCCCTGGTCGAGGAGCTTGCGGAACATCTCGACACCGGTGACAGTCGTCTTGGACGACTCCTCCTTGATGCCGATGATCTCGACTTCCTCGTTGACGTTGATCACGCCGCGCTCGATGCGGCCGGTCACCACGGTGCCGCGACCGGTGATCGAGAACACGTCCTCGATCGGCATCAGGAACGGCTTGTCGGTGTCGCGCTGCGGCTCGGGGACGTTCTCGTCCACGGCCTTCATGAGCTCCTTGATGGACTCGGCCCACTTGGCGTCACCCTGCAGGGCCTGGAAGGCCGAGACGCGGATGACCGGGACGTCGTCGCCGGGGAACTCGTACTCGCTGAGCAGCTCGCGGACCTCGAGCTCGACCAGCTCCAGGATCTCCTCGTCGTCGACCATGTCGCACTTGTTCAGGGCGACGACGATGTAGGGCACGCCGACCTGACGGGCCAGCAGCACGTGCTCCTTGGTCTGCGGCATCGGGCCGTCGGTGGCGGCCACGACCAGGATCGCGCCGTCCATCTGGGCGGCACCGGTGATCATGTTCTTGATGTAGTCCGCGTGACCCGGGCAGTCCACGTGCGCGTAGTGCCGAGCCTCGGTCTGGTACTCGACGTGCGCGATGGAGATGGTGATACCGCGCTCGCGCTCCTCGGGGGCCTTGTCGATGTCCTCGAAGGGCGTGAACGGGTTGAGGTCGGGGTACTCGTCGTGCAGCACCTTGGTGATCGCCGCGGTAAGCGTGGTCTTACCGTGGTCGATGTGCCCGATGGTGCCGATGTTTACGTGCGGCTTGGTCCGCTCGAACTTGGCCTTCGCCACTGGTTGCTCCTTGTTGCGATCCTCGGCCGGCTGGACCGGCCGCCTGATGCTGCTGGCTGGTGACCTCGGGCTCGGGTGCTACTCGCCCCGCGCCTTGGCGATGATCTCCTCCGCGACGTTCTTGGGAACCTCCGCGTAGGAGTCGAACTGCATCGTGAAGACCGCCCGGCCCTGGGTCTTGCTGCGCAGGTCGCCCACGTAGCCGAACATCTCCGAGAGGGGCACGAGCGCCTTGACGACCCGCATCCCCGCGCGCTCGTCCATGGCCTGGACCTGCCCGCGTCGGCTGTTGAGGTCGCCGATCACGTCGCCCATGTTCTCCTCGGGCGTGGTGACCTCGACCGCCATGACCGGCTCCAGCAGCGTCGGCCCCGCCCGGCGGGCGGCCTCCTTGAACGCCATGGAACCGGCGACCTTGAAGGCCATCTCCGAGGAGTCGACCTCGTGGTAGGCGCCGTCCTGAAGGGTGACCTTCACCCCCACCATCGGGTAGGCGGCGAGGACGCCGAACTCGGCCGCCTCCTGGCAACCGGCGTCCACCGACGGGATGTACTCCCGCGGGATGCGCCCACCGGTGACCTTGTTCTCGAACTCGTAACCGTCGCTGCCCTCGCCCAGCGGCTCCAGGTCGATGATCACGCGGCCGAACTGGCCGGAGCCACCCGTCTGCTTCTTGTGGGTGTACTCGACCTTCTCGACCTTCTTGGTGATCGTCTCGCGGTAGGCCACCTGCGGCTTGCCGACGTTGGCGTCGACCTTGAACTCCCGCTTCATCCGGTCGACGAGGATCTCCAGGTGGAGCTCGCCCATGCCGGCGATCACGGTCTGGCCGGTGTCCTCGTCGGTGCGGACCCGGAAGGAGGGGTCCTCCTCGGCCAGCCGCTGGATCGCCGTGGACAGCTTCTGCTGGTCGGCCTTGGTCTTCGGCTCGATCGCCACGTCGATGACCGGCGCCGGGAAGTTCATCGACTCCAGGACGATCGGGTCGCGCTCGTCGCACAGCGTCTCGCCGGTGGTGGTCTGCTTGAGACCCATCACCGCGACGATGTCGCCGGCGCCGACGCGCTCGATCTCCTCACGCTTGTTGGCGTGCATCCGGTAGATCTTGCCGATCCGCTCCCTGCGCTCCTTGACGGAGTTCAGGACCTGGGAGCCGGACTCCAGCACGCCCGAGTAGACGCGGACGAAGGTCAGCTTGCCCAGGTGCGGGTCGGAGGCGATCTTGAAGGCCAGCGCGGAGAAGGGCTCCTCCTCGCTGGGCTTGCGGCTGAGCGTGGTCTCCTCGTCGCGGACCGCGTGGCCCTCGATGGCCTCCACGTCCAGCGGCGAGGGCAGGTAGCGGACGATCGCGTCCAGCAGCGGCTGCACGCCCTTGTTCTTGAACGCCGTGCCGCACAGCACCGGGGTCAGGTTGCCCGCGATGGTGGCGCGCCGGATGGCCGGGTAGAGCTGCTCCACGGTGGGCTCGACGCCCTCCAGGTACAGCTCCATGATCTCGTCGTCGTTCTCGGCCAGGGTCTCGATCAGCTTGTCGTGCCACTCGCGGGCGGCATCGGTGTGGGTGCCGGGGATGTCGACGACGTCGTACATCTCGCCCAGCTTGGCCTCTTCGTTCCAGACCAGGGCCTTCATCGTGACCAGGTCGATGACGCCCTTGAAGTCGGCCTCGGCGCCGATCGGCAGCTGCATGACCAGCGGGGTGGCCTGCAGGCGGTCCCGGATCATGTCGACGCAACGGTGGAACTCGGCCCCGACCCGGTCGAGCTTGTTGACGAAGCAGATCCGCGGGACGCCGTAGCGGTCGGCCTGACGCCAGACGGTCTCGGACTGCGGCTCGACGCCCGCGACACCGTCGAACACCGCGACCGCGCCGTCGAGGACGCGCAGCGACCGCTCCACCTCGATGGTGAAGTCGACGTGGCCGGGGGTGTCGATGATGTTGATGGTGTGCTTGACGTCGTTGACCGGCCAGGTGCAGGTGGTCGCGGCGGAGGTGATGGTGATCCCCCGCTCCTGCTCCTGCTCCATCCAGTCCATCGTGGCGGCGCCGTCGTGGACCTCGCCGATCTTGTAGCTGATTCCCGTGTAGTACAGGATCCGCTCGGTCGTCGTGGTCTTGCCCGCGTCGATATGGGCCATGATCCCGATGTTGCGGACCTTGGCCAGGTCTACACCGGTCTTGGTAGCCACTGTCGTCCTCGCGTAAGTCGTAGTGGGTCGGTGACCGCGGTCACCAGCGGTAGTGGGCGAACGCCTTGTTGGACTCCGCCATCTTGTGCGTGTCCTCGCGCTTCTTCACCGAGGCGCCGAGGCCGTTGCTCGCGTCCAGCAGCTCGTTCATCAGCCGCTCGGTCATGGTCTTCTCGCGGCGCTGCCGGGAGTACTGCACCAGCCACCGCAGCGCCAGGGTGGTGCTGCGCGCCGGCCGCACCTCCACCGGAACCTGGTAGGTCGCGCCACCGACCCGGCGGCTCTTGACCTCGATGGTCGGCTTGACGTTGTCCAGGGCGCGCTTGAGCGTCACGACCGGGTCGTTGCCGGTCTTCTCGCGGCAACCCTCCAGGGCGTCGTAGACGATGCGCTGGGCCAGCGAACGCTTGCCGTCCAGGAGCACCTTGTTGATGAGCGCGGTGACCAGCGGCGAGTTGTACACCGGGTCGGCGATGAGCTGGCGCTTGCCAGCAGGGCCCTTGCGCGGCATCAGCTCTTCTCCTTCTTCGCGCCGTAGCGGCTGCGCGCCTGCTTGCGGTTCCGCACGCCCTGGGTGTCCAGCGAGCCGCGGATGATCTTGTACCGAACGCCCGGGAGGTCCTTCACACGGCCGCCGCGCACGAGCACGATGGAGTGCTCCTGCAGGTTGTGGCCGACCCCGGGGATGTAGGCGGTGACCTCGATCCCGCTGGTCAGCCGGACACGAGCGACCTTGCGAAGCGCGGAGTTCGGCTTCTTGGGCGTCGTGGTGTAGACGCGCGTGCAGACACCCCGGCGCTGCGGGCTGCCCTTCAGCGCGGGCGTCTTGTTCTTGGTCACCTTGTCCTGGCGGCCCTTGCGGACCAGCTGCTGGATCGTGGGCACCGCGTCTCCGTCTTCCTCGTACCGAGCCGGTATGTGTTCGTTCTGGGGTGGATCCCACTCACGCGAGACCCGTCATCACCACCTCTGACGAGGCTGTGACCTGCCGGTTTCCCGACCTCTCCGACCCACGCGGTCGGGCGTGTCGCACTCTGCCGGGCCACACGCGCAACCGCCCGGCCCCACAGGGCCGAAACAAGCCGGGGAGTATTCGCGGCGCCGGCCCTGGCACCTGGGCCTTGCCGGTGCGCACGCGGATCGGCCCGCACACCGGCGGGCACGAAGAAAGAGATTACCCAGCCCCGCGCCAAAGTGCAAAGCGAGCACCGCACTATCGCGTCGGCCCCCTCCGGCGCAAGTACCGGAGCGCCGGAACCGGTGTGACATGCACGGCGATTCTCGTTATGGGTAACCGTCCAGGCGTAGGTAAAACGTCGGAATGCCGACGAGTTGTTCCCGCCTGTTCGTCTTCGTCCGCCGCTCCCTCCAGGGGAGGCACCCCCTGGGGGGAGCGGCGGAAGCCGCGGGGTATCCGCGTCGGCATCCCGACGCCGGTCGCCGCGGCGTCCGCTACATCACGAAGGCGACGATCAGCACGATGATGATCACCAGGGCGACCACGCCGCCGACGATGTAGAGCGTCTTGCCGCCCTTGCCGCTCTTCTCGTCCGAACCGCTCGTGCCGGACGCGGCGCCGTAGCCGGGGTAGCCGCCCTGCTGCTGGGCGTACTGGCCCTGCTGCCCGTACTGGGCGGGGGCCTGCTGGCCGTACTGGCCCTGCTGAGCCTGCTGGCCCTGCTGCTGGCCGTGCTGCTGGCCGTAGGCGTGCTGCCCGTACTGCTGTTGCTGCTGCCCCTCCGGCTGCCCGTAGGGGTTCTGCTGCTGACCGCCGTACGGGCTCTGCTGCTGACCGTACGGGGACTGCTGACCGTACTGCTGCTGCTCGCCCTGCCCGTAACCCTGCTGGCCGTACTGCCCCTGCTGGGCCTGACCCTGCTGGCCCTGCTGGGCCTGGCCGCCCTGCTGGGCCCACGGCTGCTGGCCGATGTCCATGCGCGTGGCGCCGTCGGTGCCGCCACCGGCGGGGTTGCTGAACGCCTGCGTCGACCGCGCGTCCTCGGCGCCGGGCTGCTCGTGCTGCCCGTGGGACGCGCCGTACGGCGCGGGCGGGTGCTCCTCACCCGACGAGGCGGTGCCCGCACCGGCCTCGGGAGGCGGCACCATCAGGGTGCGGCCGGAGTCGACGCCCTGCTGGTCGTCCTGGGCCGCCCACGGCTCGGGGGTGGACGGCGGCGTCGGCGTTTGCCACGGCTCGCCCTGCGGCTCCGGCTGCCTGCGCTCGGGCCCCGTCGCCACGGGGATGTCGGTGCCGGGCGACCACGCGGTGGTGGCCTGGTCGTCGACGACGGGCCGGGGCCTGTCGGCCTCGGGCACGCCGGCGCCCGGACCGGGGACGATCAGGGTGCGTTCGCCGCCCTCGCCGCCCTCCGCCTGCTGCGGCTGCTGCGGTGCCTGCTGTGGCGCCTGCTGCTGTTGCTGCTGCACCTGCGGCGGCGGGGCGTAAAGGTCCTGCGCGGGGTTGTACGCGGGCTGCTGCTGGCCGTACTGCGGCTGCCCGTACTGCTGCTGCTCCGGCTGCTGCCCGTAGCCCTGCTGCTGGGCGTACGGCTGCTGCGGGTACGGCTGCTGGCCGTAGGGGGACTGCGGCGGCGCCTGAGGCGGGGTGTACCCGCCCGGCCCCTGGGCCTGCTGCCCGTACGGCGACTGCTGGTGCTGCTGCTGGCCGGGGGCGGGCTGCTGCTGGCCGTACGGCCCCTGCGGCGGCTCCTGGCCCTGTCCGTACTGCTGCAGCGGCTCGACCATGGTCGGCGGCGGAGGCGGGGGCGTGCCGCCCTGCTGCGGCTGCTGGGGCTGCGGCTGCTGCGCGGGGGGCTGCTGCCCCTGGTCGGGGGGCTGGGGTGCGGCGTGGCGGCCGCCTCCGGCGGCGCCGCCGAGCTGCGGTGCGCCGAACACCACGGTCCGGTCGCCCATCGACCGCGGTGGCTGCTGCCCTTCGGACCGTCCGCCCGGCGCCTCGGGCGACTCGTCGTCGCCCGGCGACGGCGGCTGCGGTCCCTGCGTGCCGTCATGCTCGGTCATCGTGGGGGCTCCTTCAGTGCCGTCGTCCCGGACCTCCACGCCCGGACCTCTCCGCGCTCCCGGACGTGGCCGTTCGACCGCGCCCGGGCCTTTCCGCCCCCAGCCTGCCCCGATCGGCCGGTCTATCGCAAATCACCACCACCCGCCGTGGCACAGGCGTCGCACACCGCCACCGACCACGGTGAAGGCCGCCCCGCCGGGACCCGACGAGACGGCCTTCACGACAACAGCACCGGAGCACCGCGCCGCGAGCAAACAGCGCCCCGGATTCCGGTCGCGCACCGGAGGCCACGATCCTAATCCGCGCACGCGCCCCAAGCATCTCCCCCGCTGGGTACCGGCCCGCCGCCGGTCGAACCTCACCGTGGGGGCCGCCGCGCTCGGCCGGAAAAGGCGGAGGCCGCCCCGATCGTGGATCGGGGCGGCCTCCGACGGCCGTGCGGCCGTTACCGGTTGTACTGGCCGAAGTCGTACTCCTCCAGCGGGACGGCCTCGCCGGAGCCCTGACCGAAGGCGTACTCGGCGCCGTCGTCGTAGGAGCCGACGGAGTACACCGCCGCCTTGGCCTCCTCGGTCGGCTCGACCCGGACGTTGCGGTACTGCGGCATGCCGGTACCGGCCGGGATGAGCTTACCGATGATGACGTTCTCCTTCAGGCCCAGCAGCGGGTCGCTCTTGGCGTGCATGGCCGCCTCGGTGAGGACCCGGGTGGTCTCCTGGAAGGAGGCCGCCGACAGCCACGACTCGGTGGCCAGCGAGGCCTTGGTGATGCCCATGAGGACGGGACGGCCCGCGGCGGGCGTGCCGCCCTCGGCGACCACGTTGCGGTTGGTCTCCTCGAACAGCGGACGCTCCACCAGGTCGCCGGGCAGCAGCTCGGTGTCGCCCGACTCCAGGATGTTCACCCGCTTGAGCATCTGGCGGACGATCACCTCGATGTGCTTGTCGTGGATCGACACGCCCTGCGAGCGGTAGACGTCCTGGACCTCCTGCACCAGGTGCAGCTGCACGGCGCGCGGGCCGAGGATGCGCAGCACCTCGTGCGGGTTGACCACACCGGCGATCAGCTTCTGGCCGACGTCGACGTGCTCGCCCTCCTTGACCAGCAGGCGCGAACGCATCGGCACCGGGTAGGCGATCTCGTCGGAGCCGTCGTCGGGGACGATGACGACCTTGCGGGTCTTCTCCGTCTCGTCGATCTTGACGCGGCCGGCGACCTCGCTGATCGGGGCCACACCCTTGGGGATGCGGGCCTCGAACAGCTCCTGCACACGCGGCAGACCGTGCGTGATGTCCGCACCGGCGACACCACCGGTGTGGAAGGTGCGCATGGTCAGCTGGGTGCCGGGCTCGCCGATGGACTGGGCGGCGATGATGCCGACGGCCTCGCCGACGTCCACCCGGTTGCCGGTGGCCAGGCTGCGGCCGTAGCAGGCGGCGCACACACCGATCTTGGCCTCGCAGACCAGGGCGCTGCGGGTGCGCACCTCCTCCACGCCGGCCTCGACCAGGCGGGTCAGCACCGAGTCCGACAGGTCGGTGCCGCCCGGCACGATCACCGTGCCGTCGACCTCGACGTCCTCGGCGATGGTCCGGCCGACCAGGCTGGTCTCGGAGTTGACCGGCTTGACCAGGTTGCCCGCGGCGTCCCGCTCGGCCACCCGGAACGGGATGGTGCGGTCGGTGCCGCAGTCCTCCTCGCGGACGATGACGTCCTGCGCAACGTCCACCAGACGCCGGGTCAGGTAACCCGAGTCGGCGGTGCGCAGTGCGGTGTCGGCCAGGCCCTTGCGGGTGCCGTGGGTGGAGATGAAGAACTCCACCACCGACAGGCCCTCGCGGTAGGACGACTTGATCGGCCGCGGGATGGTCTCGCCCTTGGGGTTGGAGACCAGGCCGCGCATACCGGCGATCTGGCGCAGCTGCAGCGGGTTGCCCCGGGCGCCCGACTGGATCATCATCCAGACCGGGTTGGTCTTGGGGAACGCCGCCTCCATGTCGACGGCCACGTCCGCGGTCGCCTTGTTCCAGATCTCGATGAGCTCCTGCCGGCGCTCGTCGTCGGTGATCAGGCCGCGGTTGAACTCCCGCTGCACCTTGTCGGCGCGCTTCTCGTAGGTGACCAGGATCTCCTGCTTGTTCGGCGGGACCACCACGTCCTCGATCGCGATGGTCGTGCCGGACCGGGTCGCCCAGTGGAAGCCGGTGCTCTTCAGCTCGTCCAGCGCCGCCGCCACCTCGACCTTGGGGTAGGTCTCGGCCAGCTCGTTGACGATCGCCGACAGCTGCTTCTTGCCGACCTCGTAGTTGACGAACGGGAAGTCGTTCGGCAGCGTCTCGTTGAACAGGCACCGGCCGAGCGTGGTCTCCAGCCGGTACGGCCGGCCCGGCTCGTAGCCCTCGGGCGCCTGCCAGCCGCGCGGCGGCGGGACGTCCTTGAGCCGCACCGAGATCTTCGCCTGCAGGTCCAGCTCACCGCGGTCGTAGGCCATGATCGCCTCGGCGACCGAGGAGAACGAGCGGCCCTCGCCGAGCGCGCCCTCGGCGTCGGTGGTCAGCCAGTACAGCCCGATGACCATGTCCTGGGTGGGCATGGTGACCGGCTTGCCGTCCGACGGCTTGAGGATGTTGTTGGTGGACAGCATCAGGATCCGCGCCTCGGCCTGCGCCTCGGCCGACAGCGGCAGGTGCACCGCCATCTGGTCGCCGTCGAAGTCGGCGTTGAACGCGGTGCAGACCAGCGGGTGGATCTGGATGGCCTTGCCCTCCACCAGCTGCGGCTCGAACGCCTGGATGCCCAGGCGGTGCAGGGTGGGCGCGCGGTTGAGCAGCACCGGGTGCTCGGTGATGACCTCTTCCAGCACGTCCCACACCACCGGGCGGGCGCGCTCGACCATCCGCTTGGCCGACTTGATGTTCTGCGCGTGGTTCAGGTCGACCAGGCGCTTCATCACGAACGGCTTGAACAGCTCCAGCGCCATCTGCTTGGGCAGGCCGCACTGGTGCAGCTTGAGCTGCGGGCCGACCACGATGACCGAACGGCCGGAGTAGTCGACGCGCTTGCCCAGCAGGTTCTGGCGGAACCGGCCCTGCTTGCCCTTGAGCATGTCCGACAGCGACTTGAGCGGACGGTTGCCCGGCCCGGTGACCGGGCGGCCGCGACGGCCGTTGTCGAACAGCGCGTCGACGGCCTCCTGCAGCATCCGCTTCTCGTTGTTGACGATGATCTCGGGCGCGCCCAGGTCGAGCAGCCGCTTGAGCCGGTTGTTCCGGTTGATCACGCGCCGGTACAGGTCGTTCAGGTCGGAGGTGGCGAACCGGCCGCCGTCCAGCTGGACCATCGGACGCAGGTCCGGCGGGATCACCGGGATGCAGTCCAGCACCATGCCCAGCGGGCTGTTGCGGGTGTTGAGGAACGCCGAGACGACCTTGAGCCGCTTGAGCGCGCGGGCCTTCTTCTGGCCCTTGCCGGTGCGGATCGTCTCGCGCAGCCGCTCGGCCTCGGCGTCGAGGTCGAAGTTCTGCAGCCGGGCCTGGATGGCCGCGGCGCCCATGCCGCCCTCGAAGTACTTGCCGAAGCGGTCGCGCATCTCGCGGTAGAGCAGCTCGTCGCCCTCCAGGTCCTGGACCTTGAGGTTCTTGAACCTCGTCCAGACCTCCTCCAGGCGGTCCAGCTCGCGCTGCGCCCGGTCGCGCAGCTGCTTCATCTCCCGCTCGGCGCTGTCGCGCAGCTTGCGCTTCTGGTCGGCCTTGGCGCCGGCCTCCTCCAGCTCGGCCAGGTCGGCCTCCAGCTTCTGCTGGCGGGCCTCGACCTGGGCGTCGCGAGCCTGCTCGATCTGCTGGCGCTCCACCGAGATGTGCGCCTCCAGCGTGGGCAGGTCGCGCTCGCGGCGCTCGGCGTCCACGCTGGTGATCATGTACGCGGCGAAGTAGATGATCTTCTCGAGGTCCTTGGGGGCCAGGTCCAGCAGGTAGCCCAGCCGGGACGGGACGCCCTTGAAGTACCAGATGTGGGTGACCGGCGCGGCCAGCTCGATGTGGCCCATCCGCTCACGCCGCACCTTGGCGCGGGTCACCTCGACGCCGCAGCGCTCACAGATGATGCCCTTGAACCGGACGCGCTTGTACTTGCCGCAGTAGCACTCCCAGTCCCGGGTCGGGCCGAAGATCTTCTCGCAGAAGAGCCCGTCCTTCTCCGGCTTGAGGGTCCGGTAGTTGATCGTCTCCGGCTTCTTCACCTCGCCGTGGGACCACTGGCGGATGTCGTCGGCGGTCGCCAGACCGATGCGAAGCTCGTCGAAGAAGTTGACGTCAAGCAACAGTTTTCCCCTTGAGTTGATCAGACCTCTTCGACACTGCTCGGCTCACGCCGGGACAGGTCGATGCCGAGCTCCTCCGCGGCGCGGAAGACGTCCTCATCGGTGTCGCGCATCTCGATGGACATGCCGTCGCTGGACAGCACCTCGACGTTGAGGCAGAGCGACTGCATCTCCTTGATGAGCACCTTGAAGGACTCGGGAATGCCGGGCTCGGGGATGTTCTCGCCCTTGACGATGGCCTCGTAGACCTTGACGCGGCCGAGGACGTCGTCGGACTTGATGGTCAGCAGCTCCTGCAGGGCGTAGGCGGCGCCGTACGCCTCCAGCGCCCACACCTCCATCTCACCGAACCGCTGGCCGCCGAACTGGGCCTTACCGCCCAGCGGCTGCTGCGTGATCATGGAGTAGGGGCCGGTCGACCGCGCGTGGATCTTGTCGTCGACCAGGTGGAGCAGCTTGAGGATGTAGATGTAGCCGACCGAGATCGGGTCCCTGTACGGCTCACCGGTGCGGCCGTCGAACAGCCGCGCCTTGCCGCCGGGGCCGACCATGCGGCGGCCGTCCCGGTTGGGCAGGGTGCTCTCGATCAGCCCGGTGACGTCGTCCTCGCGGGCACCGTCGAACACCGGCGTGGCGGTCTTGGTCCACGGCGGCGCCTCCTCGGCGCCCAGCTCCCGCAGCGCCCGCTTCCAGTCGGCGTCGTCGCCCTCGATCTTCCACCCCTGGCTGGCGACCCAGCCCAGGTGGGTCTCCAGCACCTGGCCGACGTTCATACGGCCGGGCACGCCCAGCGGGTTGAGGATGACGTCGACCGGGGTGCCGTCCTCCAGGAACGGCATGTCCTCGACCGGCAGCACCTTGGAGATGACGCCCTTGTTGCCGTGCCGGCCGGCCAGCTTGTCGCCGTCGGTGATCTTGCGCTTCTGCGCGACGTACACCCGGACCAGCTCGTTGACGCCCGGGGGCAGCTCGTCGCCCTCGTCGCGGGAGAACACCCGGACGCCGATGACCTTGCCCTGCTCACCGTGCGGCACCTTCAGGGAGGTGTCGCGGACCTCGCGGGCCTTCTCACCGAAGATTGCGCGCAGCAGCCGCTCCTCGGGGGTCAGCTCGGTCTCACCCTTCGGGGTGACCTTGCCGACCAGGATGTCGCCGGGGACGACGTCGGCGCCGATGCGGATGATGCCGCGCTCGTCGAGGTCGGCCAGCACCTCCTCGGAGACGTTCGGGATGTCCCGGGTGATCTCCTCGGGGCCCAGCTTGGTGTCGCGGGCGTCGACCTCGTGCTCCTCGATGTGGATCGAGCTGAGCACGTCGTCCTGCACCAGGCGCTGGGACAGGATGATCGCGTCCTCGTAGTTGTGCCCCTCCCAGGGCATGAACGCCACCAGCAGGTTCTTGCCGAGCGCCATCTCGCCGTTCTCGGTGCACGGACCGTCGGCGATGACCTGCCCGGCCTCGACCCGCTGCCCCTCGTCCACGATGGGCTTCTGGTTGAAGCAGGTGCCCTGGTTGGACCGCTTGAACTTGGCGACCCGGTAGGTGGTGCGGGTGCCGTCGTCGTTCATCACGGTGACGTAGTCGGCGGAGACCTCCTCCACCACGCCGGCCTTGTCGGCCAGGATCACGTCGCCGGCGTCGGTCGCGGCGCGGTACTCCATGCCGGTGCCGACCAGCGGCGACTCGCTGCGCAGCAGCGGCACCGCCTGACGCTGCATGTTGGAGCCCATGAGCGCCCGGTTGGCGTCGTCGTGCTCCAGGAACGGGATCATGGCGGTGGCCACGGAGGTCATCTGCCGCGCCGACACGTCGATGTACTGGACCTCGGCCGGCGGCACCAGCTCGACCTCGCCGCCCTTCTTGCGGACCAGCACGCGGTCCTCGGCGAAGGTGCCGTCCTCGGTCATCGGCGAGTTGGCCTGCGCGATGACGTAGCGGTCCTCTTCGTCGGCGGTCAGGTAGTCGATGTCGTCGGTGACCCGGCCGTCGACCACCCTGCGGTACGGGGTCTCGACGAAGCCGAACGGGTTGACGCGGCCGAAGGCGGCCAGGGAGCCGATCAGGCCGATGTTCGGGCCTTCCGGCGTCTCGATCGGGCACATGCGGCCGTAGTGCGACGGGTGGACGTCGCGGACCTCCATGCCCGCGCGCTCACGGGACAGACCGCCCGGCCCCAGCGCGTTCAGGCGCCGCTTGTGGGTCAGCCCGGCCAGCGGGTTGGTCTGGTCCATGAACTGCGACAGCTGGCTGGTGCCGAAGAACTCCTTGATGGAGGCGACGACCGGCCGGATGTTGATCAGCGTCTGCGGCGTGATCGCCTCGACGTCCTGTGTGGTCATCCGCTCGCGGACGACCCGCTCCATACGGGCCAGGCCCAGCCGGACCTGGTTCTGGATCAGCTCGCCGACGGTGCGCAGGCGGCGGTTGCCGAAGTGGTCGATGTCGTCGACCTCGATCGGCACCGGCACCACGCCGACGGTGGCCTCCTCCTCGCCGGCGTGCAGCCGGACGAGGTACTCGATGGTGGCCACGATGTCGTCCTCGGTCAGGGTCCCGGCGTTCATGTCCAGGTCCAGGCCGAGCTTCTTGTTGACCTTGTAGCGGCCGACCTTGGCGAGGTCGTAGCGCTTGGGGTTGAAGTACAGGTTCTCCAGCAGGGTCTGCGCCGACTCCTTGGTCGGCGGCTCGCCCGGACGCAGCTTGCGGTAGATGTCCAGCAGCGCGTCGTCCTGGCCGGAGGTGTGGTCCTTCTCCAGCGTGACGTTGATCGACTCGTAGCCGCCGAACCGCTCGCGGATGCGGGCCTCGTCCCAGCCCAGCGCCTTGAGCAGCACGGTCACCGGCTGCTTGCGCTTGCGGTCGATGCGCACGCCCACGTTGTCGCGCTTGTCGATCTCGAACTCCAGCCAGGCGCCGCGGCTGGGGATGACCTTGCACCCGTAGATGTCCTTGTCGGACGCCTTGTCCAGGGCGCGGTCGAAGTAGACGCCGGGCGAGCGGACCAGCTGGGAGACCACCACCCGCTCGGTACCGTTGATGATGAAGGTGCCCTTGGGCGTCATGAGCGGGAAGTCGCCCATGAACACCGTCTGGCTCTTGATCTCACCGGTGGTGTTGTTGATGAACTCCGCCGTGACGAACATCGGGGCGGAGTAGGTCATGTCCTTGTCCTTGCACTCCTCGACGGAGTACTTGGGCGGCTCGAAGCGGTGGTCCCGGAACGACAGAGACATGGTCCCGGAGAAGTCCTCGATGGGACTGATCTCCTCGAAGATCTCCTCAAGGCCCGACTGCGTCGGGACACTCTTACTACCGGCCTTCTGGGCCGCCTCGACCCGGGCCTTCCACCTCTCGTTGCCCAGCAGCCAGTCAAACGAGTTGGTCTGCAGCGCGAGGAGGTCCGGGACTTCGAGCGGCTCCTTGATGCGCGCGAAGGAGACGCGGTGCGGACCGGTTGCGGTATTCGAGGCGTTGCGCGAGGCTGCCAAGAGTGGTCCTTCCGAGGGCTCGCGGCGTAACAGATGACGCGCACGCCAGACGATCCAGGTACCGGACACCCGAGCAGACCGCCCGCAAGCGGGACATGACGGGGATGTTCAGCACATGGATAGTCAGAGGGCAGCGCAAAGGGGCAGTGTAGCCGACCACCACACCGCATGCAAGTCTAGCGCCGCTGTATGCATCACAGTTGCCATGGAGCATCGCTCCTCAGCGGCCCCGAGTCAAGAGCGGACTTGGACTTTTCGGGCTCTGACCTGCAGTGAGGAAGGCCATAGTTTAGGATTCGGCCCCCTACCCGCCGGTAGCCCAGCGCGTCCGCGCCGCCCGGGGTCCTGATCGGCGATCCAGGAAACCACCGAGCCCGGCCAAGAGCAAACTCGCGCCCCGCGGAGGCGGGGCGCGTCAGGGGGTGCGGAAACCGGGGGCCGCGGCCGGGCGCGTTCGCCCGGTCCAGGCGGGTCCCGGGTCAGAGCATCTGCAGCTCGGAGACCAGCCAGCGGTCGCCGATCTTGCGCATGACCAGGCGCATCGAGAACTGGCTCGGCGTGCGCTGGCCGCTGCTGCCCTTGGCGGTCTGCTGGTTGAGGAACACCAGCGCGACGGCCCGGTCGCCGTCGACGCTCTCCACGGCCGTCTTGACCGCGGTGCCCTCGACCACCGCCTGCTGCTGGGTGGCCGACGTCCGCACCGTCCCGGTCAGCCGCTGGAACTCGGTCCTGAACTCGCCGGTGGTCTGCCCGGTGGCCCGCTTGAGGTCGGCGTCGATCGTGCGGAAGTCGTACGACGACAGGTCCTCGGCGGCCCGCGACGCGGCGAACTTCACCTGGTCGGCGGCCGCCTCCTGGTCACCGGCCCGGTTCACGGCCAGCACCAGCCACGCCAGCCCCACCGCCAGCGCCACGTTGACGGCGATCAGCGCGTACCCGGGCGCACCGGCGGACGCTACCGCCTCGACAAACCGCCGCGCCCGTCCAGGGGCGCGCTCATCCTCGTCGTCGTCCTCGGCCTGCTCGGCGTCGTCCTCGGCCTCGGTCGTCTTGCTCTTGGTCTTGGTCGCCTTGGCCTTGGTGAGGACGGGCTTGTCCTCGTCCTCGGCGTCCTCGGCGTCGGTCTCCTCGGCGTCGGCCTCGGCGGCGTCGGTCTCCCGAGACCCGCTCTTGTCCGTCTCCTCGGCGCTGTCGGCGTCCTCGGCGGTCTCGGGCGTGTCGTCGCCGGCTTCGGAGTCGCCCTCGTCGTCGGACGCCTCAGCGGGCTTCTCCGGCTCGTCGGACGCCTCGGAGCCGTCCTCGGCCTCCGGGGCGTCCTTGCCCTTCGACTTGGACTCGGCCTTGGACTTGGACTTGGTCTCGACCTTGGTCTCGGTGTCGGCCTCGGCCTCGTCCCGCTGCTCGGCCTCCGCCTGCTCGGCCTCCGCCTCGGCCGCCTCGCGGGCCGCGCGTTCGGCGGCCTCGGCGGCCTCGCGGGCCTTGCGCGCGGCCTCCTCGGCGCGCTGCCGGGCCTTCTCGGCCTTCTTGGCCTTCTCGGCGGCCTCGCGCTTCCTGCGTCCGAGCATCGTCATGGGACAATCCCGAAGTTCGAGACGAGCCAGCGCCCGTCGGTACGGGTCAGATCCATCGAGTAGCGGTAGTACCGGGGCGCGCCCTGCGGCACCTTCGGGCTGGTGGTGGTCGACGTGATCGCCACGATGACCTCGGCGGAGTCACCATCCATCGACACCACGCCGGCGCGCACCTGCTGCACCTGGGACATCGACTGGTTCTTGGTGGCGACGTCGGCGACGGTCTTGGCCTGGGTGGCCCACTGGTTGCGGATGTCGCCGGTCAGCCCCGCCAGCACCCGGTCGATGCCCTTCTGGATGTCGCGGTAGTCCAGGCTGGACAGGTTCACGGCGGTCTGCCGGGCGGCCTGGGTGGCGGCCGCGCGCCGCTTCTCCTCGTCCTGGGCCTGCCAGTACCGGTAGCCGAACACCCCCGTCGCCACGGCCAGCCCCACGGCCAGCACGCCGAGCACGGTCAGGGTGGTCCGGCGGCCGCGCGACGCCTTGGCGTCGATCGCGTCGGTCGCGCCGTACCTCATCGCGTCGCCTCCTTCACAGGGATCAGCCCGGCCTCGGTGGTCGGTACAGGCTCGGTGGTCAGTTCAGCCCAAGGGGGCCCAGCAGGAGCATCTTCCAGCCCGCCTCGCCGAGCAGACGCTGCTGGCCGCCCGTCCAGCCCATGCCGTAACGCTTGCCGTCCGGCCCGTAGACCCATCCGGTCGATGGATCGTACCCGGCGAGTTCCACGCGGGTGGGGCCGAGCGGGACGGAGACGGCGCTCTGGGGCTGGACGCCGGGGTCGTCCCCCGCGGCCCGCTTGGGGTCCTCAGTCTTCTTCTCCTCGCCGGACGCCTTGCGCGCCCCCTCAGAACCGCTGGAGCCGCCGTCCGCGCCCCCGGGCGGGAACCCGGCGCCGTCGGTGGCACCCGCGGGGACCTTCGGGTACGGGCGGATGGCGTCCTTGGGGAAGTTGCGGGTGCCGCGGACGACCTTGTCCGAGTCCGCGGGCTCCTTGCACCCGGCCGTCAGCGGCGGCTCCTTGGGGCCGGTGAACTGCGGCCAGCGCCGCTGCGTCACCTCGTAGCCCTTGGTGCACGGCGCCGGGGCGTTGATGTTGAACGCCAGGCCGAGGTGCTGGGTGCCGTCGCCCGGCGTCACGGTGAACGCCCCGGCCACGGCGATCGGGTACAGGATGAACAGCGACCGCAGCCCGTCCTGGCGGGACGCGATGACCTGCCCGGTGCTGGTCATGTTGGCCAGCAGCACCGGCAGGGTCGGCGCCAGGTCGTCGATCGTCGCGTCGAGCTGGCCGACCGCGGGCGGGGCCGCGTCGATGGTGGAGCGCAGGGCCGGGTCGTCGCGGCGCAGCTGGGTGGTGAGCTGGTTGAGGTTGCGGGCGAAGGCGCGGATGTCGGCGCCCTGGGCGCGCTGGGTGTCCAGCACGGTGCGGCTGTTGTCCAGCAGTTCCTTGGTCGCCGGGTACGCCTCGTCGGCGGTCTTCAGCAGCCGGTCGGTGTCGTCCAGGATCCGCTGCAGGTCGGCGGCCGAGCCGGAGAACGCCTTGTCCAGCTCGTCGACGATCGTGCGCAGGTTCTCCGGCCTGAGGTTGTTGCGCTCGATCAACGTGTTGACGTTGCGCAGCAGCTCGGCGGTGGACACCGGCAGCCGGGTGTTCTGCCGCGGGATCGTGTACGGGCGGCCGTCGACGTAGTCGTGCAGGTAGGGACGGCCGTTGCGGGCGGGTTGCAGGTCGATGTACTGCTCGCCGACCGCGGACCGGTTGGCCACCACGGCGACCAGCCCGTCGCGCGGGATGTCGCGGCCCCGGTTCAGCTCCAGCTTGACGCGGATGCCGTCCCGGGTGAGCTGGATCGGGCCGACCCGTCCGACCGCCACGCCGCGGTAGGTCACCTCGGCGCCGGTGAACACGCCGCCGGAGTCGGTGAGGTCGACGTAGGCGGTGTACTGCCGGTCGAACACCTCGCGGCCCAGCCCGATGTAGTTGACCGTCACCACGTACACGCCGATCACGGTGATGACCGCGAAGACCAGCAGCTGGATCTTGACGCCCGGTTTGAGGATCACGCCAGGCCCCCCGTCATCAGGGTCTCCAGATCACGCTGTTGTGGGGCCATCGCCCCCGGCCGGTTCTGCCCGCTGCCCGGCTGCCCGTCGCCCGTCCGGCCGCCGTTCTGGCCGCCGTTCTGGCCGCCGTTCTGGCCGTTCTGGCCGCCGTTGCCGGGGGCCGGGAGTCCGGGCAGCCCGCCGCCCCCGCCTCCACCGCCGGTGCCGCCGGGCAGCTGCGGCAGCACGCCGAGCGGCGTCTGCGGCAGCGTCACGTTCGGGACGGTGAGCATGTCACGCATCCGGCGGCCGCTGCCCGCCAGCTTCTCCAGCTCGGTGCCGCCGAACAGGTTGTGGGCGATGCTCTCGAAGTCCAGGTCGACGGTGAGCCGGACGTTGCCGTAGTCGCCGCGGATGACGTTGCTGAAGGTGGGCGGGAACGGGAACGTCAGCAGGGTCTCCAGCGACTTGGGCAGGTTCTCGCCCGCCTTGTTGAGGTTGCGCAGGATCTCGTCGATGTCGCGCAGGTTGGCCACCAGGTCGGCGTGCGACTTGTTCAGCACGTCGGTGGTGGTGCGGCTGAGCTTGTCCAGGCTGACCAGCATCTTGGTCAGGTCGGCGCGGTTGCGGCGCAGGACCTCGATGGCCGGGCCGGTGCGGTCGGCGGTCTCGGTGATGGTGCGCCGCTCGGCCGACAGCTTGGCCGACAGCCGGTCGATGCTGTCCAGCGCCCGGGTGATCGCGGCGCGGTTGCGGTCCAGGGTGCCGACGAAGGTGTCGACGCGGTTCAGCACGGACCGGATCTGCGGCTCGCGGCCGCTCATCGCCGCGTTCAGCTCGTGGGTGATCGTGGAGATCTGCTCCAGGCCGCCGTTGTTGAGCAGCATCGACATCGCCGACAGCACCGTCTCCACCTCGGTGCCCTGCCGGGTGCGCGACAGCGGGATGACGTCGCCCGAGCCGAGCTCGCCGCGCGGCGCCTCGGTCGTCGGGTTGGCCAGTGCCACGAACTTCTCGCCCAGCAGGCTGGTCTGGTTGATCGTGGCGACGGCGTTGTCGGCCAGTTTCACGTCTCGGCGCACCTTGACGGTGACCACCGCGTGCCAGCCGCCCGGGCCGCCGGCCAGGTCCACCTTGTCGACCTTGCCGACCGACACGTCGTTGACCTTCACCACCGACTGCGGCACCAGATCCAGCACGTTCGAGAACTCGATCTTGATGGTCCGGGGGTCGGAGCCCAGGTCGGGGCCGCCGGGCAGCGGGATCGAGTCCACGCCGCGGAACGAGCAGCCCGACAGCGCCGCCGCGGCGGCCAGCGCGACGGCGCCCAGCCGCCGGACGGCCGCGGCGCCCGTCCGGCCGCCCGGACGGGTCGCGTGCTCGTCGGCTCGCCGCCTGATCATCGGCCACCTCCTGGCAGCAGGGCCGTGAAGTCCTTGCGGGGGTCCTGCCGGGTGCCCGCCCCGCCGGCGTTCTGGCCGCTCTGACCGCTCTGACCGTTCTGGGCGTCGCCGGCGCTCGCGGCCTTGGCGTTCTTGGACTTCTTCGCCTTGGACGACGTGCTCGACGTGCTCTTGGTCGAGCCCGCGCCCGCGTTGGGGCCGTAGGCGTCCGGCGGGATCGGCTCGGGGTCGTAGTGCGTGGTGAGCGCCGTGATCCAGGACAGGTCCAGGCTCAGCCCGCCGAGCGCCTTGCCGATGCCGTTGTAGGGGGTGACGAAGTCCAGGCACTGCTTGGCCGGGGTGCCGACCGAGTAGGCCAGCGAGCACACCCAGTCGGCCAGGTTGTCGAACTGCAGGAAGTTCACCCGGTTGTGGATGGTGCCGCTGATCGGGTCGTAGGCGCGGCCCACGTTGTTGATGGCCAGCGGCGCCGCGATCAGCAGTTCGGCCAGGGCGTCCTTCTCCTTGACCAGCACGCCGGTGATCTGCGCGAGCTGCCGCACGTTGTCCGACAGCTGCTCGCGGTTGTCCTTGACGAACCGCTGGACGTTGCGCAGCGTCGGGCCGAGCGTGTTCAGCGCCGCGCTCAGCTCCTCGCGCTCGGCCGCCAGCTGCGCCGACACCCCGCTGAGGTGCCGGTTGAACTGCCTGACCTGCGCGTCGTTGTCCTTCAGCGCGCGGGTGATGATCCGCAGGTTCTCGATGGTCTGCGCCACGTCCTCGCGGTCCTCGCTGAGCGTGCCGAGCAGCTCGGAGGTGTCGGAGATCGTCTGCCGGATGTCCTCGCCCTGGCCGTCCAGGGTGTCCGCGCCGACCTGCAGCAGCCGCGACAGCGCGCCCTGCGAGTTGGCGCCCTGCGGGCCGAGCGCCTTGGACAGCTCGTTCAGGCTGGAGCCGACCTGGTCGACCTCGACGGGCACCTGCGTGCGGTTGACCGCCAGCGTCGTCCCGTCGGCCATCACCGCGCCGCCCTTGTAGACGGGGGTGAGCTGCACGTACCGGTCGGACACGAGCGTCTGGTTGACGATGACGGCCTGGGCGTCGGCGGGCACCTTGTACTTGGCCTCGTAGCGCATCTTCACCCGCACCGAACCGCCGACCGGGGTGACTTCGGTGACCTTCCCGACGGGGATGCCGAGGATCCGCACGTCGGCGCCCGGATACAGGCCGACCGTCCGGGTGAAGTACGCCGTCAGGTGCTTCTGCTCCGGCTCCCGCAACACCGACAGGAGCACGGCCGCCAGCACGGCGACGACGAGGACGACGCCGCCGAGGCGGAGGATGGTTCCTTGGTTACGCACGGATGCCTGCCTGGTGCTCGCTCACGGGAGGACTCACGGGAGGAACGGCAACACGCTGTTGCCCTGCCGGTGGCCTGACTGCCCTGGCCGACCCCCCTGCTGCGTGCCGGTGCCGCGCTGGGCGCCGTTGCCGCCGTTCTGCGCCGGCGGGTTCTGGATCGACGCCGGGATCGGCAGCAGGTTCTGCAGGTAGGCGTCGAACCAGCGGCCGCTGCCCGCGACGTCGGCGAACTGCCGGGCGAACGGCGCGTACAGCTGGAGCATGCGGTCCAGGTTCTCCTGGTTGCGCAGCAGCACCTTGTTGACCCGCTCCAGGTTGGCCAGCATCGGCTTGAGCTGCGCCTCGTTCTCCTTGATCAGCGCGTTCACCTGCTGGGTCAGCGCGACCGTGTTGACCAGCAGCTGGTGGATCACCGCGCGGCGGGCCTGCACCTCCTGCAGGATCTTGTCGCCGTCCCGCAGCAGCTTGACGAAGTCCTGGTTGCGGTCGGCCAGCAGCTGCGAGACGTCCTTGGCGCGGTCGGCCAGCTCGTGCAGTTCGTCGTCGCGGGACGCGACCGTGTGCGACAGCCGCCGCAGCCCCTGCAGCGCCGCCCGGATCTCGTCCGGGGAGTTCTCGAAGGTGTCCGACAGCACGTCGAACGACTTGGCCAGCTGCCGGGTGTCGATGTCGTCGACCCGCTGGCTCAGCTCGCCGATGGCGGGGACGACCTCGAACGGGGTGCTGGTGCGTGCGCGCGGGATGTGCTTCAGCCGTCCGGTGCCGTCCGGCTTCAGCTCCACGTAGTGCGCGCCCAGCAGCGTCTTGATCTTGATGGCGGCCGTGGTCTTCCAGCCCAGCCGCACCTCGTCGTCCACCCGGAAGGTGACCTTGACGTGGTCGCCGTCCAGCTCCAGCTCGGTGACCTTGCCGACCTTGACCCCGGCGATCCGCACCTCCTCGTCGGGCTTGAGCCCGGCGGCCTCGGCGAACGCCGCGGTGTACGTGCGCTGCCCGTTGACCAGCGGCAGGTTCTCCAGGTTCAGCGCCACCAGCAGCGCGACGGCGATGACCGCGAACGCGGTGAGGCCGATGGGAACCGGGTTGCGCTCCCGGAACGGGATCCTCATCTACTTGCACCTCGCGTTCTCGTTCACGATCGCCGGGGTCTGGTAGACCGGGCCGCCCGGCAGCCGCACCCGCGCGTCGAGGCCGCAGAGGTACATGTTGAACCACGACCCGTAGGAGGAGATGTGGATCAGCCCCTCCATCCGGTCCGGTGTTTGCTTGAGCGCCTTGTCCAGGTCCTTCTCGTTGGCGTTGAGGGTCGCGGTGAGCCGGCGCAGGCCCGCGATGTCGTCGCGCACGTCGGGACGCACGTCCTTGAGCAGTGCCGCGGTGGTGGAGCTCAGCCCGTTCAGCGCCGCCACCGAGTCGAAGATCGCGTCCCGGTCCGCCGCGACGCCGCTCACCAGCCCGCGCAGGTCGACGATCAGCTTGTTGATCTCGGTGTGCCGCGAGTCGATCGCGCCCAGCACGTTGTTCAGGTTGGTGATCACACTGCCGATCACCCGGTCCCGGTCGGCGAGCGTGTTGGTCAGCGACGCCAGGTGCGCCAGCAGGCTGTTGACGGTGCCGGACTCGCCCTGCAGGACCTGGACGATCTCCATGGCGAGCTTGTTGACGTCCTGCGGCTCCAGGGCGCGGAACAGCGGGCGGAACCCGTTGAACAGCGCGGTGAGGTCGAGGGCCTCCTCGGTCTTGGCGTCGGGGATCACCGCGCCCGGCCGCAGGAAGCCGTTCACCTGGCCCGGCTGCTCCTGGCTCAGCGACAGGTACCGCTGCCCCATCAGGTTGCGGTAGCGCAGCTGCACCCCGGTCGACTCCGGCAGCCCGGCCCGCAGCGCCCCCTCGCGCTGCACGCTGAACGTGACGAGCGCCTTCATCTTCCCGCCGTCGGAGCGGTCGGAGTACAGCTTGACGTCCTCGACCTGCCCGACCCGCACCCCGGCGATCCGCACGTCGTCGTTGGACAGCAGCCCGGTCGCGTCGGAGAACACGGCCTTGTAGGTGCGCGTGTCGGCGAAGCGCACGTTGGAGATCGTCATCGCCAGCACGCCGGTCGCCAGGGACGTGAGGACGACGAAGATCCCCAGCTTGATCGCGGCACTGGTCGTCCTACCCACGACTGCGCTCACTTGACCTCCACCACCGCTCCGTCCAGTAGCGGGCCGAACAGGAGCTGGGCCGCGTCGGGGACCTGGTCGGACGGGGTCCGGGTGAGCGGGCCCACCATGGCCTTGACCTTCTCCGTGTCGCTCATCTGGGTGCCGGGGTCGACCAGCACGCCCGAGGCGGCCCGGCCGCGGGTGCCGTGGCCCGGGGGCAGCGGCTGGTTCGGGTCGTGCGGGTCCTTCCACCACAGGTCGTCCTGTGTGCCGTCCAGCGCCAGGTAGTCGGGGAAGGGGACCTTGGGGTTGGGCAGGTTGTAGCAGCGCGGCCCGCGCTGGTCCTTGGCCTCGGGCAGGTCCAGCGGGTTCTTGTAGCCCGGCCGCGGCTTGATGATCTCGATGGTGAGGTTGAACGTCGGGGTGCGGCCGCCGCCCGCCTCCTCGGCGCGCGGCTTGAGCTTCATGATCCCCTCGGTGACGCAGGGCAGCGAGGGCGAGTACCGGGCGATCAGCGCCAGGCCGTCCCGGCTGGCGATGTTGAACCCGATGATCTTGGGGCCGTTGGTGCGCATGAACCGGTCGCCCTTGGTGGAGAAACCGGTGATCTGCGGGATGAGGTCCTCGATCGTGCCGCGCTTCTGCGTGATGGTGTCGCTGGTGACGTTGATGTTGCGCAGCGTCCGCAGCAGGTCCGGGGCGGCCTGGTCGTAGACGTCGGCGGTGTCGGCCAGCGCCCGCAGGTCGTAGACCAGCGTGCCCAGCTCCGGGTTGATCTTCTTCAGCAGCGCGTCGGCCTGCTCCAGGTTGCGGCCGATCTGGTCGCCGCGGCCCTGCAGCGCGGTGGCCAGGGCGTTCAGCGTGGCGTTCAGCTTGGCGGGCGGCACCGCCTCCAGCAGCGGCAGCAGGTTGTCCAGCACCTGGTCGATCTCCACCGCGGCCTGCGAGCGGTCCTGCCGGATCACCTGGCCGCCGCGCAGCCCGACCGGCCCGGGCTGCGCCGGGATCTGCAGGTCGACGTACTTCTCGCCGAACAGCGTCTTGGGCAGCAGCCGCGCCTGCACGTTGCGCGGGATCAGCTTGGCCTTGTCCGGGTCGATCGCCAGGTCGAGGATCGCGCCGTCGGACGTGGCGCGGGTGCCGCGCACCTCCCCCACGATCAGCCCGCGCACCTTGACGTCGGAGCGGGGCAGCAGTTGCAGCCCGGCCCGCTCGGCGTCCACCTTCACCCGGACGACGGGGGTGAGCGCCTTGTTGAACAGCGCCACCGTCAACGCCAGCAGCAGCACGATCACCACCAGCATGGACAGCCCGAGCAGCCGGTGGCGGATCTTCTGCGACATGCCGCCGAACGGACGCGACGGGCTCTGCGGAAGGGACGTCATCGCCGGCTCACCCCGCGATCCGCACGGTCGTGGTGGCGCCCCAGATGGCCATGCCGAGCAGCAGGTCCGCCACGTTGATGACGACGATGCTGGTGCGCACGGCGCGGCCCACCGCCACGCCCACCCCGGCCGGTCCGCCGCTGGCGTTGTAGCCGTAGTAGCAGTGGATCAGCATCACGAGCATCGAGAAGACGATCACTTTGCCGAACGACCAGAGGATGTCGTACGGCGGTAGGAACAGATGGAAGTAGTGGTCGTAGGTGCCGGTGGACTGCTCGTAGAAGAGCGTCACGATCAGCCGGGTGGCGCCGTAGGAGGCCAGCAGGCCCACCACGTACAGCGGGATCACCGCGATCATCCCGGCCAGCAGCCGCGTGGTCACCAGGAACGGCATGGACGGGACGGCCATGACCTCCAGCGCGTCGATCTCGTCGGAGATCCGCATCGCGCCCAGCTGGGCGGTGAACCCGCAGCCCACCGTGGCCGACAGCGCCAGCGCCGACACCAGCGGCGCGATCTCGCGCGTGTTGAAGTAGGACGCCACGAACCCGGTGAACGCGGCCGTGCCGATCTGGTTCAGCGAGTTGTAGCCCTGCAGGCCGACCTGGCTGCCGGTGAAGAACGTCATGAACCCGACGATCACCACGCTGCCGCCGATCACCGCCAGCCCGCCGGTGCCGAGGCTGACCTCGGCCAGCAGCCGCAGCACCTCGGTGCGGTAGCGGCGCAGCACGCGGAACACCCACGCGAACGCCCGCGCGTAGAACGACAGCTGGTGCCCGAAGTCGTCCAGCCGTTCCAGCGGGGCGTTGACCACCCGGGAGACGGCCCTGCCCGTCTTGCCTGGCGCGGCCATTGTCTACATGCCCTTCTGCGGGACGAACTGGAAGTACAGGGTGGAGATCAGGAAGTTCTCCAGGAACAGCAGCATGAACGTGATGACGACGGTCTGGTTGACCGCGTCGCCCACGCCCTTCGGGCCGCCCTTGGCGTTCAGCCCCTTGTACGCCGCGACCAGCCCCGCGGTGATGCCGAACACGAACGCCTTGATCTCGGCCTGCACCAGGTCGGGCAGTTGCGCGATGGCGTTGAACGAGGCCAGGTAGGCGCCCGGCGTGCCGTCCTGCAGCAGCACGTTGAAGGTGTAGCCGCCGACCAGGCCGACCACCGACACCAGGCCGTTGAGGAACAGCGCGACGAACGCGCAGGCCAGCATGCGCGGGACCACCAGGCGGTGCAGGGGGTTGATGCCCAGCACCTCCATCGCGTCGATCTCCTCGCGGATCTTGCGGGAGCCGATGTCGGCGCACATCGCCGAGCCCGCCGCGCCCGCCACCAGCAGCGAGGTGACCAGCGGGCTGGCCTCGCGCACGATCGCCACCACCGCGGTCGCGCCGGTGAACGACTGCGCGCCCAGCTGCCGGATCAGCCCGCCGACCTGCAGCGACAGGATCCCGCCGAACGGGATCGCCACCAGCATCGTCGGGATCACGGTGACCGAGACGATGAACCAGGACTGCTGGATGAACTCCCGCCACTGGAACGGCCACACGAACATCGCCCGGAAGGTGTCCAGGCACAGGGCGAAGAACCGGCCGGGCTCCTTGACGGCGACGTTGACCGCGCCGTCCCCGACCTTGCGGAACACGTCGGAGGCGCCGTTCTTGGTGGTGCCCTCTCGCTGGTTCGCGCCGATACCAGGAGACGACATCAGGGCCGGCCTCCGGGGGGTGGCGAGGTGGGCGGCGGCGGCCAGGCGCCGGGGGGCGGCGGCGCACCCGCGCCGGGCGCGCCGGGCTGCGCGGGCGGCGCCGGCTGGGCCGCCGGCGGGGGCGGCGCCGCCTGGCCCGCGGGCACGGCGGCCATGGACGCGACGTAACGCGGCCACTCCTCGACCCAGTTGCGGCCCAGGTCGTCGATGAACGAGCCGGGCGGCGGCGTCACGCCGTGCGCGGCGCACCAGGCGCCCGGAGCGTGCTGGCCCGTGCGCACCCGCCCGTCGCTGGGCATCAGCTGCGGCGGGATCGGCGGCAGCTTGCCGGGGTCGTGGCCCATCTTGGCCTCGGCCTCCAGCTCGGAGACGTCCTTCTCCTCCGACATCCCGATCGGGCCGACCCGGCGGGCGTTGAGGAACTGCCGGACGACCGGCTCCTCGCTGGACAGCAGCATCTCGCGCGGCCCGAACATCACCAGCTCGCGGCGGAACAGCAGGCCGATGTTGTCCGGCACGGTCCGCGCGGTGTTGATGTCGTGGGTGACGATCAGGAACGTCGCGTTGATCTGCGCGTTCAGGTCGACGATCAGCTGGTTGAGGTAGGCGGTGCGGACCGGGTCCAGGCCCGAGTCCGGCTCGTCCACCAGCAGGATCTCCGGGTCCAGCACCAGGGCGCGGGCCAGGCCCGCGCGCTTCTTCATGCCGCCGGAGATCTCACCGGGAAGCTTGTGCTCGGCCCCGATCAGGCCGACCATGTCCATCTTCTCCAGGACGATCCGCTTGATCTCCGACTCGGACTTGCGGGTGTGCTCGCGCAGCGGGAAGGCGATGTTGTCGTAGATGTTCATCGACCCGAACAGCGCGCCGTCCTGGAACAGCACCCCGAACAGCTTGCGGGTCTCGTACAGCTGCGCCTCCGGCAGGCGCGGCAGGTCCCGGTCGCCGATCCAGATGTGGCCGCGGTCCGGCTTGAGCAGCCCGACGAGCGACTTCAGGAACACCGACTTGCCCGTGCCGGAGGGCCCGAGGAGCACGTTGATCTCTCCCGCGGGCAGCGTCAGCGACACGTCCTGCCAGATGGTCTGGCGGCCGAAGGACTTGGTCAGTCCCTCGACCCTGATCTCGACGCCCACTCGTCACCTTTCGTCCAGGCCGGGGGGAATCCGGAACCAAAGACCGAGCAGCTGTGGTCGTAGCACTCCGTGCGTCGTCGTCACTCAGCGCGCCACTCCCGTTGCTACCGCCGGGTAGCTGTGGCGGGTGCCACTACCGTAGCGGCCCGGAGCGGAAATGGAAGAGGGGGCGCCCGGTTGGACCCGCTGTCCAGTGAGGTCGTAAGAGAATCGTTACTTACGCGCCTGGTGAGACTACTGGTCCAGGATGACCCGTCTCAAGGGACATGACCGGAACACCTCCACTCCCGATAACCGACCATCGGGACGCCGCCGGGAACGCGACGAGGCGGCCACCCCACCGTCGTGGGATGACCGCCTCGTACGAAGCGAGTCGAAGCGCGCCGGAGCGAGCGCTTCGAGAAGCCTGAGAAGCCTTACTTGACGGTGACCGTCGCGCCGGCCTTCTCCAGGGCCTCCTTGGCCTTGTCGGCCTGCTCCTTGTTGACCTTCTCCAGCAGCGGCTTGGGAGCGCCGTCCACCAGGTCCTTGGCCTCCTTCAGGCCGAGGCTCGTCAGGGCGCGAACCTCCTTGATGACCTGGATCTTCTTGTCGCCGGCGGCCTCGAGGATGACGTCGAACTCGTCCTTGGCCTCCTCGGCCGGGCCCTCGGCCGCGGCCGGGGCGCCGGGGGCGGCGACGGCGGCGACGGGGGCGGCGGCCTTGACGTCGAAGGTCTCCTCGAACTGCTTGACGAACTCGGACAGCTCCAGGAGGGTCATCTCCTTGAACGCGTCGAGCAGCTCGTCGGTGCTGAGCTTCGCCATGGTGTTTTCCTCCGCTAGGGCTTGGCAGATGGGTCGTCGATACGACCGCGGGTGGTCGGTCCGGGTGGGACCCCGGTCACTCGGCGGGCGCGTCGGCCGTGTCGGCGTCGGCGGCCTCGGCCGCGTCGGCGTCGGCCTGGACGGCCGGGGCCTCGGCGGTCTCGCCGGCCTCCTCGCGCTTGGCGCGCAGCGCCTCGGCGAGCTGGGCGGCCTGGGTCGGCAGCGCGTTGAACAGGGCGGCCGCGTTGGCCATGGAGCCCTTCATCGCGCCGGCCAGCTTCGCGAGGAGCACCTCGCGAGACTCCAGATCGGCGAGCTGGGTGACCTCGGCGGCGTCCATCGGCTTGCCGTCGATGTAGCCGCCCTTGATCACCAGCAGCGGGTTGGCCTTGGCGAAGTCACGCAGCCCCTTGGCCGCCTCGACCACGTCGCCCTTGACGAAGGCGATCGCGGACGGGCCCTGCAGCAGGTTCCTGAACTCCTCGTCCAGGCCCGCGTCGGACGCGGCGATCTTGGTCAGCGTGTTCTTCACCACGGCGAACCGGGCGTTCTCGCCGAGATTGGTGCGCAGCTCCTTCAGCTGCGCCACCGTCAGCCCGCGGTACTCGGTCAGCACGGCGCCGTTGGAGCTCTGGAACTCTTCCGTGAGCTCGGCGATCGCCGCGGCCTTGTCGGCCTTTGCCATGGGCCTCCTTCCGATTACCTGGGTGGAAGCCGCCGGGGCGAAAGGCTCTGCCAGAACACAGAAACGCCCCGGCGTAGGCGCACGGGGCGTGGGCACGACACGGAGGTCGCACGGAAGCTCTCGTCTCACCTACGCGGGCCGCCCGGCACCCTCACGGGCGCGGGTCCTTCGGCCGCCCCGAACGGGGCGACGACCGGCGGTCTTCGGCAGTTGTCAAGAGTACGCGCTCGTCCGGCCGCGCACAAAATCCTTTCCCCAGGAAACCGGGGAAAGTGCGCGGTCTCGCCGCTCGCCGTTCCCGGGGACGACATGCGGCGAGGCCGCACCCCGGTCGAAGGGTGCGGCCTCGTGGCGGTCGGGGCGGTCAGCTGCCGGTGGGCATCTGCCCGCCGCCGGGCAGGTTCTTCATCAGCGCGCTGAAGTCGGTGACCTGGTCGGCGGGCGGGGCGGCGATCTGCACCGGCTTGCCGTAGTCCCGGTAGGTCATGGAGATCGTCATGTCCTCCTTGGCGCCCTGCGCGCTCTTCATCGCCAGCTTGCGCGGCAGCTGGTCCTTGTCGACCCACAGGTCGAAGGTCATCGAGTCCATGCCGGTCTGCGCCAGCGACTTCTGGTACGCCTCGCGCTGCTCGGCCGGCAGCTTGGCCACCGCGTCCTGCAGCCGGTAGGTGCCGGTGTAGTGGGTGGTCTCCACGCCCTCGACCGTCTCCTTGCCCACCTCGCGGGCGTCCTTGGAGGCGGTGAGCATCTTGGTGTTCTGGACGGGGTCGAGCTGCCGCGACTGCTCCAGCAGCTGCTCGACGTTGATGCCCGACTGCCGGCCGATCTCCGACAGGGAGATCTTCAGCCACGGCTTGGCGCCCAGCTGCCCGGCACTGCCGCCGAGCCGGCTCGCCATCTGGGTCAGCATCGGCATCTTCATGTACATCGTGTTGCCGACGAACACCTGCTCCATGCCGCCCATGGACTGGCCGCCCACGCTCATCTGGCCCAGGTTCATGGAGTAGGCGAGGTCCGGCTTGGTGCGGTACTGCATCTCGCCGTCCGCGCTGACCGCCCCGCTCTGCGGGTCGTTCATCCGCATCGACACGGTGGCCTTGAACGAGTCGGTCTGCCCCGTCTTCTCCGCCGCCTTGCCCAGCACCTGCGCGGCCGTGAGCTTGATGGCGTCACCGGCCTCCTCCGCCCCTCCCAGGCATCCGGTCAGGGACAGGGCCAGGCCGGTGGCCACCGCGGTGCCCGCGGCGAAGCGACGAATCATATGGTTCTCCTCGGTTGTGAAACGAACGGCCGCGCCGAGCGGCTACAAGCCGCACAGTCAATCAGACGCCGAGAAGATCCACGTGGTTCATCCCGATCTGGGGCGGAACGGCGCCGGACCCGCGGGCCGGGCGCCGCGAGTGGGGCCGGGCCCGCGGCGCGCTCCGGCGGTCGCCGGGGAGCCCGGCGGTCAGTTACCGAAGAGCCCGTTCAGCGACAGGTCGCCGACCTGGTCGGCGGGGGGCGGGTTCACGCTGAACGACTTGCCGTAGTCGCTGTAGCGCACGGTCAGCGAGCCGGTGTCGCCGCCCGTCCCCTTGGACACGATCTTGCGGGGCAGCTGGTCGCCGTCCGTCCACAGGTCGAAGCTGATCTTCTCGCCGGACGCGCCCTGCGGGAACCAGCGGCTCACCCGCTGCCGCACCTCGGGGTCGAGCCGGTTCAGCGCCTCCTGGACGGTCACCGTCCCGGTGTAGTGGACGGTGCGCACCCCGTCGACGGTCTCCTCACCGACCCTGCGCACGTCCTTGGACGCGGTGAACATCTTGGTCTGCTCGGCCGGGTTGACCTTCTGCACCTGCTCGACGAGGCCGGCGACGTCGAAGCCGGTCTGCCGCCCCACCTGCGCCACGTCCACCTTCACCCACGGCTTGCCGCCGGCCGCGAACCGGGCGAGCTGGGGGACCTTGGCGTACAGGACGTCACCGGTGTAGATCGCCTGCCCGCCGACGCCGTCCAGGCCCCGGCCGCCGCCGACCTTCTGCAGCTGCGCGCTGAACACCAGCTCCGGCCGCAGCCGGAACCGGCCGGTGGCCTGCACGTGCGCGCCGTTCCGCGCGTCGGTCACGGTCAGGTCGGCCTTGAACGAGTCGGCCTGCCCGGTCTTCTGCGACGACTGCAGGACCGCCTCGGCGGCGCTCAGCTTCATCGCGCCCGTGGACACGTTTCCCGAGCCGTCACCGGCGCAGCCGGACAGCAGCAGCGCGGCGCCCACGGCGGTGCCTCCCGCGGCCACGGCGAATCGGCGATTCATGAGGATTGAGCCTCCCTGGTTGCCTACCGATGACCACAGTCTCGTCCGGCGAACGCGGGCGAACATCCCCCGATGGTACGAATGCCGCGCTTCGCGGTACGACCGGCGGCGTACCCGTACGGGACTGCGCGACACGGCGCCCGGGCGTTCTCAGCGGTAGGAGCGGAACGCCATCGAACCGGCGAACCGCCCGCCCGGCACCGCCGCCCCCAGGCCGATCCAGGTGGGACGGCCGTCGGCGTCGACCCACATGTCCAGGGAGACCCCGATGCCGAGCGGCACCGCCCTGAGCGCCCGCCCCGCGGGTCCGGCCTCGGCCTCCGGCAGCAGCGACAGCAGGTCGCCGATCGACACCCCGGCCGTGTAGCGCACCGAGCCGAACCGGTCGGGCGCCGACCTGCCGACGCCCGGCAGCGACCGGACCAGGCCGGTGAACTCGCGCGGATCGGACCCGGTCCGCAGCCTGGCGAGCTGGGCGTCGGTCAGCGTGCGGTGCCTCCACCCGGTGCCGTCGAAGCCCGACAGCGTCCGGCCCTTGACGATCGCCTTCTGGGTGACGGTGGTCTTCTCGCCGCCGCGCACGCTCGTCCGCACGCCCGTGGCGTCCAGCGCGAACCGGGGCGCCACGGTGAAGCGCGCGGTCTCGGTGGCGTGCTCGTAGTCGCCGTTCGCCGCACCGGACAGCCGCACCTCGGTCTCGCGGACGTACGAGCGAAGCGGCGTTCGGGCGCTGGACGCGCGTCCGGTGGGGGTGTCCGTGGCGCTTCCGCGGGACGTGCGCCCCGGCGTGGACGAGGCGGTCGCCGACGTGCCGCCCGTGGGCGCCGCCTTGGGCGCGTTCTCGGGGAGCGGGGAGCGGGACGCTCCGGCCGCCTCCGGGGCCGGGGCCGGGGCGTTCTGAACGGCCGCCACGGGCGTTCGCGGAGTGTCGCGGGACTCCTCCGGCCCCGCCTTGACGACGGCCACGATCGCGGCGGGCACCACGGCCGCGGCCGTGACGACGGCCATCACGACCAGGTGATCGGCACGACGGTCCACGGTCCTCCGTCCCGTAACGTCGACGAGCCCTGCGAGGGCGGAGATCGATTCAACACCACCGGCTCCGCCGGCACCACAGGCGCCGTCATTCGGACCGGACGCGCAAAGCAAAAGGGCGCCCCCCTAAGGGGACGCCCTTCACGACTGCCGGCTGTCGCCGGTCAGTCCTGGTCGAGCTCGGCGGTCAGGTTCCGCACGGCGTTCGGGTCGATCGGGACGCTCGGCCCCATCGACGTCGTCACCGCGGCCTTCTTGACGTACCGGCCCTTGGCCGCCGACGGCTTGAGCCGCTGGATCTCCTCGACGGCGGCGGCGTAGTTCTCCACCAGCTGCCGCTCGCTGAAGGAGGTCTTGCCGACGATGAAGTGCAGGTTCGCGTGCCGGTCGACCCGGAACTCGATCTTCCCGCCCTTGATGTCGGTGACCGCCTTGGCCACGTCCATGGTGACCGTGCCGGTCTTGGGGTTGGGCATCAGGCCGCGCGGACCCAGCACCCGGCCCAGCCGTCCGACCTTGCCCATCTGGTCGGGGGTGGCCACCACCGCGTCGAAGTCCAGGAAGCCGCCCTGGATCTTCTCGATCAGGTCGTCGGACCCGACGAAGTCGGCCCCGGCCTCGCGGGCCTCCTCGGCCTTGGCGCCGCCCGCGAAGACCAGCACGCGGGCGGTCTTACCGGTGCCGTGCGGCAGGTTGACCGTGCCGCGCACCATCTGGTCGGCCTTGCGCGGGTCCACGCCGAGCCGCAGCGCGACCTCCACGGTCGCGTCGAACTTGGTGACGCTGGTCTCCTTGGCCAGCCGCATGGCCTCGGCCGGGCTGTACAGGTGCTCGCGGTCGATCCTCTCGGCCGCGGCGCGGTACGCCTTGCTGCGCTTCATGTCTGTCTCCCTGATGTGAAAGGAGGTCGTGGTGCGGGCCGCGCCAGGCCCTTCCACGGTCGTACGGACGTCCCGTACGAGGGTCCTACTTGACCTCGATGCCCATGGAGCGGGCGGTGCCGGCGACGATCTTCTCGGCGGCGTCGATGTCCTTGGCGTTCAGGTCGGGCATCTTGGTCTGCGCGATCTCCCGGATCTGGTCGCGGGTGACCGAGCCGACCTTGGTCTTGTGCGGCTCGCCGCTGCCCTTCTCCACGCCCGCGGCCTTGAGGATCAGCTGCGCGGCCGGCGGGGTCTTGGTGACGAAGGTGAACGAGCGGTCCTCGTAGATGGTGATCTCTACGGGGATGACGTTGCCGCGCTGGGACTCCGTGGCAGCGTTGTACTGCTTGCAGAAGTCCATGATGTTGACGCCGTGCGGACCGAGCGCCGTACCGACCGGCGGCGCCGGGGTCGCCTGTCCGGCCTGCAGCTGGACCTTGACGATCGCGGCGACCTTCTTCTTCGGAGGCATCTGCACCCCTACGTCCCGTGTGCTTCGGTTCCGGTTCCCGCGTTTCACGGGCAACGTCGCGGCCGGGACTCAACCGCGACGTAGGAACCGCTGTGCTTCGTCGTCCCCGCGGACGCGGGGCCGACGCAGATGTGGCCTGACCAGCGTGGAGTTGGACGGAGCCGTCCCCGCGGACGCGGGGGCCGGCCGTGTCTCCCGTCCGGAGCCGAGACGAGAACCAGACCATCCCCGCGAAGGGCGGGCCGAAGGTCTCGCGCTCGACGATCCTGCCGGGCACCCGGACCTCTCCGCGCGGCACGGGGCCGATCCGCGGACGCGCGGCCGGAGACCGGCACGAGCATCTGGGCGGACCCGCCCTGCGCGCGCAGGGCCGACCCGTCCAGGATACGCGCCGGCCGGAGCGGCCTCGTCAGATCTTGGAGACCTGGTTGAAGGACAGCTCGACCGGCGTCTCGCGGCCGAAGATGCTGACCAGCACCTTCAGCTTCTGCTGCTCGGCGTTGATCTCGTTGACGGTGGCGGGGAGGGTGGCGAACGGGCCGTCCATGACGGTGACGGACTCGCCGACCTCGAAGTCCACCGACGGCGCGGCCTTGGCCTGCTCCTTGGCCTTGGCGGGCTCCTCCGGCTCGGGCGCGAGCAGGGAGGCGACCTCGTCCAGGCTCAGCGGGGACGGCTTGTTGGAGAGGCCGACGAAGCCGGTGACGCCGGGCGTGTTGCGGACGGCGGCCCACGACTCGTCGGTCAGCTCCATGCGGACCAGGATGTAGCCGGGCAGGACCTTCTCGTTGACCTTCTGCCGCTTGCCGCCCTTGATCTCGGTCACCTCGTGCTGGGGGACCTCGATCTGGAAGATGTAGTCCTCCATGTTCAGGGTCTGGGTGCGGGTCTCGATGTTGGTCTTGACCCGGTTCTCGTACCCCGCGTAGGAGTGCACGACGTACCAGTCGCCCGGCTGCATGCGCAGCTGCATCTTGAAGTCGGCGTACGGGTCGGCCGGGGGCTCGGCCTCGGCGGTCTCCTCCGCCTCGGCGCTCTCGCCGGTCTCGGTGACGGCGTCGCCCTCGGTCTCCGTGTCCACCGGCTCGGCGCCGGCGGCGGGCACATCCGCCCCGGCGGGCTCACCCGACGGCTCGGCCGCAGCAGCCTCAGCGGACCGGGCCTGTTCGACGGCCTCGTCGTTGGGCTGTGAGGACTCGGACACGGCGACTCTTTCCCTCGTACGGATGGTGGTGATGGAGTTTCCGGGCGATGCGGGCGAACGCCCTAACGGGGCTCCGGCAGGCCCTCGGCGGTACGCCGACGGCGGCGGCCGCAGACGGCCGCCCGGTGCCGGTGGCTCAGCCGAAGACCCAGAACACGCCTCGCTGCAGCAGCCAGTCGAGGCCGGAGACGATGGCGAGCATGATCAGCACGAAGACCAGGGACACGGTCGTGTAGGTGATCAGCTCACGCCGGGTCGGCCAGATGACCTTGCGCAGTTCGGCGACCACCTGGCGCACGAAGAGAGCGGGAGACGTCCGCTTGCGCGGGGACCTCCCCTTGCCTTCGTCTTTGGCCGCGGCCTCGCCGCGCGTCTCAGTCGCCATTGTGCCGCCGTTCACCTCATAGGTCGTGACCAACCACCCTGTGGTTGACTCGCTCGCTCACCGTGCGGCGTGCCATCGCCTGGCAGGCACGGGTGCGCGCACCGCACCTCGCAGGGCAGGAGGGACTCGAACCCCCAACCGCCGGTTTTGGAGACCGGAGCTCTACCAATTGAGCCACTGCCCTTCACTTTTTCTCTCCCGTGCAAGGAGATGCCCCGGCCGTCCCCGGCCGGGTCGTGACGTTCATAGCTTACGGCCTTTCGCGGACAGGACCGTATGCCATGAGTCGCCACTAGGACGGTGAGTCTACGTCCCAGAGCCGCCCGCGTCGAACCGGACCGCGCCGCCATGTCGCGACCGGCCGTCCGGCTCGTCCCCGACACCCGGTCCGACCGGCGGGGATATACCGCTGAAGTCATCGCCGCGGGTCTGTAACGATAGGAGGCATGAGCATCGATCGTCCTCGCCTGTCCAGGCGCATCGCCGCCATCTCCGAGTCCGCCACGCTGGCCGTCGACGCCAAGGCCAAGGCGCTGAAGGCGGCGGGCCGCCCGGTCATCGGGTTCGGTGCGGGCGAGCCGGACTTCCCGACCCCCGACTACATCGTCGAGGCCGCGGTCGCCGCGTGCCGGGAGCCGCGGTTCCACAAGTACACGCCCGCCGCCGGGCTGCCCGAGCTGCGCGCGGCGATCGCCGAGAAGACGGCCCGCGACTCCGGCCTGCGGGTGGAGGCCTCGCAGGTGCTCGTCACCAACGGCGGCAAGCAGGCGGTGTACGAGGCGTTCGCGGCGCTGCTGGACCCGGGCGACGAGGTGCTCGTGCCGACGCCGTACTGGACCACCTACCCCGAGTCGATCAAGCTGGCCGGGGGCGTGCCGGTGGACGTGGTGGCCGACGAGACCACCGGCTACCGGGTGAGCGTCGACCAGCTGGAGGCGGCGCGCACCGAGCGCACCAAGGTGCTGCTGTTCGTGTCGCCGTCCAACCCGACCGGCGCCGTCTACACCCGCGACCAGATCGAGGAGATCGGCCGCTGGGCGGACGAGCACGGCCTGTGGGTGATCACGGACGAGATCTACGAGCACCTGGTGTACGGGGCCGCCGAGTTCCACTCCATGCCGGTGGTGGTGCCGGAGCTGGCCGACCGCACGCTGGTGCTGAACGGCGTCGCCAAGACCTACGCGATGACCGGCTGGCGGGTGGGCTGGCTGATCGGCCCGCAGGACGTGGTGAAGGCCGCCGCCAACCTGCAGTCGCACGCCACCTCCAACGTCGCGAACGTGTCGCAGGCGGCGGCGCTGGCCGCGGTGACGGGCGACCTTTCGGCGGTGGCGCAGATGCGCACCGCGTTCGACCGGCGCCGCCAGACGATGGTGCGGATGCTGAACGAGATCCCCGGCGTGGTGTGCCCCGAGCCGGAGGGCGCGTTCTACGCCTACCCGTCGGTCAAGGCGCTGCTCGGCAAGGAGATCCGGGGCCGCCGTCCGCAGTCGTCGGTGGAGCTGGCCTCGCTGATCCTGGAGGAGGCCGAGGTGGCGCTGGTGCCGGGCGAGGCGTTCGGCACCCCGGGCTACTTCCGGCTGTCGTACGCGCTCGGCGACGACGACCTGGTGGAGGGCGTGTCCCGGGTCGCCAAGCTGCTGGCCGAGGCGCACTGAGCCGGCCGCATCGCGTGACGTGACGCCCCGGCGGGGGATCGTCCGGCGGCCGCGCTTCCACCGGACGTCCCCCTCCGGGGCGGGTTTCTCAGGGCGGGCCACACGGGCCGGGCGCCGTGAGGTCAGACGCGGACGCCCTCGGCGACGCGCATGAGCTGGTCGCGCGCCGAGCCGCCCGCCGCCACGACGACGCCGACGCCGGGACGGGCCATCCAGGCGACCTGGCGTCCGGAGTCCGGGCGGTCGCTGACGACCGCTCGCACCCCGTGCACCGAGGTGTGGCGGGGCATCGAGGGCGCGCCGTCGCCGCCCAGGTCCTCGGGGCCGGACAGGCCCGTGCCGCGCACGACGCGGATCTCCACCCAGCCGGAACCGCCGCTCCAGCGGCACGTCGTGGTCCGGTCGCCGCCGCCGCCGCGTTCGGCGCACGGCCGGTCCACGTTCAGCCCGGGGGGCAGGTACGTCACCCAGTCGGGACGCCTGACCGGCCCCGGTGCGCCGCCCGGCTCGTCGCGGTGCGCCGGGGCCGGTGGGCGGTCCGCCTCAGGCTTGCCTGAGGCCCCCGCCCCGGGCCTCTCCGCAGACGGGGGCGATGCGGGAAGGCCCGGGGCGGGAGGCGGGACCGGCCGGTCCGGCGATGCCGCCGTCGGCGAACCGGCCGGAGTCTCGCGCATGCCCGCGGGATCGACATGCGTCATCGAGTTGTAGGCGGGCGTCACCACGAACGCGGCCACGGCGGCGGCCACGGCCGCGCCGACCGTCACGCGGATCCGCACCACGCGGCGGCGGTGCCGGCGGCGGACGACCGCGGCGAGCGATGGCGGCGCCGACGTCCCGGCCGTGTGCTCGGCCATGGCCGTGCGCAGTTCGCTCTCCAGATCCATCGCTCAACTCCCCAGTGGTGCCGCGTGCCTGTCGAGGCGCTCCCGGAGCTTGGCGAGCGCCCGGGACGCCTGGCTCTTGACCGTGCCGACCGAACAGCCGAGGATCCGCGCCGTCTCGGCCTCCGAGAGGTCCTCCCAGAAGCGCAGGACGAGCACCGCCCGCTGGCGCGGCCCCAGCCGGCGCAGCTCGTCGATCAGCGCGCCGCGCAGTTCGACGGTGTGCGCGGGCGAGGCGGTGGCGCGCTCGGGCAGCCGGGACATGTGGATCTCCTTGAGCACCTTCCACCGCCGCGCCCGGCTGATCACCAGGTTGACCAGGATGCGGCGCACGTAGGGCTCGGGATCGGCGTCTGCGTCCAGCCTGCCCCAGTGCCGGTAGGCCCTCTCCAGCGCGGTCTGCAGCAGGTCCTCGGCGTCCTGCCTGGCCCCGCACAGGAGCGTGGCGGTCCGCAACAGGGCGGTGCCACGCGTCGCCACGAACTCGGCGAACGACTCCTCGTCTCGACGCCCCACGGTGCTCCGTCCGGCTCAGGGTGGTTCGGTCGTCCGAAGGCGGACGGCCCCGCGCGCCTCGGGGCCGTCCGCGCGGGGCCTACTTGGCCTGGTGCAGCTTGCCGGCGATGTCCTGCAGGCTCGTGGCGAACACCGGGCTGCCGTTGACCAGCAGCGCCGAGTGGCCGGCCGGGTCGACGACCAGGACGCCGTCGCCGGCGGGGCTCTGCCAGGCGGCGAGCCCGCCCACGGTGACCTTACGGCCGCCGGCGGGCAGGCCGAGGGTCTGGCGCAGCTTGCTCTCGGTCATCGCGGCCTCGGTCTGGATCCGCTTGACGGTGACCCACTGCCCGGCCTTGCCGACCCACTTCTGCGTGACGGTGCAGATCTTCTTGGCCTCGTGCGCCTTGGCGCCGGTGGTGCTGGAGGCGTACTTCAGGCCCTTGGGCAGCATGACGGCGCGTTCGACGGCGCCGCCGACCGGCACGGCGGGCCTGAGGTCGGCGCAGCTGAACGACGGCACCGCGGGGACGGCGGGGGCCTTGGGCGCGGCCGGCGCGCCGGACGGGGCGGTGTGGCCGTTCGCCTTGGGCGCCGTGGACGGCCGGTCGCAGTCGGGCAGCGTGGATGGCCGCGCGGCCTTGGCCTTCGCCAGTGCGCCGTCGGCGGCGGCCCCGGCGTCGGGCAGTTCGGGGGTGGCGGGCTTGGGCACCGCCGGGGCGTCGGCGTTCGGCACCGCCGGCACGCCCGGCGCGTTCGGCACGCCCGGCGCGTTCGGGACGGAGGGCGCGCCGGGCGCCTCGGGGGCCTTCGGACCGGCCGGGACGCTCGGCGCGCCCGCCGCGGGCTTGCCGGGCTCGGGCGCCTTGGGCGCCTTGCCGGTGGGCAGGCACGTGGGCGTGGCGACGGGGGCCGGGGCGGTGTCCTTCGCCTTCTGGACCGCGTCGGCGACCGGCGAGTGCCCGGAGCGAAGGTCCGTCTCCGGCTGGGAGACGGAGGCCCACGTGACCCCGCCGACGGCGACGGCGCCCACCGCGGATGCCGCGACGGCGGCGACCTTCAGAGAAAGCATGTTGTGTCCCTTCTGCGCCTTTGGCCTCTTGCGCCCCTCGTATACGCGCGGCCACGGAGAGGGGTTGCACGGGATCTCAGAGTTTTTTTCGCCGTCCCGAAGGCGCAGGTGGGGGGCGCCCGGGGTGGTCGTTTGGGGCCATGCGGCATGACCTCGCCGGGTGATCTCGCGGGGGGGTGCGGGGGGCTGGGGCGGCGGGCCGGGCGGCGATCGGGCAACATTTGTGCATGGAGCCCCGTCCCGTTTCAGAGCGTCCGATTCGCGCCCTGCCCAAGGCGCACCTGCACCTGCACTTCACCGGCTCGATGCGCCACTCCACCCTGGTCGAGATGGCGGCGCGGCACGGGGTGCACCTGCCGGACGCCCTGGTGGAGGACTGGCCGCCGCGGCTGCACGCCACCGACGAGCGCGGCTGGTTCCGCTTCCAGCGGCTGTACGACATCGCGCGTTCGGTGCTGCAGACCCCCGAGGACATGCGGCGGCTGCTGCGCGAGACGGCCGAGGACGAGGCCGCCGAGGGGTCGGGCTGGCTGGAGATCCAGGTGGACCCGAGCGGGTACGCGGGACGGTTCGGCGGGCTGACGCCGACCGTGGAGCTGGTGCTGGACGCCGCGCGGGAGGCGTCCGCCGCGACCGGGGTCGGCATCGGCGTGGTGATCGCCGCGAACCGCACCCGGCACCCGCTGGACGCCAAGACGCTGGCGCGGCTGGCCATCCGCTACACCGGCCAGGGCGTGGTGGGGTTCGGGCTGTCCAACGACGAGCGGCGCGGCCGGGCGTACGACTTCGACGGCGCGTTCCGCATCGCGCGGCGCGGCGGCCTGCTGGCGGCCCCGCACGGCGGCGAGCTGCTCGGCCCGCAGAGCGTGCGCGAGTGCCTGGAGACGCTGCGGGCCGACCGCATCGGCCACGGCGTGCGGGCGGTGGAGGACCCGCGGCTGCTGGAGGAGATCGTGCGGCGCCAGGTGACGCTGGAGGTGTGCCCGGCGTCCAACGTGGGGCTGGGCGTGGCGGCGACGGCGGCGGACGTCCCGGTGCGCGCGCTGTTCGAGGCAGGGGCGCGCATCGCGCTGGGCGCCGACGACCCGCTGCTGTTCGGCTCGCGGCTGGCGCGGCAGTACGAGCTGGCCCGCGGCGAGCACGGGTTCTCCGACGCCGAGCTGGCCGAGCTGGCCCGGCAGTCGGTGCTCGGCTCGGCCGCTCCCGAGGACGTCCGCAAGCGGCTGCTGGCGGGCATCGACGACTGGCTGCGCCTGCCCGCCGCCGACGCCCCCCAGACGGGCGAGGCCTCCGTGCCCGGCGCCCGGCGCCCGGCCTCCCCGACCTCGCGCTAGTCGCCGGCGCCGCGCCGGTCGCCGACCTCGCGCGAGTCGCCGATCTCCTGGTCACCCGCCTCGCGCCTGCACCCTCGCGCCGGTCGTCGGCGCGCCCGGACGCCCGCCTCGCGCCCGGTCGCCTGCCCCGCTGCTAGTCGCCGATGTTCCGCTGGTCGCCGGGGTCGTCGAGGGCGGAGCGCCACAGGCCCTGCCGCTCCAGGTGGGCGACCAGCAGCTCGCCCGACCGGGTGATGTGCTGGCGCATGGCGGCGCCGGTCGCGGGGCCGTCCTTGCGCCGCAGCGCGCGCAGGATGCGCCGGTGATCGGCCCTGGCCACTTCCGGCCAGTCGGGCAGGCGGGTCCACACCCCGCGCGGCACGTACCGCACCACCGAACCGAGCGTCCAGGCGAGCTTGGCCGAGTCGGCGGCCAGGTTGATCGTCCGGTGGAAGGCGTGGTTGTGCTCCTCCACCAGGTCGAGGCGGCCCGCGTCCGTGGCCTGTTCCAGCGCCCGCTGCAGTGCGATCAGCTGCTGCAGCAGGTCGGGGCCCATGCGCTCGGCCGTGCGCGCGGCCAGCTCGGCGCCGATCGTGGCCTGCGCCCAGAACAGGTCCGCGACGTCCCGTTTGGACAGCGACGCGACCACGAAGCCGCGCCGGGGTTCCAGGTGCACGAATCCCTCGCTGCGCAGCGACTGCAGCGCCTCACGGACGGGGGTGACGCTGATGCCGAACTCCAGTGCCAGCCGTTCCAGCCGGAGGAACTCCCCGGGCCGCACCCGGCCGTCCAGGATGAGCTCGCGGATTCGCGCCGCCACCTCGTCGCTGAGCTGGGGGCGCAGGCCGAGCCCCCGCTGGGGTCGCAGACTCGCCACCGTTCAACTCCGCCCCGTCGAGGCCCTCCCGCGTCGGGGGTCGCGGGAGCCAAGGGCCTGAGAATCTCATCATGCGCGCCACCGGCCCCGTGCGGAACCGGAAAAACCGGGAGTACCGATTGCGGCCCGGCATCGATCGGCTCGGCCGGCGGAGGGGCGCCGCGCGTGGCCCCGGCCAACACGCTGAGCAGGTGCGTCAGTAGCGGCACGGGGCAGCCCGAAGCCGAAACCGCGGCCGCCAGGCACGGCCCCTTCCGGGAGCGCACCCGACGACCGCCGCATCCCCGAGGTCGGCGCCCCGCAGAGCGCCGACCGAGTGTCCTACGTGAGGTGGCCACCCAGGGAGAGGAGCGCGTACACGCCCCCAGCGAACACCCACGCGCTGAGGGGCACGAACGACTGCCAGCACGCAGTCACACCATCGTCACAGGCCGACACTCTCCCTTGATCTTTTCGTTACCATACGGCAATTAGCCGGTGACGATCTTCAGCGACGCTGGCACCACAACTACAAACAAGCCAACCCGGCTCCTGTTTGGAGTTGCGTCAAATCCATTGGCGCGCCAAGGAGCCGGGCAAGCGACCCGTGCTCCTTGCGCCCTGTGCACTAGGAGCGTGGTATGTCAAGCAACAAACGAGGGCGGCCGCCGAAGAAGCGGCCTGTCCTCGGCACGGCACAGACGTTGGTGGGCGTGACCGCTTCCGCGGGCGTCAGCGTCGTCCAGACGTTGTTGTCCTCGTTGGTCGGGGCTCTCACCATGTCGGGAGTGGGCGGCCTCTACACGGCGCTCCTCCTCATGCTGTCGTACTTCACAGCACCCGCCCGAGCACGTCGCCGGGCGGCTCGTGAGGCGGCTCACCAAGGACCGATCCGGCGCGTCGCCGGACGGCTCATGAGGTGGCTCACCCAGGGTCCGATCGGGCGCGTCGCCGGACGGTCCAAGAAACGGGTCTGCCAAGCAGTGCAGACCAAAACCGCCTCAATAATTGGGCTCACCGTCATGAGCATCACGATGTCGGCGAGCTTCGGATTCGCCATCTGGGCCGGACTTGAGGTCAGCATTGGACAGGGCATCTTTTACGCCCTTCCGTTGGTGGTCCTCAACGTCATCGAAGCGCGGGGCAACTGGAACAGGCTGCGGTGGTCTTTCGTGACCTTCGTGGGAGTCGTATTGCTCACGCAGGTATGGACGGGAAGCGTCAGCCTCACCGGCATGATGTGGATACTCGTCGCCACGCTGGCCAGGACCCTGTCCAGCCCGTTGCTGCGTCGCCACATGCGCATCTGGAAGGGGGACGTGACACGCGCCAACCTGATCGTGTCTGCGGCCAGCTCCCTCATGATCACGGTGTGGGCGGTGGTCAGCGGGGAGACCGTCACTGATGCGTGGAGGGGACCGCTCCTGTGGGTGCTGCCCCTCATCGGAGTGGTGTTCTTCGTCTCCAGCCTGTCCCGGCTGGCGGCGATGAGGCACATCGATGACGGCATGATCCTCCTGCTGACGTGTCTCACACCGGCCCTGGGGGCCGTGCTGGGTTGGGTGTTCTTGGACCAGGCGCTCGGCTGGCTTCCGTGCGTGGGCATCGTGCTCATCACGGTCGGCCTTGCGGGCGCCGTCCGCTCCGCTCGCCCCAAACGCGGCCCGCGCCGGCGACCGGTTCGTTACAGGCCCGGAACTACGGCTACAACGAGGGCGACTCTGGACAGGCACCGGCGTCGTACGGACAGGCACCGGCGTCTGAACCGGCGCCCCCGACCCGCGAGGGCGTGAACTGAGCGACACCGGGAGGTGTCGCTTCCACCTGGGCGGCGCCGAGAGGCGTCGCCCCCGACCCTGCGGCGGGGAGGGAACACCCTCCCCGCCGCACTCTTACGGGGGCGTTCGCCGACCGGTTGTTCAGGCCCGGGAATTCAGAGGCGGACGCCGACGAGCACCGGTTCGTTGACCAGCTCGATCCCGAAGACCTCGCGGACGCCGTCGCGGACCTGGCGGGCGAGCGCGAGCAGGTCCGCGGTGCTGGCCCCGTCGGGGTTGGTCAGCGCGAGGGTGTGCTTGCCGGAGATGCGGACGGGCCCGAGCGCGTGCCCCTTGGCGAACCCGGCCCGGTCGATCAGCCACGCCGCGGACGTCTTGACGCGCGGCGAGCCGTCCGGCCCCGGGCTCTCGGGGTAGCGCGGGAAGGCCACGTCCGGGCCGAGCCGCTCGGCGACGCGGCGCTCCAGCTCGGCGAGCTGCGCGGGGTCCAGGATCGGGTTGGTGAAGAACGAGCCGGCGCTGCGGGTGTCGGGGTCGGACGGGTCCAGCACCATGCCCTTGGCGCGGCGCAGCTCCAGGACGGCGTCGCGCGCCTCCTTCAGCGGGACGCGGGCGCCGAGTTCGACGCCGAGCGCGCGCGCCAGTTCGGCGTAGGCGATCGGCTGCGACTCCTCGGCCTCGCGCAGCGCGTAGGTCACCTCCAGCACCAGGTACCGGTCGTCGCCCTTGAAGACGCTGTGGCGGTAGGTGAAGCGGCAGGCCGCCGCGTCCAGCGTGACGATCCTGCCGGTGGTGCGGTCGTAGGCGCGCACCTCGGCGATCGTCTCGCTGACGTCCTGGCCGTAGGCGCCGACGTTCTGGATGGGGGTGGCGCCGACGCGTCCGGGGATGCCCGCCAGGCACTCGACCCCGGCCAGCCCGTCGGCGACGCAGCGGGCGACGAAGGGGTCCCACTCCTCGCCGGCCTGGACGCGCACCAGCACCCGGCCGGGCTCGTCCGGCAGATGCTCGGTGCCGCGCGTGCCGACGTGCACCACGGTGCCGGGGAAGCCGTCGTCGGCGACCACCACGTTGCTGCCGCCGCCGAGCACCAGCACCGGCTCGCCGTCCCGGTCCGCCGCGCGCACCACGGACACCAGGTCGTCCTCGGTCGTCGCCTCCACGAACCGGCGCGCCGGGCCGCCGAGCCGCAGCGTGGTGTATCCGGCCAGGTTCACCTCTTCAGCGAACACCGCCACGCGGTCTCCCCTCCCGTACGTTGGGCCGCTCTCCGTCCCGTGCAGCGGGACGCCCGCGCTCCAGCGTGCCATCCCCAGTCGTCCGAACAGACATTCGATCGGGGTGGCGCACCGAACAGATCATGAACGTCTGCGGCCGGGCGCCTCGTCTGGGCCGCACGGGCCGCGGCCGCATCGGTGAGGCGGGCGCGTGCCCGGCCGGACGGCCGAGTGCCCGCCGGAACGTCTCGGACTCGACGCTTCCGGCGGGCACGTACCACGATGAGGTGGTACTCGGGGCCGGCGGGGCCGGTCAGGCGAGGCGGACGACCGCCTTGGCCCGGGTGAGGACCTTCTGGTCGGCGGCGCGCGCGGTGAGCGCCACCACGACCTTGTTGTCGTCGAGCTTTTCCTCGATCTTGCCGCTGACCTGCAGGGTCGCGCCGCCCTCGTCCGGGACCACGACGGGTGCGGAGAAGCGCACGCCGTAGTCGACGACGGCGCCCGGGTCGCCCGCCCAGTCGGTGACGAAGCGGCCGGCCTGCGCCATGGTGTACATGCCGTGCGCGATGACGTCCGGCAGGCCCACGGCCTTGGCGAAGCTCTCCCGCCAGTGGATGGGGTTGAAGTCGCCCGAGGCACCCGCGTACATCACCAGGTTGGCCCGGTCGATCTGGTAGGTCTGCGCCGGGATCTCGGTGCCGACCTCGACGTCGGCGTACTTCACCTGCGCGGTCATCAGGCCCCCCGCTCCACCAGCGTGTTGTAGGTCTTGCAGATCAGCTCGCCCTCGACGGTGGCGATGTCGGTCTCCACCGTCAGCTTCTCGTTGTTGCCGATCGACTTGATCTCGGTGATGGTCGACGTGCAGGTCACCACGTCCCCGGCGCGCATCGGGCGGGTGTAGGCGAAACGCTGCTCGCCGTGCACGACCATCGCGTAGTTGATGCCGAGCTCGGGGTCGGCCAGCGCCGGGTTGCCGAGGGAGACCACGATGGGGAAGGTGGGCGGCGCGATGACGTCGGGGTGGCCGGCGGCCTTGGCGGCCTCGGCGTCCCGGTAGAGCGGGCTGGGGTCGCCGATCGCGTCGGCGAACTCCCGGATCTTCACCCGGCTGACCTCGTACGGCTCGGTGGGCGGGAAGGTCCGCCCGATGAAATCACGGTTGATCGCCATGCGATCCGCTCCCTCCAGGTCGAACGGGGGCCGCCCCGCCCCGGCCCGCCGGGCGCCGCCGGGCCCGCCCCGCTGCGGTCTCGCACGGACGGTAACAGAACGACGTTCAGCCCGCCCTCGCCGGGTCGGCGGGAACGGGCTGGACGGATGGGCAAGCCTCGCGTGTATCCGCGGGATCTCGGCGGTCGCCCCGATCGGCGCCGCCGGGCGCGTCGCGGTCGCCATGGCGGCGGAAGACGCGCTGGTCAGCGGGTCCGGTCGTGCGGTCGGGCCGCACCGGCGGCACTGCCCGCCGCGAGCCGGCTAGCGGGTCTCGCGGTGCGGACGGTGCGTCCGGCAGTTGGGGCAGTACTTCTTGAGCTCCAGGCGGTCCGGGTCGTTCCGCCGGTTCTTGCGCGTGATGTAGTTGCGGTGCTTGCACTCCTGGCAGGCCAGCGTGATCTTCGGCCGGACGTCGGTGGCAGCCACGATGGAGTGCCTTTCTGAGCTGGGGACAAGGACGTTCGTACGACGAGCCGCGCGGCCGTGCCCGTACGGGCGGCCGGTGCGGCGCGAAGGACCCAGCGCGCTCTCGTCCCCTGGTCGGGGACGAGAGTCGCTCGGGTAGTAGCGAGGGCCGGACTTGAACCGGCGACACAGCGATTATGAGCCGCTTGCTCTGCCTGACTGAGCTACCCCGCCATGATGGTCGGTGTCGACCGGAAAGCAAGGATACCGGATGTTCACCGGCGTCTGAAAACGCCGGGCCCGGCCCGGGGGTCCGGGACGTGCGTTTCCGGTGGCCGACGCCATCGGGCACCAGGATACCGCTGCGGATCGGTGACCTGTCCAACCCGTTTCGCCGGGACGGAACCGGCCGGCGGACCGGCCAACGGCCGTACCCCCAACACAACGAAGGAGCGGCGCCCTGCTCTCGCAGGACCGCCACTCCTGACCGCTGCTGGAGCCCCTTTACGGAATCGAACCGTAGACCTTCTCCTTACCATGGAGACGCTCTGCCGACTGAGCTAAAGGGGCCTGCGTTCCTTCGACGCGCTGTAACGATACACGGCTTGCGGGCCGGATAGGAAATCGATTGGCCGGACCGCCCGCCCGGCCCCCGGGAGCAGGGCCGGGACGAGCCGGTCCGGCCTTCGTCTCCGCAGGTCAGCGCAGGAGATGGCGGCCGATGACGAGCTGCTGGATCTGGCTGGTGCCCTCGTAGATCCGAAACAGCCTGACGTCGCGGTAGAAGCGCTCGACGGGGACGCCGCGCATGTAGCCCATGCCCCCGAAGACCTGCACGGCCCGGTCGGCGACGCGGCCGACCATCTCCGAGCAGAAGTACTTGGCGCACGACGGGCCGAGCTTGGTGTCCTCCCCCGCGTCGTACGCGCGCGCCGCCTCCAGCACCATGGACCGTCCCGCGTACAGCTCGGCCTGGGAGTCGGCGACGAGCGCCTGGACGAGCTGGTACTCGCCGATCGTGCGCCCGCCCTGCGATCGCTCCTTGGCGTACGCCACGGTCTCGTCCAGGATCCGCTGGGCCAGCCCCACGCAGACGGCGGCGATGCTCAGCCGGCCGTGGGCGAGCGAGGCCATGGCCGTGCGGAAGCCGGTCCCCTCGGGGCCGACCATCGCGGACGCGGGGACGCGCACGCCGTCGAAGAAGACCTCGGCGGTGTGGGCGCCGCGCTGGCCCATCTTGGCGTCCGGCGGGCCGATCCTGAGGCCCGGCGCGTCCCTGCCCACCAGGAACGTGGAGATGCCGCGCGAGCCAGGTCCGCCGGTACGGGCGAACACCATGAACACGTCCGCCTCGGGGGCGTTGGTGATGAACCGCTTGGCGCCGTCGATGACGTACTCGTCGCCATCCCTGACCGCGCGTGTGCTCAGGGTGCTGGGGTCGGATCCGGCCTCGGCCTCGGTGAGCGCGAACGCCCCGACGACCTCCCCGGACGCCAGCCGGGGCAACCAGGCGTCCTTCTGCTCGACGGTGCCGGCGTTCACCAGCACCTGCCCGGCGATGCCGTTGCTGGTGCCGAACATCGACCGGAAGGCGGGGCTGGCGTAGCCCAGCTCGAACGCCAGCCGGACCTCCTCGCTGATCGACAGGCCCAGCCCGCCGTACTCCTCCGGCAGCGCGTACCCGAACAGGCCCATGTCGCGGGCGGCCCGGCGCAGGTCCTCCGGGATCGCGTCGGTCTCCTCGATCTCCTCCTCGCGGGGGATCACCTGCTCGCGGACGAAGGTCCGCACGGCGGCCAGCACATCGGCGAAGTCCTGAGGTTCCATGAACCCATTCTAGAATCCTGTTCCAGGATGGGTCAGGGGCGGACCAGCACCGCCGTCGCGTCGTCATGGCGCTTGCCCCGCCGGATCGTCGCCGTGGTCTCCGCCTCCCGCGTCCGCCGGATCAGCTCCACGGGCCCGGCGCCGTCGAGCAGGTCCAGCAGCCCCGCCCAGTCGGTGCGCCCGAAGATCTGCACCAGCCGCGCCGCGCCGTCGCTCAGCACCGCCGCCCGCCGCACCCGCTCCGCCGGCGCCTCGCCCGTCAGCGCCTCGTAGGCGGCCTCGGGACGGTTGCCCGCCACCCAGAACCCGCCCGGGCTGTTACGGGCCGCACGCACGGCCTCGACCGTGTACGCGGGCAGCCTGTCGACCCGGTCGTCGTGGACGACCCGCACCTGCCCGTCCATCTGCAGCAGCACCGGCGAGTCGGCCAGCACCAGCCAGTCCAGGACGCCGTCGCGGCGCCGCAGCATCGCCACGGTCGCCGACGGACTGTCGGGATTGTCCAGGTCGCAGGTGCCGGCGTGGGCCTCCCCGGTCGCCTTGACGGTGTCGGCCAGCAGGTCCTGCAGCGGCGCGCCGTCCTCCACGGCCAGCCGCGCCGCCAGCCCTCCCGCCAGCCGCCGCACCAGCCAGGCCGGGCCGTGCCCGCACCCGCTGTCCACTCCGGGCGCCGCCGTGGCGCCGTCCAGCAGCACAACCCATTCCGGCCCGGCGACGACGTAGTCCTCGTTCAGCCGCCCCGGTGTCGCCTCGCTCGCGTAGGTGATCCGCACCCAGCCTGTCTACCCTTGATCCGCCCACACGCTCGTCACCTGACCAGCACTTTGCGCGCTACCGCCACAGGTAGTCGTAGCGCTCCGGCCCGGGCCCCACGACAACGCGACCGTCCCGCACCTGCCATTCGGACTGCCCTTCCTCTTCGTGAAAGGCGAGAAAGAGCCCGCACACACGGTCGCCGTCCTCGTTGGGCGGCAGGGCGGCGACCCGGCGGATCTGCGCGAGCAGCTCGTCCACATGCTGTGCGCGAACGGCACGCGCGTAGCAGGCCGCGTCCAGCCATCCCCCCTCGGGAAAGGTCCACCCTTCCCCGTTCTCGGAAATGATCCGCTCAGCCTCGGCCTCCTGCCCGTGAAACTCCAGCCACCCACGCACGTAAACCCACACACCCATGCCCCAATCCTGCGGCAACGCCTGCCGTGCACGCCGCCGTCGACGTCCGGGACGGCGCCCGCCTACTCCGAGCCTGCTCCCGAAACCACCGCCGTCAACGCTCGGCGGCCGGCGGGCGGTGGCGGCTCTGCGGCCGAACCCGGACGGCCGGTTGATCGTCGTACGGGCATGCCTTCCGTACTGATTCTCGGTATCGACCCGCACAAAGTTCCTGGCATGGACGGTGACGCCGTGCGCGCGGTCCTCGACAAGGAACTGACCCGATTTGAGGAGCATGGCATCGATGCGTCCATGACGCTGATAGCGCTGGACGAATCAGCCGAGCCCACCGTGGTCGCAGCGCTGACAGAGCGCCCGTGGGACGTCGTCGTCATCGGGGGCGGCGTCCGCAAGCCTGAACCCCTCCTGACGCTCTTCGAGCAGGTGGTGAACCTGGTCCGACGCCATGCACCAGGGGCCGCGATCGCTTTCAACACCGGCCCGGGCGACAGTGTCGAAGCAGCCAAGCGATGGCTGTGACCAGGGTGGTGGGACGCCGCAGCCGCGTGGTGGCCCGTTTCGATCACCGCGCGCCAGGCTCTTGCTCGCCACGAGGGTGGCGAGCAGGCGGCCGGCCAGCCGGGGTCGGCCTACGCGGAGACTCATCCGCTGGGCTGCCACCGCCCACGCATCACCGACCTGATCGGCGGTCAGTCCGCGTTGGCTTCCGTCCTCCACGTGGAGCGGAGTCGCGCGCCGACGTCGTCGGCCTGGCGAAGACCCGCTTGGTAGGCCGGTTCCCAGGCTGCCAGGTCGCCCATGTCCGGGCCGAAAGCGCGCACCGAGGCCGGATCGGGGCTGATGGTCGCCACGGTGTCCGCCCCCACGGTCGCCAGCTGCTGGTCGAGTGGTTCGCGGGGAAACAGGTGGGCCATCGGCTCGACCACGACCAGCGTGCGGGCTCCGGCGGCGAGATCGGCGTTGGGGCCCGATCGCAGCGCACCGTCCATGTACCGCCGGCCGTCGATGGCGACGGGCGGCGCGGCCCCGGGGAAGGCGCTGCTCGCCGCCACAGCGTGCACCAACGGCACGCCGCTGTCGCGGTCCCACACCACGGGCTCACCGGTGGTCGCGTCCACGGCGGTGATCAGCAGTCGTCGCTCCGGCCAGGTGTCCGCACCGATCAAGGCGGCGCGCCCCGCGAGCAGCGCCTCATCGGTTTCGGGGTCGGTGCTGTGGAGCGCGAGTCGGCCGACGCGACGCCTGGCCTCGCCGGGTTCCAGGCTGCGGTCGCCGAGCACGGCGAACACCTCGCCCATCCGCGCGGGGTCCGTCTTGAGCCGGTGAGCGGGCCGGCGATCCGACGTCGCGAGCCGCCCCGGGTCCTGGCCGGTGGCGAGTAGTGCTCCGACGATCGCGCCGGCCGACGTTCCGACGATCAGGTCGGCCTCGCCCAGATCCACGCCATGGCGGCGCAACCCGTAGGCCAGTCCGGCCATCCAGGCCGTGCCGACGTGACCCCCGGGGCCCAGGACGAGTGCTCGGTAGAAGGCGTGCATGGTGGTCCCCCTAGTTATTGAAACAGTCGTACCATAAAGTCGCTGCCGCTGTTTCGGGTCCCGAGTTGCCGACAGGAGATCCACCGTGGGGCGACCCGCAGATCCCGCCCGGCGCGAGCGCACACTGGCGCGGGCGACCGACTACGTGCTGGCGCACGGGTTGGCCGGGCTGAGCCTGCGACCACTGGCCGCGGCCCTGGACACCAGCCCACGGATGCTGCTTTATGACTTCGGCAGCAAACAGGAGTTGGTCGCCGCGGTCCTTGCCGAGGCCCGTCGCCGAGGTGCGGAGCGCCTGGCCGAGCACCTTCCGCCCGAGACGGGCTCCGCGCAGGAGCGGCTGCGTGCCATCTGGGCATGGATCAGCGCAGACGAACGTGCGCCGTTCGTCCGGCTGTTCTTCGAGGTGCACGCCGACGGCCTGGTCCACCCCGAGAACTACCCCGACCAGGGGCAGGCGATCACGGACTGGTTCGACACTCTCGGTGCCACATTCCGCGACGTCTGCACCGGTACTGACGACACCGTGACACCAACGTTGGTCATGGCCGTTGTCCGGGGCCTGCTGTTCGATCTCACAGCCACCGGCGACCGCCACCGCACCGATCGTGCCCTGGACCGCTTCGCTGAACTCCTCAAACAGTGAATGCACGAGAAGGGTCGAGGCGAGCAGCGGGGAGTCGTGGCGGTTCGCTCCGGCCAGGACCCGGCCGAGCGGGATTCCATCACCGTCCGTCACACCAAAGCGTTTCAGGCCCTGCTTACCGCGACCGCCCGGCGACCTCGCCGCCGCCTGGGGCTTTGGTAATGGAGCCGTCGATGGCGATCTGGTCGACCATGAGGCCGATGATCCGGTCGTAGGACGGGAGCGCGATCTGCTTGATCCGGGCGAAGACACCGAGCCGGATCCACTCGGCGCGGCGATTGCGGATCGTGGTCGCTGAACAAGGTCGTGTCGGCGATCGCCTGGCAGGAGCAGCCGGACCGCAGCAGCCGGAGCAGCTTGTCGAACACGATCCGGTCGTTGCTGCGACGGCGGTGGCAGCCCAGCGGATGGTTCGGATCGGCCACCGGACGCTCGGGCAGCGGCGCTGCGAATTGGCCCCAGGGTCGGTCAGCCATGGTGGAAGCACGGGCACAGGTCCCCTCAGTGATCACAGAGCGTCGCATCACCAGGACCTGTGCCCACCCTGCTCCCTACGCCGCCTATCTGCGCGCGTTCTCAGGAGGTCTCGGCGGGGCAGGCGGTGCCCCGGGCCGGGACTTTCAGGTCCGTGAGGTAGGCGTTGACGGTGCTTTCCATGCAGGGCCCATTGGTGACGCTCCCGTGGCCGTTGCCCTCGTAGGTGAGGAGCACTCCGTTCCGGCCGAGCTGTCGTTCCACTGATCGCGCCCAGGGGTAGCCGGTGGCGGGGTCGTGCCGGGCGTTGGACAGCAGGATCGGCGGGGTGCCGTCGACCTTGAGACGGTGCTGGGGATTGGCGGTGGGCGCGCCCAGGCACGAGGCCACCATGCGGAGGGGAAGCAGGTACGGCATGTCCGGGGCGGCCCGGTTCAGCGTTCGTACGAGTGACGCGTACTCGCTGTGGTCGCGCACGGGCAGGCGCCAGTCGGAGCAGAAGATCGGGGCCGTGGGCGGGAGGGGCGAGAGAGCGGCGGGCGCCGCTGGGAGCGGCCTGCTCTCGTCCATCGTGGCGATGGTCTCGGCCAGGCCGGCGAAGTCGGCCTTGTAGAACGCGCGGAACGCGATCGCGTTGACCAGGTCGATCGAGGACAGGCGGGTGCCGGGCCTGTTCGGGTTCTCCAGTTCACCGCGTTCGGCACGGGCCAGCAGGCTCTTCCAGACCGCTCGGACGTCACGGCCGCGCAGCGCACAGTCCGTACTGGCCGTGCACCACTTCACGAACTCGTCGAAGGAATCCTGGGCTGCGGCGCCCTGGTCGCGCAGGAAGGCGCGGGTGGTCGGAACGCTGTGGTCCATCACGCTTTCCAGCACCATGGCGCGGACGCGGTGCGGGTACGTCTCGGCGTACTGCGCGCCGAGCATCGTGCCGTAGGAACTGCCGTGGAAGGTCAGCTTGGGCTCGCCGAGGGCCACGCGGACCGCCTCCACGTCCCGAACGGTGCTCGCGGTGTCGAGGTGGTCGAACAGCGGGCCGGTGCGCTCGCGGCAGTCGGCGCGCAGCTTGGCGTTGTAGGCGAGGGTGGCCTCGAAGGCGGCCTGGTCCTCGATCTTCGGTGAGGGCCGCTGCGCGGTCAGGTCGTCGGAGCAGGTGATCGGATTGCTGCGGCCCACACCGCGCGGGTCGAAACTGACGATGTCGAAGCGGCGGCGTATTTCGGGGCTGAAGCGGGAGACGCCCTTCACGACGCGTTCGACGCCGCTGTCGCCCGGGCCGCCGGGGCCGAACACCAGCGATCCGACACGTTCGCCGGGACCGGTGGCCTTGCGCCGGGCCAGAGCCAGCTTGAACTTCGGGCCGTCCGGACGTCCCCAGTCGACCGGCAGCGTCAGGGAGGCGCATTCCGCGCCGGGATTTTCCGGGTCATCGCACGAGACCCACTTCAGGCTTTGGGCAGCGACGGGCTCGGCCTTCACGGTGGGGCCGGCGACGAACGCCGTGACGGCGGCGGCGCTCGCGGCGAGTCCGGCGATCACGCCGAGGCTCATGGCGGCCGTGCGCCCCGCGCGGCGCTTGGTTCGAGGGGTCTGCATGCGCCAGAACCTACTTTACAGAGATATGTCTGCAAATATATTTCTGCAAAGATAGCTCTGCAGTATCGGTCGTCCTCCGCCCCAAGGAGGAGACCGGGCGTCCGACCAGCCGTGATACCGGACGCGCCGTCCGAGCCGCCGCGTGGGCGCTTCCCTCTGCAGCGCAGAGCCGTCCACGTCGACCGCTCACTCAGAGTGGACCGACGGCATGCGGGAGGTGCTGATCGCGGCGTACGACGACGTCCAGCCGCTGGACGTCACGGGCCCGGCGCAGATGTTCGACGCCGCCGCCCGGCTGCAGCGCGGCGGGTACCGGATGCGGCTCGCCATCGCCGGACGACCGGGAGGTGACGAGTGTCCTCATACCTGGCAGTGACCAGGTCGGTGGGACGTACACGAAACCGCGGCCCCCGCCCCCGCCGCGAGCCGCAGCACTCGTCCACGCGAATCTGCCTGTCACACCGTCTCGCCGCTCGCGCAGGCACATCCGAGCGTGCTGACCAGGCGCGGCAAAAGAACAGACACGCAACACCCGAGGGTGCCCAAACACCGAGCAGCGGCACCCACCCGGAATGCCACTCGGACTGGAATCTGCGCACGGCGCCGACTACTCCTTCGGTCACCCCTTCAGGGTGGTCTGCGCCATGACCGCCCCCGCCGCTAAAGGCTGTCCCGTAATGATCAACAAGTGCTGGAGAGCGTCGGCGGCGGGCGTGGCGTGGAGGCCGGTCAGCCGGCCATGGCCAGGTTGCGCAGGAGGGCGATGCCGCGGGTGGCGTGGTAGACGCCACCGCGTTTGCGTCGGCAGTTGCGCAGGATGTTCCACAACTTCATCTGTGCGAAGGCGTGTTCGACACGGGCGCGGACGCTGCGGTGCACGGCGTTGAGTTCCTCTTGCCAGGCGGGCAGCTCACCGCCGTCACGGGGCCGCCGGTAGGGCATGATGACCTGCCGGTTGCCCTGGTAGCCGCCGTCGGCCATGACGTGCGCACCGCGGCAGGCCTGGCCGGCCCCCCAGTCGCGGAATGCCGTGCAGTCGTTGTGGTTGCCGGGCACCGGCTGGCCGACCACCACGACCAGGCGGGTGTTGGCGTCGATGACGACCTGCATGTTCACCGAGTACCGGTAGTTCTTGGACTGTGCGGTGACCTTCCGGTCGTGCACC
>NZ_JBEYTB010000012.1:0-293686 GCF_040642915.1 Actinomadura sp. NPDC047616
AAATACTAAATACCCCCCCCCGCCTCCCGGCCTCTCCCGGGGCTCGTTGTGTGGGGGGGGGGGGGGGGGGGGGGGCGCGCCCGCGGGGGGGGGCCCCCACCCCCGGCCGGGCGCCCGTCTAGTTACGGCCGGCGGGCTGCGGCTCGCGCCGGTCCGGCGCGCCGGACGTCTCGTCGCCGAGCAGCAGCCGCAGCTTCTCGCCCTCGACGTCGACGTCCGGCAGGATGCGGTCCAGCCAGGACGGCAGCCACCAGGCGGCGCGTCCGAGCAGCGCCATCACCGCCGGGACGATCATCATCCGGACCACGAAGGCGTCGAAGGCCACCCCGGCCGCCAGCGCGAAGCCCATCATCTTGATCATGGATTCGCCGGCCGTGACGAACCCGGCGAACACCGCGATCATGATGATGGCGGCCGCGGTGACGACCCGGGCGCCGTGCCGGAACCCGATGACCACCGCCTCCTTGGGCGCGGCGCCGTGCACGTACTCCTCGCGCATCCGGGTGACCAGGAACACCTGGTAGTCCATGGCCAGCCCGAACACCACCCCGATCAGGAAGATCGGCATGATGCTGATGATCGGGCCGGTCTGGTCGACGCCCAGCACGTCGGCCAGCCAGCCCCACTGGAACACCGCCACCACGGCGCCGAACGTCGCCGCGACCGACAGCAGGAACCCCAGCGTGGCCTTCAGCGGCACCACGATCGAGCGGAACACCAGCATCAGCAGGACGAACGCCAGCCCGACGACGACCGCCAGGTAGGGCAGCAGCGCCGCCGACAGCTTGGCCGACACGTCGATGCCCATGGCGGTCGATCCGGTGACCAGGGCGTTCGCGCCGCCGATGGACGGCAGGTCGCGGATGCGTTCGACGAGGTCCTCGGTGGCCTTGTCGCTCGGCCCGCTCTTGGGCACCACGGTCAGCACGGCGGTGTCACCGGCGGGGTTGACGGTCGGGGGCGTCACCGCGGCCACGTCGCCGAGGCCCTGGATGCGGCCGGCGAACCGCTGCGCGGCGGCCTGGGCGTTCCGGCCGTCCACCACGACCATGAGCGGCCCGTTGAACCCGGGCCCGAAGCCCTCGCTGAGCAGGTCGTAGGCCTTGCGCTGGGTGGTGTGCGACGGCTTGATCTCGTCGCCGGGCAGGCCGAGCCGCAGGTCCAGCGCCGGCGCGGCCACCACGCCCATGCCGATGACGGCGAGCAGCAGCACCGGCAGCGGACGCCGGACGACGAACCGCGCCCACCGCTCGCCCATGGGCCCCTTGGCGCCGCCGTCGCCGCCGCGCAGGCCGGGGATGCGGCCGCCCAGCACGCGGTTCCCGGCGAAGCCGAGCAGCGCGGGCAGCAGGCTGAGCGCAATGAGCACGGCCACCGCGACGGCGAACCCGGCGGCGACCCCCATCTCGGTGAGGATCGGGATGTTCACCACGGCCAGCCCGACGAGCGCGATGATGACCGTCAGCCCGGCGAACACCACCGCCGAGCCCGCGGTGCCCACGGCGCGGCCCGCGGCCTCCTCGCCGTCGCGTCCCTCCCGCAGCTCGTGCCGGTAGCGGGACACGATGAACAGGGCGTAGTCGATGGCCACGGCCAGGCCGAGCATCAGCGCGAGCGTGGGGGTGGTGGAGCTCATGTCGACCAGGCCGGTCGCGGCGGTGATGCCCGCCATGGCGATGCCGACGCCGAGGATCGCGTTCAGCAGCGGCAGCCCGGCCGCGATCAGCGACCCGAACGTGATCACCAGGACCACGGCGGCGACGACCAGGCCGATGACCTCGGTGGCGCTCTGCTCGGGCATGCCCTCGGTGGCGGGACCGCCCATCTCGACGGTCAGCCCGGCGGCGCGTCCCGGCTCGGCGGCCTCCTTGAGCGCGTCGCGCGCCTCCTCGGTGACGTCGATCGCGGTCACCCGGTAGGTGACCTGGGCGTAGGCGATCCTGCCGTCCGGGGAGACCGCCCTGGCCTGGTACGGGTCGACGACGTTCGCGACCTGCGGGGCGGTCTTCAGCTTGCCGATCACCTGCTGGACGGCGGCCCGGTTCGCGTCGCCGGTGAGCGTGCCGCCCTCGGGGGCGGCGAACACCACGCGCGCGTTCGCCGCGTCCGCCGACACCTGGGGCATCCGCTTCTCCAGGATGTCGATCGTCCGCTGCGACTCGGTGCCGGGCATCGAGAAGTCGCTGGTGGTCGGCCCGCTCAACGTGGCGGCGCCGACACCGAACAGCACCAGCAGCCCCACCCAGAGCAGGGCGACGAGCCTTCGCCGCCGGTAGGAGAACCGGGCGAGCCGATACAGGAACGTGGCCATGCGAATCCCAATCGATGACGAATCGGTCACGATCAGCTGCCGGGGGAACGTCCCCTACGACGGCAGCGCACCACCTACGGGCGGGTGGCGAGATCGCCTGACGACGGGCTGGCTCGTCAGACGCGAACGGGGAGAGGGTGGGATGCCGTCAGCAGGCTTGCGGCGGCCGACCTGACGGCGGGGCCGGCGCCGAGGGGTTCAGGGGGTCGCAAGCCCGGCGCGGAGCCGGGCGAAGGCGTCCTCGAACAGCGCGGTGATGTCCGTGTCGGTCTTTCCTTCCGTCCACAGATCGATTGCGGCGCGGAGCGCCAGGCCCACGGCCCCTGCCATCAGCCGGGGGTACAGGTCGCGTTCCGCGTCGGTTCCGGTGCGTTCCGCCACGGCCGCGCAGAGCTCCTCCTGCAGCTCCACGAAGCCGCGCATGTGCCAGGCGACCAGCGCGGGGTTGTCCTTGACGGCGCGCAGCAGCGCGACGGTCTCGTCCGGGTCGCCGACGGGCCCCAGCAGCTCCAGGGCCGCCTGCCGCAGCGTCTCCCAGATCGGCTCGTCCGCCGGCCGGGCCCGCACCCCGTCGATCAGCGCCCGCACTCCGTCCACCAGCGGCGCGACGATCGCCTCCTCCTTGCCGGGGAAATAGTTGTGGAACGTCCGCGGCGAGACCCCCGCCTCGTCGGCGATCGCCTCGACCGTGACGCCCTCCACGCCCCGCGCCAGCACCAGCCGTACCGCCGCCCGGCTCAACGCCTCCCGGGTCGCGGCCTTCTTGCGCTCGCGCAGGCCCATTTCCACCGTCATGCCCCTACCGTACGACAAACTTGCATAACCAGCAAAACTTCAGCTACTGCCAACTTGCGTGATCCGCATCACGCGACCCCCGCACCCGCCGCGCCGCCCCCCCGGACACTCAGCCCAGATAGCCGCATTTGCCCTGTTCAGCGGGCGTTTGCCCCACAGCGCGGCAGGTTTCGCGCCCCCGCGCGCGGGCACTCCTGCGTCGGCGCCACCCGGTGACCCAGACGTCCTGCGCTGACCAAGGAGCGGAGATCATGCCCGACACCCGGAGAATCACGCTGGCGGTGACGGGCGCCGGTGGCGTCGGCGCGTCCAAACGGCTGCTGGCCGCTCTCCAGCAGGACGAGCGGGTCGCCCATGTGGACCTCCTGGTGTCGGCCAACGGGCGCAAGCTGGCGGCCCTGGAGTTCGGCACCCAGGACGACCCCGACTCGGTCGCCCAGGCGCTGGAGGCCACGTCGGCCAAGGTGCGCATGCTGGATCCGGCCGATCTCGCCGGCCCGGTGACCAGCGGAAGCTACCCCTACGACGCGATGGTGATCCTGCCGTGCGCGGCCGGAGTGCTCGGCCGCATCGCCCAGGGGCTGGCGCACGACCTGATCGAACGCGCCGCCGACGTCGCGCTGAAGGAACGCCGCCGGCTGGTGCTGTGCCTGCGCGAGACCCCGCTGAACCTCGTCCACCTGCGCAACATGGTCGCGGTGACCGAGGCCGGCGCGATCGTCTATCCGATGATCCCCACCTACTACAACGTCCCCGAGACCCTGGCCGAGCTGCAGGACGAACTTGTCGAGCGCGTGCTCCAGCTGCTGGGCCTGCCGCACACCGACCGGTACCGCTGGGACGGCGTCAGCACGCCCGCCCGGCGCGAGCACGCCGGGACGCCCTGACCGCACGCGCCCCGAGCCCGGATCCGCCATCGCGGGCGCACCGTGCCCGCGCCACTCGCCTGTTGGGGGAGGTTCGCCGTGCGACTCGTCGTCGCCATGACGGGCGCCACCGGCGCGATCATCGGGGTGCGCCTGCTGACCGCCCTGCGCGAGCTCGACGTGGAGACCCATCTGGTGGTGAGCCGCTGGGCGCGTGCCACCATCGCCGAGGAGACCCCGCACACCGTGCGCGAGGTGACCGGCCTGGCGAGCGTCAGCTACGCGCCGGACGACCAGGGCGCGGCGATCTCCAGCGGCTCGTTCCGCACGGACGGCATGGCGGTCGCGCCGTGCAGCATGAAGACGGTCGCCGGCATCCGGACCGGCTATGCCGACGACCTGATCGGCCGCGCGGCGGACGTCACGCTCAAGGAGGGCCGCCGGCTGGTCCTGCTGGCGCGGGAGGCGCCGCTGTCGACGATCCATCTGGAGAACCTGCTGGCGCTCTCCCGGATGGGCGCGACCGTGCTGCCGCCCGCACCCGCGTTCTACGACCGCCCGGCGACCGTCGCCGACATCGTCGAGCACATCGTCGGACGGACCCTGGACCAGTTCGGGCTCGACCTGCCGACGGCGCGCCGGTGGACCGGAATGCGGCAGGGCGCGCGCTCGCCGGCCGCCGCCCCCTCCCGCGACCAGCGTCCGGTGGCCGCCGCGGGCCGGACGCCGGTGGAAGACGACACCGTGGCCGCCACCGCCTGACCGGCCCCCCTTCCCCGGCGCGCACCGCCCGGCCGCTTCGTCCGGCGCCGGGCGGTTCGCCCGCGCAGCCCGGGTACGACCTGCGGAAAGCCCGTGGCCCGGAGCATCTCGCCGGGCCGTGAAGGGACACTCTCATGGCAGCCTATGACGACCTGCGCGGCTTCCTGGACACCCTGGACAAGGAAGGCCAGCTGCTGCGGATCACCGACGAGGTGATGCCGGAGCCGGACATCGCCGCGGCCGCGAACGCGGCGCCGCGGCTGGGCGACGCGGCGCCGGCGCTGTACTTCGACAACGTCACGGGCTTCACCGACGCCCGGATCGCCATGAACGTGCACGGCTCGTGGGCCAACCACGCGCTGGCGCTCGGCCTGCCGAAGGGGACCTCCATCAGGGAGCAGGTGGAGGAGTTCATCCGCCGCTGGGAGCGGTTCTCCGTCGCGCCGGAGTGGCGCGACGCGCCGCCGTGGGCGCAGAACACCGTGGCGGGCGACGACGTCAACGTCTTCGACGTGCTCCCCCTGATCCGCCTCAACGACGGGGACGGCGGGTTCTACATCGACAAGGCCGCGGTCGTCTCCAAGGACCCCGACGACCCGGAGAACTCCGGCAAGCAGAACGTCGGCGTCTACCGCATCGAGGTCAAGGGCAGGCGCAGGCTCGCCCTGCAGCCCGTCCCCATGCACGACCTCGCCCAGCACCTGCGCAAGGCCGAGGAGAAGGGCGAGGACCTGCCCCTCGCCATCACCCTCGGCAACGACCCGGTGATCTCTATCGTCGCCTCCACCCCGATGGAGTACGACCAGAACGAGTACGAGCTGGCCGGCGCCCTGCGCGGCGCGCCCGCCCCGGTCACCAAGGCCCCCGTGACGGGCCTGCCGGTGCCGTGGGGCTCCGAGGTGGTGATCGAGGGAGTGATCAAGGGCCGCAAACGGGAGATCGAGTGCGGTCCCCGCCCTGCTCGCCGCCGGGGCCTGCCTCGGTGTCAGCACCTACACCGGAGGGCAGGACAGGGTGGTCGTCATCGTCCACGGAACGGGCGCCCCGCCGCGTCTGCCCGACCCACCGGACGACCTGCTGCTGCGCCCGGTGCACCAATGGCCCTTCCGCCGGCACGCCACCCACCACGGCCCGGCGCCCGTCACCCCGGGCGGGTGACCGGCCGCTGGCGGCTCGGTCAGGCCTCGTCGTCGCGGTCGGGCATCGCGTCCAGATGCCGTTCGAGCGCGTCCAGCCGGTCCGACCACATCCGCCGGTAGGGCTCCAGCCAGGCGTCGATCTCCATCAGCGGCTCGGGCCGCAGCCGGTACCAGCGACGCTGGGCGTCCTGGCGGACCTCCACCAGGCCCGCCTCCCGCAGCACCCTCAGGTGCTTGGACACGGCCGGCTGGGGCAGTGGAAGCCGCTCCACCAGGTCCCCGACCATGCGCTCACCCCCGCGCAGCAGGTCGAGGATCTGCCTGCGCCGCGGTTCCGCGAGCACCTCGAACGTCGTCGCCACGCCACGAATATAACCGCGACGGAATATAGGGGCAATCCCTCCGCCCCGGCGTCAGTGCGGCCGGCCGTCGGAAGCGCCCACGGGCTGCAGGGGGCGGGTGGCGCGGCCGATGAGAGCGTCGAGGGCGGCCTGGGACGCCGGGTCGGCGGCGCGGTAGATCACCAGCCGGTGGTGCGGTTCCTGCAGCGGGGACAGCACCTCGAACTCGATGGTGAGCGGGCCCGCGTCCGGATGCGCCAGGCGCTTGTGGCCGCGTCCGTTCACCTTGACGTCGCGCTGCGCCCACAGCCGGGCGAACTCCTCGCTGCCCGCGGTCAGCGAGGCGACCAGGCCGGTCAGCGCGGTGTCGTCGGGGTGGGCGGCGCAGGCGGCCCGCAGGTCGGCGATGCCCTCACGGAGCACCAGGTCACGGTCGCGGAAGAAGCCCCGCAACGCCGGATGCATCACGCACAGCCACATCGCGTTGCGGTGCTCGTCGGGCAGTTCACCGAAGTCGAGCATCAGCGCGGACATCTCGCGGTTCCAGGCGATGATGTCGAAGCGATGGTCCAGCAGCATCGCGGGCAGCGGCGACAGGTCGTCCACCAGCCGCGCCAGCGAGGCCGGGGGCCGGACGAGGCGCGGCGGCCGGACGGACGGGCGCTGCCCCGCCAGGTCGAACAGGTAGGAGCGTTCGTCGTCGCTCAGCCGCAGGGCGCGGGCGAGGGCGTCCAGCACGCTCGCCGACGGCCGCAGGCCCCGGCCCTGCTCCAGGCGGACCACGTAGTCGACGCTGACGCCGGCCAGCTCGGCGACCTCCTCGCGGCGCAGACCGGGGGTGCGCCGGGGCCGCCGCGACTCCGGAAGCCCGACGTCGGACGGAGCCAGACGCTCACGGCGCGTCCGCAGGAACGCCGCCAGTTCCCGGGTGGTGTCCATCGCCCTGATCCTACGTCCGGGTGGGAAGACCTTTCCCAGGAAGAGGTCTCCCTGGCCGTCCCCTCGCCGGCGCCGCAGTCTGGACCCTGCATACGACACGAGGGGAATGCACGTGGAACTGGACACCTACCGTTTGCTGGGCCGTTCGGGGCTGCGCGTCTCGCCGCTCTCGCTGGGCACGATGACGTTCGGCACCGACTGGGGATGGGGCGCGGACGAGGCCGAGTCCCGCCGGATCTTCGACGCCTACGTCGACCGGGGCGGCAACTTCGTCGACACCGCCAGCCAGTACACCGGCGGCACCTCCGAACGGCTGGTCGGCAGGTTCGCCAAGGACCGGCGGGACCGCCTGGTGCTGGCCACCAAGTACTCGATGGCCTCGCGTCCGGGCGACCCGAACTCCGGCGGCAACCACCGCAAGAGCATGGTGAACTCGGTCGAGCAGAGCCTGCGCCGCCTGGACACCGACTACATCGACCTGCTGTACCTGCACGCCTGGGACTTCACCACCCCCGTCGAGGAGGTGCTGCGCGGCCTGGACGACCTCGTCCGGTCGGGCAAGGTGCTGTACGCGGGGATCTCCGACACCCCCGCCTGGCAGGTCTCCCGCATGCAGGCGATCGCCGACCTGCGCGGCTGGGCCCCGCTGGTCGCGCTGCAGGTGGAGTACAGCCTGGCGCAGCGCACCACCGAACGCGACCTGATCCCGATGGCACGGGAGATGGGCCTGGGCGTCGTCCCGTGGTCGCCGCTGGCCAGCGGCGTGCTGACCGGCAAGTACACCCGCGCCGACCTCGACCACGGCGGCGGCGAGGGAGAGGTCACGGGCACCCGCAAGAACGTCGCGGCCGCCAACGGGGCGCTGACCGAACACGCCCTGGACATCGCCGACACGGTACGGGACGTCGCCGCCGAGATGGGCCGGACGCCGTCGCAGGTCGCGATCGCCTGGACGCTGCTCAACCCGGGCGTCACCGCGCCGATCATCGGCGCCCGCACGCTCGCCCAGCTGGAGGACAACCTCGGGGCCCTGGAGGTGACCTTCACCGACGACCAGCGGGCCGCCCTGGAGAAGGTCAGCGAGATCGAGCTGGGCTTCCCGCACGACTTCCTGAACATGCCCATGCCCCGCGGCGTCATCTTCGGCGGCGCCCGCATCGAACCCCGCGCCTGACCGACCGCGCCACGCTCCCCCGGCCGCGCCTCGACCACATGACCAGCGCGGCCGGGGTTCGGCGTCACGCCGCCGTTGTCGTCCGGAATCCGCTGAGAAATTTCTCCTGAGCCATGTAGAGACCTCCCCCGCCGCTCCGACCCCCCTGTGAAACGACACCACCCCACAGGGAGGCGAAGAGATGAGCAAGGTCACCAGTGACATGGCGATGTCGATCGACGGGTACGTGACGGGCCTGCACCAGAGCCTGGACGACCCGTTCGGCGAAGGCGTCGGCGAGCGTCTGCACCGCTGGATGTTCGACGAGCCCGAGACGCACAAGGCGGTGCTGGACGGCATCGTCGCGGCGGGCGCGTTCGTCATGGGACGCAACATGTTCACCCCCGGCCGCGGGGACTGGGACCTGGACTGGACCGGCTGGTGGGGCGAGGAACCGCCGTACCACGCGCCGGTGTTCGTCCTGACCCACCACCCCCGCGAGCCGCTGACCATGAAGGGCGGCACGACGTTCATCTTCGTCACCGACGGCATCGAGGCGGCCCTGGCGGCGGCGCGCGAGGCCGCCGGCGACCGCGACGTCGCGATCGCGGGCGGCGCCCAGACGGTCAACCAGTACCTGGCGGCCGGACTGATCGACGAACTGCGCCTGCACGTCGCCCCGGTGATCCTCGGCCGGGGCGAGCGGCTGTTCGACGGCGTCGGCGACACGAACCTCGAACCGGTCGGCACCCCGACCGGCACCGCCCTCGTCACCCACCTGACGTACCGGGTGGTGCGGTAGCGTCCTGGCACGCCATGTCGGCGCCCGACGAACGATGCTCAGCCCTTCAGTGCCTTGGTGACGGCGCCGACCACGGCGGAAGGCTGTTCCATGTGCACCATGTGACCGGCGTCGTCGACGTAGGTGATTTGGGCGCGGCCGGTCAGCGTCCCGGCGTTGTCGACGGGCAGCACCTGATCGGCCCGGCCCCACACCACTCGCACCGGAGCGCCGATCCTGTCGAGCAGGCCGTCCACGTCGATGCCGGGCCGGTCGCCGTCGAGCAGGGTGCCGAGCAGCGTGTCGAGCGCCTGTGGCACGCCGTCGAGCCGCTTGTACTTCATCAGGTCGTCGGCTAGTTGCCGGGTGACCTGCGAGGGGTCGGCGAACAGTTTGGTCAGGTGCGGTTTCAGCTCGCGGCGGGACGAGGCGCCGGCGAATCCGCGCAGGTATCCGGCGTCGATGGCGGTGCCGTAACCGGCGGGCGCCACGAGTGTCAGCGACGCGACCTTGCCCGGTTCGCGGGCGGCGGCCGCGGTGACCACGGCGCCGCCGAGCGAGTGGCCGACCAGGTGGACCCGGGTGATGCCCCGCTGCTCAAGGAAGCCGAGCACGGCGTCCGCGAGCGTGTCCAGGGAGCCGTCGCCGACGTCCTTGGTGGACTCGCCGTGACCGGGCAGGTCGATCGCGTGCACCGTGGCCTCGGCGGACAGCGGTTCCTGCACGAACAGCCAGGAGTTCTTGTCGCCGCCGTAGCCGTGCACGAGCAGCACGGTCTCCTCCCCCTCGCCGAGGGTGGCGTAGGAGATGCTCCGCCCGTCCACGGTCACCGTGCCGGTGATCGGCCCGGCGACCTCCGCGACCGCGCCGGAGTCCAGCTCCTCCCGGGCGGCGCGGGCGACCTGGTCGATCAGCTCGTCCGGCACGTCGGCGGGCGCGATGAGCGCGATGGTGGCGCCGACCGGGATGTCCTCGTTCACCTCGGCGATGAGCCGCCGTACGACACCCGACCCGGTGGCCTCCAGAGCGCCCGTGATCTTGTCGGTGTCGATGTCGGCCAGCTCGTCGCCGTCGGTCACCTCGTCACCCTCGGCCACGATCCAGCCGGTGACCTTGCCGCTGGTCATCGACAGGCCCCATTTGGGCATGGTGACCTTCGTGATGGCGTCTTCGGTACTCACGGCTTTCGTCACTTCTTCCAATCCATGGTCTTCTTGACGGCGTTGGTCACCTTCTGCGCGTCCGGGATGTAGAGCGACTCGAGAGACTGCGCGAACGGGACGGGCGTGTGCGGCGCGGTCACCATCGCGATGGGCGCCCGCAGCGCGCCGAAGGCCTCCTGCGCCACCAGGCCGGAGATGTCGGAGGCCATGCCGCAGCGCGGGTTCGCCTCGTCGACGATCACGAGGCGGCCGGTGTTCTCGACGCTCTCCAGGATCGTCTCGGTGTCGAGCGGGCTGGTGGTGCGCGGGTCGATGATCTCCGCCTCGATGCCCTGGCCGGCCAGTTCCGCGGCCGCCTGCTCGGCCATCGCCACCATGCGGCCCAGTGCCACGATCGTGACGTCGTCGCCGTCACGGACCACGTTGGCCTCGCCGAACGGGATCGTGTAGCTATCCTCGGGTACCTCGCCGGTGACGTCGTACATGGCCTTGTGCTCGCAGAAGATCACCGGATCGTTGTCCCGGATGGACTGGATGAGCAGGCCCTTGGCCTCGTACGGGCTGGAGGGCAGCACGACCTTCAGGCCGGGGATGTGCGTGAAGACCGGGTACAGGCACTGGGAGTGCTGCGCGGCGGCGTTGAGGCCCGCGCCGTACATGGTGCGCACCACCACGGGGGTTTCGGCCTTGCCGCCGAACATGTAGCGGAATTTGGCGGCCTGGTTGAAGATCTGGTCGAAGCAGACGCCCATGAAGTCGATGAACATCAGTTCCGCGACCGGGCGCAGGCCGCGCGTGGCGGCGCCGACCGCGGCGCCGATGAACGCGGACTCGCTGATCGGGGTGTCCAGTACCCGGCCGGGGAAGCGGTGGTAAAGCCCTTTGGTGACACCGAGAACGCCGCCCCACGCGTCGTCGTCGCCGGGGCTGCCGGCGCCGCCCGCGTTGTCCTCGCCGATGACGATGACCGAGGGGTCCCGTTCCATCTCCTGCGCGAGCGCCTCGTTGATCGCTTCGCGGTAGCTGATCGTCCGTGCCATGACTCGCTCCTGGAAGTCCGTCGGGTCAGTAGGTGACGTAGACGTCGGTGGTCAGGTCGGCGGCGGTCGGCTTCGGCGCCAGCTTCGCCTCGGCGACCGCGGCGTCGATGAGGTCGGCGACCTGGGCGTCGATCCCGTCCAGGGCCGACGCGTCCAGTTGGCCGCTCTCGGTGACGCGGGCGCGGAAGCGCTTGAGGCAGTCCAGCGTCTCGCGGGCACGGGCGACCTCGTCGGCGCGATAGGTCTGCTGGTCGCCCTCGAAGTGGCCGAAGTAGCGGGTGAACTTGATCTCGATCAGCGTCGGGCCACCGCCCTCGCGGGCCCGCTGGACGGCCTCCCCCGCCGCCTCGTACACGGCGAAGAAGTCGAACCCGTCCACGATCACGCCCGGCATGCCGAACCCGGCGGCGCGGTCGGCGATGTTGTCCGCGGCCACCGACCACGTGCTCGACGTCGCCTCGGCATAGCCGTTGTTCTCCGCCACGAAGATCGCCGGCAGGTTCCACACCGACGCCAGGTTCATCGCCTCCAGCGTCGTCCCCTGGTTGCTCGCGCCGTCGCCGAAGAACGCGACTCCGACCCCGCCCGTGCCCTGCAGCTTGGCGGCCAGCGCGGTGCCGCAGATCAGCGGCGGGCCGCCACCGACGATGCCGTTGGCGCCGAGCATGCCCTTGGACAGATCGGCGATGTGCATCGAGCCGCCCTTGCCGTGACACGACCCCGTCTTGCGGCCGTAGATCTCGGCCATCATCGACTTGACGTCCACGCCCTTGGCGATGCAGTGGCCATGGCCTCGATGGGTGCTGGCGATCGAGTCCCGCTCGTCGAGGTGCGCGCAGACCCCGGTCGCGGAGGCTTCCTCACCGGCGTAGAGGTGCACGAACCCGGGGATCTCGCCGGTGGCGAACTCCTCGTGCAGCCGCTCCTCGAAGTCACGGATGGTGCGCATCGTCCGGTAGGCGTCGAGCAACGCCTTCTCGTCGAGCCCCAGTGAGATCCGGTCCGGCTGGGTGGTCGTCATCGTGACCGTCCTTTCTGCATGAACGTCTCTGGATGAACGTCGCTTCATTGACCGGGAGAAAGCTCGTGCCGGAGCAGGCCCGCCCTGGCCGCGTGGGTCATGGCGGCCGTGATGTCGACACAGCGGGGACCGTCCGCCCGGAGCCGCACGGCCGCCGCGCCGCCGTGCAGTTCGATCTCACGCTCGCCGTCGACCGCGACCACCCCCTGGCGGGTGGTCACCTCGATCCGCTCGCCGACGCGCAGAGGACGCCAGTCGGCCACCCCGACGGGCAGCACCAGTCCCGGAGCGATCGGTGCGTGGACGACGGTGGTCGCCCGCTCGACCGGGCACAGCCGCAGGACGACGCCGTCAGGCTCGTCCCGCGGACTCGGGCAGAGCAAGCCCGGGATCGAGGACAGGCCGATCGCGTCCGGCTCGGCGAAGGTGCAGTAGAGCTCGGTCAGCGCGTCGGGGTGCCACAGGGCTCTGGAGCCCACATAGCGTGCGGTGGACACGCCGACGTCGACCAAGGCCAGTTCACTGCGATCCCCGCTGGTCACCTCAAGGACGGTCGCCCTGTTCGTGGCCAGGGAGATGTCAACGGCGCCGGTGGCGACCAGGCCCGCCGCCAGACCCGCGACGGTCGCCTCCCGCAGTTCGGGAAAGGCGTTGTTGGTCCCCGTGGACAGCGACAGCAGCGGTATGTCGTGGCCGGGGCCCGCGAGCATCGCGGCCGTGGCCACGCGGGCCGTCCCGTCACCGCCGAGGCAGATGATCACCTGGGCTCCGGCGGCGACCATGCGGCGCACCGCGTTGGTGGTGTCCTCGGCGCCGTTGGTGATGGCGTCGTCGTCGACGAAGCGGACCTCGGGCCACGGGGTGGCGGTCTTGGGCCGGTTGCGGACGGCGCGCAGCACGTTGGCGGAGATCCCGCCCAGGTCGACGGAGACGAACACCTTCTCGACACCCACCACGCCCAGAGCGGTGAACATGCGCTGCACCATGTTGGCCTTCTCGGCCGTGGGGAAGACCGACGCACTGGCCACCAGCCGCCGGATGTCCCGGCCCGATGCGGGATTGGCCACGATGCCCACCGCGGTCATGCTGCAAAACCCCTTTCACCGGCCGATGCGGCCACCGTCCTGGCGACCGCCGCGGTCATGGAACTACGGAAACCGGCCGGGCCGACAGGGTTGCCAGGAGTTGCAAACCTCGCCGACGCCGCACCCTCTGCGCACCCCTGTTGCGGCGCCGCTTGACGCACACATTGCGACCGTCACCGCCGGCCTCGACGTCGCGGACCGGCCGGAAGCGCGGATGAAACGGAGGGTCAGCGCATCACGAGGCCTCCGTCGATCATCACGGACTGTCCGGTCATGTAGTCGGAGTCCGGGCCGGCCAGGTAGGACACGAAGGCGGCGACGTCCTCAGGGGTCTGCACGCGGCCGAGCGGGATCCCGGCGGCGTACCGTTCGAGCGCCTGTCCCTTGCCCAAGCCGAGGTGTGCGCCGAGCTTGCCGTCGATCAGATCCCACATGTCGGTGCCGACGATGCCGGGGCAGTAGGAGTTGACGGTGATGCCGTGTGGCGCGAGTTCCTTGGCCGCGGCCTGGGTCAGGCCCACAACGCCGAACTTCGTCGCCGAATACGCGCCGAGGTAGTCGAACCCGGAGTGCCCGGCGATCGAGGCGGCGTTGATGATCTTCCCGCCGGTGCCCTGCGCGCGCATCCGGGCCGCGGCGGCCTGCAGGCAGTAGATGACGCCGAACACGTTGACCCGGAACAGGGTCTCCAACTCGTCCGGTGTCACCTCGGTGAGCGGCTTGACCTGTGCGATGCCCGCGTTGGACACCATCACGTCAAGCCGCCCCAGCGCGTCGACCGCCTTGTCGACGAGGCCGAAGACGGCGTCCCGATCGCTCACGTCGGCCGGCAGCGCCACCGCTCGACGCCCGAGCGCTTCGATCTCCTCGGCCACCGCCTGGGCGCTTTCGGCGCGCACGTCGTTGACGGCGATGTCCGCGCCGTCCGCGGCGAGACGCAGGGCGATCGCCCGGCCGATGCCGCGGCCGGCGCCCGTCACGACGGCCACTTTGCCTTCGATGCTCATTCGGGTCTCCTTACGAGGGTTGATCGGTTTCAGGTCGAGGAAGGCCGTGGCCGTTCAGGCAGAGCACGTAGAACAGCGCCCACAGCACCATCCAGCCCAGCGCGGCGCCGTGCATCGCGCCTGCCACGACCGGTTCGTGAAGCACCGGCAAGGCAACGAGGAAGGAGTAGGCGAGGAACGTCGCGATGCCGACCACCAGCGTCACGGCGAGGCGCACCAGGTAGTCGACGGCGGCGTTCGGCCCTTTCGGCCGGTTGCCGAACGCGTTGGCCCCGCCGTGTTGGAGGCGTACCAGGGCAGTGCACGCCGCGCCTCGGCACGGCGAATGAGCGTGGTCGTCGTCATGGCGGGAACTCCTTCGGCTCGCCGAATCAGCAGCGGCGGCGGATCACCTGGCACCGTGATACGCGCCGCAGGCCGGGCGGCCAACGGTTGCAGCGGAGTTGCAGTCAGCCCGCGGCGGTGCACAGCGGGCGCGGTGGAGCCGGCAGCAGGTCGCCAGGATGCGCGGGCCGCTGCACCGCCACCTCGACGCGATCGTGGAACCGGTACGGGCGGTGCCGGAGGACCCTGCCCAGATGCCGCCGCAGCCGCGACATCTCGGCGCGGACGGTCACCGTCCACCCCGCGTCGCCGAAGATGGCGCACGCCAATGGGACGGCATCTCGGACCAGCGCTTCCCGCAGGTCATATGGGCGCTGCCCAGTGCCGTCCAAGAGTTGCACGGGCGTTGCGTCGCCGGATGGGCGCGGGGGCGACACACGTATCGAGATCCCGTTGATGCCGTACCGCATCGAGCAGCCGGTATTCGGCCTCCGTTGCAACAGCGCGCAACCCTTGGCCGGCACGCCCGCAGCGCGGACAGTGGCCCGATGACCGCAGTACGACCACAGGGCCGGAAGTTGCTGCGCCTCGAGGTGCGCAACAGCCGCACGCCGATCGAGCAGAAGCCGCCGTGGATCAAGGCGAGGGTCCGGCTCGGCCCGCAGTTCACCGAGCTGCAGCGCCTCGTGCGCTCCGAGGGGCTGCACACGGTGTGCCAGGAAGCGGCCTGCCCCAACATCTTCGAGTGCTGGGAAGACCGGGAGGCCACCTTTCTCATCGGGGGCGAGGTGTGCACCCGGCGCTGCGACTTCTGCGACATCGGCACCGGCAAGCCGTCCGCCGTGGACGCCGACGAGCCCCGCCGGGTCGCCGAGTCGGTGCGCGCCATGGGGCTGCGGTACGCCACCGTCACCGGCGTCGCGCGCGACGACCTCCCCGACGAGGGAGCCCGCCTGTACGCCGAGACCGTGCGGCAGATCCACGAGCTCAACCCGGGAACCGGCGTCGAACTGCTGATCCCCGACTTCAGCGGCGACACCACGCTGCTGGACGAGGTGTTCACCGCGCGGCCCGAGGTGCTGGCGCACAACATCGAGACGGTCCCCCGGGTGTTCCGGCGCATCCGGCCCGGCTTCGACTACCTGCGCTCCCTCGACGTGCTCGCCCAGGCCCACGCGGCGGGCCTGGTGACCAAGTCGAACCTCATCCTCGGGCTGGGCGAGACCTCCGGCGAGGTGATCGAGTCGCTGCGCGACCTGCGCGCCGCCGGCTGTGACCTGGTCACCATCACCCAGTACCTGCGGCCGTCCCCACGGCATCATCCCGTGGCGCGGTGGGTGCGCCCTGAGGAGTTCGTGCGGCTGCGCGAGACCGCGCTCGAGATGGGATTCGCGGGTGCGATGTCCGGGCCGCTGGTGCGGTCGTCCTATCGCGCCGGACGGCTCTACGCGGAAGCCCAGGCGCGCCGGACGGGCACACGACGACGAGGAGAGCGGACATGACGGATCTGGTGATCCTGGGCGGTGGATCGGGGGGCTACGCCGCGGCGTTCCGCGCGGCCGAACTCGGTCTGTCCGTGACGCTGATCGAGAAGGACAAGCTGGGCGGCACCTGCCTGCACCGCGGCTGCATTCCCACCAAGGCGCTCCTGCACGCGGCGGAGGTCGCCGACACCGCCCGTGAGGGCGAGCACTTCGGCGTCAAGACCACCCTCGCGGGCATCGACATGGCGGGCGTGCACAAGTACAAGGACGGCATCGTCACGCGCCTGTACAAGGGGCTGCAAGGGCTGGCCAAGGCCCACCGGATCACCCTGGTCGAAGGGGCCGGAACGTTTCTGGGGGACAACACCGTCGAGGTGGACGGCGTCCGCCACACCGGCAGGCACACGATCCTGGCGACCGGCTCCCTCCCCCGCACTCTGCCCGGTCTTGAGCTCGGCGGGCGCATCATCACCAGCGACCAGGCGCTGACCCTGGACCACGTGCCGGAGCGCGTGGTCGTGTTGGGGGGCGGGGTGATCGGGGTGGAGTTCGCCTCCGTGTGGGCCTCCTTCGGCGCGCACGTCACCATCGTCGAGGCCCTGCCCCGCCTGCTGCCCACCGAGGACGAGTTCGCCTCGAAACTTCTCGAGCGGGCCTTCCGCCGCCGCAAGATCGCGTGCAGGACCGGGGTGAAGGTCATCGGCGCCGCCCAGACCGCCACGGGCGTGTCGGTCGGCCTGGAGACCGGGAACGACCTCGACGCCGACCTCCTGCTGGTCGCCGTGGGACGCGGCCCGAACACCGCCGGGCACGGCTTCGACGAAGCCGGGGTCGCGATGGAACGCGGATTCGTGACCGTCGACGAGCGGCTGCGCACCAACCTGCCGGGCACCTACGCCGTCGGCGACATCGTCGCCGGGCCGCAACTGGCGCACCGCGGCTTCGCCCAAGGCATTTTCGTCGCCGAAGACATCGCCGGGCTCGCCCCCCGCCCGATCGACGACACCGGGATCCCGCGCGTCACGTACTCACACCCCGAAGTCGCCTCCGTCGGTCTCACGGAAGAGCAAGCCGAACGGGAATACGGAACGCGGGTCACCACCCTCACCTACGACCTCGGCGGCAACGGCAGGAGCCAGATCCTCAAGACGTCCGGCGCCATCAAGCTCGTCCGCGTGTCCGACGGCCCCGTGGTCGGTCTGCACATGGTCGGCGACCGTGTGGGTGAACTCATCGGCGAAGCCCAGCTGATCCACCACTGGCAGGCCGAACCGGACGAGGTGGCCTCCCTGATCCACGCGCATCCGACCCAGAACGAGGCTCTCGGCGAGGCCATGCTCGCCCTGGCCGGAAAACCACTCCACACACACGCGTGAGCGGAACACCCGAAGACGGGGACACGGCGCCCCCGACAACCTTCGCCCGGTCGACGCCAGGAGCCCCATCCGGGACATCACCGAACGCATGATCGTCTACGGCGACCTGCCGCACACAGTGACCTTCGTCCTGCACCGCCGCGACCGTGACAGAGATCTGAAGGCGCCGGCCACAGCCGATACACGCGGCAGGTCGCCGATATGGCGGTGTCGCGATCCTGACGCTGCCACAACAGTCGGCCATCGCCGACCGTGCCTCATGTTCCGCCAGGCCACCAGGTGCACCCCTCACAGGCCACCTGCGCCTTCCGGGCTCCAGAAAGCTCACCCGAAACTTCGTCTGTGGAGCTATGGGGATTCGAACCCCAGACCTCCTCCATGCCATGGAGGCGCGCTACCAACTGCGCCATAGCCCCGGATGCCGTTCCAACCGGCCAACAAAAAGCTTAGTGCACCCGAGACACCACTCGCGCCACCCTTGCCACGCCCCACCCACCTCCGCCGCGCCGCCACGACCGCGCCCGCATCCGTGACCACGACCAGAAGGGAAGTGAGCGGCGGCCGTCCTTCACAGCCTGAGCGAATACCGCCCACTCCACACGGGCCGACACGAGCCTGGCCCTCTCCGCATCCTTCAAATCCCGCACGGCGCCGCGTTCATGGCTGTAGCTGCTCTTGCTCCACTGGGCGATCTCGACGCACATGCCGCCGCTCTCGCCGCCGTGGGGGCTCCGACGCCACCGAGCGACCTCAACACGCGACCTTCTTTCGGGTCGCTGTGACTGCTCTTGCGCCATATGACGCCCTCAACGCACCTGCGGCGGATCGGCGACGCGGTCGTCTCGCGTCCCTCTTGGCGCCTTCCCCGCGTGCGCTCTCCGTCAGACCAGGTCGTGCGTGCTGCTCTTCACGGACTGGGCGAACGCCGCCCAGGCCCCAGCGTCGAACATCAACATCGGCCCGTCCGGATCCTTCGAGTGCCGCACCGCCACCGCAGGCGCAACCCTTGCCGCCTCAACACACAAGCCGCCATTTCCACGAGGGCCAGTGGAACCGGCTTGCCGCGACCACACCGGCCCCAGGTCCGAACAACCGGGAACGCGGCTGACCACACCAGCCACACGCGGCGAGCGTCCAACGCGAGCCGCAGCCGGGGGGCTCCGGGGGGTCGCCCCCCGGGAGAAACGACGAGAGCCGATGGGGAAGCAGCGAGCTGCGACCACACCGGCCCCAGGTCCGAACAACCGGGAACGCGGCTGACCACACCAGCCACACGCGGCGAGCGTCCAACGCGAGTCGCAGCCGGGGGGCTCCGGGGGGTCGCCCCCCGGGAGAAACGACGAGAGCCGATGGGGAAGCAGCGAGCTGCGACCACACCGGCCCTCGGATCGAGTGGAGCTATGGGGATTCGAACCCCAGACCTCCTCCATGCCATGGAGGCGCGCTACCAACTGCGCCATAGCCCCGCCGCTGCGTGGACGTTCATCCCGCAGCGCTCCGCCAGTGTATAGGAACAGGGGCGGTGGACTCGAATCGAATATCGGGCGGTGGGTCAGGCACCGTTGTCGGTGCGGTCGTCGCTGAGGACGGGTTCGGGGAGGGTGCCGGCGTTGTGCTCGGCCAGGCGCCAGCCGCCGTTGCGCCGCTCGGTGAGGACGGACCAGCAGCAGTTGGACAGGCCGCCGATGCTGTCCCAGACGTCTTCGGGGAGGCCGAGCATCTGGGACATGCCGAGGCGGATCGCGGCGCCGTGGGAGGCGACGACGAGCAGGCCGTCGGGGGGCAGGTCGTCCATGGCGCGTTCGAGGGCGGCGCTGACGCGCTTGCCGACCTGGGCGGCGGTCTCGCCGCCGGGGGGCTGCCAGACGGCGCGCTCGGCCGGGTAGCGTTCGCGGATCTCCTTGCCGGTGAGGCCCTCCCAGGCACCGCCGTCGCGTTCGACCAGGTCGGGGTCGTGCCGGACGGGCAGGCCGGTTACGGCGGCCAGGGCGTCGGCGGTGCGGGCGGCCCGCTGCAGGGGCGAGGCCAGGATCGCGGTGGGGCGCAGCGCCGCCAGCAGCCGGGCCGCGCGTTCGGCCTGCCGGACGCCGGTCTCGTCGAGCGGGACGTCGGTCCGGCCCTGGAAGCGGTTCTCGACGTTCCAGAGGGTCTGGCCGTGGCGCCAGAGGACGAGGGTGCGTTTGCCGGGGGTCCTGCGGGGCTCAGTCACGCGGGCTCCCCACGGCGCGGGGGCGCTGGGCGGCGTGGGCGTTGATGCTGTCGGGCAGCTCGATGAGGGGGCAGTCCTTCCACAGCCGCTCCAGGCTGTAGTAGCCGCGTTCCTCCTCGTGCTGGATGTGCACGATGACGTCGACGTAGTCGAGCAGCACCCAGCGGCCCTCGCGTTCGCCCTCGCGGCGGACGGGCTTGGCGCCGGCGTCCTCGCGCAGGCGCTTCTCGACCTCGTCGACGATGGCGCGGACCTGCCGGTCGTTGGGCGCCGAGCACAGCACGAAGGCGTCGGTGATCACCAGCTGCTCGCTGACGTCGTAGGCAAGGATGTCGTCGGCCAGCTTGTCGCTCGCCGCCTCGGCGGCGAGCCGGACCAGCTGCACGGCCCTGTCGGATGCGGTCACGATGCGCTCGCGATCCTCCCTGTCGGGGACGGTTCCCGGATACACCCTCTCACGGGCGGTGGGAACGGGCCCCGTTCGTTGTCGTGTCCCGGTGCGGCCAGGTCCTCCGGCACCGGGCGGTCCCTTTCCAGGGTATGGCCCGCGCCGCGTCGCGGGGAAACCAATATCAGGTGATGTCCGGGCAGGTCAGGGCGATGACACCCTAGTGACCCCCCGGTCAGGCGGCCTGGTCGTGATACAGGGCCCGCTTGTTGATGTACTGGACGATCCCGTCCGGCACCAGGTACCAGATCGGCTCGCCCGCGCGGACCCGGTCCCGGCACTCGGTGGAGGAGATCGCCAGGGCGGGCACCTCCATCAGGCTGACCCGGCCGTTGGGCAGCCCCGGGTCGGCCAGCTTGTGGCCGGGGCGGGTGCAGCCGATGAAGTGCGCCAGCTCGAACAGTTCCTCGGCGTCGTGCCAGGTGAGCATCTTGGCCAGGGCGTCGGCGCCGGTGATGAAGAACAGTTCGGTGTCGGGGCCGTGCAGGCGGCGCATGTCGCGCAGGGTGTCGACGGTGTAGGTGGGGCCGGGCCGGTCGATGTCGATCCGGCTGACCGAGAACCGGGGGTTGGACGCGGTGGCGATCACGGCCATGAGGTAGCGGTCCTCGGCGGGGGTGATCAGGCGGCCCTCCTTGTGCGCGGAGCGGCCGGTGGGCACGAACACCACCTCGTCCAGCGAGAAGACGTGGGCGACCTCGCTGGCGGCCACCAGGTGGCCGTGGTGGATGGGGTCGAACGTGCCGCCCATGATCCCCAGTCGCCGCTTTTGCGTCATGGCGACGAGAATAGCCAGCGGCGGGCGTGATCGAACCCACCGGGGGTCGATCGGGTGCCGTCAGGTGGCCGCCAGGGGCCGGTCCAGGCCCGGGATGGGCGGTTCGCCGGACTCCCACGTCACGACCCGCACCGCCTTGCCGACCTCCACGCGCGGGACGGCGCCCGCGGGCAGGGCGCGCACCTCGGCGGCCAGGCCGATCTCGGCGCGCAGCAGCCGGGCCAGCTCGGCGGACACCTCCCGGCCCTCGTGCGGCTCGCAGGCCACGATCAGCCGGCTGCGGGGCTCGCGGCGGTCGACGACGAGCTGGTAGTGCGGTCCGACCAGGCCGGACGCCAGCAGCACCCGTTCCACCTCGCTGGGGTAGACGTTGACGCCGCGGATCACCAGCATGTCGTCGACGCGGCCGGTGACCTTGCTCATCCGCACCAGCGTCCGGCCGCAGTCGCACGCGCCGTGGGTGAGGGAGGCGATGTCGCCGGTGCGGTAGCGCAGCAGCGGAAGCGCCTGCTTGGTGGGGGTGGTGAACACCAGTTCGCCGAGCCGCCCCTCGGCGCACGGCTCGCCCGTCTCGGGGTCGATCGTCTCGACGATGAAGTGGTCCTCGTTGACGTGCAGGCCGTTCTGCTCCAGGCACTCGGTGGCCACGCCCGGCCCGATGATCTCCGACAGCCCGTAGATGTCCACCGCCTTGATCGGCAGGACGGCCTCGATGGCGGCGCGCATCTCCGCCGACCACGGCTCGGCGCCGAACACCCCGGCGCGCAGCGACGACACGTCCGCGCCCGCCTCGGCGGCCGCCTCGCCCAGCCGCAGCGCGTACGCGGGCGTGCAGGTCAGGATGTCGGGACGCAGGTCGGCGATCATGCGGACCTGCCGTTCGGTCATCCCGCCCGACATGGGCACCACGGTGGCGCCGAGCGCCACCGCGCCCTGGTGGATGCCGATGCCGCCGGTGAACAGGCCGTATCCGTAGGCGTTGTGGACGACGCTGCCGGGCCCGGCGCCCGCGCACGCCAGCGACCGGGCGCACATCGCCGCCCACAGCTCCAGGTCGGCACGCGTGTAGGCGACGAGGGTGGGCCGTCCGCGGGTGCCGCTGGACCCGTGCACGGCCGCGATCTGGTCCCGCGGCACGGCCACCATGCCGAACGGGTAGGCGTCCCACAGGTCCTGTTTGGTGGTGTACGGCAGCCGCGGCAGATCGGTCAGGGTGACGTCGGCGCCGCGTTCGATCCCGGCCTCGCGGAGCCGTTCGCCCTGCACGCCCCCGGTCGCCAGCAGCCGGTCGATCAGGCCCCACAGGCGGTGCCGCTGCAGCGCGGCCCGCTCGTCCCGGGACATGGCCTCGGCCTTCGGATCGAACATCGCGCCTCCTCGCGCCACGCCGCTGCTGATCCGCATTCCAGCCCCAAGCCCGCCGGGAGCGCAACCCCCCGGCGCGATCACGCCGCCCTGATCCCGCATGCCAGGCCGTACGCACCCCGCCCGCGCCGCAGTTCGGTGGGGCCCGGACTCGGGCGCGGGCACGCGGACGCCGGCCACACGGGAAAAGTTCGCGGCCGCTGCCGGACGCGGCCGACCGGCGATCTTGCGGGGAACCCGGGGGCCGCGGCGTTCGTCGGACATACCATGCCGGATATGACGACGAATACACCGGACCGAGCGCGCACACGCTTTCCCGGGATCAGTTCCCGTGCCTACGAACACCCGGCGGACCGTTCGGCGCTGGTGGCGCTGCGCTCGCTGACCGGGTTCGACGTCGTCCTGCGACGGCTGTCGGGGCTGTTCAACGAGCGGGCGATCCGCCTGGCCTTCCTCGGCGGGGCGGTGCGGGCGGGCGACAACCAGTTCCGCAACCTGCACGACATGGTGCGCGACGCCGCCTACATCCTGGACCTTCCGGAGGTCCCCGAGGTCTACGTCCAGCAGTCGCCGCAGCCCAACGCCATGGCGATCGGGTCCGACCACCCGTTCATCGTGGTCAACACCGGGCTGCTGGACCTGCACGACGACGAGGAGCTGCGGTTCATCATCGCGCACGAGGTCGGGCACATCCTGTCCGGCCACGCGGTCTACCAGACGATGATGATGATCCTGACCCGGCTGGGCGCGCGGCTGGCGTGGCTGCCGCTGGGCAACATCGGCATCGCGGCGATCATCATGGGGCTGCAGGAGTGGTTCCGCAAGGCCGAGCTGTCGGCCGACCGGGCGGGGCTGCTGGCCGGGCAGGACCTCGACGCGGCCAAGCGCACGATGATGAAGATGGCCGGCGGCACCCGCCTGTCGGAGATGAACACCGAGGCGTTCCTGGCGCAGGCCCGCGAGTACGACGCCGCCGGGGACGTCCGCGACGGGTTCCTGAAGTTCCTCAACCTGCTGAACCTCACCCACCCGTACCCGGTCATCCGGTTCGCCGAGATCGACCGGTGGGCGACGAGCGGCGAGTACGAGCGGATCCTGGGCGGCGACTACCCGCGCCGCGAGGACGACGCCAACGCCTCGATCTCCGAGGAGATCCGCAACGCGGCCAACGCCTACCGCGAGTCGTGGTCGCAGAGCGCCGACCCGTTCATCGGCAAGGTCCGCGACATCGCCGAGGGCGCCGCGTCCGCCGCGGGCGGCCTGTTCGACCGCGTCACCCGCCGGACCAACGGCGGCGCCTGACCGCACCGCGCCACGACGGCCCGCGCGTCCCCGCCGGGACGCCCGGGCCGTCGCGCGTCTCCGCCGCACACGCCAGGATGGGCGCGTGCTGCTCGACGCGCTGAAGAAGAACCGCTCCCTCCAGGACGGCCCGCTCGCGGGTGTGATGGCCACCGCCGCGGTCACCTACGCACTGGTGCATCCCGGCCACCGGCCGCTGAACGCGGTGGGCGTGCTGCTGCTGGGCGGCGCGTACACGGTGCTGACGTGGCGGCGCAGATGCCCGGCGGTGGTGATGGTCGCCGTGGTCGTGCTGCTGGTGCCCTACAACCTGCTGGAGTACCGCAACGAGGCGGGCATCCCGGCCGGGCTGCTGGCCCTGTTCACCCTGTCCGCACTGGGCGGGCGGCGGCAGGCGGTGCTGTCCGGCCTGGGGGTCCTGGCGGTCGTGCTCACCGGCATGACCGTGGTGAAGTCGGGCGTGCACTTCGGCGCGCCGCAGCTGGGCGCGATCGGGTGGACCGCCGACGCGGTGATCGCGGGCCAGGCGTGGCGGAGCCACCGGGCGTACGTGGCGGCGATCATCGACCGGGCCGAGCGCGCCGAGCGGACCCGCGAGGAGGAGGTCCGGCGGCGCGTGGCCGAGGAGCGGCTGCGCATCGCCCGCGACCTGCACGACCTGCTCTCGCACAGCATCACGGTGATCGGGGTGCGGGCCGGGGCGGCGGCGCACCTGGTGGGGGGCGACCGGCCGATCGACCGCGCCGAGCTGGCCGAGGCCCTCGGCGACATCGCGGGCACCTGCCGGACCGCCCGCAAGGAGCTGCGCGCCACCCTGGCGGTGCTGCGCGCCGCCGACGGCGGCGCCGGCGAGCCCCTGCCCGAGCTGGACCGGGTGGGCGAGCTGGCGGACGTGGCGCGGGCCGCGGGCCTGGAGGTCACGCTGGACGAGCGCGGCGACACCGAGATCCCCGCCGAGGTCGGCGTGGCGGCGTACCGCATCGTTCAGGAGGCCCTCACCAACGTGATCAAACACGCCGACGCGCGGTCGGTGCGGATCTCGCTGTGCCGGGCGGACGACCGGCTGCTGGTCACCGTCGAGGACGACGGCCGCGGACCGGCGGCGGACGACGGCCCTCGGGGGTTCGGGCTGGTCGGCATGACCGAACGGGCGCGCAGCGTCGGCGGGACGCTGCGCGCCGGTCGCGGGCCGCTCGGCGGCTTCGTCGTCGGCGCCGAGCTGCCGCTCGACGCCGGGCACGGCGGCTGAGCGGCGGCCTCAGGAGGCGGGCGGGGTCTGGCCCTTCAGGTGGCCCTCCCCCGTCACCACGTACTTGGTGGACGTCAGCTCCGGCAGCCCCATGGGGCCGCGGGCGTGCAGCTTCTGGGTCGAGATGCCGATCTCGGCGCCGAAGCCGAACTCCTCCCCGTCGGTGAAGCGGGTGGAGGCGTTGACCATGACCGCGGCCGAGTCCACCGTCGCCACGAACCGGCGGGCCTCCTGCTGGGAGGAGGTGACGATCGCCTCGGTGTGCCCGGAGCCGTACGTGCGGATGTGCGCGACCGCCTCGTCCAGGGAGTCGACGACGCGGACGGCGATGTCCAGGGACAGGTACTCGGCGTACCAGTCCTCCTCGGTGGCCGGGACGACATCGTCGTGGCCGTTCCGGGCCGCGAGGGCGCGGACCCGCTCGTCGCCGTGCACGGTCACGCCCTTGGCGCGCAGCGCCTCCAGCGCCCGCGGCAGGAACGCCTCGGCGATGCCCGCGTGCACCAGCAGCGTCTCGGCGGCGTTGCACACCGACGGCCGCTGGGTCTTGGCGTTGACGACGATGTCGACGGCCATGTCCAGGTCGGCCCAGGCGTCCACGTACACCGCGCAGTTGCCGACCCCGGTCTCGATCACCGGGACGGTCGACTCCTCCACCACCGAGTTGATCAGGGACGCGCCGCCGCGCGGGATCAGCACGTCCACCAGGCCGCGCGCCCGCATCAGGTGCTTGACCGACTCGCGGCTGGTGCCGGGCACGAGCTGGACCGCCTCCTGCGGCACCGCCGTGCCGGCCAGCGCGTCCTGCATCACCCGCACCAGCACCGTGTTGGACTCGATCGCCGACGACGAGCCGCGCAGCATCGCCACGTTGCCGCTCTTGAGGCACAGCGCGGCGGCGTCCACGGTGACGTTGGGACGGCCCTCGTAGATGATCCCGACCACGCCCAGCGGCACCCGGATCTGCCGCAGCTCCAGCCCGTTGGGCAGGACGTTCCCGCGCACCGTCTCGCCGACCGGGTCGGGCAGCGCGGCGACCTTGCGGACCGCCTCGGCGATCGCGGCGATCCGCTCGGTCGACAGGCTCAGCCGGTCGATCATGTACTCGGAGATGCCCGCCTCCCGGGCCCGCGCCACGTCGCCCGCGTTGGCCTTGACGATCTCGGGCGCGGCGGCCGTCAGCCCGTCGGCGATCGCGTGCAGGGCCGCGTCCTTGGCCGCGCGCGGCAGCGGCGCCAGCGTCGCCGTGGCGTCCTTGGCCAGCCGCGCCACGCGCAGGAACTCCTCGCGCTCCCGGTCCCGCTCACCCATCACCGGCTCCTTACTGTCCAGGTCCAGTCAGACGTCCAGGATCACGAGATCGTCGCGGTGGATGATCTCGCGTTCGTACTCGGGCCCCAGCTCGCGGGCCAGCCACCGGGTGGAGCGGCCCATCAGGTCGGGGATCTCCCCCGCGTCGTAGTTCACCAGCCCGCGCGCCACCACGCGGCCGTCCGCGCCGCACAGGTCCACCGGGTCGCCCGCGGCGAAGTCGCCCTCCACGCCGGTCACCCCGGCGGGCAGCAGCGACTTGCGGCGCTTGACCACGGCCTCGACCGCGCCCGCGTCGAGGACGATGCGGCCCTGCCCGGTGGTGGCGTGCGCCAGCCACAGGTGCCGGGTGGACATGCGGCTCTCCCGGGACGGGTGGAAGTACGTCCCGACGGGCTCCCCCGCCAGAGCGGGCGCGGCGGACGCGGCGTTGGTCAGCACCACCGGCACGCCCGCGATCCGCGCCGCCTCGATCTTGGTGATCATGCCGCCGGTGCCGACCTTGCGCGCCTGGTTCGGCCCGCCGATGCGGATGCCCGCCAGGTCGGCGGGCTCGCGGACCTGCTCGACGCGGCGGGCGCCGGGCCGGCGCGGGTCGCCGGTGTAGAGGGCGTCCACGTCCGACAGCAGCAGCAGGGCGTCCGCCCGGGTCAGATGCGCGACCAGCGCGGCCAGCCGGTCGTTGTCGCCGAACCGGATCTCGTCGGTGGCGACCGTGTCGTTCTCGTTGACGATCGGCACGATGCCCAGGGCGAGCAGCTGGTCCAGGGTGCGCTGGGCGTTGCGGTGGTGGGCCCGGCGGATCATGTCGTTGGACGTCAGCAGCACCTGCCCGACCGTCAGCCCGTAGCGGGCGAACGAGGAGGTGTAGCGGGCGATCAGCAGGCCCTGCCCCACGCTGGCCGCGGCCTGCTGCAACGCCAGGTCGGACGGCCGGCGCGCCAGGCCCAGCGGCCCGAGGCCGGCGGCGATCGCGCCGGACGAGACGAACACGATCTCCTTGCCCGCGGCGCGCCGGGCGGCCAGCACGTCGACCAGCGCGTCCACCCGGTCGGCGTCGATGGTGCCGAGCGGGGTGGTCAGCGAGGACGACCCCGCCTTCACCACGATCCGCCGGGCCCCGGCGAACACCTCACGCGCCCGCGCGAGCTCGTCGCCGGCCGTCATCACGGCGCTGCGCTCGCTGCTCATGCTCTCCCTCGCCGATGGAGCCGATGGATGGGTCTGGTTCAGCGGCCGTCGAGGCGGCTGTCGGTGCCGCGCGGGCCGTGCCCGGGACCGCCGCCGGCGGACACGTCCGGCTCCCAGTCGAAGACCACCGAGTCGTCCGGCGTGCCGATCAGCACGGTGGCGCCCGCGGCCGCGCCCGCCTCGGCCAGCGCCTCCTCCACGCCCAGACGAGCCAGCCGGTCGGCCAGGTAGCCCACCGCCTCGTCGTTGGTGAAGTCGGTCTGGCGCAGCCAGCGCACCGGCTTCTCACCGGTGATCAGGTAGGTGTTGTCGCCCATGTCCTTGATCTCGAAGTCGGCGCCGCCGACCGGACGCGGCCGGATCACCAGGCGGGTCGGCTCGGCCGGGGGCAGCGCCGCCCGGTACGCCTCCACCATCTCCGCCAGCGCGAACGTCAGCTCCCGCAGCCCCTCGCGGCTGGCCGCCGACACCTCGAACACCTTCATGCCGCGCTTCTCGAACTCGGGCCGCACCAGCTCGGCCAGATCACGGGCGTCCGGCACGTCCACCTTGTTCAGCACGACCAGGCGGGGCCGGTCCGACAGCGGGCGGTCGCCCAGCTCGCGGTCGTAGGCGGCCAGCTCCCGCTCGATCACCTCGAAGTCGCTGACCGGGTCGCGTCCCGGCTCGGGGGTGGCGCAGTCCAGCACGTGCGCCAGGGTGGAGCAGCGCTCGATGTGCCGCAGGAACGCGTGGCCCAGGCCGCGGCCCTCGCTGGCGCCCTCGATCAGGCCGGGCACGTCGGCGACGGTGAACGTGGTGTCGCCCGCCTCGACCACGCCCAGGTTCGGCACCAGCGTGGTGAACGGATAGTCGGCGATCTTGGGGCGGGCCGCGGACATCGCCGCGATCAGCGACGACTTGCCCGCGCTGGGGAAGCCGACCAGCGCCACGTCCGCGACGCTCTTGAGTTCGAGCACCACCTCGCGCTCGTCGCCGGGCTCGCCCAGCAGCGCGAACCCGGGCGCCTTGCGCTTGGCCGAGGCCAGCGCCGCGTTGCCGAGGCCGCCGTGCCCGCCCTGCGCGATGACGAAGCGGGTGCCCTCCCCCACCAGGTCGGCCAGCACGTTGCCGTCGCGGTCCTTGACGACCGTGCCGTCCGGCACGCTGAGCTCCACGTCGTCGCCGTTGGCGCCGGTGCGGTGCCCGCCCTGCCCGGGACGCCCGTTGGGCGCCTTGCGGTAGGGGCGGCGGTGGTACTCCAGCAGGCTGGCGGTGCCGGTGTCCACGCGCAGGACCACGTTGCCGCCGCGGCCGCCGTTGCCGCCGTCGGGGCCGCCGAGCGGCTTGAACTTCTCCCGGTGGATCGAGGCGCAGCCGTGGCCGCCGTGACCCGCGACGACGTGCAGCACCACACGGTCGACGAACTGCGCGCCCTGCTGGGTGGCTGCGGCCATGGTCTTCTCCTACGGCTGGACGGCTGAGGCTGGACGGTTCGGTGCCCGGTAACGAGACGAAGGGGCGGACCGGGTTCGGTCCGCCCCTTCACCAACGTCGCTGTGCGGCGGATTACTCCGCCGGCGGGACGATGCTCACCGCGTTGCGGCCGCGGTAGCGCCGGAACTCCACGGTGCCCGCGACCAGCGCGAACAGCGTGTCGTCACCACCGCGCCCGACGCCGGGCCCGGGGTGGAAGTGGGTGCCGCGCTGGCGGACCAGGATCTCGCCGGCGTTCACCAGCTGGCCGCCGAAGCGCTTGACACCCAGGCGCTTGGAGGTCGAGTCGCGACCGTTGCGGCTGGACGACGCGCCCTTCTTGTGTGCCATGTGACCGCTCCTTACTTCCCGGCCTTGATACCGGTGATCTTGACCTGGGTGTACGGCTGGCGGTGGCCCATCCGCCGCTTGTACCCGGTCTTGTTCCGGTAGTGCATGATGTTGATCTTGGGGCCCTTGACCGCGCCGAGAATCTCGCCGGTCACCTCGTAGTTGGCAAGGTCGGCCTTGGAGCTGACGACGTCGTCGCCGTCGACCACCAGCACGGCCGGGAACGTGACCGTCGAGCCGACCTCACCGGCCAGCTTGTCGACGGTGAGCACGTCGCCCGTGGCCACCTTCTCCTGCCTGCCGCCTGCGCGGACAATCGCGTACACCGCGGAAACCCTTCGTTAGCGCGCGCTTCCGGAATCAACCGGTCCCACACGTGGTCTTCCACCAGCCCTCGGATGAGGGCCTACCCCCGGCCGGAACCGGAGGCGGCACACCGGGGTCTGGACCCGGTGCTCTGTGCTTGGACCCCGCCGGACGAGCGGGGGACGCACGTCCCGATCCCTCGGGCTCGGGGTGCGAAGCCGAACGACGCGCTCGCACGCGCCGAAGTCCAAGGGTACCGGATGCCCGGACCGGAGCGCGAACCACGCGGTCCGGTCCGGGCGCCCGGCTCATCGGCCCTACTCGGCGTCGGCCTGCCCGGCGTCGGCCGCGCCGACCTCGGCCTTCGCGCGGGTCCGGCGGGTGCGGCGGCGACGGCCGTTGGCCGCGGTCGGCGCCTCCTCGCCGTCCTCGGCCGCGGCGGGCTGCTCGCCGTCGTCGGCGGGCTCCACGGCCTCCAGCGTGCCCGGTACGGCCTCGGCCGCGGCGTCGGCGGCCTCCACGGCCGCCTCCGCCGGCGACTCCTCCTCGTCGCTCGCGGCCTCGGCCGCCGGCGCGGCCTCCGCCTCGGCCTTGGCCGCCGCGCTCTTGCTCCGGCTGGAACGGCGGCGACGGGCGGGACGCTCGGCGGTCTCGGCGGCCTGCGCGGCCGCCGGCTCCTCGGCGGGCGCCTCCTCGGCGTCCGCCTTCGCCGCCTCGGCCTTGGCGGACTCGTGCTGCGCGAGCTTCTCCTCGACGGCCTTCTCGACCTCGCCCTTGCGCTTGCGGCGGCGGCCGCCGCCGGTGCCGGCCGACTTGTCCGGCTTGGGCTCCACGGGCGTGAGCTGGACGTGGATGCCGCGGCCGTTGCAGCACTCGCAGGTCTCCGAGAACGCCTCCAGCAGGCCCTGCCCGACCCGCTTGCGCGTCATCTGCACCAGGCCCAGCGACGTGACCTCGGCGACCTGGTGCTTGGTACGGTCCCGCGACAGGCACTCCACCAGGCGGCGCAGCACCAGGTCGCGGTTGCTCTCCAGCACCATGTCGATGAAGTCGATCACCACGATGCCGCCGATGTCGCGCAGCCGCAGCTGGCGCACGATCTCCTCGGCCGCCTCCAGGTTGTTGCGGGTGACCGTCTCCTCCAGGTTGCCGCCCTGGCCGGTGAACTTGCCGGTGTTGACGTCGATCACGGTCATCGCCTCGGTGCGGTCGATGACCAGCGAACCGCCGCTCGGCAGCCACACCTTGCGGTCCAGCGCCTTGGCGATCTGCTCGTCGATGCGGAACACCGACACCACGTCGGGGCCGCCGTTCCAGCGCTCCACCCGGTCGGCCAGGTGCGGCGCCACGTACCGCACGTACTCCGAGACGGTGTCCCACGCCTCGTCGCCGGAGACGACCAGCTTGCTGAAGTCCTCGTTGAAGATGTCGCGGACGACCCGGATGGTCAGGTCCGGCTCCCCGTACAGCAGCGACGGCGCCGAGGCCGACTTGACCTGCTTCTGGATGTTCTCCCACTGGGCCGCCAGGCGCGACACGTCGCGCGCCAGCTCCTCCTCGGTGGCGCCCTCGGCGGCGGTACGGACGATCACCCCGGCGTTGTCCGGCATGATCTTCTTGAGGATCTGCTTGAGGCGGCTGCGCTCCTTGTCGGGGAGCTTGCGGCTGATGCCGGTCATCGAGCCGTCCGGCACGTACACCAGGTAGCGGCCGGGCAGCGAGATCTGGCTGGTCAGCCGGGCGCCCTTGTGGCCCACCGGGTCCTTGGTGACCTGCACCAGCACCGACTGGCCGGACTTGAGCGCCGACTCGATGCGGCGCGGCTGGCCCTCCAGGCCCGCCACGTCCCAGTTGACCTCGCCGGCGTACAGCACCGCGTTGCGGCCCTTGCCGATGTCGACGAACGCCGCCTCCATCGACGGCAGCACGTTCTGCACCTTGCCGAGGTAGACGTTGCCCACGTACGACTGGTGCGTGGCGCGGTTGACGTAGTGCTCGACCAGGACGTTGTCCTCGAGGATGGCGATCTGGGTGCGCTCGCCCTCCTGGCGGATCACCATGACCCGCTCCACCGACTCGCGGCGGGCCAGGAACTCGGCCTCGGTGATCACCGGCGGGCGGCGGCGGCCCTGCTCGCGGCCCTCGCGGCGGCGCTGCTTCTTGGCCTCCAGCCGGGTCGAGCCGCGCACCGCCTGCACCTCGTCCTCGGCGGCCGCGCGGGCCTCGGCGGCGGGCCGCGACTCGCGCACGTGGACCACGGTGTTGGGCGGGTCGTCGGGCGCCACCGCCGGTTCGCCGTCCCCGGTCCCGGAGCGGCGACGGCGGCGCCGCCTGCGGCGGCTGGTGCCGGACGCGCCGGACTCGGCGCCGTCCTCGTCGTCGCTGTCGGCCTCGTCCTGCTCGTCGGCGGGGGCCTTGGAGTCCTTGGCCTTGGCGTCCTTCGCCTTGGCGTCCTTCGCCTTGGAGTCCTTGGCCTCGTCGTCCTTGTCCTTGGGCTGCTGCTCGGTGGCCTCGGCGTCGTCCTCGGCGGTGGTGTCGTCCTCGCCGGCGTCCTTGCCGCGTCCACGGCCGCGTCCGCCCCGGCGGCGGCGCCGCCGCGAGGGACGGTCGGAGTCGTCGTCCTCGTCGTGGTCGGAGGGCCCGGTGTCCTCGTCCTGCGCGGTGTCGGCGTCGCCGGCCGTCTCGGCGGGCGCGGGGGCGGGCGCCACCGGCTGCGGCGGCTGGAAGACGACCATGGGCGGCTGGAAGGTCACCGAGGGAATGCCGAACGCGGCGACGGGCTCGGTCTCGGCGCCCTCCTCGGGCCCCTGCACGGCCGGCACCTCGGGCACCTGCGGGACGACCGGAACGGCCGGGGCCTGCGCGGCCTGCCGCGTCTCGGGCCGGGTCTCCGGCTCGGGCTCCGGCTGCGGTTCGGGCTGGGGCGGGGCCGCGGCCGCGGTGCGGCGGCGCGTACGGCGCGGGGCCGCCTCCTCGTCGCCGGTCTTGGCGCGCGAGCGCGTGGCCCGCTTGCGGGGGGCGGGCTCCTCGGCGGCCGGCTCCGCGCTCGGCTCGGTGCTCGTCTCGGCGGCCGGCTCAGTGGTCGGCTCGGTCGTCGGTTCGGTCGTCGGCTCGGTCGTCTGTGCCGTCTCGTCGGACTCCTCGCCGGTCGTCTCACCGGAGGTCTCGGCGGGCGGTGCGGCGGGCGCGGCGGCCTCGGCGGCCGCCCGCGGGGGCTCCTGCCCGTCGCGCGTCGCGGGGCCGGACGCCTCGGCCGACACCGTGATCACGGCGGGGGCTTCGTCCACCTCGGGGGGCGGGCCGGCGGGGCGGCTGGCGGCCCGGCGGCGCGGGCGCCGCGGGGCGCTTGCGGCGGGGTCCGCGGAAGTGATCTCGTTATCTGTGCCTTCGGCAGTGGCCGGATCGGCTTCGTTCTCCAACATGCGGGCAACTCCCGTCAGGCTCCCGGGCGCGACCACGCGCTCCGCCCCGGGGGCGGTGCGGTGCGGTGCGCCGCACGGGAGCTCTCTCCGTCAGTCAATCGGCGCCGTCACGTCCGGACCGCGATCCGGCAGCGACGACGAAGTCGTCGGGGGCGCGCCCGCCGTTCCCTGGAGACCGGTTCCGTGCGTCCGGCACGGCTTCGGCCCTTACGGACGGGCGCTGACGGCATCCGCGCTCGCGGGCTCCGCGCTCTGCGTGCGCGCAGGGCCATGGCCCGCCGCGGCGTCGTCGCCGGACGGGGCCACGGTCTCCCGGTCGGGATCCAGCGGATCCGCGAGCTCACCGGTGCCTGCGTCCACGGGCCCCTGCGCCAGCCTGGTCACCAGCGGCGGCGACGGCGGCGCGAGGTCGGCGACCTGACGCAGTCCGGCGAGGATGTCGTCGGGTCGTACGGCGGGTGTGGTATGCCGAACAACCATTCGAAGTATCGCACAAGGGGCATCCGCCGCCGCCGAGGCGCGCCGGTCCAGCTCACAGGCGGACACGGCGGCGCGCACGTCGAACCGGCGCCGTCCCTTCTTCGTGAGGCGTTCCACCTCGATCCGGTCGGCGGCGACGAAGGCGTCGACGGCCCTCGCGGCGGCCTCGGCGTCCACGCCGTCCAGCCGCACCTGCCACAGCGACGCCTCCAGCCGGTCGGCCAGCGCCGCGGGCCGTGCGGCCTGCGCCTCCCCCGCGCGGGCCGGCGGCCGGGCCTCCACCACGTCGAGGACGTCCAGGCCGGCGGGCAGGGCGGCGTCAAGATCGCCGCGGACCCGCGCAGGGTCGCGGGTCTCGGTCAGCCCGAGTTCGAGGTATTCGGCCTCGCTGGCGACCCCGGTCGCCGCCGCGCCCGTGTACGAGATCTTCGGGTGCGGGGTGAATCCCGCGCTGAACGCGACAGGGATCCCGGCGCGCCGCACGGCGCGTTCCACGGCCCGGGAGATGTCGCGGTGGCTGGTGAACCGCATCCTGCCGCGCTTGGCGTACCGCACGCGCAGGCGCTGGATCACGGGGGCCGGCGCGGGACCCTCCGGCTGGGGTGCCAGGGCTCCAGTCCTTCCTACTCGCATCGAGTCGAAAACGTCTCCCTATAGAGTACGGGCCCCCGGCCCCCCTTTCGCCCACGCCCGGCCCCAGACACCCCCGCATCGGCCAGGACGGGCCGTCCTCCACCCCGTGTGAACGGCGGGCGGAACAGGCTCCGGACGCCCGTGCCCACGCCGTCGGGCGCGCGGGCACAGGCGGTCAGGGCCAGGTCAGACGACCGAAAGGGGAAGGAGTTTGCGGCCGGTGGGACCGATCTGGATCTCGGTGCCCATGGTCGGGCAGACGCCGCAGTCGTAGCAGGGCGTCCAGCGGCAGTCCTCGACCTCGGTCTCGTCGACGGCGTCCTGCCAGTCCTGCCAGAGCCACTCGCGGTCGAGACCGGCGTCCAGGTGGTCCCAGGGCAGCACCTCGACCTCGTCGCGCTCGCGCGTGGTGTACCAGTCCAGGTCGACCGGCTCGTCGGCCAGGGCCTTGTCGGCGCAGGCCACCCAGCGGTCGTAGGAGAAGTGCTCGCTCCAGCCGTCGAAGCGGCCGCCGTCCTCCCACACCGCGCGGATGATCGCGCCGACCCGGCGGTCGCCGCGCGACAGCAGGCCCTCGATGATCGACGGCTTGCCCTCGTGGTAGCGCAGGCCGATGGCGCGGCCGTACTCCTTGTCCCTGCGCAGCGTGTCGCGCAGGGCGCGCAGCCGCCGGTCGACGGTCTCGTGGTCGCACTGCGCGGCCCACTGGAACGGGGTGTGCGGCTTGGGCACGAACCCGCCGATGGACACGGTGCAGCGGATGTCGCGGCGGCCGGTGGCCTCCCGGCCCGCCTGGATCACCCGGCGGGCCATGTCGGCGATGGCCAGGACGTCCTCGTCCTCCTCGGTGGGCAGCCCGCACATGAAGTACAGCTTGACCTGCCGCCAGCCGTTCTCGTAGGCGGTGGTCACGGTGCGGATCAGGTCGTCCTCGGTGACCATCTTGTTGATCACCTTGCGCATCCGCTCGGAGCCGCCCTCGGGCGCGAACGTCAGCCCGGACCGGCGGCCGTTGCGCGACAGCTCGTTGGCCAGCGTGATGTTGAAGGCGTCCACGCGGGTGGACGGCAGCGACAGCGAGGTGTTGGTGCCCTCGTACCGGTCGGCCAGCCCCTTGGCGATGTCGCCGATCTCGCTGTGGTCGGCGCTGGACAGGCTGAGCAGTCCCACCTCGGGGAAGCCGCTCTCCCGGACGCCGGTCTCCACCATGTCGCCGATGGTGGTGATCGACCGCTCGCGCACCGGACGGGTGATCATCCCGGCCTGGCAGAAGCGGCAGCCGCGGGTGCAGCCCCGGAAGATCTCCACGCTGTAGCGCTCGTGCACGGTCTCGGCGAGCGGCACCAGCGGCTTGCGCGGGTACGGCCACTCGTCCAGGTCCATGACGGTGTGCTTGGCGATCCGCCACGGCACGCCCGGGCGGTTGGGCGCGACCCGCTGGATGCGGCCGTCCGGCAGGTACGTCACGTCGTAGAACTTCGGCACGTACACCCCGCCGGAGGAGGCCAGCCGCAGCAGCAGCTCGTCGCGGCCGCCGGGACGGCCCTCGGCCTTCCACTCCCGGACCACCTCGGTGATCGCCAGCGCGATCTCCTCGCCGTCGCCGAGCACCGCCGCGTCCAGGAACTCGGCGATCGGCTCGGGGTTGAAGGCGGCGTGCCCGCCGGCGAGCACGATCGGGTGCTCGTCGCCGCGTTCGGCCGCCGCCAGCGGGATGCCCGCCAGGTCCAGCGCGGTCAGCAGGTTGGTGTAGCCCAGCTCGGTCGCGAAGCTCACGCCCAGCAGGTCGAACGCGGCGACCGGGCGGTGCGCGTCGACGGTGAACTGCGGGACGCCGTGCTCGCGCATCAGCTTCTCGAGGTCCGGCCACACCGAGTAGGTGCGCTCGGCCAGCACGCCCTCGCGCTCGTTGAGGATCTCGTAGAGGATCTGCACGCCCTGGTTGGGCAGCCCCACCTCGTAGGCGTCCGGGTACATCAGCGCCCAGCGCACCTCGGCCTCGTCCCAGTCTTTGACCTGGGAGTTCAGTTCGCCGCCCACGTACTGAATCGGCTTCTGCACGCGCGGGAGCAGCGGCTCCAGACGCGGGAAGATCGACTCGACCGGCATGACGGTGCCTCCGATGATGTGGACGCGGGATGCAAAGCTCACTCAGGGCTTTTCAGCCTACCGGCGCCCACGACCTCGCGCGGATCCGTCGAGTCGCCGGGGTGGACGTCCCGCCGGTCGAACCGCCCGTGGGGACGACCCACCGGTCGGGTCCCCCCGATCAGTCGAAAGGATTGCGTCTCAGGTGGACGGCCTGCAGCAGGCCGAGGGCGATCATGTTGGCGAACGTGGCCGAGCCGCCGTAGGACACGAACGGCAACGGCAGTCCCGTGATCGGCATGATGCCCAGCGTCATGCCGATGTTCTCGAACGACTGGAACGCCAGCCAGCACACCACGCCGCTGGCCACCAGCGTGCCGAACAGGTCGGCGGCCTGGGTGGCGATGCGCAGGCCCCGCCACAGCACCACGCCGAGCAGCACCACGATCGCGGCCGCCCCGATGAAGCCGAGCTCCTCGCCGGCGACGGTGAAGATGAAGTCGGTCTGCTGCTCGGGGACGAAGTGGCCGCCGGTCTGCTCGCCGTGGAACAGGCCCTTGCCGAACACGCCCCCCGACCCCACGGCGATCTTGGCCTGCTGGGCGTTGTAGCCGGCGCCGCGCGGGTCGTGCGACGGGTCGAGGAACGCGGTGAACCGGGCGATCTGGTACGGCTTGAGCAGCCCGAAGAAGAACACCAGGAACCCGGCCAGCAGGCCGCCGCCGACCAGCCCGGCCAGCCAGCGCTTGCGCACCCCGCAGATCGTCAGCATGCCCAGCAGCACCGCGCCGAACACCAGTGTCGTGCCCAGGTCGGGCTGGCCCATGACCAGCGCCGCGGGCAGTCCGGCCAGCGCCAGCGCCCACAGGATGTCCTTGTTGCTCGGGCCGACCTCGCCGTCGCGCGGCTCGCCGAGCAGCATCGCCAGCAGCACCACCAGCCCGACCTTGGCGAACTCCGACGGCTGCACCTGGAACCCGCCGCCGAGCACGATCCACGAGTGCGACCCGTTGATCGTCTCGCCGAGCGGGGACAGCACCGCCACCAGGCCCACGCAGGCCAGCCCGTACAGGATCGGCGCGTACGCGCGCAGCAGCCGGTAGTCCAGCAGCGCCACCACGGTGCCCAGCACGAACCCGATGACCAGGTTCAGCAGGTGCCGCTGGACGAAGGTCTCGGGGTCCCTGCCCTGCTCGGTCAGCAGCGGCACCGTCGCCGAGCGCACCAGCAGGGTGCCCACCACCGACAGCGCCAGCGCGGCCAGCACCAGCGTCCAGTCCAGGCGGCGCATGCCCGCCAGGCGGCGCCGCCACACGGTCCGGTCGCCGTAGCCGCCGACCGCTCCCACGCCCGCCCCGGCGCCGCCGGAGCCCAGCCCCCCGCCGATCACCGTGCCGTCCTCGGCGTCGTGCCGGGTTCCTGGCGCGGCGCGGTGCTCGGCGGCAGGCCCGGCCCGTCGGTCAGCACGGTGTTCGGCGCGCCGCCCGGCGAGTCGTCCGGCGACGCCCCCGGGGACACGCCCGCGGACGCGCCCGGCGACGCGCTCGGGGAGGCGCTCGGCGTCGCGTCGGAACTCGTGCCGATCACCCCGCCCGATCCGGCCGGGGGCTTGGGCAGGTCCTTGGGCAGCTCGCCGTTCTCCAGCGCGGGCTTGGCGTCCTTCTTCAGCCCGTAGATCGCCTCGTAGATCTCGCGGACGGCGGGCGCGGCGGCCGAGGCGCCCGTGCCGCCCTGCGCGATCATCGCCACCACCGCGAACCTCGGCTTGTCCGCCGGGGCGAACGAGGCGAACCAGGAGGTGTCGGCCTTGCCGTAGACCTCGGCGGTACCGGTCTTGCCCGCCACGTGCACCTTCTTGAGGTCGAAGCCGCCGAACGCTCCGGCCGCGGTGCCCTCCTTGGTGACGTCGGCGAGCGCGTCGCGCATGTAGTCGAGGACCTTGCGGTCGACGTCCAGCTTCTTGGCCGGGGGCGGCGGGACGCGGCGCACCACCGAGCCGTCCGAGCGGACCACGGCCACGCCCAGGTGCGGGGTGACCAGCCGCCCCCCGTTGGCCACCGCGGCGTACGCGCGGGCCAGTTGCAGCGGCGTCACCAGCACGTCGCCCTGCCCGACGGAGAAGTTCGCGGCGTCACCGGCCCGCCACACGTAGCCCTCGGCGCAGTTCTCGGCGGCGATCGCCTTCAGGTACGCGGCGCGTCCGGGGTCGGTTCGCTCCAGGTTCGGGTAGCCCTGCTTGGCCGCCTTGCAGTCGGCGGCGCGGGTGGCCTCCCAGTAGCGGCGCTTCCACCCACGGTCGGGGATGCGCCCGGTGCTCTCGCCGGGCAGGTCGATGCCGGTGCGGCTGCCGAAGCCCCACTTGCGGGCCATCGCCACCATCGGGTCCTTGGGGTTGGCGCGCGGTTTCGTGCCGCCGTCGCGCAGCCACTCCTCGTAGGCGAACTTGTAGTAGATGGTGTCGCAGGACACCACCAGCGCCTTGTGCAGGTTCATGTCCCCGTGCCCCTGGCCCTCGAAGTTGCGGAAGGCGCGGCTGCCCACGTTGTAGGAGCCGGGGCAGGGGTAAGTGCCGTTGAGCGAGTAGCCGTCGGCCACCGCCGCGGCCGTCGAGGAGATCTTGAACGTGGAGCCCGGCGCGAACTGGCCCTGGGTGGCGCGGGAGATCAGCGGCTCGCCCTGCTTCTTGCCGAGCAGCGCGTCGTACTTCTCCTGGGAGATGCCGCCGGTCCACACCGACGGGTCGTAGGTGGGCATGCTCGCCAGCGCCACGACCTTGCCGGTCTGCACGTCCAGCACCACGGCGGCCGCCGCGTCGGCCGGGTGGCCCTGCGAGCGGGCGCTCTTCATCGCGTTGCGCAGCGCCTGCTCGGCCGCGCCCTGCACCTTCGCGTCGATGCTGGTGACCAGGTGACCGCCGGGCAGGGCGGCCTGCTCGGACGCGGTGCCGGTGACACGGCCCTGGCTGTCGACCAGCACCCGCCGCACCCCCGGACGGCCGCGCAGGTCGGCGTCGTAGGCGGCCTCCAGCCCGTCGCGGCCGACCAGGTCGACGCCGCTGTACCCGGTGACCCGGATGCCCTTGCGCTTGTCCAGCTCGTCCTGGGTGATGGGCTGCAGGTAGCCGAGCGCCTGCGCGGCGTTGGCGCCCTCGGGCTCGGGGTACTCCCGGACGGCCTGGAACTGCGCCGTCACGCCGGGGAACTCCTCCTGCCGCTCCATGATCTGCAGCGCGCGTTTGGGGTCGACGCGGTCGTCGACGGGGATCGGCTGGAACGGCGAGCCCGGCCAGCAGGGCCGCTGGATGCCGGGCGCGCACAGCCGGATGCGTTTCTGCAGCTCGTCGTAGCCGATGCCGAGCACTCCGGCCAGGCGCCTGAGCACGGCCTCGCCCCGGTCCTTCTGCCGCATCAGGGTCGTGCGGTCCACCGACACGACCAGCGCGGTGCGGTTGCGCACCAGCGGGCGGCCCTTGTCGTCCAGGATCATCCCGCGGATGGCGGGCACCACGATGTCGCGGGTGCGGTTCTGCGCGGCGACCTGCCGGTAGTGCTCGCCGTCGAGCACCTGCATCGTCCACAGGCGGCCCATCAGCACCAGCAGCAGGGCGCCGACCAGCACGTACAGGACCACCAGCCGGAAGTGCGTGCGCGCGTTCACAGCCCGCCGCCCCGCCCGGACATCGCGCGGTAGCGGGCCGCAGGGACCGCGAACCGGTCGCGGCCCTTGTCGCCCCGGTCGTAGCGGCGGGTCACCCGCAGCACCGCCCACACCACGAACGGACTGGCCAGCACGTCGTAGAGCACCTGCAGCGGCACCATCCGCGACACCACGTCCCAGCTCGCGCGCGGGTCGGCCAGCAGCATGCCGGTCATCGCGTACAGCACCGTCCCGGCCAGCGCGCCGACGGCCACCGCCATGAAGGGCACGAAGGTCTGCCGGTCCAGCTCCGCGGCGGCCATCCCGCACGCGTAACCGATCAGGCAGTACACCAGGGCGTAGCGGCCGAGGGTGTGGTCGGCGGGCGGGATGATGTCGGCGGCCAGCCCGGCGCAGAACCCGGTGACCACACCGGTCAGCGAGCCGTTGACCAGCGCGAGCGCCACCACCGCCAGCAGCACCAGGTCCGGTGTGACGTCACCGGGCAGCGGCAGCCGGTTGGCCACCGACACCTGCAGGATCAGCGCCACCGCGATCACCAGGGCGGCGGTCAGGCCCCGTCCGGCCGTCGACGGCTCCGGCGGGTTGGTCATGGGCGCGCGCAGCACGTCAGCCCTCCGAGGTCGGCGTGGTGGACGTGCCCGTGGACGGCTCACGCCCGGCGCGGTCGCCGCGGTCGCCGCGTCCGCCGGTGGTCTCGCTCTCCAGCGGCGTGGCGCCCGGTGAGGTCAGCGGGGACGACGGCGCGCCCTCGGGAGCCCCGCCGCGCGTCGCGAACGGTGTCACGCTGGACGACGCGGACGGCGTGGGCGTCGGTGTCGGTGTCGGCGTGGGCTTCGGCTTGGGCGGCAGCACCGCGTCGCGCGGGTCGCTCTTGGGCGGCGCGACCACCACCGCGACCACGTCCAGGCTGCTGAACCGCACGAACGGCCGCAGGTAGGCGGTGCGGGTGAGGCCGCCCTCGGGCTTCTCGATGCGCTCGACCGCCCCGATCGGCACGCCCGGCACGTAGGGGCGCTCGCCCTGCGACCCGAGCGTCACCAGCCGCTGGCCCGGCCGCAGGGGGGCGTTGGCGTTGAGCATCTGGAACTTCAGCGGCGCGTCGTTGCCCGCGCTCAGACCGCGGCGCCCCCGCCCCTGGACGATGCCGATCTCGCGGGAGTCCTCCAGGCGCGCGCCGACCGAGGACGCCACGTCGGTGGCCAGCAGCACCGTGGCGGTCGCCGGGCCGACCCGGGTGACCCGCCCGACCAGGCCGTCGGCGTTCATCACCGTCATGTCGCGGCGCACGCCGCTGCGGCTGCCGACGTCGATGGTGACGGTCTCCTCGAAGCCCTGTCCGGCCGAGATCACCTGCGCCGCCACGATCTTGTAGCCGCCGATGCCGGCCGAGCCCAGCAGCCGGTGCAGCTGCTCGTTGCGGGAGGCGTCGATACGGCCGGCGCGCAGCTGCTCGCGCAGCCGCTGGTTCTCCCGTTCCAGCCGGTCGGCGCGGCGGCGCTCACCGGGCGCGTCGGTGATCGCGTCGACGGTGTTGCCGACCGGCCGCACCACCGACGCCGAGGCCCGCTCGACCGGGCCGAACACGGCCGCGCCCAGACCGCGCAGGCCCGAAAGCGGGGAGTGCTGCCCGCCGCGGTAGTCCACCGTGATCATGGTCAGCGCCACCGCAAGCAGCACGCCGAGGACCCAACGGGTCCGCCGGGTGTCCTTCACCCACCGACCTCCCGTTTCCGTCTCGCGGGGGGCGTGGGGGGTCGTCCCCCCACAAGAAGAGAAACTCGCGCGCCCGGCTCAGTGACGCGGTTCGGGGACCAGCACCTGGCGCAGCGACTCGAAGTCCTCCACGCACTTGCCGGTGCCCAGCACCACCGAGTCGAGCGGGTTGTCCACCAGGTGGATGGGCATCCCGGTCTCCTCGCGCAGCCGCTCGTCGAGCTGCTTGAGCAGGGCGCCGCCGCCGGTGAGGGCGATGCCGCGGTCCATGATGTCGCCCGACAGCTCGGGCGGGCACTTGTCCAGGGTGGTCTTGACCGCGTCGACGATGGCGTTGACCGGCTCCTCGATGGCCCGCCGCACCTCCTCAGCGGAGATCACCACGGTCTTGGGCAGCCCGCTGACCAGGTCGCGGCCGCGGATCTCGGCGTGCGGCTCGTCCTCGCCGCCCGGATGCGCCGACCCGATCGCCATCTTGATCTCCTCGGCGGTGCGCTCGCCGAGCATCAGCGAGTACTCCTTCTTGGAGAAGGAGATGATCGCCTGGTCGAGTTCGTCGCCGCCGACCCGGACCGACTGGCTGGTCACGATGCCGCCCAGCGAGATGATCGCGACCTCGGTGGTGCCGCCGCCGATGTCGACCACCATGTTGCCGGTCGGCTCGTACACCGGCAGGCCCGCGCCGATCGCCGCGGCCATCGGCTCCTCGATGATGTAGACCCGGCGGGCACCGGCCTGGTAGCCGGCCTCCTTCACGGCGCGCTGCTCCACCCCGGTGATGCCGCTCGGCACCGCCACCACGATGCGCGGCTTGGCGAAGTGCCGACGCTTGTGCACCTTCTGGATGAAGTAGCGCAGCATCCGCTCGGTCACGTCGAAGTCGGCGATCACGCCGTCCTTCAGCGGGCGTACCGCGACGATGTTGCCCGGGGTACGGCCGATCATCCGTTTCGCCTCGATGCCCACCGCGACGATCTTGCCGGTATTGGTGTTGATCGCGACGACGGACGGTTCGTTCAGAACGATGCCGCGCCCGCGCACGTAAACCAGCGTGTTGGCGGTTCCGAGGTCGACCGCCATGTCACGGCCGAGAAACGACAGCTTGTTACCCATGAAGAAAGGGAGCCCTTCGATGTCGGCGGGCGTCTAGAGCGGCGTCCCCATCGTAACGCGACGAAGCGGGGCCAGGCAGGCACCCCGGCTCCGCGAGTCGATCAAAAAACCGGCGTCGAGCAGGCAGTTCTCGTTAAAGCGCACGCGGGCCGGATGACCCGGCCCGCGTGTGTCGGCGTTGCCTCGATCGACCCCCTCCCGGGGGTGCTCAGCCCAGGTCGGGGAAGAACAGCTTGATCTCCCGCTCGGCCGAGTAGGTCGAGTCGGAGCCGTGCACGATGTTCTCGCCGATCTCCAGGGCGAAGTCGCCGCGGATGGTGCCGGGGGTGGCGCTCACCGGGTCGGTGGCGCCGGCCAGGGCGCGGAACGCCTCGACGGCGCGCGGGCCCTCGACCACCATCGCCACCAGCGGCCCGCCGGTGATGAACTCCACCAGCTCGCCGAAGAACGGCTTCTCGGCGTGCTCCTCGTAGTGCGCCTCGGCGGTCTCCCGCGGCAGCGTGCGCAGGTCCAGCGCCACGATCTTCAGGCCCTTGCGCTCGATGCGCGAGATGACCTCGCCGATGACGCCGCGGCGGACGCCGTCGGGCTTGACCAGGACAAGAGTGCGCTCGGACACGGGTGGTTCACTCCTCATGCGTGCGGATTGGAGGTGGGGACGCGCCGGTCGCGGGCGCCCACGGCGAAGGGGGCCGGGCCCTGAAGGGCCTGCACACCACTGCCTCTCGCGCGAAGCTTACCGTTCCCCGCCGCCTGAAACCGCCTCGCTCGTCCGTCCTGACGGCGCCCGTCGGCCGGCCGCGGCGGCCAGGGCGACGGTGAGGACGCCCGCGGTGATGAGCCAGACGCGGTAACCGGCGCTCAGCGCGTAGAACTGCTGCGCCGCGGTCTCCGGACGGCCCCGCTGCCACTGCCCCGCCTGCAGCGACAGCACGATGAGCTGCCCGGTGAGGATCGCGGGCGGACACAGCGACAGCCCGTACAGGGCCGCGCCGGCGCTCGTCCCGCGCAGGGACGCGGCCAGCGCCGTGCCCAGGCCCGCGCCCAGCGGGACCAGGCACGCCGTGAGCGTCCAGCGGCCCGCCGTACCGTCCACGGCGAGGGTGAGCAGGACGGCGACCACCACCAGGCCGAAGCCGCCGTGGACCGCTCCCCGCGCGCCTTCCGGCGGCAGGCGGACGGTGGCGAGCGCCCCGGCCACGGCGGCGCAGGCTGCCGCCGCGAACGGGACAGGCGACACGCCGCCGCCCTCCCCCGCCGCGGCCTGCACCAGCCCGGCCAGCGGGCCGGTCACCGGAAACGCCAGCAGCCCCACGGCGACCATGACGACCGCGCAGGCCCGGGAGTCGGGCGTCGTCCGAGCGTTGGCGGCGATGTCGTCGCGGCCGCCGGTCAGGGCGAGACCGAGCAGCGTCACCACCCCGACGCCCGCGACGACCAGCCGCGCCCCGGGCGACCACCCGTAGGTGGTGACCACCGCCAGGAAGCCGAGCCCGGCGGCGGGGGCGGCGGGGAGCAGCAGTTGCCCGCGCTCGGCGCTGCGCGCGGCGCCGCGGGCGGCGGGCGGCGCTTCCGCCGGTGCGGTGTCCCGCAGCAGCAGGCACAGCAGCGCGGCGCCCAGCGCCACGGCGGCGACCTGCGGGTACGGGGCGAGGGCCAGGCGCCAGTCGACGGCGCCGGTGGCGGGGTCGGGACGCGGCGCGGCGCGCAGCGCCACCGGCATGGCGGCCAGCAGCACCGCGGCCAGCGTCCCCGCCCACAGCGCGACCGGCAGGGCGCGGCGGCGTTCCAGCGCCAGGACGAGCGCGGCGGGCAGCGCGATGCCCGCGCCGAGGCCCTGCGCCGCCCTGGCGGCGGCGAGGAACGGGACCGAGCCGGCGTACCGGACGGCGACCAGCCCGCCCAGCAGGCAGAGCAGCCCGGCCGCCAGCACGGGCCGCGCGGGCAGGCGGCGGACGGTCACGGCGGCCAGCGGCACGGCGACCAGCAGGGCGGGCAGCGTGGCGCCGGTGGCGCGCACCAGGTCGGCGGCGCCGGCGTCGTTCAGGCGCAGCTCGTCGCGCGCGGCGTCGAGGGCGCCGTGGCCGCCGCCCGGCACCGTGAGCGCCACGGCGGGCAGCACGGTGACGGTGACCGCGATGACGGCCAGCGTCCGCGCGCGGCTGCCGGCCCCGCGGTCGGGCTCGTGGTCGTGCTCGTGTTCGTGTTCGGGCGGGGGCTGCCGGGCGGGCGCGGCGCCGTTCTGGACGGGTGCGGGCGCGCCGAACTCCACGGTCCGGGTCGGGTCGGCGAGACGATCGCGTGACGGGTCGCGTGACGGGTCGGAGGACACGGCCTTGCTCCTTTGGGAGATGGTCGTCCGCCGACGCCTTTCCCCGCGGCCGGGTGCCCGAATTGCGCGTTAAATCGAAATGGCGGAATTTCGGCGGACGATTGACGTGCCGTCGTCTCCGAATTTAACGCGCCCCGGCGTTCTCCGCCTTGCGTCCGAGCCAAATGGCGGTGACCCACAACGCGCCGAACAGCGCGCCGAGGAAGAACATGGTCGGCACCATGAATCCGGTGGCGATGATGAGTATCTGCAGCACGGCGCCCGCGGGCACCGCCCAGCCGAAGCGCAGCAGCCCGGCCAGCACCACGCACAGCACGGCCAGCCCGCCGCACACCGCCCCGGCCACCGCCCCGTCCACGCCCAGCACCGTGACGGCCACCGGGATCGCCAGCGCGATCACGATCGCCTCGCACCCCAGCACCGTCGCCAGCAGCCGTCTCATCGCCTCGCTCCGCTCGTCACCGCGTCGTCCCCCGCCCTCACTTCGCCGGTGCCCTCACTCCGCCGCCGGGGCGCCGACGCGCAGCAGGGTGCGGGCCTCGCCGACGGTGACCACCGAGCCGGTGATCAGCACGCCGGCGCCCGCGTACTCGCCCGTCTCCTCGGCCAGGCCGATGGCGCGGTCGATGGCGTCGTCCAGGCGCGGCACCAGGTGCACCCGCTCGGCGCCGAACACGCCCTCGGCCAGCTCCGCCAGCTCCTCGGCGCGCATGGAGCGCGGCGAGGAGTTGCGGGTGACGACGACCTCGGCCAGCACCGGCTCCAGCTGGTCCAGCAGGCCGGGCACGTCCTTGTCGGCGGCCACGGCGACGACCCCGACCAGGCGGCTGAACCCGAACGACTCGTGGACCGCCTCCACCGTCGCGGCCATGCCCGCCGGGTTGTGCGCCGCGTCCAGCAGGACGGTCGGGCCGGTGCGCGCCACCTCCAGGCGGCCGGGCGAGGTGGCCTTGGCGAACCCGCTGCGCACCAGCGCCGGGTCGAGCTGCCCCTCCTCGCCGCCCGCGTAGTCGTCCCCGGCGGCGATCCGGGTGGCCGCCTCCAGGCTCGGCTGGGCGCGGGTGGGCGCTCCGGACGCGAACGCCTCGACGGCGGCCAGCGCGACGGCCGCGTTCGCCGCCTGGTGGTGGCCGAACAGCGGCAGGAAGATGTCGTCGTAGGTGCCGTGCAGGCCGCGCAGGCTGAGCTGCTGGCCGCCGACCGCCACGTCCCGGTGCAGCACGCCGAACTCGATGCCCTCGCGGGCGGCCACCGCGCCGGTCTCGGCCACGCGGCGCAGCAGCACCTCGGCGGCGGGCAGCGGCTGCTGGGCCAGCACCGCCACCGCGCCCGGCTTGATGATCCCCGCCTTCTCCGTGGCGATCTTCTCGATCGTGTCGCCGAGGTGGCGGGTGTGGTCGAGCCCGATGGGGGTGACGACGGCCACGTCCCCGTCGGCGACGTTGGTGGCGTCCCACGCGCCGCCCATGCCGACCTCGACCACGGCAACGTCCACCGGCGCGTCGGCGAACGCCGCGTACGCCATCGCGGTCAGCACCTCGAAGAACGACACCCGCACGCCGTGCTTGTCGTCCACCAGCCGCACGTAGGGCAGGATGTCGCGCAGCACCTCCACGAAGCGGCGCTCGCCGATCGGCTCGCCGTCCACGGCGATCCGCTCGTGCAGGGCGGTCAGCTCCGGGCTGGTGTACAGGCCGGTGCGCAGGCCGCGTTCACGCAGCAGCGTCTCGATCATCCGGGCGGTGCTGGACTTGCCGTTGGTGCCGGTGATGTGGATCACCGGGTAGGTGCGCTGGGGTTCGCCCAGCACGTCCACCAGGTCGCGGATGCGGTCGAGGGACGGTTCGATCTCCCACTCGACCCCGCGGCTCATGATCTCCCGGACGGCGGCGGGGTAGTCCGACGGCTCTTCCACGTGGTTCACGATGCTCCATGCTGCGTCGACCGACCTCTGCAGCCTATCGCCGCCCGTCCGCGCATCGGCCGGGACTCCCGGCCTGCGAGCATGGATCGTCGGGGCACGGCCGGGGTGTGATCGGGGGGTGTGATGGACGCCGACGAGGTGTTCTTCCGCGAGTGGCATGCCCGGCGTCGCGGCCAGACGCGCGACCTGGGGCGGGCGCGCCGCGTCGCCGGCCTGCTGGGCGTGGGGGATCTTCGGGTCCCGGTGCTGACGGTGGTGGGTTCCAAGGGCAAGGGCACGGCCGCCACGTTCGCGTCCGCCTGCCTGGCCGCGGCCGGGTGGCGGGTCTGCACGGTGACCAGCCCCGGTCTGCGCGGCAACACCGACCGGATCCGGGTGGACGGCCGCGCCATCGGCGAGGACGCCCTGCGCGCGCTGGGCGGCCGGATCGAGGACGCGCTGCGCCGGATGCCGCCTCCCGGGCCCAGCTACCTGTCGCCCGCCGGGCTGTTCACCGTCGCGGGGGCGGCGCACGGGGCCGGCGTCGGCGCGGACGCGCTGGTGCTGGAGGCGGGCATGGGCGGACGGTCGGACGAGGTGTCGCTGTTCGCCCCGGCCGTCGTCGCCATCACGCCGATCTTCGGTGAGCATCTGGGCGTGCTCGGCGACACCGTCGTGGCGATCGCCGCGGAGAAGGCGGGGGTGGCGGCCCGGGGCACGCGGGCGGTGGTGTCGGCTCCGCAGGACCCGGCGGTCGCCGAGATGCTGGACGGCGTGGTCGCCGCCCGCACCGGAGGCGCCGCCACCGTCGAGTACGTGGCGGGCGACGGCGGCGAGGTGCCCGCCGGGGCGCTGCCGCAAGGGCTTGGGCGCGTCAGCGCCGTGGTGGGCGTCACCGCCGGGCTGCGGCTGCTGCGGGCGCGTGGGGTGCCGAGGCCGACGGCGTCGCGGCTGCGGTCCGTCCTGGAGTCGGTGCGGCTGCCGGGCCGCCTGTCGTGGCACCGGCTGCCCGGCACGGCGACCCAGGTCATGGCGGACTCGGCGATCGACGGCACCGGCGTCACCGCGGCCCTGGACGCCGCGCACGCCCGCTGGGGCGCCGTCGACCACGCCCTGGTCTGCCTGCCCGACCACAAGGACCTGGACGGCGCCGTGGCCGCGCTGGGGGCGCTGCCGGTCACGTTCGTGCGGCTGCCGTACCGGCACCTGCGCTTCACCCGGCCGCTGCCGCCGCACTGGACGGTGATCGACGCGTCCGACCTGACCCGCGAGCGCGTCGCGGGCCTGGGGCGGCACGTGGTCGCGCTCGGCACCGTCTACTTCGTCGGCCTCGTGCTCGACCTGGTGGACGCCGACACCGGCCGGCTGTTCACCGTCTGAGTCACTTCTCCAGGTCGGCGCGCATCCGGCGCATCAGGTCGGCCATGGCGGGGGTGCCGTCGCCCACGGTGGGCATGTTGGACGCCACGAACCCGAACGAGGACTCCGTCGCCCACGAGCAGTAGACGTGCACGTCGGACAGGACGGCGAACGTCCCGCACACGCCGCGGCCGCCGCCCTTGCCCGGCTTCACGTCCCGCGCCGTCAGCACCGTGCCGGGACGCACCTTGCGCAGGAACGCGGCGGGGTCGCCGATCTTCCCGGTTCCGCCGAGGAACACCACGTTCTGCGAGCGTTGCGGCAGGTCGGCGTACACGGCGGCCACGTTGCCGGGCCGTTCGGCGCCGCCCGCCCGCACCGCCGACGCCAGGAACGGGTAGGCGGCGCTGGCGGCGGGCATGCCGGGGGTGCGCTGCAGGCCGCCCGCGACCGCCGCCGCCGTGACGCGGTGCCGGGGGGCCTTCGTGCCGTCGCGCTCGCCGGAGGCGCCGTCCTGCCGCAGCACCAGCGCGCCCACGGCCAGCGCCGCGACCAGCCCGACGGACGCGGCCGCCGCCATGATCACGACGTAGCGGCGGGCGGTGCGCCGTTTCGCCGGGGAGACGCCGGACGGGACCTGCCCGTTGGACGCTCTCCCGGACGAGGCCTGCGCGTTGCCGACGGCGCGCTGCGGCCCCGTGGACACCACCGGGTGCGCGCCGGACGTCACCACCGGATGCCCACCCGACGTCACCACGGGATGCCCGCCGGACGTCACGACGGGGTGCCCGCCGGACGTCAGCGCCCCGTTGGTCCTGGGGAGGGCGTGCGGGCCGGTCGAGACGTCCCCGGACGCCCCGGCCAGGTCGGGGATGCGCTGCGGCCCGGAGGCCAGGTCGGGAGGAGCCTGCATCCACCACGGCTGCGCGGGAAGCTCCGCCGAGGACCCGTCCGGGCCCGCCGCGGTGCCGTCGAGGGCGGGCATCTCGACGTCGACGGCCGTGGTGGGCACGGCGGACGCCACGGGAGGCGCGGAGGCGCCCACCGCAGGCGCAGGCGCGGGACGCGCGGACGCGGGGACCGCCCGGTCACCCGCCTCGTCCGGCACATCGGAGCGATGGGGCGATTCAGCCACCTGACCTCCCGACACTTACATCGAGCCCCGAAGCACGCGGACCACCACAACGATCACACGGGATCGTAACGCCGCAGAGCCGGGCATGCCGCGCGTTCCGCACACCTGACGGCAACGCCACGTCCCACCGCGCAACGGTGGGACGTGGCGGGAGGCGGTCAGGCGGTGGGCAGGGCGGCCAGCTGGGATTCCAGGCGGGCGATGTCGGCCTCGGCCTGGCTCAGCCGGTCGCGGGTCTTGGCGACCACGGCCTCCGGGGCCTTGGCCATGAACGACTCGTTGCCGAGCTTGCGCCGGGACTGGTCGGCCTCCTTGCGGGCGTTGGCGAGGTCCTTCTCCAGGCGCTTGCGCTCGGCGGCCACGTCGATGGCCCCGGCGGTGTCCAGGCGGACGGTCACGCCCTCCACCGGCAGCGACGCGGTGGCCGAGAAGCCCTCGCCCGGCGCGTCCAGGCGCAGCAGCATCCGCACGCCCTCCTCGTGACCGGACAGCGGCGACCCGCCCCACTCCAGGGCGGCGGCCACCCGCTGCCCCGGCTTGAGGCCCTGGTCGGCGCGGAACCGCCGGACCTCGGTGACCAGCCGCTGCAGCGACGCCACCAGCGCCTCGGCGCCGTCGTCGTGCCGCGCCGCGTCCGCCTGCGGCCAGGCGGCCCGCACCAGGGTCTCCTCGCCCGTCAGGGACGTCCACAGCTCCTCGGTGACGAACGGGATGACCGGGTGCAGCAGCCGCAGCAGGCTGTCCAGCACCTCGCCCAGGACGCGGCGCGTGGCGTCGGCGGTCGCGGCGTCGTCCAGCTGCACCTTGGACAGCTCGACGTACCAGTCGCACACCTCGTCCCACGCGAAGTGGTAGAGCGTCTCGCACGCCTTGGCGAACTCGAACGACTCCAGGTGCGCGTCGACCTCGGCGATCACCTTGTTGAGCCGCGACAGGACCCAGCGGTCGACGGTCGTCAGCCCCTCGGACGGCAGCTCGCCGCGCACGTGCGCGCCGTTCATCAGCGCGAACCGGGTCGCGTTCCACAGCTTGTTGCAGAAGTTGCGCGAGCCCTGCGCCCACTCGTCGGCCACCGGGACGTCGCCGCCGGGGTTGGCGCCGCGCAGCAGCGTGAAGCGGGTGGCGTCGGCGCCGTAGCGGTCGATCCAGTCCAGCGGGTCGACCACGTTGCCGAACGACTTGGACATCTTCTTGCCGTGCTGGTCGCGCACCATGCCGTGCAGCGCGATCACCTTGAACGGCTCGACCCCGTCCATCGCGTACAGCCCGAACATCATCATCCGGGCCACCCAGAAGAACAGGATGTCGTAGCCGGTGACCAGCACCGACGTCGGGTAGAAGCGCTTGAGGTCGGGCGTGTCGTCCGGCCAGCCGAGCGTGGAGAACGGCCACAGCGCCGAGGAGAACCAGGTGTCGAGGACGTCGGTGTCCTGGGTCCACCCGGCGGGCGGCTCCTCGTCCGGGCCGGGGCACACCGTCTGGCCGTCCGGGCCGTACCAGACCGGGATGCGGTGCCCCCACCACAGCTGGCGGCTGATGCACCAGTCGTGCATGTTGTCGACCCACTCGAAGTAGCGGGCCGCCATCTCCGGCGGGTGGATCCGCACGCGGCCGTCGCGGACGGCGTCGCCCGCGGCCTTGGCCAGCGGCGCGACCTTGACGAACCACTGCAGCGACACCCGCGGCTCCACGACGGTGGAGCAGCGCTGGCAGTGCCCGACCGAGTGCTCGTACGGGCGGACCTCCTTGACGATCCGGCCCTGCTGGCGCAGCGCGGCGACCACCGCGGGACGCGCCTCGAACCGGTCCAGGCCCTGGAACGGCCCGTGCGCGGTGATCACGCCGCGCTCGTCCATGATCGTCAGCGAGGGCAGGTCGTGCCGCCGCCCGATCTCGAAGTCGTTGGGGTCGTGCGCCGGGGTGACCTTCACCGCGCCGGTGCCGAACTCGGGGTCGACGTGCTCGTCGGCCACCACCGGGATGCGCCGGCCCGTCAGCGGCAGCTCGATCTCCCGGCCCACCATGTGCTTGTAGCGGGTGTCGTCGGGGTGCACGGCCACGGCGGTGTCGCCGAGCATCGTCTCGGCCCGGGTGGTCGCCACGACGATCTCGTCCTCGCCCGACCCGTACCGGATCGACACCAGCTCGCCCTCGCGGTCGGCGTGCTCGACCTCGATGTCCGACAGCGCCGTCAGGCAGCGCGGGCACCAGTTGATGATCCGCTCGGCCCGGTAGATCAGGCCGTCGTCGAACAGCCGCTTGAAGATCGTGCGGACGGCGCGGGCGCGGCCGTCGTCCATGGTGAACGCCTCGCGGCCCCAGTCCACGCTGTCGCCCAGGCGGCGCATCTGGCCGAGGATGCGCCCGCCGGACTCGGCCTTCCACGCCCAGACCCGCTCGACGAACGCCTCACGGCCCAGGTCGTGCCGGGACTTGCCCTCCTTGGCCAGTTCCCGCTCCACCACGTTCTGGGTGGCGATCCCGGCGTGGTCCATGCCGGGCACCCACGCCGTCTCGTACCCCTGCATGCGGCGGCGCCGCACGAGCGCGTCCTGGATCGAGTGGTCCAGCGCGTGGCCCATGTGCAGCGAGCCGGTCACGTTGGGCGGCGGGATGACGATCGAATAGGCCGGACCGCCGGGGTTCCGCGCCGGATCGGCGGCGAAGTACCCTGCCGATACCCAGCGCTCGTACAGCCTGCCCTCGACGTCAGCCGGTTGGTACTTGGTGGGCAGGTCGACGTGGGCGGCCGCCTGGCCGCGCTCAGTGCTGGGCGTTGTCACGGGCCCAGATTCTACGGGCCCCGAGACGGTAGAACGCGCGGCCCTCGGTACACGTCCCAACTATCAGACCCCCACGGCGGGACGTCCGACGCCGCGGCGCCCGTCCGAACCCCCTGAGGAGTGAGATGAGCGGTTGGAACCCCCCTCCGGCGCCCGGCGGTCCTCCGGGCGGCGGCGTCCCCTACGGCCACGGCCCGCAACCGCCGGGTTTCCCACCCGGCCCGTACGGCCCGGGCGGCGGCGCCTACGGCCCCCCGCCGCCGCGCCGCTCCTCGTCCGCCCCGCTGATCATCGGCCTGGTCGCCGTGCTGGCCGTGGCGGTGGTCGCCGTGCTGGTGGTGGCCGTCGTGCTGGTCGGCGGCGGGCCCAGCTCCATCGACACCCCGTCGTCGGCGGGCGGGCTGAGCCGTGACTACTCCGCCGAACGCGAGCTGGGCACCCAGATCAGCAACCAGCAGTCGACCCTGCGCAACATGGGCGGCGCGGAGATCGACGACGTCAAGACCGCGGTCTACAGCTCGGGCTCCGACCGGTACCTGTTCGTCGGGGGCACCGGCACCTTCGACCCCGACCAGCTGCAGAGCGAGTTCCGGCGCAGCATGAACAACACCGGCGGCAGCGGCCTGTCGGTCATCACGATCCCGCTGGCCGACCCGGGCGGCGACGGCGAGGCGGCCTGCGCGTCCATCCGCGCCAGCGTCCCCGGCAGCAGCCTGTCCTACCAGACGGCCACCTGTGTGTGGATGACGGACAAGACGTTCGGCATGGTCACCCCGGCCCCGCAGTCGGGCGGCTCGCTGGGAAGCGTCCGCACCTACACCTACGGCATCGTCGCCGACCAGATGCGCCGCCTGCGCCAGGACGTCGAGAGCTGACCCTGGAATCCCGCCGGGGACGGGACACAGGTCACCTGACGCCGGGTCGTCCGACCGGAAAGGCTGGCCGCGGAGGTTCTCCCTCCGCGGTCCGCGGGCGCCGGGACGACGGGCACGACGGCAGGAGGTGCGATGGCGGCGGTACTGGGGCGCGTCGCCGGCCTTGCCGCGGCGTTCGCCGCCGGCGCGGCCGTCGCGCACCTGGCGAGCATCCCCCGCCTGCACCGGCTCACCGTCGACCTGCAGCACTCACGGCAACGGATCCTGGCCGCCCGCGAGGAGGAACGGCGCCGCCTGCGCCACGACCTGCACGACGGGCTCGGCCCCACACTCGCCAGCCTGGCCATGTCCCTGGACGCCGTCCGCCTCACCCTCCCCGGCGAACCCGAACGCGTCGCGCCGCTGCTGTCGGAGCTGCGCGACCGGCTGGCCGGCACCGTCGGGCAGATCCGCGAGCTGGCGCACGGACTGCGCCCGCCCGCCCTGGACGACCTGGGCCTGGCCGGGGCGATCGAGGCGCTGGCCGCGGGCTGCTGCGAACGCGTCGACGTGCGGGTCGGCGGCCTGGGCGAGGACGCCGGGGACCTGCCCGCGGCCGTGGAGGTCGCCGCGTACCGCATCGCGCGCGAGGCGCTGGCCAACGTCCGCGCCCACTCCCGGGCCGACACGGTGCTGGTGCTGCTGAACCGGGACGCCGCCCTGCACCTCATGATCGCCGACTCGGGCGTGGGGCTCCCCGACCAGCCCGCCCGCGGCACCGCCGACGACCGCCGCTGCCCCCACCGCCGCGGCGGCCTGGCGTCGATGCGCGAGTGGGCCGCCGAGGTCGGCGGCACCTGCCTGATCACCTCACGGCCCGGCGCGGGCACGATCGTCTCGGCCCGGTTGCCCCTGACCGTCCCGGACTACCATCGGGCTTCCCCCGAGTGAAGGTGAGCGGAGCGCGACCATGACCGAGCCGGAGCGGACCGGCGAGCCCATCCGGGTCCTGATCACCGACGACCACCCCATCTACCGGCAGGGCCTGCGCGGGCTGCTGCAGGCCCTCGGCATCGAGGTGGTCGCCGAGGCCGAGAACGGCCCCGACGCCGTCCGGCTCGCCGCCGAACTGCAGCCCGACGTCGTCGTGATGGACCTGCAGATGCCCGGCGGCAACGGCATCGAGGCCACCCGCACCATCACCCGCACCAGCCCCCGCATCGGCGTGCTGGTCCTGACGATGTTCCGCGACGACGACTCGGTGTTCGCCGCCATGCGCGCCGGCGCCCGCGGCTACCTGCTCAAGGAGTCCGGCGCCGAGGAGATCGCCCGCGCCGTCCGCGCCGTCGCCGCCGGCGAGGCCATCTACGGCCCCGAGATCGCCCGCCGGGTGCTGGCCTACTTCACCGAGATGCCCGACCCCCGCCAGGCCGCCTTCCCCCAGCTCACCGAACGCGAACGCGAGGTCCTCGAACTCATCGCCCAGGGCCGCAGCAACGCCGAGATCGCCGCCACCCTCTTCCTCAGCCAGAAGACCGTCCGCAACCACGTCTCGAACATCTTCCTGAAACTCCACGTCGCCGACCGCGCCCAGGCCATCGTCCTGGCCCGGGAAGCCGGCCTCGGCGACCCCACCCGCTCCCCCGGCCCCCGCTGACCCCACCCACGCAAGCACCAGCGAAGGTGAGCGCAGCTCACCGGGCAGGCCGGACGCGGCCCGCGGCGAGCGTCCAACGCGAGACGCAGCCGGGGGGCTCCGGGGGGTCGCCCCCCGGGAGACACCAAGGGCGGGGCCCCGGCGAAGGTCAGCGCAACTCACCGAGCAGGCCGGACGGCCCGCGGCGAGCGTCCAACGCGAGACGCAACCGGGGGGCTCCGGGGGGTCGCCCCCCGGGAGACACCAAGGGCGGGGCCCCGGCGAAGGTGAGCAAAGCTCACCGAGCAGGGTGACCCGCCCCGTCCGCCCCCCTCTCAGGCGGACTTTTCGCGGGGTTCGCGTTTGGTGCGTTCGCGGGGGACGAGGGTGGGGTTGACGTGCTCCAGCACGGCCTCGCGCGTGATCACGACGCGGGCGACGTCCTGGCGGCTGGGGACCTCGTACATCACCGACAGGAGGACCTCCTCCATGATGGCGCGCAGGCCGCGGGCGCCGGTGCCGCGCAGGATGGCCTGGTCGGCGATGGCCTCCAGCGCGTCGGAGGTGAACTCCAGGTCCACACCGTCCAGCTCGAACAGCCGGTGGTACTGCTTGACCAGCGCGTTCTTCGGCTCGGTGAGGATGTTGATCAGCGCCTCCCGATCCAGGTTGTGCACGCTGGTGATGATCGGGAGACGGCCGATGAACTCGGGGATCATGCCGAACTTCAGCAGGTCCTCGGGCATCACGTCGGCCAGCACGTTGCTGGACTCGGCGAAGTCGTCCTTGGAGCGGATGACCGCGCCGAAGCCCATGCCCTGCTTGCCCACCCGGGACTCGACGATCTTCTCCAGCCCGGCGAAGGCGCCGCCGCAGATGAACAGCACGTTGGTGGTGTCGATCTGGATGAACTCCTGGTGCGGGTGCTTGCGGCCGCCCTGCGGCGGGACGCTCGCGGTGGTCCCCTCCAGGATCTTCAGCAGCGCCTGCTGGACGCCCTCGCCGGACACGTCGCGGGTGATCGACGGGTTCTCGCTCTTGCGGGCGATCTTGTCGACCTCGTCGATGTAGATGATCCCGGTCTCGGCCTTCTTGACGTCGTAGTCGGCCGCCTGGATCAGTTTGAGCAGGATGTTCTCGACGTCCTCGCCGACGTATCCGGCCTCCGTCAGCGCCGTCGCGTCGGCGATCGCGAACGGCACGTTCAGGAGCTTGGCGAGCGTCTGCGCGAGCAGCGTCTTACCCGACCCGGTCGGCCCCAGCAGCAGGATGTTCGACTTGGCCAGCTCGACCGCGTCGTCCCGCCCGGTGTCGCCGGACTGGATGCGCTTGTAGTGGTTGTAGACGGCCACCGACAGCGCCTTCTTGGCCGCCTCCTGCCCGATGACGTAGGAGTCCAAGAATTCGTAGATCTCCCGCGGCTTGGGCAGGCTGTCCCACTTGAGGTCGGAGGTCTCGGCGAGCTCCTCCTCGATGATCTCGTTGCAGAGATCGATGCACTCGTCGCAGATGTACACGCCCGGACCCGCGATGAGCTTCTTGACCTGCTTCTGGCTCTTCCCGCAGAACGAGCACTTGAGCAGGTCACCACCGTCGCCGATGCGTGCCACCCAACTGTCTCCTTTTCGTGGGGCCGCCCGCCCGTGGAGGATGCGGCGCAGCTCGGTTGCGTGTCCCGAAGGCTCTCGACGTTGGAATCGACGTTACCGTCTCCAACGGACTTGGTAAGCCCCTCGCCCGGAAGAATGCCGACCGGGCTGGGGGTCTCCCACGTCCGGGTGCCGTCTCAGGACGACACTACCTCGGCCTTGCGCTTCCTGCTGACGAAGACGTCGTCGATCAGACCGTACTCCTTGGCCTCATCAGCGGTGAGGATCTTGTCGCGCTCGATGTCCCGCCGGACCTCTTCGATGCTCTTGCCGCTGTGCCGGGCCAGGATGTCCTCCAGCTGCTCTCGGATGCGCATGATCTCGCGGGCCTGGATCTCGATGTCGCTGGCCTGGCCGTAGGAGCCCTCGGTGGCCGGCTGGTGGATGAAGATCCGGGAGTTGGGCAGCGCGGCGCGCTTGCCCGGGCTGCCGGCCGCCAGCAGCACCGCCGCGGCGGAGGCCGCCTGGCCGATGCACACCGTCTGGATGTCCGGCTTGACGAACTGCATCGTGTCGTAGATCGCCGTCATGGCCGTGAACGAGCCGCCGGGCGAGTTGATGTAGATGCTGATGTCGCGGTCCGGGTCGATCGACTCCAGGGTGATCAGCTGGGCCATGACGTCGTTGGCCGACGCGTCGTCGATCTGCACGCCGAGGAAGATGATCCGCTCCTCGAAGAGCTTGTTGTACGGGTTCATCTCCTTGACCCCGTACGTGGTGCGCTCGACGAAGGAGGGGATGATGTAGCGGTTGTCCACGGGCATCGGCGCGCGGCCCGCCTGGATCAGGTCGTACGCGCCGGGCCGGATGAGCTCACTCACTGAAAGTGCCTCCGCTTTTCGTGCGGGTGGTCAGGAGACGGGGCCCTCGGAGGGCACCTGGGTGGCGCTGAGCACCACGTGGTCGACGAAGCCGTAGTCGCGGGCCTCCTCGGCGGTGAACCAGCGGTCGCGGTCGGAGTCCTTCTCGATCTGCTCGACCGACTGACCGGTGTGCGAGGCGATCCGCTCGGCCAGCGTCTTCTTGACGTACAGCATCTGCTCGGCCTGGATCTTGATGTCCGAGGCGGTGCCGCCGATGCCGCCGGACGGCTGGTGCATCATGATCCGCGCGTGCGGCAGGGCGTAGCGCTTGCCGCGGGTGCCCGCGCACAGCAGGAACTGCCCCATCGACGCGGCCAGGCCCATGGCGACGGTGACGATGTCGTTCGGCACGTACTGCATGACGTCGTAGATCGCCATGCCCGCGGTGACCGAACCGCCGGGCGAGTTGATGTACAGGGTGATGTCGCGGCGCCCGTCCTCGGCCGACAGCAGCAGCAGCTCGGCGCAGATGCGGTTGGCGATGTCGTCGTCGACCTGCTGGCCGAGGACCACGATGCGCTCACGCAGCAGGCGCTGGAACAGCTGCTCGCTGAGCGGCAGCAGGGGCGCTTCGGCGACCCTCGACTGGATCGGCGACTGGTCGTTCGTCGGAGGCATGCTCACCGGTGTGTTCCTCCGGTCCTTTAATCGGTTCGGATGATTGGACATTAACGCGCTGGAGCGACCGTTCACGCCGGGAGGGCTGCCTTTTCGCTGGGGGCGTACCCCCGACGCCCGGACGCACCGGTACGTTTCACCCCCGCCCCCACGCGGGCACGCCCTGCACCTCTGCAAGGTGCAAGGCATTCCCATGCACGTCGCAGGGCCGCCTGGTACTCCCCTCCCGGTTCCCCCGCTGCGCCCCAACAAGCCACAACGCATCCGCCGCTTGGCCGAAGTCACCTGCCGGCACGCCCAGCCCCGTCCCAGGTGCCCCACCAGCCATCCCGCTACCGTGCGCGCCCTCCAGTCCGGCCCCTCCGGCGTCAGCCATTGCGTGTGGACACGGTGGCCGTGCGCTGCACCGAGGGTGTCTCTGCACTGGCTCACAGGGGCGCGGTGCGGCATGCGGCGAGTCAGGGACGCGCGAGGGGGCGCCTCGCCTTGGGGAGGGCACCGGCTCTCCGGCGGCCGATGGGCCACTGACTTCTGGCGGTAATGATCGGCCCGGGGGGGTATCGGCAGGGCGATCGCAGAGGGGCCCTGCTCGCGCGGACGGCGACAGGGCGGAACCGGTGGGACGTCGGCGCTGCCAGCGCGTGAGGGGACGCCTCGTTCTCGGGCGATGGCGCTGGAGCTGGGGCGTGGTGAGCGCCGGGCAGTTGCGGCGAGGGGCGGCAGCGGCGGCGCGCCTGAACGGCGTACACGGGCGCAGGGCCGGTGAGAAGGCGGCGGGCTCTGCGCGGTCAGATGGCGGGGCCCGGGAAGGCCATGGGAACGGCACGTCCGTTCCCTGGCAGAGGTGGCGCCGGCGGCCGTTGCCGTGGGGCCGGGGCGGCGGGCGCCACCTCGTGCGGGTGTTCGAGCGGTGCGCGTGGGCCGACGCCACAGCGCCCTGGGCGTCCGGCGGCACGCGGCCGCACGCCGCCTGCCGGCGGGCGCGCCGGGCAGGCGGGCTCGTCACATCCCCGTCAGGAGTCCTTCTTGTCGGACTCGGCGGGCTTGTCCGTCTCGGCGGCGGGCTCGGCGGCGGCCTCGGCGGCGGGCTCGGCCTCGGTCTCGGCCTCGGCGGCGGGCTCCTCGGCTTCCGGAGCCTCCTGCGCGTCCTCGGACTCGGCCTGGACGGTCTCGCCGTTCAGTTCGCGCTGGATCGCCTCGACGTCGAGCTGGTTGCCGGACTCGTCCTTGATCGTGACGTGCTCGACGACCAGGTTGAGGGCCTTGCTGCGCAGCACCTCGGAGACGATCGCGGGCAGCTGGTTGTTCTCGGTGAGGTACTGGGCGAGCTGCTGCGGCGCCACGCCCATCTGCATGGCCTGCGTGACGACGTACTCGCTGAGCTCCTCGTTCTCGACGCCCAGCTCCTCCTGGACGGCGAGCTGGTCGAGCACGAAGCCGCCCTTGACCGCCTGGCGGGCCGCCTCGGCGACCTCGGCGTCGAAGTCCTCCTCGGACTTCTCCTCGCCCTCCAGGTAGTCGGCCTTGGTCATGCCCGCCATCTGCAGCTGCTGCTCCAGCTGCTGGTTGCGGCGGCTGATCTCCTCCTCGACCACCTTCTCGGGCAGCGGGATGTCGATCTTTTCGAGCAGGGCCTCGAGGGCGCGGTCGCGGGCCTGGGACAGCTGCTGCATGCGCAGCTGCCGCTCCAGCCGGGTGCGCACGTCCGCGCGCAGCTCCTCCAGCGTGTCGAACTCGCTGGCGAGCTGGGCGAACTCGTCGTCGAGCTCGGGCAGGTTCTTGACCTTGACGCTCTGCACGGTGGCCGTGATCTCGGCCTCCTCGCCGGCGCGCTCGCCGTCGGTGAGCGAGGCGGTGAAGGTGGCGCTCTCGCCCGCCTTCAGGCCGGTGAGGGCGTCGTCCAGGCCCTCCACCGACGAGCCGCTGCCGACCTCGTACGACAGGCCGGTGGTGGAGGCGTCCTCGACGGTCTCGTCGTCGATCTTGGCGACGAGGTCGACGACGGCGAAGTCGCCCTCCTCGACGGCGCGGTCGACGGTGGTCAGCGAGGCGAACCGCTCACGCAGGTTGCCGATGGTCTCCTCGACGCGCTCGTCGGTGACGACCGCGTCGTCGACCACGACCTCCAGGCCGTCGTAGTCGGGCACCTCGAACTTGGGCCGGATGTCGACCTCGGCGGTGAACGCGAACTGCTTGCCGTCGTCGAGTTCGGTCACCTCGACGTCGGGCTGGCCGAGGACGAAGATCTCCGTCTCCTCGACGGCGCGGCCGTACAGCTGCGGAAGCGCGTCGTTGACCGCCTCCTGCAGGACCGCGCCCCGGCCGACGTACTTGTCGATCAGCGGGGCGGGGACCTTGCCGGGCCGGAAGCCCTTGATCCGCACCTGACGCGAGATCTCCTTGTACGCCTTGTCGAGGTTCGGCTTGAGCTCGTCGAACGGAACCTCGACGGTGAGCTTGACCCGGGTCGGGGTCAGCTCCTCGACATCGGTCTTCACTGGGGTTGGTCTCCTTGATCGGGCGCTGTCTCGGCCGCGGCGTTCGACGCGTACTCAGCCAGCCGGTATCTCAGGCAGGCGCGGGCACGCCGAAGAGGACTCCGCGCCTTCGCGCCGCCAAGTCTATGGGGTCGCGGCGGCGTCTGCGGACATCGGACGGCCACTTTCGGCGGCCGGACGCCCCGAGCGCGTACGCCGAGGTCATCAACTTGTCGCGTACCGGATGACATACCCAGAGTAGGGACGGGCCGGTCAACGATCATGCGAGGGGTGTGACATGGCGCACCCCGAACATCCATACTCGTGCGGGATGAACGGGATAGCCGCGGCCTTTGGGGCGACTGCGCTCTATTATGTCGCCTTCGCCGTGTTCCGACTGGCCGCCGCCCGGGTGGAACCCCTGCGCGGCAACCGCATCCCGCGCATGGCCTGGGTGGTGCTGACCGACTGGATCTTCCTGGCCGGGCTGGCGCTGGCGCTGGGCGGACTGGTGCTGCAGATCATCGCCATGGGCGAGCTGGCGCTGGGCGTGGCCATCCCGATCTTCATGTCCGGACTGCTGCCGCTGCTGCTCATCGCGCTGGTGTTCTTCGGCGAGGGGCTGACCGCGCGCGAGTGGCTGAGCCTGGTGCTGGTCGGCGGCGCGGTCGCGCTGCTGGTGCTGTCGATGCGCGACGCCCCGTCGATCGGCGGGGCGGACGTGCCGCCGTGGCGGCTGGCGGCGGCCGCCGTTCCGGCGCTGCTGGTGCCGCTGGTGATCCTGGTGATGGAGGACGTGCGGCCGGACGGACGGCACGCGCGCCCGGTGACCGGCATCGCCTACGGGCTGGCGTCGGGGTTCCCGGTGGGCACCGCCGAGCTGGCGATCAAGGGGTGGAGCGACGCGGGCGGCGCCGACCCGGACGTGCTGGCGACCCCGTACCCGTATGTGACGGTGCTGGCGGCGGCGGTCGGCTTCGGCATCATGGTCGCGGCGTTCCAGCGGTGCCGGGTGGCGATCGTGGCGACCGTGATGACCGTGGCCGCCAAGTCCTACCTGCTGCTCATGGGCACGCTGCTGTACGGGGAGCCATGGCCGCGGGACATGGCGCACTCGGCGATGCGGCTGGGCGCGCTGGCGCTGGCGGCGGTCGCGGTGGCGCAGTTCCCCCGGCACCGTCCCGTCGCGGAGTCCGCCGAGGCCGGGGAGCCGCAGCCGCCCGCACGCGATCCGTTCGGCGGGGTCCCGCCGTCGCGCGATCCGCTGTCGCGTGCCCCGTTCGGGCAGGCGCATCTCGCCGCGCCGTACCTGGAGCAGCCGCCTCCGGGTGCGCCGCCCGCGCGGGGCCCTTCCGCGGACGATCCCCCGGGGCAGGTCCCATACTGGCCGAGCCCCCCGGAAGAAGAGCAGCGTCCTCCGGGCTAGAGAACGCCCCGGCACCGCGCGGTGCCGGGGCGTTCTTTCCGTCACTCAGTTTTTACGTCGTTCAGCGGCGACCTTTGCCTTGGCCGCCCATGCCGGGGAGCCCCTTGTCGAGACCGGCGCGGCGCAGCGCGTCGGCCATGGCGCCGCCGCCGCCCGCGGGTCCGCCGCGGCGGCCGTCGCCGCGTCCGCCGCCACGGCCCTGGCCGTTGCCGCCGCGCCCCTGGCCGTTGCCGCGGCCGCCCTGGCGGCGCTGGCGGTCGCCCTGGCGGTCGCCCTGGCCGCCGCCGCGCCTGCCGCCCGGACCGCCCGCGCCGCCGCCCGCGCCGCCGGAGGCGGGGAGCTCGTCGTCCAGGCGCAGGGTCAGCGAGATCCGCTTGCGCTGCAGGTCGACGTCCAGCACCTTGACGCGGACGATGTCGCCGGGCTTGACGACGTCGCGCGGGTCCTCCACGAACCTGTCGGACATCGCGGAGATGTGCACGAGGCCGTCCTGGTGCACGCCGACGTCGACGAACGCCCCGAACGCCGCGACGTTGGTGACCACGCCCTCCAGGATCATGCCCGGCTTGAGGTCGCCGAGGGTGTCGACGCCCTCCTTGAACTCGGCCGTCCGGAACGCCGGACGCGGGTCGCGGCCGGGCTTCTCCAGCTCGGCGAGGATGTCGGTGACGGTCGGCAGGCCGAAGGTGTCGTCGACGAAGTCGGCGGGCTTGAGCGAGCGCAGCGCGGCGGTGTTGCCGATCAGGCCCTTGATGTCGGTGCGGGCGGCGTCGAGGATGCGGCGCACCACCGGGTACGCCTCCGGGTGCACGCTGGACGCGTCGAGCGGGTCGTCGCCGCCGGGGATGCGCAGGAAGCCCGCGCACTGCTCGAACGCCTTGGGGCCGAGCCGCGGCACCTCCTTGAGCCCGGCGCGGGTGCGGAAGGGGCCGTTGGCGTCGCGGTGGGAGACGATGTTCTCCGCCAGCGTCTCGCCGATGCCCGACACGCGGGTCAGCAGCGGCACCGAGGCGGTGTTGACGTCGACGCCGACGGCGTTCACGCAGTCCTCGACGACGGCGTCCAGCGAGCGCGACAGCTTCACCTCGGACACGTCGTGCTGGTACTGCCCGACCCCGATCGACTTGGGGTCGATCTTGACGAGCTCGGCCAGCGGGTCCTGCAGCCGGCGGGCGATCGACACCGCGCCGCGCAGCGACACGTCCAGGTCGGGCAGCTCGCGGGCGGCGTAGGCGGACGCCGAGTACACCGACGCGCCCGCCTCCGACACCATGATCTTGGTGAGCCCGAGGTCGGGGTGGCGGGCGATGAGGTCGGCGGCGAGCTTGTCGGTCTCGCGGGACGCGGTGCCGTTGCCGATCGCGACCAGCTCGACGTTGTGGGCGCGGGCGAGCCGGGCCAGGGTCTCGATCGACTCGTCCCACCGGCGGCGCGGCTCGTGCGGGAAGATGGTGTCGGTGGCGACGACCTTGCCGGTGGCGTCCACGACGGCGACCTTCACGCCGGTGCGCAGCCCCGGGTCCAGGCCCATGGTGGCGCGGGTGCCGGCGGGCGCGGCCAGCAGCAGGTCGCGCAGGTTGGCGGCGAACACCCGCACCGCCTCGTCCTCGGCCTCCTGGCGCAGCCGGGTGCGCAGGTCGATGCCCAGGTGGACCTGGATGCGGGTGCGCCAGGCCCAGCGCACCACGTCGTTGAGCCAGCGGTCGGCGGGCCGGCCCTGGTCGACGATGCCGAAGCGCCGGGCGATCTCCACCTCGTAGGAGCTGCGCGCGACCGGCTCGTCACCGGTCTCCTCCGGCTCCAGGTCGAGGTCGAGGACCTCCTCCTTCTCGCCGCGGAACAGCGCCAGGACGCGGTGCGAGGGCAGCTTGTCCAGCGGTTCGGCGAAGTCGAAGTAGTCGGCGAACTTGGCGCCGCTCTCCTCCTTGCCCTCGCGCACCTTGGACACCAGGCGGCCGCGGGACCACATGCGCTCGCGCAGCGCGCCGATCAGGTCGGCGTCCTCGGCGAACCGCTCGACGAGGATCGCGCGGGCCCCCTCCAGCGCCGCGGCGGTGTCGGCGACGCCCCGGTCCTGGTCGACGTAGGCTGCGGCCGCCTCCTGCGGGTCGTTGGCCGGGTCGCCGAGGAGCAGGTCGGCCAGCGGCTCCAGGCCCGCCTCGCGGGCGATCTGCGCCTTGGTGCGGCGCTTGGGCTTGTAGGGCAGGTAGATGTCCTCCAGCCGCGCCTTGGAGTCGGCGGCGATGATCTGCGCGCGCAGCTCGTCGGTGAGCTTGCCCTGCGACTCGATGGACTCCAGGATCGCGGTGCGCCGCTCGTCCAGCTCCCGCAGGTAGCGCAGGCGCTCCTCCAGGGCGCGCAGCTGCCCGTCGTCGAGGGCGCCGGTGGCCTCCTTGCGGTAGCGGGCGATGAACGGCACGGTGGCGCCGCCGTCGAGCAGCTCGACGGCGACGCGGACCTGCCCTTCGCGCACGCCGAGTTCCTCGGCGATGCGCTGGGCGATCGGCGCGGCGCCGGGGACGGCGCGGCCGTCGGCCGCCTGGGCGGGGTTCGCTGTCTGCGTGTTGGACGCTGTCACGTTCTTGGATTCGCTTTCTCCGCTGGGTTCGCCAGTGCATTGTCCAGGGAATCGGCCCGCTTGTCGCGTCGCCCGCGCGGATCGGCGAGGCCCCGCGTCGGTCGCGGGCGCCGCGGATGGTGGGGTTTCACCCACCCCCTGAGTGCCCGCAGGTGGGGCTAGGCCCCTGCCGACCCTGCCCGTGGACGAACACAATGGGCGGGTCGCGTCACGATACGAGTCGCGTCACGATACGAGAGGGGAAGCGGTGAACCAGAAGGTCGGCGGCCGCTTCTGGAAGACGGCGCAACGGGGGCTGCTGTCCTGCCTGCGCGGCCTGGTACGGGCGATTCTGTCGCTGGCGGCGGGGATCCCGTTGTTCGTCCTGAGCGTGGTGTCCATCGTGTTGATCCCCGTGGGGGTGGGGCTGGTCCTGGCCCCGCTCGCGCTGACCGGCGTGCGCCTGTTCGCCGATCTGCAGCGGGTGTGGGCGGCTGAGTGGTCGGGCGTGCCGGTTCCCAGCCCGTACCGTCCGCTGCCCGCACGTGGGCCGCTGCGGCGGCTGCGGGGCATGCTGGCCGACCCCGCGACGTGGCGTGACCTGTTGTGGACGCTGCTGAACGCGCCCGTCGGGCTGCTGCTGAACCTCCTGCCCCTGGCCATGGTGGTGTACGGGCTGGAGGGCGTCGTCGTGGCCTCGTGGCTGGGGCAGGTCGCCGGGTACGGGTGGGGTCCGTTCTGGCCGCTGGGCGACTGGGGCGTCGTCGGCGTCGCCGGATGCGTCGTGCTCGGCGCCCTGCTCACGCAGGCCGGGCTGCGGTGGGGGCCGCACATCCTCAAGGGGTACGCGCTGTTCGTCCAGTCGCTGCTCGCGCCCACCCGCGGCGCCCTCCAGGAGCGGGTGCGGCGGCTCACCGAGACGCGCGCGGACACCGTGGACGCCTCGGCCGCCGAGCTGCGCCGCATCGAACGCGACCTGCACGACGGGGCGCAGGCCCGGCTGGTGGCGCTCAGCATGAACATCGGGCTGGCCGAGGAGCTGATGAAGCAGAACCCCGAGGCCGCGCAGGAGCTGCTGGCCGAGGCGCGGGCGGCCAGCGGGCAGGCCCTCACCGAGCTGCGCGACCTGGTGCGCGGCATCCACCCGCCGGTGCTGGCCGAGCGCGGCCTGGACGGCGCCGTCCAGGCGCTGGCGCTGTCCCTGCCGCTGCCCGTCGACGTGCGGATCGACGTGCCGGGACGGGCCGAGGCGCCGGTGGAGTCGGCGGCGTACTTCGCCGTGGCCGAGATGCTGGCCAACGTGGTCAAGCACAGCGGCGCCCAGCGCGCCTGGGTGCAGATCGAGCACGACGGCGACCGGCTGCTGATGCTCGTCGGGGACGACGGGACCGGCGGCGCCGACCCGGGGCGGGGCAGCGGCATGCGGGGGATCGAGCGGCGGCTGGCCGCCTTCGATGGCACGATGGCCGTGACCAGTCCCCCGGGCGGACCCACCGTCGTGACCATGGAGCTGCCGTGCGCGTTGTCATCGCCGAGGACCTCGCCCTCCTGAGGGACGGCCTGATCAGGCTGCTGGAGGCGTTCGGGTTCGAGGTGGTGGAGGCGGTCGACAACGGGCCGTCCCTGGTGCGGGCCCTGACCACCCACCGTCCCGAGGTGGCGGTGGTGGACGTGCGGCTGCCGCCGACGTTCACCGACGAGGGGCTGAAGGCGGCGCTGGAGGCGCGCAAACAGATCCCGGGCCTGCCGGTCCTGGTGCTGTCGCAGCACGTGGAGCAGCTGTACGCGCGCGAGCTGCTGTCCGACAGCACCGGCGGCGTCGGCTACCTGCTCAAGGACCGGGTGTCGGACGTCGGCCAGTTCGTCGACGCGGTGCGCCGGGTGGCGGGGGGCGGCACGGCGCTGGACCCGGACGTGGTGGCCCAGCTGCTGACCAAGCGGGCCCGGGAGGAGCCGCTGCAGGCGCTGACGCCACGCGAGCGCGAGGTGCTGGGCCTGATGGCCGAGGGACGGTCGAACGCGGCGATCGCCGCCCGCCTGTTCGTGACGGAGAAGGCGATCAGCAAGCACACCAACAGCATCTTCGGCAAGCTCGGCCTGCCGCCGTCGGAGGACGACAACCGCCGCGTGCTGGCCGTCCTGGCCTACCTCGGCGCCTGACCGGCGGCGGCCGCCGGCGCTAGGCGGCCCACGGCGGGACGATGCGGTCGGTGCCCTTGGGAGCCATGTCGCATCCGTCGCCGACGCCGTCGGGGTTGTAGACGCGGCCGCCCGCCGCCGCGGCCACCACGGCGACGAAGCCGCCCTCGGTGGTCACCCGGCGGGGAACGTCGGCGGCCATCACCACGGTGTCCCCGGCGGCCGCCTCCAGGACGCGGCCGCCCAGGTCGATCGTGGCGTCGCCGTCCAGGAAGCTCCACACCTGCTCGGCGTCGATGGCGTGCAGCGGGCCGCGGCGTCCGGCGGGCATGTCGACGCGCCACACGGCGACCGCGCCGGTGCCGCCCTGCGTGGGCGTGGCGAGGGTCGTCATCAGGGCGTTGGGCGTCCGGGTCCGGCGCGCGTCGGCGTCGCGTACGAGGGTCATGTCCGTTCACCCCTAGGATAGACAATAAGGTTGTCCATATAGTCAACGAGGTTGTCTTTCATGTCAACTCCGGGGTACGAGCTGCCGCTGCGGCTGCTGATGGGCTTTCGCGTGATCATCGATGAGCTGCACGCGGAGCTGGCCTCCCAGGGGCATCCGGACCTTCGCCCCATGCACGGCTTCGTGTTCCAGGCGATCGGGCCGAACGGCACGACGGCCGCCGAACTGGGCCGCCGCCTGGGCGTGTCCAAGCAGGCCGCGGGCAAGACGGTCGAGCACCTGGAACGGCTCGGGTACGTCACGCGGGGCGGCGACCCCGCCGACGCGCGGCGCAAGGTCGTCCGGCTGACCGACCGGGGCCTCGACGCGCTGGCGCGCTCGGCGCGCGGCTTCGACCGCATCCGCGAGCGCTGGGAGCGGACGCTCGGGGCCGACCGGCTGGCGGCCGTCGAGGAGGACCTGCGGACGATGACGCCGGCCGACCACTTCCCGCTCGACGTCCCCGGCTGGTTCGGCAACCTGTGAACCGGGCGCGGCGGCCGCGCGTACCAAGGCGCGTCCGGCGCGCGGCGAGGCCCGCGGCCCCGGCGGGGCGGACGGAGCGGCGACCGTACGTCCGCAGGCAGCCGCACAGACCACCGCGGCGCCGGGAAATCGGCGGTCAGGGGCCTCTTGATGGGGCGGGCGGCCGCGGCTACGATCCAGCTAATTCTTAGGAAACTTTCCTAAGAGTGGCGCCGAACGGACGCCGTGGCCCCCCGCCGTGACCCGCCGACCATCCGCCTCCGCACACCCGTACACCGCGCCGCGCGACGCGCGCACCGCGGGCATGGCGGCACGGGCCCGCGCTCCTCGGCCGATCGGGGTTTCCGACTGGTTTCGGGGGACGAGCGAACGGAGAAGCATGTCCAGATCGGGCGGACGGCGGGCGATCGCCCTCGCCGGCGCACTGACGCTCGCGGCGGCCGGAACTGCGGTCGTCGCACCCGCGGCCGCGACCGCGGCGGCCGCGGTCACCGCGACCTGTACCAAGACCTCCGACTGGGGCACCGGCTTCGAGGGCAAGTGCACCATCACCAACGGGACGGCCACGGCGCTCTCCGGCTGGAAGCTGGAGTTCGACCTGCCGTCCGGCACGTCCATCGGGTCCACCTGGGACGCCACCAAGACCGTCTCGGGCAACCACTACACGTTCACCAACGTCGGCTGGAACGCCACCGTCAACCCGGGCGGCACCGCCTCGTTCGGCTTCGGCGGCACCGGCTCCGGCTGGATCTCCGGCTGCACGGTCAACGGCGGCGCGTGCGACGGCAGCGGACAGCCGGGCGGCGACACCCAGGCCCCGTCCGCGCCGGGCAACCTGCGCTCCACCGGCAAGACCTCCACCAGCGTCACGCTGGCGTGGAACGCCGCGAACGACAACGTGGGCGTCACCGCCTACGACGTGTACCGGGGCGACACCAAGGCCGACACCGTCACCGGCACCACGGCCACGGTGTCGGGCCTGTCGCCCAGCACCGCCTACACGTTCACGGTCAAGGCCCGGGACGCGGCGGGCAACACCTCTCCCGCGTCCAACGCCGTGTCGGTCACCACCGACGCCGGCGGCGGCGACCCGGGCCCGTCCGGCGGCAAGGTGATCGGCTACTTCGCCCAGTGGGGCGTCTACCAGCGCGGCTACCACGTCAAGAACATCGACACCAGCGGGTCGGCCGCCAAGCTCACGCACATCAACTACGCCTTCGGCAACGTGCAGAACGGCCAGTGCACGATCGGCGACAGCTACGCCGACTACGACCGGTTCTACAGCGCCGCCGAGAGCGTCGACGGCCAGGCCGACTCCTGGGACGCCGGCGCGCTGCGCGGCAGCTTCAACCAGCTGCGCAAGCTGAAGAAGAAGTACCCGCACCTGAAGGTGCTGTGGTCGTTCGGCGGCTGGACCTGGTCCGGCGGCTTCGGGCAGGCCGCCGCCAACCCGGCCGCGTTCGCCGACTCCTGCTACAAGCTGGTCGAGGACCCGCGCTGGGCGGACGTGTTCGACGGCATCGACATCGACTGGGAGTACCCGAACGCCTGCGGGCTGACCTGCGACAGCAGCGGCCCGGCCGCGTTCCGCAACCTGATGTCGGCGCTGCGGCAGCGGTTCGGCTCCGGCAACCTCGTCACCGCCGCGATCACCGCGGACGCCACGGCGGGCGGCAAGATCGACGCGGCCGACTACGCGGGCGCCGCCCAGTACGTCGACTGGTACCTGCCGATGACGTACGACTTCTTCGGCGCCTGGGACGCCGCGGGCCCGACCGCCCCGCACTCGCCGCTCACCTCCTACCCGGGCATCCCCCGGGAGGGCTTCAACTCGGACGCGACCATCCAGAAGCTGAAGTCCAAGGGCGTCCCGGCGAGCAAGCTGCTGCTGGGCATCGGGTTCTACGGCCGCGGCTGGACGGGCGTCACGCAGAGCGCCCCGGGCGGCTCGGCCACCGGCCCCGCGCCCGGCACCTACGAGCAGGGCATCGAGGACTACAAGGTGCTCAAGGGCCGCTGCCCGGCCACCGGCACCGTGGGCGGCACCGCGTACGCCCACTGCGGCAACCAGTGGTGGAGCTACGACACGCCCGCCACGATCGGCGGCAAGATGACCTACGCCAAGAACCAGGGGCTGGCGGGCTCGTTCTTCTGGGAACTGAGCGGCGACACCACCAACGGCGAGCTCATCACCGCCATGCGCAACGGCCTCGGCTGATTCCCGCCGGACCGTCCGCCGGGTGACCGCCGCCACGCAGGCGCCTCAACGATCATCCGACGGGCCGGGCCCCTGACGGCTCCACGATCGGCCGTCAGGGGCCCTTCCACGTACCGGCCCCTGTATCAGCCCGCTGTGCCGGTCGCCCGTGTCAGTCGTCCAGGACGGGCGCGAGGGCGTCGGCGAGGGCCCGCAGGTAGTCGTCGGCGTCGCCCGGCACGTCCGGGTACTCCTTGCGGAACTCGTCCCAGTCCACGCCGCCGCGCAGGATGCGGCGCAGGCCGGTCTCCCCCGCGCCGGCGGCGGCGAACGTGTCGCGCAGCAGCCGGGCCGACGGCGTGACGTGGCGGGACAGGAGCCACGCGTCGTACAGGTCCTTGCCCTGCGGGTACGGGTCGTCGGCCAGCCACAGCAGCTTCCACGCCAGCGACAACTCCGGTGTGGCGGCGTTGAGCAGGGCGGGCTCGCCGTCGTCGCCGCGCGGGACGAGCGTGGGCTCGGGCGGGGCGGGCAGCTCCTCCCCGAAGACGAAGTCGAGCTGGACGGTGCCGTGCGGCAGGCCGTCGGTCCTCCAGTGCAGCAGGAGCCGCCGTCCGGGCACGCGGTCGTAGGTCCAGATGTCCTCGGTGACGGCGCCGTCGGCGCGCACCCGCACCTCGTCGCCGGCGGAGAGGTGGTCGGCGGTCGCGGCGATGCCGTCCATCATCCGGCGGGTGCGCCCCTCGGGCATGCGCCACGACGGCGGCACCACCACGAAGTCCAGGTCGCCGGGCTCGCGGGCGGCGGCGCCGTACCACGCACGCAGCAGGACGCTGCCGCGCAGCACCAGGTTGTCGGCCCACGGCGACTCGCCGACCGCGGCGAGCACGTGGTCGACGGCGCGGCGGCGCGCGGCGTACCAGCGGGCGTCCTGCTCGGCGGACGCGAACCGAGGCTCGCCCGCCCGCATCGCCATGAAGTGCTGGACGAGCGCCGGGTCGAACACGGGCCGCTGGACGGCACCGGGCACCGGGCGCAGCGTCGCGGGCAGGCCGAGGCGGCGGCGCGTCCCGGCGTCGGGGGTGTCGTGCGGAACCTCGTCGTCGGCCGGCCAGGGGCCGTGGTCGAAGTCGTCCCACCGGGTCGTCATGGCGCGGCCTCCGTGATCCAGCCGTCGTCGAGCGAGACGTCGTCGTCGAACACCACGAACTCGCGTTCCACGGACGCGATGTCGAGCCCCTGGGCGCGGAGGACGGCGGTGAGCGCGTCCAGGCGCCGTCCGGCCGTCCGCGCGCCGACGCCGTGGCAGCGCTGGGTGACGAACCGTTCGCGCCTGCCGTCCGCGCGGACGCGGCGCGCGTTGCGCGACAGGTGCGCGGCATGCGGGGCGACGGACGCGGCCAGGGCGGCGGTGTCGTCACCGGCCTCCAGCAGCAGCTTGATGTGGTGTTCGAAGTAGTACGGGCCGCCGGCGTCGGCGTCGGCGTCGGACGCGGGCACGCCCTCGTTCCAGGGCGCCGCCTCGATCTTCGTCCGGGTCACCGTGAAACCGCCGGCGCGCAGGTCGTCGGCGGCGCGCCGGGCGGCGGCCCTGGCCTGGGCGAAGGTTCCGGTCGTGCGCCGCGTCAGCATCGGCTGGGAGGGGACGCGGCCACGGTCGAGGACGATGTGCGCGAACTTCAGCCCGTGGTCGTCCGCCCAGCGGGCGAGGGCGTCGATGTCCTCCTCGCCGCGGCACCGCACCGTCAGATGCGTCTCGAATTCGCCGATCACGCGCATGAACGGGGATTATCCAGAACGGTTCTCCGCACGGCACGCGGATTTCGCGGCAGGGTAGATTCACCCTGTGGGAAAGCCGAACGCCGTCGAGGCGGTGCTGTTCGACCTCGACGGCACGCTGATGGACCACGAGGCGGCGGCGTCGCGGGCCGTCGTGCGGTCGCTGCCCGGCTTCGACCCCGAGCACGTCGCCCGCCGCTGGCACGAGCTGACAGAGATCACCATGAACCGCTACCTGGCGGGCAAGCTGGGCTTCACCGAACAACGCCTGCTGCGGATCACCACGCTCGCCGACGAACTCGGCGTCGGCCCCTGGGACGCCGACCGCGCCGCCGCGTGGATGACCGAATACCAGCGGCGCTACCGGGAGGCATGGCGCGCCTACCCCGACGCGCGGCCCGTGCTGGAGGAGCTGGAGCGGCGCGCGCTGCTGCTGGGCGTCATCACCAATGGAGACGCCGCCCAGCAGCGCGCGAAGGTGCAGCGGATCGGTCTCGGTTCCCACCTGCCGTACGTGGTGGCGTCGAGCGAGGCGGGGGCCGCCAAGCCCGACCCGGCCATCTTCCGCCGCGCCTGCGCGGGCCTGGGGCTGGCCCCGCACGCGGTCGCCTACGTCGGCGACCGGCTGCACACCGACGCCCTCGCCGCGGCGTCGGCGGGCCTGCACGGAGTCTGGCTCGACCGCCCCGGGGGAACCCGCGTGGAGGCGGACGGGGACGCCGGGCCGGAGGCTCCCCAGGTCCACCGGATCACCACGCTTGCCGACCTCTCCGACCTTTTCAGTCGGTTTTGAGCACGGCTTCGATGTCGAGGGTGATGTCGATCGAGTGGGCCAGCACCACGGCGCCGCCGGGGACGGTGCCCTCGCCACCGACCCCGAAGTCGAGCCGGTTGATCCGGCCGGTGGCGGTGAACCCGGCGCGGGCGCCCTTGGACGGGTCCTCCAGGAAGTAGTCGGGGCCGAAGCCGCCGAGTTCCAGGCGCAGCGGCACGGGCCTGGTCACGTCCTTGATGGTCAGCTCGCCGTTCAGCGCGAACACCTCCCCGTCGGGCCGCAGGCCGGTGGAGCGGTAGGTGATCGTCGGATACCGGTCGGCCTCGAAGAAGTCGGCGTTGCGCAGGTGGGCGTCGCGGTCGGCGTTGCCGGTGTCCACCGAGGCCACCTGGATGGTGGCGGTCACCGCGGACTCCAGCGGGTCGTCCGCGGTGACGATCTCGGCGGTGAAGTCGCCGAAGCGCCCGCGGACCCTGGCGACCATCAGGTGCCGGATCGATCGAGGGCATCAGCCAGCGGATGCTCACCGTCACCCTGCGCGGCCTCGAACGCGACGGGCTGGTCTCCCGCACCGTCTACCCGGTGATGCCGCCCCGCGTCGACTACGCCCTCACCCCGCTCGGCCGCACCCTGCTGGACGCCGTCGGCACCCTCGTGACCTGGGTGGAGACCCATCTGGAGGAGGTCGTCGAGGCCCGCTCCCGCTACGACGCCCGCGCCCGGGAGGAAGCCGCCCTCACCGCCCGCTGACGGCCGGAAATCCGCGGGCCGCCCCTCAGGAGGGGAGGTCGGCGTCGCAGAAGACGCACACGTAGTGGGCGTCCTTCACCAGGTTGAGCTCCCCGCAGGACGGGCAGTGGCGGAAGACGAACACGTCCGTGAAACCGCCGGGGTGCGGCACTCGCGCCCGGTCGAGCGCGGCGGCCACGGCGGGCCAGCATCCGGCGTCGGGGCAGTAGCCGGTGGACTGGTTGGTGACCCCGGTGACGGCCCAGCGTCCGTCGCGGCCGTCGAAGGCGATCTCTCCGGCGGCCAGCACGGGGCGGCCGCCGGCGCACGCCACGTGCTCGCTGCGGCGCGGCGCGATCAGCAGCGTGCCGTCCCCGTCCACGACGAAGGTAAACGGCTCGTCGCGTTCGTCGCGGCGCTCGGCGAGCCATTCGTCCAGGTCGGCCGGGGAACGGACGGGCCGTCCCGCCACCCCGTCGACCCGCCGCAGGATCTCGGCCGGCCCGACGTACTCGTACGGCATACCGGCGACCCTACGGAAAATCCGGACGAGGCCGCGGACCACGAACGGTCACCGTCGAACGCACGAGGCCGCCCTCAGGCGGACCACGAGTCACACGACGCCGTCATTTTCCCGAGGCGTAAAGTCGGAAGACACGCGCGATTGTCAGAGGAACCAGCTAAAACGATCACATGTCTCACGTTCCACCGATGATCCACTCCGCCACAGCGTCAGGCCCGGCGTACCTGCTGGCCTGGGAGCGGCTGCCCGACGGCGTCTGGGGCGCCCGCATCGCCTGGATCGAGATGGAGGGCGAGTCCTGGAAGGGCCGCACCGCCCATGTCACCGCCGACGACATCGCCAAACTGGACGGCCAGGACTACTCCACCGTCCCCCGCCGCGATTCCTGACGCCCCGCCCCCATCGACACCATCACCGGCAACCACCCGCCCCATTGCCCTGTGACAGCGCGGCATATTCGGGTGGCCCTTACCCCCGAGGCCGGCCCGCCATTAGAGGGCGCTTTCGCGGCTGACACCGCACAGGTTGACGAAAACACCTCCGCCAGGGCGCCGGGGAATGTCGCACGGTCGCACGTCGGAGACCATCGCGTTCGGACGCGCAGACGGCGACGAAATGTGGAACTCTGCCGGGTTGAGGGTGTCATGGATGCGGTACTGTCCTGCCACCCCCATATTCGCGCGACCGCCTGGGGAGGACCGGTGTCGCACTTCACCAGAGTACGGACGCGGATGGTCGACGGGCAGGTGCTGCGGCGGGCTCTGGAGAAGATGGGGTACCGGGTCGAGCCGGCCGGGCAGGGCGTGCGCGGTTACGGGGGGCAGCGTTCCGCGGCCGAGTTCAAGATCCAGCCCGCCGGAAGCGCACACGAGATCGGCTTCGTCTCCTCGGGGCAGGGATATGTGATCGTCGCCGACTGGTGGGGGATCAGGGGTCTGGAGCAGGCCGCGTTCACGCGGACGGTGAATCAGCAGTATGCGCTCGTGAGCACGCTGTCGGCACTCGAGGCGCGCGGTTTCGAGGTCGACGCGCAGACCACCGGCGAATCCGGAGAGATCAGGGTCGTGCTGCGCCGGACCGCGGGGATGTGATCACGTGGAAGAGACCGTCGAGGTGACGATCCGCCCGGACGGACGGGTCGAGATTCACGTCACCGGGGTGGACGGCATGGCATGTCTGGACACCACCCAGGAACTCGTCTCCCTTCTCGGCGGTGAGGTCGAGGCTCAGGAACTCACGGCCGAGGCGTACAACACCGAAACGGAAGAGCAGCAGGACAGGTTGTGGCACTAGCGCCCGACGCCTGGCTGGTTCACGCCGTATTGCCCCGGAGCCTCGCGAACGGTCCGGGCGAACGGTTCGTCATCTGGACCCAGGGCTGTTCGCTCGGCTGCGAGGGCTGCTTCAATCCGCGGACCCACGGCTCCGGCGGCCGGCCTGTCCGGGTGGAGGACATGGTCGACGACGTCCTCGGCACCGAAGGGATCGAAGGGATCACGATCACCGGCGGAGAGCCGCTGGAGCAGCCACGGCACCTCGCCGAGTTCTGCCGGGAGATCCGGCGTCGCCGCGATCTGGGGATCGTGCTGCTGACCGGCTTCACCAGGCCGGAGATCGAGGCCGACCGGGACCGCCTGCCCGCCGCCGCCCTCGCCGACATGGTGATCGCCGGCCGGTACAACGCCCGGCTCCGTCTGGGGCGGGGGCTGCGCGGCTCCGCGAACAAGGAGTACTGGGCGGTGACCGGCCGGTACGCGCCCGCGGACTTCGACGCGCTCCCCGACACGGAGGTCGTGATCGAGGCGGACGGCACGGTGCTGGTGACCGGAATGCGGGCGTGGCAGGAGGAGTGAGGGTGCCCATCCACGACGAGCTGATGCTGTATCTGCGGGCCAGGGTGCCGATGATCGTCCTGGTGACGGTCGAGGAGCAGCGGGCGCTGGACATCCTCGACGGCGTCCGCAAGGCCCGGCCCGGCCCGTCCGGGACGGATCTGGTCACCTGGGACATCGCCGAGGGGCTGCGCTCACGGGACGGCCGGCAGCTGCCGGCCGCGGCGACACCGGACGCCGCGCTGGAGAAGATCGCCGAACTGGCCATGGCCGCGCATGACCGCGCCGACCTGTACGTGCTCAAGGACTTCCACGAGTTCTGGGCGAAGGCCCCCTCCGTCAAGCGCAAGCTGCGCAACCTCGCGCAGAAGCTGGTGTTCACCCGGTCCTCTCTGGTCCTGACGACCCACTCCGCCCAGGTTCCCCCGGAGCTCGGCGACGACGTGGTCATCGTGGACATGCCGCTGCCCGACGCCGAGACCCTGCGCCGGCACCTGGACGAACTGATCGGCCAGGCGGGCGTGCGCAGTGAGCTCACGCAGCACGGCCGGGCCCGGCTGGCCCAGGCCGCGCTGGGCCTGACGGCCACCCAGGCGCGCAGGGCGTTCGCCAAGGCGATCGTCCGTGACAGGGTCCTGGACGACCGGGACATCGTGGCGGTCCTGGAGGAGAAGAAGGCGGTCATCCGCGCCTCCCAGGCGCTTGAGTTCTACAGCGCCGAGGAGACCCCCGACGACGTCGGCGGCCTGGAAGTGCTCAAGGAATGGCTCACCCTGCGCGAACGCGCCTTCAGCCAGGAGGCGGCCGACTTCGGCCTGCCCTCCCCCAAGGGGCTGGCCCTCATCGGGATCCCCGGCACGGGCAAGAGCCTGACCGCGAAGATGATCAGCGGGCTGTGGCGGCTGCCGCTGCTGCGGCTCGACGTGGGGGCGTTGTTCGGGTCCCTGGTGGGCGAGTCCGAGGAACGCGTCCGCCAGGCGTTGAAGATCGCCGAGACGGTCGCGCCGTGCGTGCTGTGGATCGACGAGATCGAGAAGTCGCTGGCCGGCGGCGGGCAGGACGGGGGCACCTCGCAGCGGGTCTTCGGCACGATCCTGACGTGGATGCAGGAGAAGACCAAGCCGGTGTTCGTCGTCGCCACGGCCAACGACGTGACCGCCCTCCCGCCGGAGGTGCTGCGGCGCGGCCGCTTCGACGAGGTGTTCTTCCTGGACCTGCCGACGGACGCGGAAAGGCGCGAGATCCTCACGGTCCATCTGCGCAAACGGCGCCGCGACCCCGGCGCCTTCGACATCAGGCTGCTGGCCCGGCTGTCCGACGGCTACGTGGGCGCCGAACTCGAACAGGCGGTCATCGACGCGATGTACCGGGCGTTCGCCGAGGGGCCCCGGGACATCACCACCGAGGACATCGCCGCCGCCATCGGGCGCCTCGTCCCGTTGAGCAGGTCCCAGCGGGAACGCGTCGAGAGCCTGCGGACGTGGCTGCGGGAGGGACGCGCGCAGTCCGCCTCCTTCGACGAGACCGCGCAGGCCGTCCAGCAGCAGGTCCGGCTGGAGCTGGCCTGAGCGGACGGACGGCGTGATCAGCGAGCGGAAGGCCGAGCGGTGGGTGCTCAGGTCCGCCTCCGGCACGGGGTTCAGGGCGCGGCGGGCCGCCCGCCGCCTGTTCGCGGCCGCGGACGGCGACGACCTCGTGGCGCGTGCCGCCGTCGCCCGGATCGCCGCGGGGCCGGAGCACCCGCATCAGCGCGAGGCCAGGCACCTGGTCGCCGAGTGGTGGGCGACCGGCCGGGCCCCCGACCTGCGCGACGTCGTCCTGCGGACCGGGGCGGTCGCCCGCGAAGGCCCGGCCATGCTGCGCAGCGCGGCGCTGGTGAACCGGCTCCAGGACTTCTGGAGTCCGGAGCACGCCGGGTTCTCGGCCGCCCTCGTCACCGACGACGACGCCGACGTGGCCGCCGCCATGGCCGTGCTCTGCCGGACCGCCGACGGACCGGCCCTGGAGGCGCTGTGGCGGCACGCGCCGCATTGCTCACGGCTGCGTTCGGCGCTGCTGGCCAACCCGACGGCGCCGGGGGAAACCGTGATGCGGGACCTGTGGGCACGGCGGCTGGACCGGCCCGATCCGCAACTCGTGGCGGCACTGTCGCGATGGCCCATCCCCCCGGCGGCCAAGATGCTGATCGGGGAGAGATGGGCCGCGGCACGCACCCCCGAGCTGCGCCGGCTGGTTCTGGAAACCGGGGCCACGGCCGGCCACGGGTTGGCGAGGCTGCAGACTCTCGCACTGCTCGACCGACTCGACGACGGCTGGAAGCCGGGCGAGGCCCGGCTGGCCAACTGGCTCCTCATCGACGAGGACCCGGAACTGCGCGAGCGGGCCGAACGGTTCTGCCGCACGGCCGACGGCCCGATGCTCCAGGCGCTGTGGGCGGCGGCGAACACGCGGGGGCCGCTGCGGTCGCTGCTGATGACCAACCCGTCGCCGCCGCCGGCGATGACGCTGAACGCGCTGTGGCAGGCGTGGCTGAAGAAACCCGACGAGCGACTCTGGGACGCGCTCGCGCGGTGGCGGGTCCCGGCGACCTCGGGACGTGCCGAGCTGCTGAGCACCATCGCCGTGGCCTCGGATCCGCAGACCCTGGCGGGTCCTCGTCTCCGGCAGGCGCTGGTGGAGGCCGCGTCGCTCCGGGAGCACCCGCTCGGGGCCATCGCGCGCGCGAAGATCGTGGACGTCCGTGACCAGGAGCTCGTCGACGCGCTCTGCGAGGCCGCCCTGAGCGACGGCGACCTCGTCTCCTTCTGCCGGGAGAACAGGTTCGCCCCGAAAGATCCCGTCCGCCGGGTCGTGTTCTTCCTGCTGACCGACCAGCCCGAGCAGTACCACGGGATGGACCCGGACGGCGGCCTGCTGGCCCTCGCCTACACCTCGGCGTCTCCGGAGCTTCGTACGCGGATCCAGCACGCGATGCTGGCCGCGGGAGAACTCGACCTGGTCCGGGTCATCGTCGGCGACGACCGGCGGGCCCGGATCCAGAACATGACCGAGGAGGAGACGCGTTACCTGGCGGAACAACTCGCCGCCCGCAACGAGTGGGCGGACCTGTGGGCCGTCGTCCAGGATCTCCCGCTCGACGTCGGCGTGCCCCTGATGCGGCTGTTCGACCGGTGGGCGCCGCGGGACGAGGACAGCCGCCGGATCTTCATGATGTACCGGCGCACCGAGCCGCAACTGGTCCGGCGGGCCTTCGGCGCGATGCGGTCCCGGTGGCCGGTCGCCGTACGGCAGGCCACGATCCAGTTCCACGGGCGGGTCAACGACATCTCCTTCGCTCCCGACGCTCCGCTGCTGGCGGTGGCGGGCAGCAGCCGGGTCGCCGGCGTCATCGACCTGAGCCGGGCGCGGCTCATCGAGCGTTACGACGGCTTCCGCTCCTCGGTGGGACGGGTCCTGCACGTCGGGAACGGTGCGTTCGTCGCCGGTGAGCGCACCAACGGCCCCGACCGCGTCTGCCGGATCGTCCGGTGCGCGCACGGCGACCGCCACACCCTGCACGAGACCCGGGGGTCGGTGACCTCCCTGGCCCTGACCAGCGACGAAGGCGCGTTCGCGGCGGGCACGCGGTCCGGCCACCTGGTGATGGGCGCGCCTTCGGCAGGACCCGTCACCGCGCAACCCGTCACCCGGCTCGGGCTGCGCGAGGACGACTGGCCGAGGTCGCTGGCGGCGCACCGCCCGTCGGGCCGCCTGGCCGTCCTCGGCAGGCGGCTGGTCCTGGCCGGGGCCACGGCCCAGCAGGTCCTGGCCAGGGGCACCACCGGCCAGGTGATCGTCCGCGCCGAGTTCACCGACGAGGACACCCTGGTCTGCGTCGGCAACACCGGCGTCGTCCGGCAGTTGCACCGCCGGGCCGGTTCACTGCACGAGAAGGCCCGGACATCGGTGGACGCCGCCGGACCTCTCGGCGGTCTCGGCTCCACACCCGAACTCGACCGGGTCATCGTCGCCGACCGGAGGGGCGCACTGCACTTCCTCGAAGCCCGCACCCTGAAGACCGGCAGGAAATACTCGTCCCGCCGGCGCGAACCGGCGACCAGCATGAACCTCTCCCCCAGCGGGGAATTCCTGGCCGTCGGGTACGGCAGCGGCAGCACCGACCTGTACGACCTGCGGATCGGCCAGGTGCCGGAGATCGCGCGGCAGCCCCTGGTGAACCTGGTCCCCCGGCACCTGGGCGTCATCGGCGGGGCGCTGGCCTCCCCCGACCTGCAGGAGGGGCCCAAGGAACTGTTGACGCTCCTGCACGCGTGCCTGGAACATCGTTTCCGCTTCGACATCGAGATCGGCGACGCGGTCACCCTGAGTGCCGGTGAGTACGACATCAGCCTTTGAACAGCCGAGGACGCGATGACCACCCGTATCGGAATCGATTTCGGAACGGCCAACACCGTCGTGGCCGGCTGGGACCAGGCCCTGGACCGGGGCGAGCCCGTCCCGCTGCCCGGCCTCGACCTGGCACGCGAGGGGGAACGCGGCATCGAGCAGCGCGTCGTCCCCTCCCGCATCGCCTACCCCGCCGCGGGCGGTCCGCGCCGGGTCGGCGCCCAGGTCACCCCCGCCATGCTGGACGACCCGAACGTCGAGATCTTCCAGTCGACCAAGAGCGCCGTCACCGGCCGGGCGATCGACATCCCGCGGCGCGTCGGCGACCGTTCCGTCAGCGGACGCCAGGCGGCCACCGACTTCCTCACCGACGTCATGGCCGCCGCCGTCCTCGCCGTCGACTCCGACGATCTGGAGATCGTCGCCACGGCACCGGTCGAGTCGTTCGACTCCTACCGCGACTGGCTGGTCCGCGAAGTCGGCGACAACGCCGGCCGGACCCGGCTGCGCGTCGTCGACGAGGCCACGGCCGCCGCCGTCGGCTACAGCGCCCGGCTCAACCCCGGGGAGGTCTTCCTCGTCTTCGACTTCGGCGCCGGCACCCTCGACATCTCCGTCGTCCGGGTACTGGATCCGTCGCAGGCCACGGCGGGCGCCGCGGTGCGGACCATCGCCAAGGCCGGGCTGGACCTGGGCGGCGACCACATCGACGGGCTGATCGCCGACCATGCGGCGGAGCGCACCGGAGTGCCCCTCGGCGACACCGGCGCCTACAACAGGATCTTCCGGCGGCTGCTGCGCTCGGCCGAGGCCGCCAAGATCACCCTGACGCACGCCGAATCCGCCACGGTCGAGGCCGGCGCGTACCGCTGCGAGATCACCAGGGCGGAGTTCGAACGCCTGCTCAGGGACAAGGACATACTGGGACGGGTCAACCGCGCCCTGCGCAAGGCGCTGGACGGGGCGGCCGCGGCTGGCTTCCCCGCCGAAGACCTCGCTCAGGTCTTTCTGGTCGGCGGCACCAGCCTCGTCCCCGCCGTCCAGGACGTCCTGCGGCTGCACTTCCCGCCGGACGTGATCCGCATGGACCGTCCCCTGGAAGCCGTCGCGGCGGGGGCGGCCGGCATCGCCGGCGGCTACGAGCTCAGCGACCACATCCAGCACGACTACGCGATCCGCCACGTCAACCGCGACACGGGCGTCTACGAGTTCGAGACCATCGTGAAGGCGGGCACGGAGTATCCGACGCCGGAACCGATCAGGACCCTCACGATCAAAGCGATCCGCGACGGCCAGCGCAATCTCGGCATCGCCGTCTACGAACTCGCCCACGCCAGTTTCCGGGAGGCGAGCGCCGATCTGGAAATCGTCTTCGACGCGCACGGAGGCGCACGGACCGTCGCCGTCACCGCCCAGCAACTCCAGGAACGCTCCCGCCTGTGGCTCAACGAGGACAGCCCCACCTTCCTGGAGGCCGATCCCCCCGCCAAGGCCGGCGTCGACAGGTTCCAGCTGGAGTTCCGCATCGACGCCCAGAAACGCCTCACCGTGTCGGCCCTCGACCTGGAACGCCGCACCCTGGTGCTCGACCGGCAACCCGTCGTCCGCCTGGCCTGAACGGCATGCTCGCCGCAGCGCTGGCCGCGCGGCTGGGCGCGGGAACGCGACGCGAGGACGCGGTGCTACTCGCGGATGCCCATGCCCTCGACCGGCGGGGTACGGAGGAGCCGTCCGATCGGGATGATCGTGGACACCAGCGCCAGTGCCACCGTGCCGCCGACGATGACCACCCAGCCCAGCGCCGGAACGTACGGGACGGGCTGCCCGGCGACGGCGTTGACGATCGAGGACAGCGTGACCGCCGCGATCGCGATGCCGATCGTGAGCGCCACGCCCAGCAAGGCGGCCTGTTCGGCGTTCGCCATCCGCTTCACCTGGCGGCGGGTCACCCCGACCAGGCGCAGCAGGGACAGCTCCCGGGCCCGGGCCAGCGCGGCCATGATCAGTGTGTTGGCGGCCGCGAGCACCGCGTACCCGACCAGCACGGCGACAAGCAGCTTGTTCAGCCACGAGCTGATCGCCAGGTCCTCGGCCAGCTCGCCGGTGAACTGGTCGGTGCTGGTCACGGCGCTCGCCGGGTAGGCGCCCGCCAGCTTCGTCAGGGCCGGGCCCACGTCGGCGTCCGGCGCGCTGCGGATCAGCACGTGGTCGTGGAGATCGCTCGCGGTGTGTCCGGCGAGCGTCGCGTTGCTCAGCGTGATGTCGCCGAACCCGAAATTCCGGTCGTAGATGGCGACGACCTTGAGGTGGACCGGCGTGCCGTCTCCGAGCCACAGCCTGGCCTTGCCGCCGATCTTCCAGCCCGCCGTGTCCGCTTGGGACGAGGACACCGCCACGGTGCCGGCCTCCAACTCGGCGAGGCTCCCCGCTTTCACCTTTAAGTCCATGGTCTGGTTCGCGCCCTGCGGATCGATGCCCTGGGCGACCACCGTCATCGCCTCATCCATGAACGGCACGAGCACCGAGGTACGGCGGACTCCGGTCGCGGCGAGCACGCCGGGGATCTGACGGGCCTGGGCGGCCGCCGCCGCAGGCAGGCCGGCGCCGCCGACCAGCGCGTGCTGGGCGAGCGTCCCCTCCCTGCTCTGGATCACCGTCTGGCGCTCCAGGTTGTCCTGCAGGAACCAGACGGTGCCGCCGAACCCGACGGAGAGCACCAGCGCCGTCAGCACGGCGACCATGCCGCGCGCGTTCGCCCGCAGGTTCGCGGCGGCCAGGTAGCCGCTGTCGCCGAAGACGGTCCGCAGGACCGGGGCGAGCGCCACCGCGGCGGCCCGGTTGATCCACGGGGCGAGCAACGCGATCGCCAGCACGAACGTGTACAACATGCCCACCGCGGCGCCCATGGCCGTCTGGCCACCGGTGCTGCCGGTGAGGCCGATCAGCGCGACCGCGCCGCCGAGGAGCGCCAGGCCGGACACGACCCGGACCCTGCCGCCGAGGGCCGTCTCCACGGCCGCCTCGCCGAGCGCCTCGGTGGGCCGGATGCGGGTGGTGCGCCGGGCGCCGATCCAGGCGGACAGCAGCGCGACGGCGGCCACCGCCGCGGTCACCGCCGGCGCGGCCAGGAGCCCGCCGCTCATGGTGAAGTTCTCCGGGACGAAGCCGCGGGTCACCAGCTCGTCCCCGATCCAGAGGCCGGCGAGCAGGCCGATCGGGACGCCCACCACCGCGGCGAGCAGGCTCAGCATGCCCACCTCGCCGAGGAGCAGCAGCCGTACCTGGCCCGGCGTCGCCGCGATCGCCCGCAGCAGGGCGAAGTCGCGGCGGCGGTACCGCACCGACAGGCCGACCGTCGCGGCGACCACGAAACCGATGATCAGCGCGGCGTAGCCGCCGAACGCGCCGCCCGCCTCCAAGGCGAAGCTCTTGGCGGCGACCGCCTCGGGCTGTTCGGCCAGCCCCAGCTCGTCACCCGTGTAGGCCTTCGCCCCCGCGTCGTCCGCGATGCGCTCCACCGCGGCGGTCACGGCCGCCCGGTCGGCGCCCTTCTTGGGGATCACGCCGATCGCGTCGACGCGGCCGGGACGCGGATAGAGCCGGGCCGCCTGCGCGTCGGTGAAGAACAGCGCCGCCTGCGGCCCGCGCACGCCGGACGCCTTGACGACGCCGCTCACCCGGACCTGCTGAACGGTCCCGCCGGTGAGGATCGCCGTGGTACCGCCGGGACGCAGCTTCCCCGCCGCGGCGAGCCGCTCGTCGACGACGACCTCACCCTGGATCCGCGGCGCGGTGCCGGACACCACCTTGTACGGAGTGAGCGCCGCGCTTGTCCAGCCGTGGCCTGTGACGGGCACCTTCGGCGCGGCCGCCGCCGCAACCGTGATCGTGCGATCCGCCACAGCGCTCGCCACGCCGGGCACCGCGGCGACCTTGCCGACCAGCGACTCCGGGACGGTGCCGCGCTCGGGCAGCGTCACCGTGCTGGTCTCGCGCTCGCCGAACCGCTCCGGCCCCTGCACCGTGAGCTGGTGCCGTGCGACGACGGCGAAAGCCGCGCCGTACCGCTGCGGCTCTCCCTTGTACCGCAGGCCCGACTCCACGAGCACCCCGCACACCGTCAGGACCACGACCCCGGCGGCGAGCGCGAGGAAGGTCGCGACGAAAGTGCCCTTGCGGTATCGCAGCATCTGTGCGGCGAGTCCGAGCATCGCTCAGCCCTCCCTGCTCGTGATGGGCTGCCGCTGCCGGCGGTCGAGCATCGCCAGCTGTTCGGCGATCCGCTGGACGCCGGGCTGGGGCATGTCCCGCACGATCCGGCCGTCGGCCAGCACCATGACGCGGTTGGCGTACGACGCGGCGACCGGGTCATGGGTCACCATGATCACCGTCTGCCCGGCCTGGTCGACCACCGACCGCAGCAGGCCCAGCACCTCGGCCGCGGTCTGGGTGTCGAGCGCGCCGGTGGGCTCGTCGCAGAAGATCACCTCAGGCCGGGTGACCAGCGCCCGGGCGATCGCCACACGCTGCTGCTGCCCGCCGGACAGCTGCGTCGGCCGGTGCCCGAGGCGGGGGCCCAACCCGACCCGTTCGATCACCTCGGCGACCCACGCCGGGTCCGGACGCCTGCCGGACAGCCGTGCCGGCAGCAGGATGTTCTGCTCCACGGTCAGGGCGCCCACAAGGTTGAACGCCTGAAAGATGAAACCGATCCGGTCGCGGCGCAGCTCGGTCAGCCGCTTCTCGGACATCGACGAAAGATCGGTTGAGCCGATCATGACGCGACCGGAGGTGGGCCGGTCCAGTCCGGCCGCGCAGTGCAGCAGGGTGCTCTTACCGGAGCCGGACGGCCCCATCACCGCCGTCATCGTTCCACGGGCGAACCGGACGTCGACCTCGGCCAGCGCCGTGACGGGTTGATCACCTCCGTACGTCTTGCTGACGCGTTCGAGGCGGACGACGTCGGCGGGCAGGGGCACTGACATGGCGGGTACCTTCCAGGAGCCTGAATCGACGGCTTTCGACGCTAGAAAGCGCGTGCCGCCCCATCAATGCAGCCAGTTGCCCATGCGAAGTAGTGCAGGCACTACCGAGCGCTCCATCCCGCACCGGTCGTGATCACCATTACGCACAGCTACACATTCGGGTGCCGACGCGCCCGCCGAAGAGGACCGGTGAGGCTTCTGCATCCGCCGGACCGCGAGCGGTGACGGCCGAAGCTCCTGAGCTCGGCAAGGGCAGGGTGTACAGGTACGGCGCGCCGCCGCACCGTGCCAGGTCGCCCCACCGGGCCAGCACGTCGGGTGCGGCCGTGCACACCTGGGCTGGTGACCAGGGTTGGACATCGACTGGACCACTGAGCTGATGAGCAGGAGTGCGCGGCCGGCCGCCGTACCCCCGATCAGGCTGCCGACCTGATCAACCCCCGTCTCGAACGCATGCAGTACCCACCCCCTGATCAGCGGTTTCGTCACCAAGATCGGCCTGTACGTCCACCTCCCTCGACGAAGCGTCCGGTTCTCAGCTCATGCCGAGTTGCCGGGAGAAGGTCTGGACGTCGGAGATCACCCAGTACTCCGCGAACCGGCCGCCCTCGACCCTCAGGATGTCGTGGCCGCTCAACGAGACAGCCGTGCCCGGGGGTGCGGTCGCGCCGGGGATGCCGCCCTTGTAACGCCCGCCGAACGTCCACCGCGCGGCGACCCGCTCACCGTCGACGATCGGCCCCACATCCAGCGTCACCGTGACGTCGTCGAACGGGGCGTGCGCCTGGGCCAGCGCCTCGATCAACTGCTCGGGCCCCCGCACCTCCCGTTCCGGCCAGTGCCCGACAAAGCCGGGCGTGACCAATTCGTGGGCGAGCCCGAAGTCCCCGGCCCACATCTCCAGCAGCCACCGCTCGTACAACGTCGCGATCATGCAGACCCCCTCGTTCGGCATCCTCACCCGTACCGTCGCCTCAGACCGCCCCTCTCCGACTCCCCTGCGGGTGTCATCCCCCTTACCCCGCAAGCCACTTCCGGTGGCTGCGCAAGACGCATCCGTTTCCCGCACCACTCGTACGCCTCGGACGGACGAGTTCGGCGAGCCGGCCCCGTCACGTTGCCCGCAACATCGGCGGCGGCATCGGAGACGCAGGGCATTTCAGTCGAATTCTCGGCAGGCGTCTCGCTGCCGCATGCGGACCCTTTGTGGCTGGACACGCCGCTGGCTGGAAACGCTCGTCGCCGGGGCGGCGTCCGCGTGTGGCCGGACGGTGGCTGGACCCGCGAGTGGCGGGCGTATCGGCTGGAGACAGCCCCGGCCCGGAGGCGCCGACGCTCTTTTGACGACAATCTCGCAGGCCAAGACGCCGGAGAAGTCCGGCCAGCGGGGGCGACATCGGGATGGGGACGGTGGCCTGCGGCGAGGTAGGTGTTTTTGCCAGTCTTGAGCGTTTTAGTCCGCTTGTGGCCACAGCGTCAGGCTTTAGACGATCTTAGGCGTCCTCACTGTCGATGACCTGCTTCGTGGGACGCGGGCCCCGTCCCCCCGGCACGGTCTCGATCCGTCGATCAGATCAGATGGGGGATTGATGAGAAAAAGCCTAGTGGTCGCTGCGCTGCTGCCGGCGGCCCTGATGGCGGTGCCCGGCCAGCAGGCATCGGCCGCCGCGTGCAGTCCGACGCTGACCGGGTTCACCGCGCCCGCGGTGGCCTATGCGGGTGACAAGGTATCCGGCGCGGTCAGCCTGAGCTGCGCGCCCCGCTCCCCCGTGAAGATCTCGCTGCGCTCGGACCGGTCGTCGCTCACCGTCCCGGCCAGCATCACGGTGCGGCCTGGGCAGACAAGCGCCGCCGTTCCCATGACCGCCGAGCTGGTCGAGGGCCCCCAGTACGTCGCGCATGTCACCGCCGGCTACAAAGGCCAGTCCCTCAACCATGACCTCAACGTCTACCCGGGGCTGAAGATGGTGGAGATTCCGCCGTCGTCGGCACCCAACTCCGTGAGCGTGAACATAGGCCTCACCGGTCCCGCCCCCGCCGGTGGGACGATCGTGCGGCTGGCCTCCGACAATCCCGCGGTGACGGTGCCCGAAACGGTCCTCATCAGCGCGGGGGGCTACGGCGTGATCACGGAGTCGGGAATCCAGGTGCGCCCGGTCACCCAGGACACCAAGGTCACCATCTCATTCACGCTGGGGACCCGCACTCTCACCGCGTCGAAGGTCCTCGTTCCCCCGTTCGACGGCAGCCAGAAAGTGAGCATCCGCCCCGGATACACGGGTGATCTCTACGGACTGCAGCACTGGGAACAGTTCCACGTCGAGCTCGCCAACCCGGCCCCGGAGAGCGGCGTGCCGGTGCAGGTGAGCGTCGTCGACGACAACCCCGCCGTGCGGCTGGAGACAAGCTCCGTCTACATCGGCGAGGGCAGCACCAGCGGGGGCTTCTCCCTCAGCACCACCGATGTCACCAAGACGACCCGCGTGCTGCTCAAGGCGACCGCTTTCCAGGCCACCGCCTTCCTCGAGATCACGATCCATCCCCGGATCACGGCGGTCACCCTGCCCGAATCGGCCAAGAGCGGCACGTCCTTCGAAGGGACCATCACCCTCGCAGGCCCCTCCGATATCGACACCGAGGTCTTCCTGCAGCCGAGCTGGGGAATTCTGGACGTCCAGACCCCGGTGACCATCCCCGCGGGTTCCACATCCGCCACCTTCAAGGCGACGTCCGTCCATGTCGACGAGCCCTCGGACGTCTTCGTCACCGCATTCTTGGGCCGCACCGAATTCCAGTCCGCCAGGGTCACGCTGACGCCCTGACCCTCTGACCTCTCGGCCGACCGCCCCGGCCCGGCCTTGTCGGCTGGGGCGGTCGGCCCAGTTTTCAGAACCGTCTTCTGGGTGCCTTGGGAGGTGGTGCGGACCGAAATCGCTGACGCGAACCCGAGCCGACGGAGAGGGCGGGACGCCCCCTCACAGAGCCCGCTGCTCAACCGCCCGATTGAGGCGTTGGCCCTGGCGCCGGGCCTGTCGGCGGCCTCGCAGGACATCCCGGTGGAGTACTTCGCGCGCGGCCCGCTTCCTGGCCGCCCAGCCTGGGCGCCGACCCCGCACGCCTGGTCATGCGCGGCCATTTCATGAAGCGAAGCCCCCCTCCTGATGGGCCAGTACTACCGGGAACCGATCCGCGGCGTCATCGCCTGCGTCCCCTCCTCCGAGGTGATTCCGAGGCCCATCCCCCAACAATCACGTCAACAGCCCCGTCCTGGCGAGCGCCGGCGCCGACGACCGGTGATCCGGGCGGGACCCGCCAGGTCTTGATCGGGCGGGTCCCGCCTCACCGTGTATCGATCTGCCGGCGGAGATCGCCGCACTGCCCAGGTCAGCGCGCGGGTGCGCCGGTCGCTGACGGCGGAGGTCAGTGAAACGCGAAGCTGCCCGACCAAGAGCCCCAGGTGGAGGTCTTGACCCCATTGCGTTTCGCTCCGGCATACGACTCCCGGCCAGGACGGATCTGGAACGTGACCGTTCCCCCCTGCCTCAGGGAAATGATGCCGGCATGAACCGCCGCCAAACCGATCGAAGAATCATCAGTGTAGATACCGTCACCCCACACATTGCCGTCGCGCACGTTTCCTCCGGGCGGGAGAATGACGGTGAATATCTCGTCATTACGGCCGCGGAAGCTCGCCGCCGTGGCACCCCAATCCATGACACCGAGGAAGACCGGTTCCGTGACCGGCCGGCTCGCGTGCGCTGCCGGCTGCGGCAGGGGAAAGACGAAGCTGCTCGACCAGGAGCCCCAGGCGGAGGTCCTGACACCATTGCGTTTCGCTCCGGCATACGACTCCCGGCCAGGACGGATCTGGAACGTGACCGTTCCCCCCTGCCTCAAGGAGATGATGCCGGCATGAACCGCCGCCAAACCGATCGAAGAATCATCGGTGTAGATACCGTCACCCCATACGGAGGCGCCGCGCGCGTCTTTTCCGGGCAGGAACACGGCGGTGAAGGTCTGGTAGTCGCGGCCGCGGAATTCCTGCGCTGTGGCGTTCCAGTCCATGGTGCCGAGGAAAACCGCTCCCTCCACCTGGGGATCCGGCGTGTTCGCCGACCCCACGCGCCGGGTCCGCGCACCAGGAGGTTGCTGCCCCGCGGCGGCGGCGCGCAGCCGGGCGGCGAGCACGGTGGCGTCGTCCGGACGCTGGGCGGGACTCTTGGCCAGAAGTTCCAAGAGGATCTCGTCGAGGGCGGAGGGGATTTCGGCGCGCAGTGAACTCGGCAGGTCGGGCGTCCTGGACAGGTGCCCCGCCAGAATCGCCATCGGAGTGTCTCCGTAGAACGGCGGGCGCCCGGTCATCAGGTGGTACAGGGTGCAGCCCAGCGAATACAGGTCGGCACGCGCGTCGACCGTCTCGTTCGAAAGCTGCTCGGGAGCCGCGTACGCCAGGGAGGCGTACCCCTGAGCGGTCACGCTGGCGGTGGCCCCGGCGGCTCGCGCGATGCCGAAGTCGCAGACCTTGATGCGTCCGCCGTCCAGCAACATCAGGTTGGCGGGCTTGATGTCGCGGTGCACGATGCCCGCGGCGTGCGCCACCGCCAGCGCCTCCGCGACCTGCGCGCCCCACTCGGCGACCTCGGTGATCTCCAGGCCCTGCGGGCTGGTCGCCAGCACCGCGGCCAGGTCGCGGCCGCCGAGCAGTTCCATCACCACGAACCAACGGGCGGAGTCGACCCCGACGTCGTGCACCACGGTGATCCCGGGATGCGCCAGCTTCGCGCCGAGCTTGGCCTCGCGTTCGAAGAGTCGGGCGGCCTGCGGGTCCGCGCCGCCCAGCAGGACCTTCACCGCCACTTCGCGCTCAAGGCGCTCGTCCACCCCGCGCCAGACCTCGCCGAAGCCGCCCGCCCCCAGCCGGTGAACCAGCCGGTATCGGCCCGCTAGCACCTGCCCGTCCGCATCGGCCACCTGGCGAACCCCTCCCTGTCTCAGCGGCTCCAGTGCACTTATCTCATAGGAACATCCATGTCTGATCAACCCGTCGAGATCATCTCAAATCCGGCCGTCCGTGTCCTGAACAGGCGGAAGATGGCGGCACAGCTGCCTACCCGTCGACCTTTCGGAGACGGCCAAGGACACCGGCGCGTTGGGACACAACTACGTCGGCTGTGAGCACCGGCTCCTGGGACTGGTCACCGAACGGCACCGCCGGGCAGGTGCCGCTGGGCGCCGAAACCCCGGCTGGTGCACCGGGCTGTAACGGCGGCCCTGGCCGGCTACGCGCACCCGCGAGCCCAGACCTCCGCGGGAGGAGTTGGGGGCTAATTCAAGCGGGTCGTGCCACCGTCGCCGACGTGGCCGCAAGTGGCGGGCGGTGCCGGTACGGCGATCGGAAGGGTGCCGGCGGCGATCGTGTTCGTGGCCACCACGGGCTGCACGTGGCGGCAGTTGCCGAGGGTGTTCGGCGCGTCCTGGCAGACGGTGTATCGCCGCTTCGCACACGTGGACCCAGGCCCGAGTGTGGGCCAAGCTGCACCGGATCATGCTGGGCGACTCGGCGCGGCCGGTGAGCTGAACTGGTCGCGGTGCGCGATACGACTCGGCCAGCGTCCGCGCGGTCAGGGGAGCTGGCAGGCCCCAGTCCTGTCGCCCCCGGCAAACCTGGGGCGAAGATCCATCTGCTGGTCGATCGTGCCGGAGTGCCGCTGTGTGTCGGGTTCTTGGCCGCCAACACCCACGGCAAGTCGGCGTCGCGGCCGCTGGCCGAGGGCCTCCCGCCGATCCGCTCGCGCCGTGGCCCGCGCCGCCCGCGACCGGGCACGCTCCACGCCGACAAGGAATATGACCACGCCTGGCTGCGCAAGGCATCATCCCGTGCATCGCCCGCCGCGGCATTCAGTCCTCCACCAGGCTGGGCCGCTTTCGAGTTCTCCGCTGTTGGCGGTGCTTTTCGGCAAGACGAGGGCCCGGGGTTGCTCAGCGTGACCTTCGTTCCGACGTTCTTCGACTCCCGGAGCGGTCACAGCACCGCGCCGGCCTCGTCGTTCGACGTGCGGGACGGCCGCTTCGAGGACGCCGCTGAAACCATGAAACCGATGAGCCCCGCCGCTCCCAGCATCCATGCGACAGGGTTGACGTATCCGGGCACCGACGAGGTGGTGTAGCTTCCGCCGCCGGTCAGGTGGCATTCGAAGCGGAGCGGTACCAAACCGACCCGGTAGTCGATGACCCGTGCCACCGTCGCGGGGTCGGCCTCCCCTCGGCATGGCCTGAGCGGGGAGGAGTCCGTACCGCCGTCCTCTGCCTCCAGCACCGCCATTCCCGTGTACGCCATCCCCCAGGCGTACACGCCGATGGCCACTCCGACAGCAAGGAACGCGGCCGCTCTCAGCCGCCTGGCCGAGGAGCGCCGCCAATGCCGGACGGCCATCACAACGCCACAGACGACCACGACCAAGGCGGTGATCATTCCGGCCAGAAAACCGAACAGCAGGACGAGCGCCAGCATGGTGGGTCCCCTCGGTCATGACCGGTTCCACAACGAACCACAACGCGGTCAAGGTTAGAGCGTTCTGCGCCCGCTGGGTGTTGGACGGCGCGGCCGCCCTGCTCGCGCACGCCCAGTTCCAGCCACGCCAGGCCGGGCAGACGTATCTGCGCGCGTAACCGCAGCAGTCGTCCCGGTTCGATCTCCTCGACGCGCCAGAAGTCGACGCTCTCGCCGACGCAGCCGCCGGGGGGCGCGGCGGCCCCGGCACAGGCCCACGCCCCCCACCAGCCGGTCGATGACCCCCCGGCCCCACCAGGCGAGCGGGAAGGAGCACCAGCCGTGCTCCCCGCCGATGCCCACAGCCGTTCGGCGACGCGCCCGTGGCACAGGACCGATCGTCCATGCTCGACCTCGGCCCGGGACGCCGGGTGTGGCGCCAGCCGGTCGGCAGGCGCCATGCCGGCCCTGGTGGACCAGCCGTCCCACGCCCCGCTCGCGGGCCGCCCGTCGGCGGCCTCGGCCAAGCCGTGCCCACTGGCGATCGCGTGGATCAGGTAGTGGGCGACGTCTACGCCGTCCTTGGCGCGCCCGGTCGACTCGGGGTCCGTCGCGTCGGCCTCGGCGATCTCCACGCGGCCGCCAGCCGCAACCTGACCGCCTCACTCCATCTGCGATCAAAAATCTGCGGTCAGACGAGCGTCCCGCCCACGGATGGTCGCGCAGCCGCCGCGCCGAACGGGCAATGCACCGCATCCGGTGGCGCCGGAGTCGCGCCCGCGTCAGTCTCGGGCGCGCCCGGCGGAGGGCGCCGCGCTGGCAGCTCAGGCACCAGCCGTCCCCCGATGTAACCACTGGCCCCCGTCGCCAGGCACGACCGGTCGCCCAGCTCAGCTCCCCCGTCCTCGCTCACCGGCCGGGCGGCGCCCCGTTCCTAGCCTCCGCGGTCACCGGCAAGCGCGGGTCCCATGAGGACCGGGTCAGCTGGTCGCGGTGAGGAGCCCCGCGACGAGGCGGCGCGCGTACGAGGCGTCGAGTCCCGCCGGGCGGAAGAGGATCCGGTACATGATCGGCGCGACGACACGGTCGATGACCGTCTCGACGTCGGGCGTGGGCTCCCCGCGTCCGGCCGCCCGAGCCAGGATGACCTTGATCTGCTCGGCCGCGTAGGCCGAGCACTGGCCCGCGTTGTCGCCGTCCGGGTCGCCGAGCAGCGCGTCGCGAATGTAGGCGCGGCCGGGAGGAGAGGCCATCTCCTCCAGGAACTGCTCGGCCCAGGCGTCGAGATCGGACGCCAGGTCTCCCCGGTCCTCCGGTGGCGTCTCGGGCCGCAGCCGCTCCACCGCCACGTCCGACAGCAACTCTTGCAGGTCGCCCCAGCGGCGGTAGATCGTGGACGGGGTGACCCCCGCGCGAGCGGCCACCAGCGGCACCGTCAGCGCGTCACGTCCCAGCTCCGCCTCCAGCTCGCGGACGGCGGTGTGCACCGACGTCTGCACTCTGGCACTGCGCCCACCCGGGCGCACCATCGGCCTGCGGCTCATACGACCAGCTTAAAGCGAATCCGTTGCGTCAAGGCTCGGCGGTGGTGCGGGCCGGCCCGGACGTCCAGGACCGGCCCGCCCCCTACGCGGCGGCGAGTTCGCGGGCCGGCTCGGTCTGCTCGTAGGCGTGTCCGATCCGCAGCAACACGGCCTCCCCGAGCGGCCGCCCGATCAGCTGCATGCCGACCGGCATGCCCGCCGCGTCCCGGCCGACCGGGACGGACAGCGACGGGATCCCTGTGATGTTGGCGGGGGCGGACAGCCGCACGTAGGCGTCGGAGACGCTCTCGGCCGTGCCGTCCGGCCAGGTGATCGACTCCTGGCCGGACGGCACCGCGGCCACCGGGACCGTCGGCGCGGCGATCGCGTCGACCTCGTCCAGCAGGCGCGCCCACGCCCGCCGCATCAGCGTCCGGGATCGCTGCGCGCGCAGGTAGTCCGCGGCGGGCATCAGCGCACCGGCCTCCAGCAGGACGCGGACGTCCGCCGCGTACAGGTCGGGCACCGCCCGCAGCGTCCTCTCGTGGTACGCGGTCGCCTCGGGGACCATCAGGCCCCACTGCGTCGCCTGGATGTAGCGCGTCATCGGGATCTCGACCTCGACGAGCCGCGCGCCGAGGGACTCCAGCCGCTCGACGGCCCGCCGGACCGCGGCCTCCACCTGCGGGTCGACACGGTCGAAGTAGTGGTTGCGCGGCACCCCGACGCGCAGGCCCGCCAGGCTCGTGCCCGGGTGCGGCCGGTAGTCGGCGGCCGGGACGGACAGGGAGGCCGGGTCGCGGGGATCGTGCCCCGCCAGGGCGGACAGGACGAGCGCCGCGTCCTCGACGGTGCGGGTGACGGGGCCGACGTGGTCCAGCGACCAGGCCAGCGACGTGACGCCGTGCCGGGGGACCAGGCCGTACGTCGGTTTCAGGCCGACGACTCCGTTCAGCGCGGCGGGCACCCGGATCGATCCGCCGGTGTCGGTGCCCAGGGCGAACGTCGCGGCGCCCGCGGCCACGGCGACGGCCGACCCGCCGCTGGAGCCGCCCGCGACCCGGCCGCGGTCCCAGGCGTTGTGCGTCTGCGGGGTCGTCAGCCCGTAGGCGAACTCGTGGGTGTGGGTCTTGCCGACCAGCACCGCGCCCGCCGCCGCCAGCCGCGCGGCGACCGTGCTGTCGGCGTCCGCACGGTGATCGGCCCGGACCCGGGAGCTCGCCGTGGTCGCCACGCCGGCGACGTCGATCAGGTCCTTCAGGCCCATGGGGATGCCGTGCAGCGGGCCTCGGAACCGGCCGGCCGCGGCCTCGCGTTCGGCCTCGCGCGCCGCCTGACGTGCCCGTTCCGCCGTGACGGTGACATAGGCCCCGAGGCCGGGGTCCACCTGCGCGATGCGGTCGAGCACCGAGTCGACCAGTTCGACGGGCGACAGGCGCCGGGCCCGTATCGCGTCGGCGGCGGCGGTCAGGGACAGCTCATACGGCCGCATCGCACTCCTCCTCTCCCGCGCGGTACGCGGCGGCGGGCGGGGTGTCCCCGAAGTCCAGTTCCCGCAGGACCGAGACGACGGAGCGGATGTGGTCGGCGGTGGCGGCGACCGCGGTGCGACGGTCGGCGGCCAGCGGGATCCCGGCAAGGACGGCCCAGCGGGCCGCCTCCGCGGGTGTGAGCCCGGCGTCGGACATGGGTGGTGTCTCCTGATCGGTCGGGAGCGGCGGGACGCGACCGCCCCGCACGCAAAAGCTAAAAGTTTGCTTTAGTGCACGATAGGTCCTAGGCTGCACTTAAAGCAAACGATTTGCTTTTAGGTAGGAGTCTTCATGTCCAGCGCCTCGCCGGGCGCACTCGCGGGCCGCTGTGCGACGCCCCGCGGGTCCTTCGTCCTCCACTCCTCGGTCCTGGGCGCCCTCCTGGCGGCGTCCAGCGCTCCCACCCCGCTCTACACCCGCTACCAGGACCAATGGGACCTGTCGGCGCTGACCGTCACGCTCGTGTTCAGCGCCTACTCCCTGACGCTCCTGCTGTCCCTGCTCACCACCGGAGGGCTCTCCGACCACCTCGGGCGACGCCCCGTCCTCGCGGGCGCGCTCGTACTGGAGGCGGCCGCCATGCTGCTGCTCGCCGCGGCGGACGGCTCCGGCGCACTGATCGCCGCCCGGATCCTGCAGGGGGCCGCCACCGGTGCGGCCACGAGCGCCGCGGGCGCCGCCCTCCTCGACCTCGAGAGCCCGGCTCACCCGGGCCGGTCCGCCCTGATCAACGGCATCGCCCCCGTGGGCGGCATGGCCGCCGGCGTGCTGGCCTCCACGCTGCTCGTCCGGTACGCGCCCGCGCCCACGGTCACCGTGTACCTGCTGCTGGCGACGCTGTTCACCGCGCAGGCGATCGCGATCGCGTTCACCCCGGAGACGGCCCGCAGACGTGCAGGGGCGTGGCACTCCCTGCGTCCCCGCCTCGCCGTCCCGGTCCCGGCCCGCCACGCCCTGCTGCTCGCGGGAACGGGCGTCGTCGCCGTCTGGGCCCTGGGCGGTTTCTACTCCTCCCTGGGGCCGGCCCTCGTCCGCCTCGTCGCGCCCCGCACCTCCGAGGCAGCCGGCGGCATGCTCTTCTTCACCGTCACCGCCGCCGCCGCGCTCACCGTGTGGACGCTCCGGCGGACGTCCGCGGTCACCGGCGCGACGGCCGGAAGCTGCGCCGTCGTACCGGCCGCGGCGCTGACCCTGGGCGGCCTGCACGGCGGGGGACTGCCCGCCCTGTTCGGCGGAGCGGCCCTGGCCGGCGTCTCCTTCGGCGCCGTGTCACAAGGCGCGCTGCGCATGACGCTCGCCGCGCTCTCCGAACACGACCGCGCCGCGACCCTGGCCGCCTACTACGTCCTCAGCTACCTGTCGATGAGCCTGCCCGCCATCGCCGCGGGCGCCGCCACCGAGCGGTACGGCCTGGACCTCACGTCGCACGCCTACGCCGCGACCGCCGCCCTGCTCGCCCTGGTGGCGCTCGCGGCACTCACCGCAGCACGCCGGTGCTCCTGACACACGATCGAAGAAAGGCGCGAACGAACATGCACATGACCACCGACGTCCTCGTCCCCTCCTGGACCGTGGGCGATGTCACCGTCCACCGCATCGACGAGATCCCTTTGCCGCCCGCGACCGGACCGTGGCTGCTGCCCGCCGCCACCGCCGGCGTCGTCGCGGAACAGGAATGGCTCCGTCCCGACTTCGCCGACCACGAGGGCGTCCTGCGCATCGACAGCCACAGCTTCGCCCTGTCCGTCGACGGACTGCGCGTCCTCGTCGACACCGGGATCGGCAACGGCAAGACGCGCGCCAACCCCGCCTGGCACGACCTCCGAACCGAGTACCTCGCCCGCCTCACGGCCGCGGGCTTCTCCCCCGAACTCGTCGACCTGGTGATCCTCACGCACCTGCACACCGACCACGTCGGCTGGAACACGCGGGAATCGCACGGCGAATGGGTACCGACCTTCCCCAACGCCCGCTACGTCACCTCCCGGGCCGAGCGGGAGTTCTGGGCCGGATACGGCATGGACGAGCCGCGGCGGCAGATGTTCCGCGACTCGGTGCATCCCATCGAGGACGCGGGCCTGCTCGACCTCATCGACGTTCCGGCCGAGGGCATCGACCTCGCCCCCGGCCTGCGTCTCCTGCCCACCCCCGGCCACACTCCCGGCCACGTCGCCGTGCAGGTGAGCAGTCACGGCGAGACCGCGCTGATCACGGGCGACTGCGTGCACCACCCCGTGCAGCTCGCCCACCCTTCCATCGGCAGCTGCGTCGACATCGATCCCGCCCAAGCCGAGGCCACGCGCCGCTCATTGCTCGACTCGCTCGCCGACACCGACACCCTCCTGCTGGGCACCCACTTCCCCCCGCCCACCGCCGGCCGAGTCACCACCCGGGGCACCGGCTACCGCCTCACCCCCGTCCCTCCGACCCACCACTGACCCGCCGTGCACATCTGCCTCGCCCGGCCATCGACTCGTGACGGCGTCTGTAGCAGCACGGCGGCGACGCTTCCGTTTCGGTGGGCACGGCCGCGTCAAGGCACATGACCTCGCCACGTCGGCGTCGGGCTCGCATGTCCAAGCACCCGGGCGGCGGCCCGCCCGGGCGCATCGATCCAGGCGGTTTCAGGTGGTGGCGGCGGCCGGGCGGCCGTGGGCGGCTCCGGCGAAGAACGTGCGGCCCGCCATCGTCATGGCCGGCTGGAACTCGGCCATCAGCTGCGCCCGGTACGGCGCGTCGGCGAAGCGCGGCTGGAGCTGGAACTCGGCGGCCACCGACCACCAGGTGACCGGGACGACACCGGCCATCACCATCCGCTGCACCGCCGCGTCGTGGGCCTCCCTGCTGAGCGAGGCCGAGGCGTCGACGACCACGTACGGCTCGTAGCCTTCGCGCAGCGCGCCCAGGACGGTCTGCAGGACGCATCCGTCGGTGGCGATCCCGCCGATGATCAGCTTGCGCCGGCCGGTGCCCCGGACGGCCTCGGCGAAGTCGGGGTCGAGAAACGAGTTGAACGCGGTCGAGCGCTCGATGACCGGGTGGTCGCCGATGGCCTCCAGCAGCTCCGGGTACAGCGGGCCGGAGGGCTTGGACGCCTCGCCGTTGGTCACCACCAGGCCGCTGCCATAGAGCTTGGCGGTCTTGGCGAGGCCCACCGCGTTGGCGATGTGCTCGCGCAGGTCGTGCGAGCGCAGCAGGTTGGCGAACCCGACGGCGTAGTCGACCAGCACGACGGCGGCGTTGTCGGGGGACAGCGGTTCGAGGTCCATGGTCGTCCCTTCAGGGCGGCACTAATGACCAATTGGTTAGTAACGTACCTCCACCCCCCACTAATGTCCACGCGTACAGTAAGGGGCATGGTGTCTGACACGTCACGGCAGAGCGCGCGGCATCCGGCGCCGAAGAAGAAGCGGGTGCGCGATCCCGAGGCGCGCCGGGCCGCCATCCTGGCCGCGGCCCGCTCGGTCTTCGCCGAGCGCGGCTACGCCAAGGCCACCATCCGGGAGATCGCGCAGCGCGCCGGGGTGACCCACGGGCTGGTGGTGCTGCACTTCTCGACGAAGGAACAGCTCTTCCTCGCCGCCGTGCCCGGCCCCCGCGACCTGGCCGACAGCGTTCAGGGCGACGCCGCCGGGCTGGCCGAGCGCGTGGCCCGCGCCTACGTCGCGCGCATGGAGTCGGCGGACGGCGCCGACCCCTTCATCGCGCTCATCCGCAGCGCCGCCGCCGACCAGGACGCCGCCAAGGCGCTGCTGCGCGCCATGCGCGAGGAGAGCGTCAACGCCTACGGCACCGTCCTCGACCGGCCGGACGTCCCCCAGCGGGTCGATCTGGTGGGCGCCCACCTCATCGGAGTCACGTTCAGCCGCTACGTCCTGGCCGACGGCCCCCTCGCCGCCATGTCCCCCGAAGAACTCACCCGCTACCTCACCATGACCCTGGCCGGAATCCTCCAAGGCACCCCCGGCCGGCCCCCGGCCACCGGCTGAGCGAGGGCCCGCGGCGACATGGTGGACGCCGAGGTCAATCAGGGCGACGGGCGGCGTCCGGTCGTCCGTCCGGAAGCGTGATCCGGTAAGGCTTGTGCTTGCGCCAGTGCCATCCGTGCCGGAGGACCAGCGCCGCGATGTCCAGGTTGCCGATCTGGTGGTTTTCGCGGAGCGTGAGGATGGTCTCCCAGGTCACGGGACGCTTGCGCAGTATGGCGGCCAACGCGTTCTCGACGGGCATGCTCGCCGACCGCATAGGAACCAACCAAATCGACATCGCCGCCCGGCTCATCGTGATTCATCGTCGTTGCGGTCCGGCCTCGGCACCTCGGCGATCAACCGGGATGCCTACGCCCTTGTCGCATCGCGCGTAGGCGTTGGGGCGGGCTGGCTGGTGTGGGCGGGCGAGGGTGATCGGGGGGTTGGTGAGGCGGCGGCGGGCCTGGGTCAGGAGGGCGGCGGCGGGGCCAGTGAGGGTTGTGCCGGTGCGCCAGACGGCGCAGAGGGAACGTTCCAGTGTCAGGCCGGCGATGGGGATCTCCGCGAGTGTGCCGGCGGCGAGGTCGGCGGTCACGACGAGTTCGCTGATCAACGCCGGGCCGGCACCGGCGACGACCGCGTTGCGGACGGCGGTGCTCGAGCCCAGCTCCAGCAGGGGCGGGACAGGACGCAGGCCGTGGGCGGCCAGCGCCTGAGCGGCGGCCTCGCGGGTGCCGGAGCCGGCTTCGCGGCTGATCAGCGGGGTGGCCGCGACTTCGGCCGGGGCGACGGGGCGGCGGCGGCGCGTCCAGCGGTGGCCGGGCGGCGCGACCAGGACGAGGCGGTCTCCGGCGACGGCACGGGAACGGAGCCCGGCCGGGCGGCCGGGCGACTCGATGAAGCCGATGTCGATCTCGCCGTGCCGGGCCAGCTCGCAGACCCGCGCGGAGTTGGTGACTTGCAGTCCGACGTGCAGTTCCGGGTGGCTGCGGCGCAGTTCACCGATCCAGGCGGGTAGCAGGTATTCGGCGACGGTGAGGCTGGCCGCGACGGAGAGTTGCGCGGTGCGCGCGCGGCGGAGAGCGGCGGCACCGTCGGTGAGGGCCGCGAGGTCGTCCAGAACGCGGCGGGCCCAGGCGGTGACCAGCGCGCCGTCCGGGGTGAGGGCGGAGCCGCGGCGGGTGCGGTCGAGCAGGCGCAGGCCGAGGCGGCGTTCCAGCCGGGACATCCGTTTGCTCGCCGCCGGCTGGCTGATCCCGAGCTCGGCCGCTGCGGCGGAGAGACTGCCCTGGTCGGCGACGTGTACGAGCAGCTGCAGCGACTCCACGTCCGGATGAGACATGCCCTCAGGTTATGACGTGAGGTCGAATCGCCCGGTACCGGCGGCGGCCGGGCCGAAGAAGGCTCGCGTGCATGAACACGTTGGAGATGGCGCGGCCGGCACTGGGACGAACGGCGCCCGGTGTCGCGGTGGCCGTGGCGGGCGCGGCGGCGGCGATGGTGGTCAACTGGTCGGTGCCGGCGTTGAGCGCGCTGACCGTGGCGGTGCTGCTCGGGGTGCTGCTGGGCGGGGTGCTGCCGACGGCGACGTCGGACGGCCTGCAGTGGGCGACCCGGAAGTTCCTGCGGGTCGGCGTTGTGCTGCTGGGCCTGCAGTTGAGCGTCAGCGAGGTGCTGCGGCTCGGGCCCGGCATGCTGGCCGTCGTGGTGATCACCGTCGGGACCGGGTTCGCCGGGACGATCGCGCTCGGACGGCTGGTCGGTGTGTCCCGCGGGCTGGCGCTGATGGTGGCGACCGGGTTCTCGATCTGCGGCGCCTCGGCGATCGTCGCGATGGACGGCGTGACCCGCAGTGACAAGAAGGACGTCGCCACCGCCGTCACGTTGGTGACGATCTACGGCAGCGCCGCCATCGCACTCGTGCCGTTCCTCGGCACCAGGGTGCTCGGCCTGGATGATCAGTCGCTCGGCATGTGGGCGGGGCTGAGCGTCCACGAGGTGGCGCAGGTCGTCGCGGCCGCCTCGCCGGCAGGCGCGGCCGCCGTGGGGACGGCCGTGATCGTGAAGCTGACCCGTGTGGTGCTGCTCGCGCCGATGGTGGCCGGGATGGGGATGGTCGAGCGGCGCGGCACGGAGGGCCGGCCGCCGGTCGTGCCGCTGTTCGTCGTCGGGTTCCTGGTCATGCTCGCGGTGCGCAGCACCGGCGCGGTGCCGGGCTCGGCCTTGGCGGTCGCGAAAGAAGCCTCGACGGTGTTGCTGGCCGCCGCGATGTTCGGGCTCGGGTCGGCGGTGCGCGTCCGGGCTCTGGTGAAGACCGGGCGGCGGGGGCTCCTGCTCGGCGCCCTGTCGACGGTGCTGGTCGGTGCGGTCTCCCTCACCACGCTGACGCTTTTCGGACCGTAAGGCGCCGAGTTCACCTCGCACTGTCACCACCGCGCCGGGCGCGCTGCGGCAGTGTAATGGACGGTGAAGCGCCCCAGATTGCCGCCGCCCACCCCGCACGCTCCGGGCTGCGTGGGCGCGGGGCCAGGGCGGCGACCCGAGCGCCGCCGCCCTTGACGCGGATGGCGCTGACCAACCAGCACGCCGGTCAGGATCGAAACAAGATCTTCGCGGACGCCCTCGGGGCTGCGCTCGTGATAGTGGCACGGCCGCGTTCGTCGAGCCAGGCCGCCAGGAGCATGCGGGCGGGCGCCGGCAAGGCCGCGGGCACCAGGGCAAGGGGCGCGAACAATGTCGGAGCCATCGCGTTTAATCGTGGGGGTGGACGTTGAGAAGCGCATCGCTGAGCTGACGGCCGAGGTCAAGCGGCTGAACGACCTGTACTACGGCACCGGCGACAGCCCGCTGCCGGACGCTGACTACGACGCGCTGAAGGACGAGCTGGCGGCGCTCGTCGCCGAGCACCCGGAACTGGAGCCGGCCGACAGCCCGCTCGGCAAGGTCAACGCGCCGGCGGAGCTGACCGGCCCGACCATTCGCCACGCGCGCCCGATGCTCTCGCTGGCGAAGGCGACGAGCGAGGAGCAGATCCGCACGTTCTGCGGACGATTCGCAGGCCAGGTCTTCCGCGTGTCGGAGAAGCTCGACGGGCTTTCGCTCAGCGTCGTCTACGTCGACGGAAAGCTCGACTACGTTGCCACGCGCGGCACCGGCACGGTCGGCGAGCTGGTGACCGAGAAGGTACGCCACGTGATTCCGGGGCTACCGACCGAGATTGCGATGCCTGGGCGCGTCGAGGTCCGTGGGGAGGCCGTGATGCTGCGGTCGGTGTGGGCCGCCTACAACGAGGCGCACCCGGACCGGACGCTGACCAACCCGCGGTCGGGCGCCGCCGGGACGCTGGTGCTCAAGGACCCCGAAGCGGCTGCGAAGGCCAAGCGGCTGCTGAGGTTCTTCGCGTTCGGCGCTGATCGCCACGGCGCCGCGGTGGAGATCCCGGCGGGTTTCGAGCCGGTCGCCCAGTACGTGTGCGCGAGTGTCGAGGAGGTGATGGACGCGATCCACGAGATCGGCGGGCGCCGCGACGGGCTGGACTATGACATCGACGGCGCGGTCGTGCGGCTGCACGAGCCGGCGGCGTTCGACGCGGCGGGCTTCAACAGCGCCGAGCCGCGCGGAGCGATCGCGTTCAAGTACCCGCCGGAGGAGAAGCTGACGACGCTGCTGTCGGTCGAGTGGCCGGTCGGCAAGATCGGCCGTGTCCCACCGCGCGCGAAGGTCGCGCCGGTGTTCGTCGGCGGCGTGACGGTGGAGAACATCACCCTCCACAACCCGCGGCTGATCCGCGAGCGCGACCTGCGGATCGGTGACACGGTGGCGGTCGTGCGGCGCGGCGATGTGATCCCGTTCGCGGGCCGCTCGCTGCCGGAGCGGCGCGACGGGAGCGAGGTCGAGATCGTCCCGCCGACGCACTGCCCGTCGTGCGGCTCCGAACTGGAGGTTCGCGGCACCGGCGAAGAGCGCTGGTGTGTGAACCTGCAGTGCCCCGCGCAGGCGACGCGGCGACTGATGCACTGGGCCTCGCGCCAGGCGGCCGACATGGAAGGCGTCGGCGACACCTGGATCGAGAAGCTCGCCGAGGACGGCGTGCTCAAACGCCGCAGCGACTTCTATGACCTGACCGCCGAGCAACTGCTCGGCTACGAACGGATGGGCGAGGTCAGCGCCAAGAACATGATCGACTCGATCGCGTCCTCCAAGAACATGGGGCTGCGGCGCGCACTGATCGGACTGGCGATCCCGATGGCCTCCGAGGGCACGGCCAAGCGCCTGTGCCTGGCCGGCTACGAGCGCATCGAGGACATCGCGGCGGCAACGGTCGAGGACCTGGTGGCGATCCGCGATATCGGCCCGAAGGTCGCCGAGAGCATCGTGGCCTTCTTCGCCCGCGCGGAGGTGCAGGAGGAGATAGCGGCGCTACGTGAGCGCGGCGTGAACCTCGATGTGCTGGCTGAGGACCGGCCGGTCGACGCGGCGGCCGCAGGCGACTCGCCGCTCAAGGGCAAGTCGGTCGTGATCACCGGCGCGTTCGCCGACCCACGCTCGGGCGCGAAGATCAGCCGGCCGGACGTCACGCGCCTGGTCGAGCAGGCGGCGGCGACGACCGCCTCGTCGGTCTCGGCCAACACCCACTACCTGCTCGCCGGCGACAACGTCGGAGCAGCGAAGATCGGCAAGGCCGAAAAGCTCGGGGTCACGGTCGTCAACCAGGACGAATTGTGGCGCTGGCTGGCCGAAGCCGGCGTCATCTAACGCATCGGGCACGTGGAGCCGATCGGCCGGAGTCCGGCCTCCGCCAGGATCGGGATGCCGCGCTGATATCCCGCCTGCGGGGCCGAGCCATCGAGTGCGAGCAGTCTGGGGCGGTCATCCCCGAAGCCGGCGCGACCCGCTCCAGCCAGATCTGGTTCGCCGCGAAGCCGTACAGCGGCAGGTTCCGCAATCCGCTGTCCTTGGCGCACCAGATGCGGTCCTGGGCCCGGGCCCGGCGGCGGTGCCGACGGTCCGCGCTGTTTGGACGGGCGTCGTCAGCCGACGTGTACCAGGGGGCGGTTTTCGATGTCGGGCTCGGCCTGGCGAAGGATCTCACGGGTGAGCGGAGGCACGTCACCGCCGCCGAAGACCAGATAGCGCAGCAGGGCCCCGACCGGATTGCCTTCGGCCCAGTGGAAGTAGACGTGCGGAAGCCTGCCGGTCTCGTCGCGCACATGCAGCAGGATCGCAGCGATCGCGTTGGAGATGCTCGGGCTCTCGGCCCGCAGGATCCGGTACCCGTGCCGTTCCTCGGCGGTCACCTGCAGCTCGGTCTCGAACTCCGAAGCGTCGGTGACGGTGATCTCGAGGAAGGCCAGCCGTTCGTCGCTGCGCAGGCGATGCAGTTCCCACGCCTCCCGGGCCTTGTCGACGTACTCCTTGTGGTCGCGTTCGTCCGGCTCGTTGGCGATGAACCGCAGTTCGCCCGCCTCGGCGAGATAGCGGCGGGCCTCATCGGAGAAGGTGACGGAGGTGACGCGCAGCTCGGTCGACCGGGTGGCACGGGACAACAGCGAGGTGACGACGATCGCCACACAGAACAGCATCGCGATCACCAGGCCGTCGGGCCGTTCGATGATGTTGGCGATCGTCGCGTACGACAGGATCAGCGCGATGACGCCGAACGCGACGGCCGCCCGGCGGTGCCGTCGCTTCCACGCCGCCAGCGTCGCGGCCACCGCGGCCGAGAGGATCAGCGCGAGCACCCCGGTGGCGTACGCGCCTCCCTGCGCCTCCACCTCCGCGTTGAACAGCACCGTGATCGCGAACGAGATACCGGTGAATATGAGCACCATCGGCCGGGTGGCGCGCGTCCAGTCCGGCGCCATGCCGTAGCGGGGCAGGTACCGGGGCACGATGTTGATCAGCCCGGCCATCGCCGAGGCCCCCGCGAACCACAGGATCGCGATGGTGGAGATGTCGTAAAGAGTTCCGAACCAGTCGCCCAGGTACTTGTGGGCCAGATAGGCCAGGGCGCGCCCGTTGGCTTGGCCGCCCTCCTCGAATTCCCGTTTCGGGATCAGCACCGTGGTGGCGAGGCTTGAGCTGATCAGGAAAACGCTCATGATGGCGGCCGCCGTGGTCAGCAGCTTTCGCGCGCCCCGGATCCGCCGGTCGAGGTCCCCCTTCACCAGCGGCATCACCGCCACACCGGTCTCGAAGCCGGACAGGCCGAGGGCGAGCTTGGGCATGACGAACACCGAGACCGCGACCATCGCCAGCGGACCGGAGTAGTCGGCGGTGAGCACGTTCCGCCAGTCGGTCACCAGTTCCGGGCTGCTGATCACCTCGGCGACCGCCGTCCCGACCACCACCGCGTTCAGCGACAGGTAGACCGCCACCAGCACGACCGCGATCGAGATCGCCTCGCTGAATCCGCCCAGGAACACCCCGCCGAGCGCCGCGATCAGCACCAGCGTGACCGGCACCTGCCATCCGGCCATCCAGTCCGGGGCGAACGGGTTGTGCAGCACATGCGCGGTGGCGTCGGCTGCTGACAGCGTGATCGTCACAATGAACGCGGTGGCCACGAAACCGAGCAGGAACAGCACCAGCAGCTTGCCGCGCCAGCCGGGCAGCAGCCGCTCCAGCATCGACAACGACCCCAGACCATGCGGGCTCTGCCCGGCCACCGACCGGTAGACCGGCAACGCGCCGAACAGGGTCAGGGCCACCAGCAGCACGGTGGCGATCGGGCTCAGCGCGCCTGCGGCCAGAGCGGCGATCCCCGGCTGGTAGCCCAGCGTGGAGAAGTAGTCGACGCCGGTGAGGCACATGACCTGCCACCAGCGATGCTGCTTGTGCGTGACCTGCTCATGCTCGGGCGTGCGGCGATGATGCGGGCCCGCCTTGCGGCCGGGCCGGTGCAGTCCCTGTAGCAGCCAGCGACGCATTGACGATCCGCCGGACGACTCCGTCGACGTGTCCACCACGCTCACCCGCGCCTTTGTCAGCGATCAACGAGCAGGCATGTTACCCACTGGCAGCCGCCGGCATACAGGCGCTACGCCCCTCCGCGGCCCGCGCCGAGGCCGAGCCCGAGGCCGCCGCGCAGCCGGACGCCTCTGGCAGTCCCACCTGGATCCGGCGCAGCCGGTCGGCTTCGATCCGCACATCGTCCGAGCTCGCTGGCGGCGGAGGTCCGCCACGGCTGGGACCACTGGCGAGTAGTCCCGCATTCGTCGCGGCGGTCCGTCCCCGCGGCGGCGCGGTTTCCGTAACGATTTTCAGGAGGAGCGGCGGCGGCGCATTTCATCGAACGCCACCCCGGGGTCCCAACGCTCCCACTCGGCCAGGAACTCGCGCCGTTCGCGGGGCTCGTCCGGATGCACGACGCGCACGGCCACGACGCGGTCGCCGAGACTCAGGGCCGCGGCGAGGGCCTGGCACGTGAGCCTGGTGACGCCGCCGACGGGCACGATGACCAGCGACCCGTGCGGACGCGGCGGCGCGGGAACGCAGCCGAGTTCCAGCTTCTCGCCGATCCGGCGATAGGCGCGGTTGACCCGTTCCATGACCAGCACCAAGGCGGGGAGCGCGATGAGGATCAGCCAGCCGCCCTCGGTGAACTTGCACATCGTCACGACCACCGCGGCGATCGCCGTGAGCAGCGCGCCGAAGCCGTTCAACGCGACCTTGCCCCGCCAGCCGTCCGGACGGGCGGCCAGCCAGTGCCGCACCATGCCCGCCTGCGACAGGGTGAAGCCGACGAACACCCCGATCGCGAACAGCGGGACCAGGGTGTTCATGGCGCCGCCCGCGACCACCAGCAGCAGTCCCGAAGTGAGCGCCAGGAAGCCGATGCCGTTCCTCCCTATCGGGAGGCTCCTCTCCGGCACCAGCCGCACCTGCGGCGACGATGCTCTCACCTTGGTCACGGCGGGCGTGGGGCATGCTTCCTCCTGACGGGTTCACCCGCCATGTTCACGCCGCCAGACTCGTCCGACATATCCCTTTAGCGCATTCCAGACGCCGAATGGGTGATTCTTAACGCCGCCCTGACAGCTGAAAACGCCGGCCAGGTGGGAACACACTCGTTCTCGCGGCCGCGTGGGCGGGGCTGCGGCAGCTGGTCTCGGGGTTCGAAGCGGTAGCCCATGCCGGGCTCGGTGATCAGGTGCCGGGGACGGGCCGGGTCGGGTTCCAGCTTGCGGCGCAGCTGGGCCAGGTAGACGCGCAGGTAGCCGGTCTCCTTCTCGTACGCCGGACCCCACACCTCGCGCAGCAGCCGCTTCTGGTCGACCAGCCGCCCGGCGTTGCGGACCAGCACCTCCAGCACGTGCCACTCGGTGGGCGTCAGCCGCACGCCGGCGCCGCCGCGGGTGACCTTCCGGGCGGCCAGGTCGACGGTGAACGCGGCGGTCTCCACCACGGCGTGCTCCCCGGCGGGAGCGGCGCGGCGGACGGCGGCGCGCAGCCGGGCCAGCAGCTCGTCCATGCCGAACGGCTTGGTGACGTAGTCGTCGGCGCCGACGTCCAGGGCCTCCACCTTGTCGGCGGACGCCTGCCGCGCCGACAGCACGATGATCGGCACGTTCAGCCAGCCGCGCAGCCCCTGGATGACCTCGACGCCGTCCATGTCCGGCAGGCCCAGGTCGAGCACGACCACGTCGGGGTGGCGGCGCGCGGCCAGGTCCAGGGCGGTGCGGCCGTCGGGCGCGGCGTCCACCTCGTAGCCGCGGGTCCGCAGGTTGATCCGCAGCGCCCGGACGATTTGCGGATCGTCCTCGACGATCAGTACCCGCGTCACCGCGTCTCCTCTGTTTCCTTCCTCATCCCGGTCATCGTCCGGTCCTGGTGGATGATCGCGCGGCGGGAGGGACGATCGCGCGTGCCCATGCCGGTCGTCACCTCCCCGGACAGCAATGCCCGTCCGCGGACCGGCGAAATCGAGCAAAGGGTGTTGGATGCACCCGATGGAGAACCGTCGAGGTACACGGTGTTGAGGTTCACTTCGACGTGTCTCGACGCCGTCTGCGGGCGGCGGGCTCCGCATGGCGCGGGCCGTTCACGGGTCGAAGCGGTAGCCCATCCCGGGTTCGGTGATGAGGTGGCGCGGGCGCGACGGGTCGCGCTCCAGCTTGCGCCGCAGGGTGGCCATGTAAACACGCAGGTAGTGGGTCTCCTTGACGTGCGCCGGACCCCACACGTCATTGAGCAGCTGTCGCTGGGTGATGAGCCTGCCCGGATTGCGGAGCAGGGGCTCCAGGATCGCCCATTCGGTGGGCGTGAGGCGCAGCGGGGCCCCTTCAGGCGCGGAGACGGTCTTGCGCTTGAGGTCGACCGAGAACTCGCCCACCTGGACGAGCGGCGTGCCGCTGTCGGAGGGCACTCGCCGCGTGATCGCCCGAATGCGGGCCAGCAGTTCGTCCACGCCGAACGGCTTGGTGACGTAGTCGTCGGCGCCCGCGTCCAGGGCGTCCACCTTGTCGCCGCTGCCGGACCGCCCGGACAGCACGATGATCGGCACCTGGCTCCAGCCGCGCAGCCCGCGGATCACCTCGACTCCGTCCAGGTCGGGCAGGCCGAGGTCGAGGATGACCAGGTCGGGGTGCCAGTCGGCGGCGCGGCGCAGCGCCTGCTCCCCGGTGGGCGCCTCGGCCACCTCGTAGCGCCGGGCCCGCAGGTTCAGCCGCAGCGTCGCCAGGATCTGCGGGGAGTCGTCGACGACGAGGACGCGAGTCATGGACGTGCCTCCAGCCCCGGTTCCGGATCGGTGCCGTCCCGCCAGGCCGCGACCCGGTCGAGGATCATCGGGTCGGCGAGCGGTTCGCCGTCGGTGGTCGTGCCGGCGGCGGGCAGCGTGACGATCATGGTGAGGCCGCCGCCGGGGGTCTCCTCGGGGGTCAGGGTGCCGCCCATCGCCTCGGTCAGCCCGCGCGACAGCGCCAGGCCGAGCCCGACGCCGCTGCCGTTGTCCCGGTCGCCGAGCCGCTGGAACGGCAGGAACACCCGGTCCCAGTCGGCGGGCGGGATGCCGGGCCCGCGGTCGATCACCCGCACCTCGACGTGCTCGGCATGTGCGCTGGCGGTCACCGCGACCGGCTCGCCGTCCGGCGGGTTGTGCCGGACGGCGTTGCCGACCAGGTTGGCCAGCACGCGTTCCAGCAACGCCGGGTCGGCCACCACCTCGGGCAGCCGCTCGGGGATCTGGATGCGCGCCTCGGCCTTCCCCACGTCGCCGAGGGCACGGGGAACGACGTCCTCGACGGCGACCCGCTGGGACGAGACGCCGAGCACCCCGGCCTGCAGGCGGCTCATGTCCAGCAGGTTGGCCACCAGCCGGTCCAGGCGGCCGAGCGACTCGGCGGCGGTGTCGAGCAGCTCGTCGCGGTCCTCCTCGCTCCAGTCGACGTCGGGGCTGCGCAGGCTGTCGACGGCGGCCTTGGCCGAGGCCAGGGGGGTGCGCAGGTCGTGGCTGACGGCGTTGAGCAGGGCGGTGCGCATCCGGTCGGCCTCGGCCAGCGGCCGCACCTGCTCGGCCTCCGCCGACAGCCGCTGCTGCCGCAGCGCCACGGCGGCGTGCGCGGCGAACGCCTCCAGCACCCGCCGGTCCTCGGCCCGCAGGGTGCGTCCCCGCATGACCAGCACCAGTTCCTCGGAGATCGGGATCTCGGTCTCGCCGGCCTGCGGGGTCGCGCACGGCGGGCCGCCCGCCGTGGCCACGATGCGCCAGCGCTCCGGGTCGCTGAGCAGGCCCGGCGTCTCGGCCGTGCCCGGCTCGCGTTCCAGCAGGGTGACGGCGGTGAGCGCGAAGGTCTCCCGGAGGCGATCGAGGATGTCGTGCACGGCGCTCTGCCCGCGCAGCACGCCCCCGGCCAGCGTGGACAGCACCTCGGCTTCGGTCCGGGCGTGCGCCGCCTCGCGGCTGCGCCGGTAATTGACGTCCACCACGGCGCTGACCGCGACGGCGACCGCCACGAACACCACCAGCGCCAGCAGGTTGTCCCGTTCCGCAATGGTGAACTCGTGGATCGGCGGGGTGAAGAAGTAGTTGAGCAGCAACGATCCGGCCACGGCGGCGAACAGCGCGGGACGCAGCCCGCCGACCATCCCGACGCCGATCACCGCGAGCAGGAACAGGAGGATGTCGCTGGGCAGCGAAAGGTCGGGCTGCGCCTCCCGGAGCACCAGTGTGAGCAGAGGCAGCACCATGGCGGCCAGCGCGAAGCCCGCCACCCGCCGCCGCCGCGACAGCCCGCCGCCCGGCGGTCGCGCCCGCCTGCCCTTGCTGACCTCCTCGTGAGTGACCAGGTGAACGTCGATCGTCCCGGACAGGGCGGTGGTGGTGACCCCGACGCCGCGGGAGAAGATCTGCGCGACGCGGCCCCGGCGGGACGCGCCCAGCACCAGCTGGGTGGCGTTGACGCCGCGCGCGAAGTCCAGCAGCGCGGTCGGCACGTCGTCGCCGACCACCTGGTGGTACGTGCCGCCCAGGCTCTCCACCAGGGCGCGCTGCCGGACCAGGTTGGCGGGGTCGGCGCCGGTGAGCCCGTCGCTGTTGGCGACGTGCACGGCCAGCAGGTCGGCGCCCTTGGAGCGGTCGGCGATGCGGGCGGCGCGGCGGATCAGCGTGTCGCCCTCGGGCCCGCCGGTCAGCGCCACCACGACGCGTTCGCGTGCCTCCCAGGTGCCGCGGATGCCGTGGTCGGCGCGGTAGCGGTCGAGCTGGTCGTCGACCTTGTCGGCCAGCCACAGCAGCGCCAGCTCGCGCAGCGCGGTCAGGTTGCCGACGCGGAAGTAGTTGCCGAGGGCGGCGTCGATCTTCTCCGGGGCGTAGACGTTGCCGTGCGCCATGCGGCGCCGCAGCGCCTCGGGCGTCATGTCGATCAGCTCGACCTGGTCGGCACGGCGGACCACCTCGTCGGGGACGGTCTCGCGCTGCGGCACGCCGGTGATGGCCTCCACGACGTCGTTCACCGAGTCCAGGTGCTGGATGTTGACGGTGGAGATCACGTCGATGCCCGCGTCGAGGATCTCGTCGATGTCCTGCCACCGCTTGGCGTTGCGCGAGCCCGGCACGTTGGTGTGCGCCAGCTCGTCGACCAGCGCCACCTGCGGGTGCCGCGCGATCATCGCGTCGACGTCCAGCTCGGTGAAGGCGGTGTCCCGATACTCCATGACCTTGCGGGGCACCACCTCCAGTCCCTCCAGCTGCTCTTCGGTGCGAGGGCGGCCGTGCGTCTCGACGAAACCGACCACCACGTCGGTGCCCCGCCCCTTGCGCCGGCGCCCCTCCGCGAGCATCGCGTAGGTCTTGCCGACGCCCGGGGCAGCCCCCAGATAGATGCGGAGCCGCCCGCGCCCCATGACCTTTCCTCCTGTCTATCCGTGGAAGGGATGGGTCCTGTCCAGGTCAAGGTTGAGCTGGAGGACGTTCACCGTGGGCTCGCCCATGAACCCGAGGGTGCGCCCCGTCTCGTTGCGCTTGATGGCCGCCACCACCTGGGTCACCGGGACGCCTCGTTCCCTGGCGACACGCGGCGCCTGGAGCCGTGCGTAGGCGGGGCTGATGTGCGGGTCCAGGCCGCTGCCGCTGGCGGTGACCGCGTCGGCGGGCACCCTCGGCGTGGCGGGCGCGTCCCCGCGGATCGGCACGGTCAGCCCGGCTGCCAGGTCCTCGCCCGGCCTGGCGCACTCGACCTGTACGCCCTTGTAGGTGGCCAGGAACGGCCGGGCGGGGCACGCCTGGTTGGCGCTCACCACACGGGTCGGCTTGGGGACGGACCCGCCCGCGGCGCGCGCGCCGAACACCTTCAGCACCGCCCCCACCCCGTCAGGGGTGCAGTACGGCCGGGCACCGCTCACGCCCTCCAGTTCCCCCACGGTCTTGCTGCGCTCGCACACCTGGGTGAGCAGGCTCTGCTTCCCCTCGTCCGGGTTGCCTTCCTCATCTTTGGCGCCGGGAACCGGCAGTGTGTCGAGGATGTCCTCGGGGCCGAGGTTGCCGGCGCCGGTGGACGTGGGATCGTACCCGTCGCCGGCGGCGGACGGGCGGCTCTGGAAGTACTGTCTGAGCGGGTTGCCGTCCTTGTCGGTGAACGACTGGCCGATGAGACGGCTGCCCACCGGCCGGCCGTCGGCCGACCTGACGATCGACCCGTTCGCCTTGTCGTTCAGGCCGGGGAACTGCGCGACCGCCCAGACGGCCAGCGGGTAGGCGACGCCGAGCACCACCGTGAACACGAGCAGCGCGCGCACGGCGGCCAGGTGCCGGCGAATCCAACTTGGCATACGCATGTCAGGACATCCCAGGAAGGAACTGGACGATCAGGTCGATGAGCTTGATGCCGATGAACGGGGTCACGATCCCGCCCAGGCCGTAGACGTACAGGTTGCGCGACAGCAGCTTGGAGGCGCTGCCGGGCCGGTACCTGACCCCGCGCAGGGCGAGCGGGATCAGCGCCACGATGACCAGCGCGTTGAAGATCACCGCGGCCAGGATCGCCGACTGCGGGCTGTGCAGCCGCATCACGTTCAGCGCGTCCAGCCCGGGGAACAGCCCCACGAACAGCGCGGGAATGATCGCGAAGTACTTGGCGATGTCGTTGGCGATCGAGAACGTGGTCAGCGCGCCGCGGGTGATCAGCAGTTGCTTGCCGATCTCGACGATCTCGATGAGCTTGGTCGGGTCGGAGTCCAGGTCCACCATGTTCCCGGCCTCCTTGGCGGCCGAGGTTCCGGTGTTCATGGCCACCCCGACGTCGGCCTGGGCGAGGGCGGGCGCGTCGTTGGTGCCGTCGCCGGTCATCGCGACCAGGCGTCCCCCCTCCTGCTCCTTCTTGATGAGGGCGAGCTTGTCCTCCGGCTTGGCCTCGGCCAGGAAGTCGTCCACCCCGGCCTCCTCGGCGATCGCCCGGGCGGTCAGCGGATTGTCCCCGGTGATCATCACCGTGCGGATCCCCATGGCGCGCATCTCGTCGAAGCGTTCGCGCATGCCCTGCTTGACCACGTCCTTGAGATGGATCACCCCCAGGACACGGGCGGAGCCGTCCACGAGTTCGCCCACGACCAGGGGCGTGCCGCCCGAGGCGGAGATGCCGTCGACGATCTCGCTGAGCCGCGGCGGGACGGTCCCGCCCTGCTCGCGCACCCAGTCCGCCACCGCGCCGGCCGCACCCTTGCGCAGACTCCGGTCCGGGCGTCCGTCGCCGGACTCGTCCAGGTCCACGCCGGACATGCGGGTCTGGGCGCTGAACGGCACCCACGTGGCGTGCGTCAGCTCGCCGGGCGTGCGCTCGCGCAGCCCGTAACGCTGCTTGGCGAACACCACGACCGACCGGCCCTCGGGGGTCTCGTCGGCGAGGCTGGCCAGCTGCGCCGCGCTGGCCAGCTCGTCCTCCGTCACACCGTCCAGCGGGACGAATTCGGCGGCCTGCCGGTTGCCGAGGGTGATCGTGCCGGTCTTGTCCAGCAGCAGGGTGTTGACGTCGCCCGCCGCCTCGACGGCGCGTCCGCTCATCGCCAGCACGTTGCGCTGCACGAGCCGGTCCATCCCGGCGATGCCGATGGCCGACAGCAGCGCGCCGATCGTCGTCGGGATCAGGCACACCAGCAGCGACACCAGCACGATCCCGCTGACCCCGTGCGCGTTGAGCGCCGGCGAGTCGGGCACGCCGGGGTTGTTGCCCTTGGAGTAGATCGCCAGCGGCTGCAGCGTGGCGGTGGCCAGCAGGAAGATGATCGTCAGCGCCGCCAGCAGGATGTTCAGCGCGATCTCGTTGGGCGTCTTCTGCCGGCTGGCCCCCTCCACCAGGGCGATCATCCGGTCGATGAAGCTCTGCCCGGGCTTCTGGGTGATCTTCACGATGATCCGGTCCGACAGGACCTTGGTGCCGCCGGTGACGGCGGACCGGTCGCCGCCCGACTCGCGGATCACCGGGGCCGACTCGCCGGTGATGGCCGACTCGTCCACGCTGGCGATGCCCTCGACCACGTCCCCGTCGCCAGGGATGATCTCACCGGCGTCCACCACCACGATGTCGCCCTGCTGGAGCTCCGGCGCGCCCACCCGCTCCTCACGCGCCCCGGCCCGACCGGCGGTCCAGCCGACCAGACGGCGAGCCATCACGTCCGTCTTGGCCCGGCGCAGCGAGTCGGCCTGTGCCTTGCCGCGTCCCTCGGCCACCGCCTCGGCCAGGTTCGCGAAGATCACCGTCAGCCACAGCCAGATCGTGATCAGCCAGCCGAACCAGCTCGGCCGGGCGACCGCCAGCACCGTGGTCCACACGGCGCCGACCTCGACGATCAGCATGACCGGGTTGCGCCACAGCGTGCGCGGGTCGAGCTTGCGCACCGCGTCCGGCAGCGACCGCACCAGCTGCCGGGGATCGAGCAGTCCTCCGGAGACCTTGCCGCCGCCCTTGGGGGTGGGCGTCCGCGCCGGGGCCGGTGACGGGCTCAGCGTCCGTGTACTCATCAGTGGATTCCTTCAGCCAGCGGCCCGAGCGCCAGCGCGGGCAGGAACGTGAGCGCGACCAGCACGACCGTCACGCCGGCGACCATGCCGACGAACTGCGGCCGATGGGTCGGCAGGGTGCCGTCGGATTCCGGCGTCCGTCCCTGGCGGGCCAGCGACCCGGCCAGCGCCAGCACGAAGATGATCGGCAGGAACCGGCCCAGCGCCATGCACAACCCCAGCGCCGTGTCGTAGAACACCGTGTTCACCGTCAGCCCGGCGAACGCCGAGCCGTTGTTGTTGGACGCCGAGGTGAACGCATACAGCACCTCGCTCAGCCCGTGCGGCCCGGAGTTGAGCATCCCCTCCCGGCCGCTGTCGGTCGCCATCGCGACCCCCGTGCCGACCAGCACCAGAATCGGCGTGATCAGGAAGTACATCGACGCGAACTTGATCTCCCGGGCGCCGATCTTCTTGCCCAGGTACTCGGGGGTGCGGCCGACCATCAGCCCGGCCACGAACACCGTGACCACCGCCAGGATCAGCATCCCGTACAGCCCCGCGCCCACACCGCCGGGCGCGACCTCCCCGAGCATCATGTTCACCAGCGGCATCATCCCGCCGAGGCTGGTGTAGGAATCGTGGAAGGAATCGACCGCGCCGGTCGAGGTCAGCGTGGTGGACACGGCGAACACCGCCGAGTTCAGCACCCCGAACCGCGCCTCGGTGCCCTCCGTGGCCGCCCCCACCGCCGTGGGCACCGTGCCGTGATGCATGCCCTGGAACAGCATGGTCAGCGACACGCTGACCAACGCCAGCACGGTCATCACCGCGGCGATCGCATACCCCTGCCGCACCTGCCCGACCATCCGCCCGAACGTGCGGGTCAACGCGAACGGGATCAGCAGGATCAGGAAGATCTCCAGCCAGTTCGTCCAGGACGTGGCGTTCTCGAACGGGTGCGCGGAGTTGGCGTTGTAAAAGCCGCCGCCGTTGGTGCCCAGCTCCTTGATGACCTCCTGACTGGCCACCGGCCCGCCGGTGATGGCCTGCGTACCGCCGGCAATGGTGTTCACGGTGTGATCGGCGGGATTCCAGAAGTTCTGCACCAGCCCGCCGCTGACCAGAATCAGCGCGCCGACGAACGCGATGGGCAACAGGATCCGCACGGTGCCGCGGGTCAGGTCCACCCAGAAGTTGCCCAGCTGGTCGGTCCTGGTGCGCGCGAACCCGCGCACCAGCGCGATCGCCACGGCCATGCCGGTCGCCGCCGACACGAAGTTCTGCACCGCCAGCCCGGCCATCTGCACCAGGTGCCCCATCGTCGACTCACCCGAGTACGACTGCCAGTTGGTGTTGGTGACGAAGCTGACCGCGGTGTTCCACGCCTGGTCCGGCTTGACCGGATCCATGCCCAGGCTCAGCAGCAGACGGTCCTGCAGCCGCTGCAACCCGTACAGGAACAGCACGCTGACCACCGAGAACGCCAGCACGCTCCGGGCGTAGACGCCCCAGCGCTGCTCGGTGTCGGGCTTGACCCCCACCAACCGGTAGATCCAGCGCTCACCGCGCAGGTGCCGCCTCCCGGAGTACACCCGGTACATGTAGTCGCCCAGCGGCCGGTAAACCAGCGCCAAGGCGAGCACGAGCGATCCCAGGAAAAGGATCCCCGCCGTCGTGGACCCCACTAGAAACGCTCCGGAAAAAGAAGGGCCGCCACCAGGAAGACGGTCAGCAGCACGGCCAGCACCAGACCGACCACGTTCTCCACGCTCACAGTCGCTCGACCGCCTTCACCACCAGCGCCAACAGCGCGAACACCGCCACCGTCAGCACAATGAACGCCAGATCAGACATCTCTCGATTCCTCGATCGCACATCCCGGGACCCTTTCCCGAGACACGCCCACAGGGAGGCGAGCATTTTCGGTGACACCTGCTTCCCGCGAGCGGGAGGTCCCATGTGCAACCCACGTCCGGAAGGGCCTTCCCGCCAGCGTCGAGACAACGCCGACACCGACCAGAATTGCGAGCCGCGGCGCGTCAGCCGCCCCGATATGCACCAGCTCGCCGTTCTTGTTGATGTCGAAGCCGAGATGGACCATCCACGCGATCACACCCAGGACGGCCCCGACGGCAGCGGGCGCGCGGAACGCCCACACCGCCACCGCACTCATCAGCACGACGAACGCGATCTGCCAGGACACCTGCTTCAACACGACCGCGACAACGAACACGCTGAAAGCACCGCGAGACAGCGCCCAAGCGGATGCTTCAAGGCGGTCCATCGTTATCTCCCAGGGGCTGTATCGCACCCCTACTTCCGGGGCACCCCAGGAGTAAAGCGCTACATCTGCGACAATGCGATGCACCTTGATGCGTTCTTAGCGCCCAACTCCGAAGCCTTAACACATCCTTAACACCGGCCGCCTGACCACGGGCCCACTCCGGCCCGCGGTTGCCACGGCACCACAGCCCCCTTGGAACAGGCGATCCCCGATGCCGGTTGCACACTCGGCCATGCGCGGATGGGCAGATGGGCAGGACCGTATCCCAGGCGGTGCCGCCCCGCACGGCCCGTGATCAAGCCGTTCCGCCCAGCCTGCCGAACGTGCGGCCGCGTCCTCAGTGAGTCAAGGTCCGCAAGGTGAGTGCGCTTCGTCGACCACCGGTCCGTCGCCGTACTCGCCCACCAGCTCCAGGCGTTCATCCCTGTGCTCCAGGAGGTCGGCTTCACCGTCCTCGGCCTGGCCGCCTGATGGCCCGCCGTTTCCATGATTCAGCAGGAACGGTGACTACTTCCGACAGTAGTTCGGCGATAGGACGTCAGGTCAGGTCGGGCAGCAGCAACCGTTATCGGGTGGTCACCCCCGACCTGCACAGGCTTCTCGGAGTCGCAGGAGCGGAGCGGCCGTCCTCCTGACGGCAGGAGGGGGTGGGCGCCAAGCGTGCCGGCGCCCACCTCTCTGCGATCTTCACGCGTCCGATCAGGGTTCATCGGAGGCTGTCGGAGAGATCGCGCTGGATGCGGCTGATGAACCTCAGTGCCACCTGATCGCGCTGAATCCCGGTGATAGGTGGGTGATAGATGATCAGTGGGGTGATCTACAGGCGCGCTCCGCAGGGCTCTGACCTGCGGGGACTTTGGAGCGGGCGACGGGAATCGAACCCGCGTAGCCAGTTTGGAAGACTGGGGCTCTACCATTGAGCTACGCCCGCGAGCGGACCGGTGAGGCAGGGCCTCGTGACCGCCATCCCGTAGCGTACAGGCTTTCCGGGGCGGTCGTGACCGGCGGCGGGCGGCCGGCGGCGGGGGGCCCATGGCTTTGGGACGAGCGCGCGAGGCTGATCGGCACTAGACTGCACGCGTCGCCGCCTGGAGCAGAGTCCTCCTCGGTGGTGGACGGGCTGTGGCGCAGTTTGGTAGCGCACCGGCTTTGGGTGCCGGGGGCCGTGGGTTCAAATCCCGCCAGCCCGACAAGTAGCGCGTCTGGGGCGAGCCTTCGCTCGCCCCGCAGGCCCCTGCGGCCTGAGCGCTTGTGCAGGGGCATTCGGGCAGAGCGATGCGAGGGACCGGGCGTCGACTGCTCGGTGGGAGTTGTGACGTGGGGATCCGGTCACGCCTGCAGAGTGATTCTGGTCATTTCGCGTTGCGATATGGCTTGTGAGATCAATCTGACCGGGGTCTCCAGCGCGCTGCACACTCGGCACGACTGCACGACCTGCGCTCCGGGCACATCGGCGGCTACAAGTCGGGCCAGAGGCTCTTGGGTCCTGTGGGTGCCGCTATAACTGCAGGGTGTTTTCCTGGGCTGGGCGTGTCGGGTTTCGGCTGTTTCCTTGCTGTGGTGGGGCGGTGAGGGGTTGGTCGATCGTTCTGCTGCTGCTGGTGGCGGTCCTTGCCGGGTGCTCGGCGTCGGAGGGGCCGGAGCGGGAGCGAGTGGCGCGGTGGGCGCCGTCACCGCGGACGGCGTGGGAGTGGCAGCTGAAGAGTCCCGTCGATACGAGCGTGGACGTGCCCGTTTACGACATCGACGGGTTTGAGAACAGCGCGGACGTTGTGCGGGGGCTGCACGACAAAGGGCGCCGGGTCATCTGCTACATCAACGTGGGGGCCGCCGAATCGTTTCGTCCCGACTACGGGCGCTTTCCGCGGGAGGTGCTGGGCAAGGGGAACGGCTGGGAAGGGGAACGCTGGCTGGACATCCGGCGTATCGACGTCCTCGGCCCCATCATGGCCCGGCGCTTCGACATGTGCCGCGCCAAGGGGTTCGACGCCGTGGAGCCCGACCTGGTGGACGGCTACGCGTCCGACACGGGGTTCCCGCTCACCGGTGCCGACCAGCTGCGTTACAACCGGTTCATCGCGAACCTGGCGCACGAGCGCAACCTGTCGGTCGGGCTGAAGAACGACCTGCCGCAGATCCCCGAACTGGTCGGCGACTTCGACTTCGCCGTGAACGAGCAGTGCGCGCAGTTCGAGGAATGCCATCGGCTGGCCCCGTTCGTCCGCGCGGGCAAGGCCGTCCTGCACGTCGAATATGAGCTGCCGCCGTCGGCGTTCTGCGAGCAGAGCCGCCGTCTCGGGCTCAGTTCGATGCGTAAGCGCCTCGATCTCGATCGGTGGCGTGCTCCCTGCGCCTAGCGGCATCCGGTGCCCGGCTCGCTGATCAGGTGAGGTGAAAGGCGGGCGTGAAACGGATGCGCATTGGCGGCGCGGCGTCCGACATGCGGGTATTGGCTTCATGGGTTTTCAGCCGGGGATGCGGGCTGCATAATCCTCTGATCGGCTGAGTGCTTTCGGCGAGGAGGGTTCATGGCTGGATCCCGCGGTGGGATGTCTCGCCGGAATGTGCTCGGGGCGGGGGCGGTCACGTCCGGGGGGCTGCTGGTGCCGGGCTCGCCGGCGCGGGCGGCGGCCGGGCGGGTCGTGCGGCCGCCGATGCTGCGGCCCGGGGATCGGGTGCGGGTGGTGTCGCCGGGGAGCACGCCCGATCCGGCGCAGGTCGAGCGGGGCGTGGAGATTCTGCGGGGCTGGGGGCTGACGGTCGAACTGGGGGGCCATGTGTTCGACCGGTACGGCTATCTGGCGGGGCGTGACGAACACCGGCTCGCCGACCTGCAGGAGGCGTTCGACGATCCGGGGGTGCGGGGGGTGTTCGCCGCGCGCGGCGGATACGGGACGCAGCGGATCGTCGACCGGCTCGATCTGCGGGCGGTGCGGCGTCACCCGAAGGTGGTGGTGGGGTTCAGCGACATCACCAGCCTGCAGGCGCGGCTGTGGCGGGCCGCCCGGCTGGTCACCTTCCAGGGGCCCATGGTGGCCTGGAACGACCGTCGCCTAGGGCCGGAGTCGGCGGAGTCGCTGCGGGCGGCGGTGATGACGACGCGGCCGGTGGTGCTCACCCGCGATCCGGCGGAGACGGCCGCGGCGGTCATGGTGCCGGGGCGGGCGCGGGGGCCGCTGCTCGGCGGGAACCTGTCGCTGGTCGACGCGGCGATCGGCGCGGGCGACCTGCCCGCGCTGCGCGGCGCGGTGTTCTTCTTCGAGGAGGTCGGCGAGGCGCCGTACCGGATCGACCGGATGCTGACGCATCTGCGCCGGGCGGGTGCGCTGAAGGGGGTGCGGGGCGTCGTGATCGGGCAGATCACCGACAGCGTCGCCGACCCGGGTGAGTGGGACGCCGTGGGCGTCCTGCGGGACCGGCTCGGCGACCTGGGCGTGCCGGTGCTGGGCGGGCTGCGGCTGGGGCACGGCCGCGGGCAGCTGACCGTGCCCCTGGGCGCGCGGGCGGCCGTCGACGCCGCGGCGGGCACGCTGACCGTGGAGCCCGGCGTCATCGATGACCGGTAGCGTCACTCCCCGGCATGCGCCCTGCGGACCGCGTCGATGTCGATCTTGGCCATGGTGTACATCGCCGCGGCGGCCCGCTGCGCCTTCTCCGGGTCCGGGTCGGCGAGCAGCTCGACGAGCCCGTCGGGGACGACCTGCCAGGACACGCCGAACCGGTCCTTCAGCCAGCCGCACTCCGACTCCTGGCCGCCGTCCTCGAGCAGGCGGTTCCAGTAGTGGTCCACCTCGGCCTGGTCGGCGCAGTGGATCTGGAACGAGACGGACTCGTTGAAGGTGAACTCCGGGCCGCCGTTCAGGCCGACGAAGCGCTGCCCGTTGATCTCGAACTCGACCGTCATCACGGATCCGGCCGGTCCCGGCCCGGCCTCGGTGAAGCGGCCGATCCGCCCGATCCGGCCGTCCTTGAAGATCGAGGTGTAGAAGTGGGCCGCCTCCTCGGCCTGCCCGTCGAACCACAGGCACGTGGTGAATCCCTCGGTGGCCATCGCGGTGCCTCCCTGCCGTCGTCGAGTGTCACAGGTACCGACCGGCCGCCGCCGGCGAACTCATCGCTCCCCACGCCGATTCCCGCGAACCGCACACAACTTCTCGACGAAACATCCCGATCACACCGTTTGGGTGGGATCAGATCGTCCGAGACGAGGAGCGTGCATGACCCCCATGGACGGCACGAAGGCTCAGGGCGCGGCGGGCCCGTTCGCGCGCTGGCGCGAGGGGTTCGAACAGGAGGCGCATCGGCGGCGACGGCGGCCCGACCCGCCCTGGGAGCGCGGGGCCCGGCTGCATCCGGCGGTGGTGCGCAGCGTCCAGCGGTTCCAGGTCGGCGAGGACGGTGACGGCGCCAACCTGATCGCCAAGGCGGGCGGCGGCGACTACGGCGCGGCGGTGCGGCTGTTCGTGGCGGAGGAGCGCGAGCACGCGCGGCTGCTGGCCGCGCTGCTGCGGGCGGCCGGTGCCACGACGATCTCCGGGCACTGGAGCGACACGGTGTTCGTGCGGGTGCGGCGCGCGTTCGGCCTGCGGCTGGAACTGCTGGTGCTGATGGTCGCCGAGGTCGTCGCGCTCGGCTACTACCGGGCGCTGCGTGACGGGACCACGGATCCGCTCACCACCGAGGTCGCCGGGCGGCTGCTGGACGACGAGCGCCGCCACGTCCCGTTCCACTGCGACCGGCTGCGCTCGGCCCTGCCGGTGACCGGGCGGCCGGCGCTGATCCTCGGCTGGCAGGCGGTCACCGCGGTGACCGCGGCGGTGGTGGCCGCCGACCACGGGCGGGCGCTGCGCGTCCTCGGCCTGACCCGCCGCCGCTTCGTCGGCGACGTGCTGGCCGAGGCCCGCGAGGCCGCCGCGACGCTCCGCCGTGGCTGACCTCCTGCCCGGCCGTCGGCGCGGAGCGGACGTCTCGTATGAGGTGAGCGGACAGTGGGGCGGACCGGCGCGGGGGACGTTCCCGGCGCCGGTCCGCCGCCGTTTCAGCGGTGGCCGCGGCTGGGGCGGGACGGGTCGGTGTCCTGCCGGCCGCGCGGTTCGGCGTCGTGGCCACGGCGGCGGGGGACGTGGGCGGGCGGACGGTCGGGCGCGTCCGCGGCGGTGCGGGACGGACGGTCGCCGGCGGCGCGTTCCGGCGGCCCCTCGACCAGGGCGGCGTCGGGCAGCAGGCCGGCGCTCTCCAGGTACTGGCGGCCGCGCGGGGTGAGGTCCCAGGCGTTGTGGCGCCACTCCTTGCGCCGCCACACCACGCCCGCCGACAGCAGGCGGCGGCCCACCCGGCTGATCTCGGTCTCGTCGGTGCCGAGCTCGGCGGCCAGCTGCTTGTTGGAGATGCCCTGGCGGCGGGCGACGGCGACCAGGAAGCGCGCCGCGTGCCCGTCGGGGTGTAGGCCCAACTGCAGCCCGGACGGCAGGCGGCGCAGCGCCCACTGCACACAGTCGATGAGGCCGAGGATGCGGCCGCGGCGTTCCCGCTGGTCGCCGTCCAGGTTGGGAACGTCCAGGTAGCCGCGGTGCAGCCACTGCAGGCCGTCCTGCACCTCGACAAGGGTCGCCTCGTCGGCGCTGAGCGACGCGTCGGTGATGATCATGCCGAGCGCGCTGAACTGGCCCTCGCTGATGATCTTGGCCTGCCCCATCGCGTCGAGCAGGTGCCTGGCCTGACTGCGGCGGTCACGCCCCGCTGCGGGGCCGCCGTCCGGAAAGTCCGCCATTGCTCCCCCAAGGTCGTCGACAGGACCGGACTCATTCCAGGGTGCGCCCATGCCAAGTGAATGTCAAGTGACACTTTTGACGCCTCCTCCTGCCCCCGCGTCACGGCGAACGCGCAGGTCGGACATGTTTCAACCGGAAGGGCCGACCACGGCGGCGAACATGGCGGCCACTTTCTGTATCAGATGCCACTGAAGGGCCGTGCACACTGGAGTTAGCATCGGGCGGACACCCGTAACCCTTCTTGTCAACCCCCGGGGGCGCGTATGACGGATCAGCCGGCGGCATCTGCCCAGCCGGCCCACCCCGCCGATCCTGCCGACCTCTTCGTCACGCTGTACGACGCGCTTCCCGACGGGCTGTTCGAGGGGTGGACGGTGACCGGATGGTCCAGCGATCCCGACGTCCTCCGCCAGGCCACCGAGCTCTCCGAGACCGTCCTGGAACTGGGCGAGCTGCCGCCCGAGACCACCGAGCGGTTCATCTCCCGGCACGGCCACCGCGGCCGGTTCACCCTGCTGCTCGGGCTCGACATCGCCCTGGCGCACGCCAACCCCTACGGCCCCTACCACGCCAGCCCCGCGATGACCGGGACGCTCGTCCGCTACCTGACCGAGGGGCGGTTCAACAGCGAGGCGACCGACGGGGCGCTGCTGCCGCGCTGCGCCTACCCGGGCAGGCCGCGCGGACGCCGCGCCAAGGACGAGTTCTTCGGCGTGCACCGCGTCCCGGCCGAGTACTGGGACGGCGTCGAGCACGAGGTGCTCCCGGCCGTCCACGACGCCCACTTCCCCAAGGACCGTCCGGTGACGGTCGGGTGCGCGCCGCTGCTGGAGACGTTCGACGACATCGAGCTGTCGTTCGAGAAGCGGTTCGGCATGACGGTCTACCGGCTGCGCCCGGCCGACTCCCCGGGGCTGCGCACCCGCATCAAGACGATCCTGCGGCGGCTGGACGAGGCGGGCGCGCAGATCGCGGTGCTGCCGGAGGCGTCCCTCAACGACGCGCTGCTGGAGCACTGGAAGGAGGCCGCGTTCGACACCGCCGGACGCGACCGCGACGCGCATCCGCTGCGTTACCTGCTGCTCGGCAGCGGCCCCCTGGGCTCGACCGAGCCGCCGCCCAACCGCGCCGTCCTGCTGGACCGCTGGACGGGGCGCGAACTGCTCGTCCAGGACAAGCTGTCGGGCTTCACCCTGGACGCGGGGCAGATGCGCGAGTGGCGGCTGCCGCACGCGCCCACCGAGGGCGTCGCCGACGAGTACATCACCCCCGGCTCCACGGTCCGGATGCTGGACTGCTCGCTGGGCAGGCTCGCCGTGCTGATCTGCGAGGACCTCAGCCGCTCCATCACCTGGGACCGCGAGCTGCGCGCCTGCGGCGTGTCCCACCTGTTCGTGCCGATCTTCTCCAAGCCGATCCTGCCGTACCGGTGGGAGCAGCAGGGCGCCGAACGCCAGATCACCCTGCTCGGCAGCTGGGTGACGGTGGCCAACAGCCTGGCGGTCGGCGCCGCCATCCCCGAGACCGAGATCCCCCGGCCGCGTTACACCTGCCTGGTGGCGGGGCCGCGCGGTCTGGCACGTGCCACCTACGGCATGGAGATCCAGTTCGGCAGCGCCGAGACGGGCGACGAGCTGGGCCTGGTGGCGCCCGACGACGGCGACGAGCCGGGCGAGGGCGTGCTGCCGAGGGTCTTCCCGGGCGCCGTCCACAACATGTGGCACGACCACTGGCCGCGCCGCAAACGCTGAGCCGGGGGCACCGCGCCCACGCCACGGTGACTCATTCGACGGTGAACTCGGCGGGGCTGACCGCCGACCCGCCCGGCGCGGTGACGACGAGCCGTCCGCTCGTCGCGCCGGGCGGGACGACGACGCGCAGCCCGGTGTCGGTCACGTCCGTCGCGGGGGCGTCCGCCGCGCCGAACCGCACCGACGAGGCCGCTCCCAGCCCGACGCCGCGGATGGTCACCAGGCGGCCGACCGCGCCCGAGGCCGGCTCGACCGCGTCGATCTGCGGGCGCAGCGCCTGGTCGCGGCCCGGTTGCGGGGGCGACAGCAGCGTGGCGAACACCGCGCGCAGCTTCTCGGCCGTCTCGCGGGAGAACAGGCCGACCAGCGCGGCCACGGCGGTGATGCCGTAGGGGTTGAGGTCGGCGGCGGTGCCCGCCGGGGCGGTCAGGCCGCCGCGCAGCACCAGGTACACCATCAGCCCGAACGCGGCGCCGATGAACGGCAGGAACAGGTACATCAGCAGCCAGCTGCGGCGCAGCGACCGGTTGCCGACGTACCAGTACAGCGAGCGCAGCGCGTGCACGGTGGCGCCGATCGCCCCGGCGGCCGCCACGATGACGAACAGGCTGGTCTCACGGGAGATCCGCGGGTCCCAGCCGAGCAGGTGGACGCGCACGGTCTCGGCGGGCGCCCGGGTGCCGCCGTCGGGCGCCGCCTCGGGCGCGGGCGGCCACGCCTGGACGAGCACCACGCCCAGCGCCGCCATCAGCAGCAGGAGGAACACCGCCATGACCGCGATGTCCCGCAGGCGCGCGTGCCCGGTTCCGACCGGCGACTGGCCACTCACCCCCGGCGCCCCCTTTCCGCGGACATATCGACACAGTGTGGCCGGGCGTTTCCGTGTGCGCACGGCATTTCGACGGGACGATCAACCCTCCGGCCGGCGGAATGGCGACGCGGCCCGAAACATGCGCTTCGCCCGAACGCTCCGCCAAACCACGATGAAGGGCACCGAACCTGGCGATCCATTACAAATTGGTAGAGGGTTCACACAGGGTTCTTCCGGGTCGTGACCTGCGTGCCTACGCTCGCGCGCATGCTCCGAACCCCCACAGCCCGCGTGGCCGCGGCGGCGGTGTCCGCCGCGCTCCTCGCCGGAGGCCTCGTCGCACTCGGTGCGACGAGCGCCCAGGCGGCCCCGGGCGACGTCGTGATCAGCACCGTCTACGGAGGCGGCGGCAACTCCGGCGCGCCCTTCACCCATGACTACGTGGAACTGTTCAACCGCGGTTCCGCGTCGGTCGAGCTGGGCGGATGGTCCGTCCAGTACGCCAGCGCCACCGGCACCGGCACCTTCGCCTCCAACAAGGTCGACGTCACCGGGACCCTGGCGCCGGGCCAGTACCTGCTGATCCGGATGTCCGGCGGCACCACCGGCTCGCCGCTGCCCGCGCCCGACGTCACCGGCTCGCCGGCGCTGTCGGCCACCGCCGGCAAGGTGGCGCTGGTGCGCTCCACCCAGGGCCTGGCCTGCAACGGCGGTTCGGCGCCGTGCGACGCGACCCAGCGGGCGCAGATCGCCGACCTGGTCGGGTACGGCAACGCCGGCTTCTACGAGGGCGGCGGCGCGGCCCCCGCGACCTCGAACACCACCGCGGCCGTCCGCGGGTCCGGCGGCTGCGCGGACACCGACGACAACGCCGCCGACTTCTCGGCCGCCGCTCCGACCCCGCGCAACAGCGCGACGCCCAAGGCGCCCTGCGGCTCCACGCCCGACCCGGACCCGGAGCCCCGGCCCGACTGCACGACCCCCGCCAGCCACAAGATCTCCCAGGTGCAGGGCTCCGGCGACAGCACCCCGCTGGCCGGTCGGACCGTGCGGGTGGAGGGCGTCGTCACCGGCGACTTCCAGCGCGGCGACCAGCTCGGCGGCTTCTACCTCCAGGACACGGCGCCCGACGGCGACCCCGCGACCTCCGAGGGCCTGTTCGCCTACGCGGGCACGTCCGTGACGGACGTGAAGGTCGGCGACCGGGTGTTCGTCACCGGCAGGGCCGTCGAGTTCAACGGGCTGACCGAGCTGTCGCCCGTGACCTCCGTGGACGTGTGCGGCACCGGGACCGTCGAGCCCACCGCCTACGACCTGGCGCGGGGCGACGGGACGAAGCTGGAGCACCTGGAGAACATGCTCGTCACGTTCCCCGAGAAGCTCACCGCCACCGAGCACTACCAGCTCGGACGCTATGGCGAGGTGACGGTCTCGGCGGGCGGGCGCCTGTACCAGCCGACCGACCGGCCGGGCGTGACACAGGCCGGCAACGACCGGCGGCGCCTGCTGATCGACGACGGCTCGAACGTCCAGAACCCCCCGGCGGTTCCGTTCACCTCGCCGGAGGCGCTGCGGCTCGGCGACACCGTCACCGGGCTGACCGGCGTGCTGACCTACGGTTTCAGCAAGTACCGGCTCCAGCCGACGCGGCCCGTGGCCTTCCGCCGCGACAACCCGCGCCCGGCCGCCCCGGCCCCGGTCGGCGCCGCCAACGTCAAGGTGGCCTCGTTCAACACCCTGAACTGGTTCACCACGCTCGACCAGCGCGGCGCCGACACCGCGCAGGAACAGGAGCGCCAGCTCACCAAGCTGGTCGCCGCGCTCAAGGGCCTGGACGCCGACGTGGTCGGGCTGATGGAGGTCGAGAACAACAGCGACACCGCCGTCAAGGCCCTGGTGGACCGGCTGAACGCGGCCGTCGGGGCGGGCACCTACGCCTGGGGCCGCAACCCCAACCCGGGCACCGACGCCATCCACGTGGCGCTGATCTACCGTCCGGCCAAGGTCCGGCCGGTGGGCCAGGCCGTCTCGTCCGAGGACGCGGTGTTCGAGCGGCCCCCGCTGGCGCAGACCTTCCGGCGCGTGGGGGGCGGCGAGCCGTTCACCGTGATCGTCAACCACTTCAAGTCCAAGAGCTGCGGTGACGCCACCGGGCCCGACGCCGACCAGGGCGACGGGCAGGGCTGCTGGAACGCCCGGCGCGTCCGGCAGGCGCAGGCGGTGGCCGCGCTGGCCGGATCCGTCCCGCACCCGCTGGTGATCGGCGACCTGAACTCCTACGGCGAAGAGGACCCGATCAAGACGCTGCGGGCCGCCGGGCTGGCGAGCCAGACCGAGCGCTTCGTCCCGGCGGCGGGCCGCTACAGCTACGTCTTCGACGGCCAGGCCGGCGAACTCGACCACGTGCTGGCGGCCAGGTCCCTGGCCAAGCGGGTCACCGGCGCCACGATCTGGCACATCAACTCCGACGAGCCGACCATCCTCGACTACAACACCGAGTACAACCCGCCGTCCCTCTACAGGCCGGACGCGTTCCGCGCGTCCGACCACGACCCCGTCCTGATCGGCCTGCGGATGCACTGATCGGCGTTCGCTCGGCCGGGGTCCCGTCGCCGCGACGGCGGGGCCTTGGCCGAGCGTTTGCTAGGGGCGTATGATCCCGGTCACATCCGCCTATGTGATCGGACGGTCGTCATGGCTACTGCCGCCTCCCCGCGGCTCGGGTTCGGAATCGGGCCGGACGGGACGTACACGCGCGGCGGGCAGGCCCTCGCGTTCGTGCTCGGCCTGTGGGCGATGCTGGCGTTCCTGCCGCTGCTGTTCGTCGGCGCCGTCCTCTACACGCGGGCCGAGGAGCGGTTCGCCGAGGACCCCGAGCGCGCACGCCACATGGTGACGTGGTCGTGGCTGAGCGTGTCGGTGCTGCCACTGGTGCCGGTCGTGATCGGGGCCGGGATCTACCTGGCGGTCGCCTGAGCGGACGCGGCGGGAAGAGGACGGGGCCCTCGTCGGTTAGCACCGATCATGAGTGTGCCTCCGTTCTCGGTCCTCGACCTGGCTCCCGTCGCCAGCGGCTCCACGTCCGCGCAGGCGCTGCGCAACACCCTCGACCTGGCCCGGCACGCCGAGGCGCTCGGCTACCGCCGGTACTGGCTGGCCGAGCACCACGCCATGCCCGGCATCGCCAGCTCGGCGACGGCGGTGCTGATCGGGCAGGTGGCGGCGGCGACCGAGCGGATGCGGGTCGGCTCGGGCGGGATCATGCTGCCCAACCACGCGCCGATGGTGGTCGCCGAGCAGTTCGGGACGCTCGAGGCCCTGTACCCGGGACGCATCGACCTGGGCCTCGGCCGGGCGCCCGGCACCGACCAGGCCACGGCCCGCGCGCTGCGCCGCTCCCCCGACGCCCTGTCGGTGGACGACTTCCCCGAGCAGGTCGCCGAGCTGCGCGGCTACTTCCACCCCGAGAGCACCGTCACCCCGGCGGCGGGCAACGAGCCGCCCGTGTGGCTGCTGGGTTCCAGCGGGTACAGCGCCCGGCTGGCGGGGCTGCTGGGGCTGCCGTTCGCGTTCGCCCACCACTTCAGCGCCGAGAACACGCTGCCCGCGCTGCACGTCTACCGCGAGTCGTTCCGCCCGTCGCCGGCGCTGGAGCGGCCGTACGCGATGATCGCGGTGTCGGTGACCGCCGCGGAGAGCGACGAGCGCGCCCGTGAGCTGGCCGCCCCGCAGGCGCTGTCGTTCCTGCGGCTGCGGCAGGGGCGTCCCGGGCCGCTGCCCACCCCGGCGGAGACGGCGGCGCACCCGTACACGCCGCTGGAGCGGGAGATCATCCAGGCGCGGATGGACTCGCAGGTCGTCGGCGGCCCGGACACGGTGCGCCGGCAGATGGACGCGCTGGTCGAGCAGACGGCGGCCGACGAGGTCATGGTCACCACGATGGTGTACGACCACGCCGACCGCCTGCGCTCCTACGAGCTGCTGGCCGGGCTGTACGGTCTGCGGCCGGAGGCCGTGGCGTCGGCGCGTTAGCCGCCGAACGCCCGCTCCAGGATGTCCAGGCCCTCCCGCAGCAGGTGCTCGGGGATCACCAGCGGGGGCAGGAACCGCAGCACGTTGCCGTAGGTGCCGCAGGTGAGGACGAGCAGCCCGGCGGCGTGGCAGCGGCGGGCGATCTCGGCGGTCAGCACGGGGTCGGGCTCGGTGGAGCCGCCGCCCTTCACCAGCTCGATCGCGATCATGGCGCCGCGTCCGCGCACGTCGCCGACGACGTCGTGCCGGGCGGCCAGCGCGCGCAGCCGGGGCAGCATGATCTCGCCGATCCGGCGGGCGCGGTCGACCAGGCCGCCGGTCCCGATCTCCTCCAGGACGGCCAGCGCCGCCTCGCACGCCAGCGGGTTGCCGCCGAAGGTGCCGCCGAGGCCGCCGCCGTGCACCCTGTCCATGATCTCGGCGCGTCCGGTGACGCCCGCCAGCGGCAACCCGCCCGCGATGCCCTTGGCCGTGGTGACCAGGTCGGGGACGACGCCTTCGTGCTCGCAGGCGAACATGGCGCCGGTGCGGGCGAACCCGGTCTGCACCTCGTCGGCGATCAGCAGGATGCCGTTGGCGCGGCAGAACTCGGCCAGCGCGGGCAGGAAACCGGGCGCGGGGACGATGAAGCCGCCCTCGCCCTGGATCGGCTCGATCACCACGGCCGCCACGTTGGACGCGCCGATCTGCGCGCTGATCTGGTCGGCGACCTGCGCCGCCGCCTCGGGCCCGCAGTTCTCCGGGCCGGTGGGCCAGCGGTAGGGGTAGGCCAGCGGCATCCGGTAGACCTCCGGCGCGTACGGCCCGAAGCCCTGCTTGTAGGGCATGTTCTTGGCCGTCAGCGTCATCGTCAGCAGGGTGCGGCCGTGGTAGCCGTGGTCGAACACCACCACCGCCTGCCGCCCGGTGGCGTACCGGGCGATCTTCACGGCGTTCTCCACGGCCTCGGCGCCGCTGTTGACCAGGAACGAGCGTTTGTCGTGGTCGCCGGGGGTCAGCCGGTTGAGGGCCTCGCACACCGCGACGTACGACTCGTACGGCGTGACCATGAAGCAGGTGTGGGTGAAGCGCTCCGCCTGGGCGCGCACCCGCTCGGCCACGCGCGGGTTGGCGTTGCCGACGCCGGTGACCGCGATGCCCGAGCCGAAGTCGATCAGCGAGTTGCCGTCGGCGTCGACCACGACCCCGCCGCCGGCGTCGGTGACGTACACCGGCAGGACGCTGCCGACGCCCGGCGGCACGGCGGCGGCGCGGCGCGCCTGCAGCTCCCGCGAGCGCGGGCCGGGGATCTCGGTGACGACACGGCGTTCCTGCGGCAGGCGGGCGGCGGCCACGTCCGGCAGGGCGACCGCCGGAGCGTCGGTGATGTGGCTGGTCATGGGGTGAACATAAGCCGCCCGGCCCCTACGCTGAACAGTACGCGGCGGCGAAAATGGCCCGCCCCGCTGGACATCTCGGAGCCGCCCATGCCACCCACGCTCGGCGCCGTGGCGGCGCTGCCGCACATCGGGCTGCGGCCGCTGACCGGCGGGCCGCTGGACGCGCGGGTCCGGTGGGTGGCGGTCAGCGAGCTGGAGGACCCGACGCCGTTCCTGGAGGGCGGCGAGCTGCTGCTGACCACGGGCATGCGCGTCACCGCCGAGAACGCCGCCCCGTACGTGGCGCGGCTGGTCGCGCGCGGTGTCGCGGGGCTGGGCTTCGGCGTCGGCGTCAGCCACCCGCGCACTCCGCCGGAGCTGGTCGACGCGGCCCGCGAGCAGGGGCTGACGTTGCTGGAGGTACCGCGCCCGGTGCCGTTCATCGCCGTCGGCAAGGCGGTGTCGCGGATGCTGGCCGCCGAGTGGTACGAGGACGTCACCCGCGCGTTCCAGGCCCAGCGCGAGCTGACGCGCGCCGCGCTCAGGGGGCCGGGGCCGCTGATCGCGACGCTGGCGCGCACGCTCGGCGGGTGGGCGCTGCTGCTGGACGCCGACGGCACCGTCCGGCACGCCGAACCGGCCCGCGCCCGGCGCCGCGCCGCCGGCCTCGTCCCCGACCTGGACCGCCTGCGGCACGCACGCGCCGCGCCCGCGGTCAGCGTCGCCTCGTCCGGGCAGGACGGGCACGTGGTCGTGCAGGGCGTCGGCGGGCTGGGACGGAGCAGGCCGCGCGCGTTCCTGGCCGTCGGCACGGAGGCGCCGCTGCCGCACGTCGCGCACACGATCGTCGGGGCGGCCGTGGCGCTGCTGACGCTGCAGTCGGAGACGCCGCGCGCCGGGCGCGAGCTGCGCGCCGCGCTGGGCGCGCTGCTGCTGGGCCTGCCGCCGCAGGGGCGGGCGGTGCCCGATCCGCCGCTGCGGGTGCTGGCCTGCGCGGGCGGCACGGCGGTGCTCGACGCGCTGGAGGCCGACCCGGCCGCCGGCCGCTGCCTGGCCGTCCCGCGTCCCGGCGGCGCCTGCGCGGTGATCGTCCCGGAGGCGCTGGCCGAGCAGGTCATGGTGCTGGCGCAGGCGGGCGGCCCGGTCGGCGCCAGCGACGCCGTCGGCGTGGACGACCTGCGGCGGGCGCTCCGGCAGGCCGAACGCGCCCTCGCCGCCGCCCGCCGCGCCGGTCCCTCGGCCGCGCTGCGGCACCGCGACCTGCCGGGGCAGGGCCTGCTCGGCCTGCTCGACCCGGACGTCGCGCGCGGCTTCGCGGAGGCGCTGCTGGCTCCCCTGCGCGAGGCCGACCCGGCGCTCGTCCCGTCGCTGCGCGCCTACCTGGAGGCGAACGGGCAGGGCGAGGCGGCGGCGCGCGCGCTCGGCGTCCACCGGCACACCCTGCGCAGCCGCATGCGCAGGGCGGCCGAGCTGATCGGCCGCGACCTGGACGACCCGGCCGTCCGCGCCGAGCTGTGGGTCGCCCTGGCCGTCACGGCCGACGCGTCGCGTCCCCCGGAGGACGTCTCGCCAGGACGGCCAGCGCGGCGGCCCTGATTGGACGCGCCGGAGACTGCCCGGCAGAGCCCGCGCGGATAGCGTGAGGACATGAACGTGACCCCATTCTGGCTGGCCGGTCGGCCCGCGACCGGTGACGACGAGCTGACCGTTACCCACCCCTATGACGGGCGCGTGGTGGGCACCGCCGCCGTCCCGACGCCGGCGCAGGTCGAGGAGGCGGTCGCCGCGGCCGACGCGGTGCGGGCGGCGGCCGCGGCGCTGCCGCTGCACGTGCGGGCCGAGGCCCTGGCGCACGTGTCGCGGCGGCTGGCCGAGCGTGCCGACGAGATCGCCCGGCTGATCACCGGCGAGAACGGCAAGCCGCTGATGTGGGCGCGGACCGAGGTGGCGCGGGCGGTGTCGACGTTCCGGTTCGCCGCCGAGGAGACCCGCCGCTGGAGCGGCACCGCCCAGCGGCTGGACACCGACCCCGCCGCGGCCGGCCGGATGGCCTACATCTCCCGGGTGCCGCGCGGGCCCGTGCTGGGCATCGCGCCGTTCAACTTCCCCCTCAACCTGACCGCGCACAAGATCGCCCCGGCGATCGCGGTGGGCGCGCCGATCGTGGTCAAGCCCGCCCCGGCCACCCCGCTGTCGGCGCTGCTGCTCGGCGAGCTGCTGGCCGAGACCGACCTGCCCGCCGGAATGTTCTCCGTACTGCCGGTGCCCAACGACCGCGCCGGCGACCTGGTCGACGACCCGCGGCTGCCGATCGTGTCGTTCACCGGGTCGGTTCCGGTCGGCTGGTCGATCCGCGACCGGGTGCCGCGCAAGCACGTCACGCTCGAACTCGGCGGCAACGGCGCCGCGGTGGTGCTGCCGGACGCCGACCTGGACTGGGCCGCGTCCCGCATCGCCCTGTTCTCCAACTACCAGGCGGGGCAGAGCTGCATAGCCGTCCAGCGCGTGTACGTCGACCGGTCGGTGGAGGAGGCGTTCCTGCCCAGGCTGGTGGCCGCCGTCGACGGCCTGGTCACCGGCGACCCGTGGGACGACGGAACCCAGGTCGGGCCGCTGGTCAGCGAGGACGCCGCGCGGCGCGTGGAGGGCTGGGTGGACGAGGCGGTCGCCGCGGGCGCCCGCGTGCTGGCCGGCGGTACCCGGGAGGGCGCCTCCTACGCCCCCACCGTGCTGGCCGACGTGCCCGCGGACGCCAAGGTGGCCCGCGAGGAGGTGTTCGGGCCGGTGCTGCTGGTGCAGGCCGTGGACGGGGTCGACGAGGCGTTCAAGCTGGTGAACGACTCGGCGTTCGGGCTGCAGGCGGGCGTGTTCACCCGCAACCTGGACATCGCCTTCCGCGCGCACCGCGAGCTGGAGGTCGGCGGCGTGGTCATCGGCGACGTGCCGTCCTACCGGGCCGACCAGATGCCGTACGGGGGCGTCAAGGACTCGGGGGTGGGCCGCGAGGGCCTGCGGTCGGCCATGGCCGACTACACCGAAGAGAAGGTCATGGTGCTGACCGGCCTGCCGCTGTGACCGTGCCCGGCGGGCGGCCCGCCGTCGGTGCCGCCCGCCGCGTCAGCGTGAGCCGGCGGCCTCGGCGTGGTCGGCGGGCGCGGCGCCCCGCCGGTAGGCGCTGGGGCTCGTTCCGTAGGTGCGTTTGAACGCCGAGCTGAAACCGAAGGCGTCGGAGTAGCCGACGCGCCGCGCCACGGACGCGACCGTCGCGGCGGGGTCGGCGAGCATGTCGGCGGCCAGCGCCATGCGCCACGACGTCAGGTACGCCAGCGGCGGCTCGGCCACCAGGTCGGTGAACCGGCGGGCCAGCGTGCTGCGCGAGACGCCCGCCACGGCGGCCAGCGACGCCAGCGTCCACGGCCGGGACGGCTCGTCGTGGATCGCGCGCAGCGCCGGGCCCACCGCGTCGTCGCCCAGTGCCGCGTACCAGCCCGGCAGCGTCACGCCGGGCTGGTCGAACCAGTCGCGCAGCGTGCACACCAGCAGCCAGTCGAGCAGGCGGTCCAGGACGATCTGGCGGCCCGGACGGCCGGGCGCGAGCTGTGCCGTCAGGTAGTCGCGCATGGGGGTGCAGTCCTCGGCGTCCGCCACCACCAGCAGCGGCGGCAGCAGCCGCACCAGGCGCCGCGCCACCTCGCCCTTGGCCTGGTAGGCCCCCACCATCAGCACGGTGTCGCCGGACAGGTCGCCCAGGGGGCCGCCGCAGGTGACGTCGCGGGTCGCGCGGGGCGTGGCGGTGTCGGCGAACACGAACGGCTCGGTGCCGCGCACGACTGCCGCCTCGCCGACCCGAAGGGGACGCGCCCGGTTGCCCTGCACCAGCCAGCCTTGGCCGCGCAGCGGAGCGCACAGGGTCAGCGACGGGCAGTCGGGAAAGCGCAGCCCCCACGGCGGTGTCAGCGCGGACGCGCCGAACACGACCCCTTCCCCGCGCACGCCTCGCAACAGGTCGTCGAACGGATCCACGCCGCCACGATAGCCAGCGCGGCGGCCGAGGCGGCGGGCGGCATCGGCGGGGCGGCCCTCGCCGAACCGGCCGCCCGCGAGCCCCGCGCCACCCGTGACCTTTCCGCAGACGATTCTTTGGGCGGAATTTGCCTCCGCAGCCCGAAAACGGAATGTGTCTAATTCTGTACGTGAAGTTGTTGTTTCGCCCTATATGTCGGGGGTAGTGCGGGCACAAGCCGGTGTTTAGGCGAGGTGCAGGACGCATGAAGTTTCGGACGGGACTGGTCGCGGGGGTCGCGGCCTACCTCGGCGCCCGCGCCGCCGCGGCGGCGATCCGCCGGGTGGAGCCGGGACGGCGGCTGACGCGGGCGCTGACCACGCGGCTGGACGCCCAGGTCGACCGCACCGTGCGGAAACTCACGGCGAGGGCCGAGCAGGGCGGCCCGGTGCTGAAGGGCGCGCTGGCCGGTGCGCGGGCGCTGGCCGAGGGCAAGTCACCGGCGCGCGCCGTGATGAGCGCGGTGTGGACCGTGTTCAAGGAGACGCTCAAGGGGATCTTCGGCGGCGGCCGAAAGGGGAAGACGATCAACATCGTCGAGCACATCGACATCGGTGCGCCCCGCCGGATGGTCTACGACCAGTGGACCCAGTTCCAGGACTTCCCCTCCTTCATGAAGAAGGTCATCAGCGTCAACCAGGAGACCGACGAGAAACTCAACTGGACCGCCCAGATCTTCTGGTCCACCCGAAGCTGGGAATCCACCATCACCCAGCAGATCCCCGACGAACAGATCGTCTGGCAGTCCAAAGGCGCCAAAGGCCACGTCGACGGCAGCGTCTCCTTCCACGAACTCACACCCGACATGACCCGCGTCCTGCTCTCCCTCGAATACCACCCCAAAGGATTCTTCGAGAAGACCGCCAACATCTGGCGCGCCCAGGGACGCCGCGTACGACTCGAACTCAAACACTTCCGGCGCCACCTCATGACCCACGTCATCACCCACCCCGAAGAACTCCACGGATGGCGCGGCGAGATCCGCGGCGGCCAGGTCGTCGGCGAGCGCCGGAGCGGCGCACAGAGAATCCCGCAGGCATCGAGTTAGGCGGAGGTCTACGCATCATGAAACTGCCCAAGGGGACGAGCCGGCTGGTGATGGGACGGCTCGCCAAACGGCTACCGGTCGGCGGCAAGCAGTCGCCGGTCGACCGGGTCACCGACATCCTGACCGCGGGCGGGAAAAAGATCCCGATCCCCATCAACCGCACCACGGGCGCGGCCGGCGGGGCGCTGCTCGGGGTCGGTGCCGCGATCGCGGCCGCGCGGGTGATCGGCCGCCTCAGCCAGCGCGAGAAGGAGGAGAGCCCGGCGGGCGCGGCCGGTTCCGTGGCGAAGTCGGCGGTGTCCGCGGCCAAGTCCGCGGTCTCCGGGGCCACGACCGAGGCCCCGGCCGAGACCGAGAAGGCGGCGGAGGGCGAGCCGGAGGCGGCCCGCGGCGAGAAGAAGGAGGGCAAGGGCCCCGGCCGGCTCAAGGGCCTGCTCGGCAAGGTCATGGGACGCGGCGGACGCGGCGGCGGCAAGAAGATCAAGGTCACCAACATCGTCGAGCACATCGACATCGGCGCGCCCCGCCGGATGGTCTACGACCAGTGGACCCAGTTCCAGGACTTCCCCTCCTTCATGAAGAAGGTCATCAGCGTCAACCAGGAGACCGACGAGAAACTCAACTGGACCGCCCAGATCTTCTGGTCCACCCGAAGCTGGGAATCCACCATCACCCAGCAGATCCCCGACGAACAGATCGTCTGGCAGTCCAAAGGCGCCAAAGGCCACGTCGACGGCAGCGTCTCCTTCCACGAACTCACACCCGACATGACCCGCGTCCTGCTCTCCCTCGAATACCACCCCAAAGGATTCTTCGAGAAGACCGCCAACATCTGGCGCGCCCAGGGACGCCGCGTACGACTCGAACTCAAACACTTCCGGCGCCACCTCATGACCCACGTCATCACCCACCCCGAAGAACTCCACGGATGGCGCGGCGAGATCCGCGACAGCGAGGTCGTCGTGAGTCACGAGGACGCGGTCGCCGAAGAGGGCGGCGAGGAGAAGCCGGCCCCCGAGGAGCCGCGCCGCGAGGGTGAGCGCGCCGAGGAGCGCGAGTACGAGGAGGTCTGAGCACCGCGACGCGGTCCGCGGCGGTCAGCCCGTCCGGCCGAGCCGGCGGTGACGGGCCGCGCGGGCGGAGTGGTCGACGGCGGGCAGGCTCGCCAGCTCGTGTTCGAGGACGACGGCGAGGCGGGCGCAGAACGCGCCGGGTTCGTCGGCGGCGTCGGGACGCTCGGCGATGACCGCGTCGACGACACCGTCGCGCAGCAGGTCGCCGGAACGCACGCCCTGGGCCGTGGCCATCTCGGCTGCCCGGGCGGTGGTGCGGTGCACGATCGCCGAGGCGCCCTCGGGCGGCAGCGGCGACAGCCAGGCGTGCCGGGCGCACAGCACCCGGTCGGCGGGCAGCAGCGCCAGCGCCGCTCCCCCGGTGCCCTCGCCGAGCAGCAGGCACAGCGTCGGCGCGGCGAGCGTGATCAGCTCGGCCAGGCAGCGGGCGATCTCCCCGGCCAGGCCGCGTTCCTCCGCCTCGGCCGACAGCACCGCGCCGGGCGTGTCCACCACGGTCAGCAGCGGCAGGCCCAGCTCGGCGGCCAGCCGCATGCCGCGCCGGGCGACGCGCAGCCCGGCGGGCCCGAGCGGATGGCCGGAGCGCTGGCTGAGCCGGTCCTGGCCCACGACCACGCACGGCGCCGAGCCGAAGCGGGCGAGCGCGAGCAGCAGCCCGGGATCGGCCTCGCCCGCGCCCGTCCCGGACAGCGGCGTCACGTCGGACGCGCCGTGGCGCAGCAGGTCGCGGACGCCGGGCCGCTCCGGACGCCGCGACCGGGAGATCGACTCCCAGGCGGGCACGTCCGGCGGTTCCTCGAAGAACGTCGCCAGGGACTCCGCGGCGGGCGGCGGTGTGCGCGGCGCGGGGGCGCCGCACAGCACGTTCAGCGCGCGGGAGGTGCTCTCGGCCAGCTCGTCGACGCCGACGACGGCGTCCACCACGCCCTTGGCGGCCAGGTTCTCGGCGACCTGCACGCCGTCCGGGAACGGCTCGCCGCGCAGCGCCTCGTGGACGCGCGGCCCGAGGAAGCCGATCAGCGCCCCCGGCTCGGCCGCGGTGACGTGCCCGAGCGACCCCCAGGACGCCAGCACCCCGCCGGTGGTGGGATGCCGCAGGTAGACCAGGTAGGGCAGCCCGGCCGCGCGGTGCGCCATGACGGCGGCGGCGATCCGGGCCATCTGCACGAACGCGACCGTGCCCTCCTGCATGCGGGTGCCGCCGGACGACGGCGCGGCCAGCAGCGGCAGCCGTTCGCGGGTCGCGCGTTCCACGGCGGCGACGATCCGGTCGGCGGTGGCCACGCCGATCGACCCGGCGAGGAAGGCGAACTCCGACACCACGAACGCCACGCGCCGTCCGCGCAGCCGTCCCTCGCCGGTGATGACGGCCTCGTCGCAGCCGCTGCGCTCGCGGGCCGCCGCCAGCTCCCGCGCGTAGGGCGAGCCGGGTTCGGCGACGGCGGCCGGCGGCCGGTCCCAGGAGACCCAGCTGCCGGGATCGAGGACGTGGGCGACCAGCGCCGCGGCCCGCACGCCGCGCCGAGCGCCGCCGAAGGACCGCTCGGCCGGGGCCGCGCCGGAGGAACGGGACGGTCGTGATCGCGGCCCGCCGTTCATGTCCCGAAGCGTAGCGGGACGGTCAACCCCCGCCCCCACCCGGCCACCCGTCATGCGCCGCAGGGATCGGTGTGTCCAGCGAATGATCAGCGTGTGAGGCGAGGGGGTGGCGTGTGCCGTGGGGGCGTCCGCGCAGGGGCGGGATGGGACGGGTCAGCGGTCGGGGGGACGGGCCAGGGGAAGGCGGAGGAGGAGGCGGGCGCCCTGCTCGCTGTCGACCACGTGCAGGCTGCCGCCGTGCACGATGGCGATGTCGCGTGAGATCGGCAGGCCGAGGCCGGTGCCGCCGTGCTCGCGCCGCCGGGTCCCGCCGAGCCGCTGGAAGCGCAGGAACACCCGCTCGCGGTCCTCGGGGGCGATGCCGGGGCCGTCGTCGAGGACCTCCAGCTCGGCGGCCCGCGGCTCGGGGGCGCGGACCCGCACCCACACCCGGGAGCGGGCGTAGTGCTCGGCGTTGTCCAGCAGGTTGACCAGCAGCCGGCGCAGGTGGTCGGGGCTGCCCAGCACCACCACGCCCGGCTCCGCCGACAGCTCGATGGGCACCTCGCCGCGCCGCCGCGCCAGCTCCTCGCGGGCCAGCTCGCCCAGGTCCACCGGGCGCCGCTCGATCTGCACGCCCGCCTCCAGGCGGGCCATGAGCAGCAGGTCGGCGACGATGCGCTGCAGCCGGTCGGCGTCGTCCAGGGCGGCGCGCGCCACCACGGGCCACTGCTCGTCCTCGGGATGCTCCAGGGCGTCCTCCAGCTGTGCCCGCAGGCCGGTCAGCGGGCTGCGCAGCTCGTGCGAGACGTCGGCGGTGAACGCGCGCTGCCGCTCCACCGTCCGCTGCAGCCGCATCAGCGCCAGGTTGATCTCCTCGCCCAGCTGGGCGATCTCGTCGTGCCCGCCCGGCACCGACACCCGCCCGTACGGCTCGCCCCCGCTGATCGCGGCGAGCTCGGAGCTCATCGTCCGCATCGGCGCCAGCGCCCGCCGCACCGCGGTCCACACGAGCCAGGCCATCACCAGCATGGACAGCGGGACGCCCGCGCCCAGGGACGCCGCGAGCAGCCGCTGGACGGGGGTGTAGCTGTACTCGGGCGCCCCGGCGTAGACGGTGCGCCATCCGGCGCGCGCCCGCACCCGCGTGGCCGAGACGTAGATCTTGTTGCGGACCCCGCGGACGGTCAGGTGCTCGCTCACGATCTCCCCGGGGCGGGACGGACGGAGCTGGGAGATCGGCGGGTACCCGGCCAGCGGCGCGCTGGCGGCCAGCACCCGGTCCTGGTCGTCCACCGACTGCAGCAGGATGAACCCGTCCACCTGCGTCCGCAGCACGTCCTCGCCCCGGGGGTCGTGCAGGCGGACGATGGCGGCCAGGTCGTAGAGGGCCTCGCGCCCGCGCTGGCTCACCTGGTCCTGCAGGGTCCAGTGCAGGACCAGGTAGAAGCCGACCAGGCCGAGCGACAGCAGGCAGCCCATGATGACGGTCGCCGCGACCGTCACCCGCATCCGCAGCGACCACTCCGACGGGGGCGGGCAGCGCAGTCGGCGACGTGGCATGCGCGGCGCCCTCCCGTCCCCGACCGCCTACGACTGGATGCGTCGACGGGTTCCCGAGGGCCGGGGGCCTGCCGAAACGGGAAAACCGAACGATCAGCAGGTCCGGTTATAACCGAGGGACAGCGGGGCGAAACCTGACCGCACGGCATCCTCTGCGCGGCCTGCGGATGCGCCGTGACCTGCGGGGACGTCGCCGGTGACCGGGACGGGCCGTGCCAACACCGCCCCGGTCACCGGACAGTCCCCGCCGCTGGAGCGCCCCGGACGGCGGGGACGACCTGCCCGGCCCACTCCGCCAGCACGGCGTCGGGAGCGACGAGCCGTTCCTCCGGCAGCGCCAGCCCCGGTGTCGGGACCGTCGCGCCCAGCTCGACGAGCAGGGGTCGAAGGTGGACCTCCACGGCCAGCGCGTGCTGCGGCGCGCCGACCACCAGCAGCGGCAGCGCCACCTTGCCGGACAGCGCCCGGTGCGGCAGCAGGTCGAGGAAGACCTTGAGCAGCCCGGTGTAGGTGCCCTTGTAGGTGGGGCTGGCGACCAGCAGCAGGTCGGACGCGCGGACGCGGTCGAGCGCGTCGGTCACGGCCGGCGGCGCGGGATGGTCCAGCAGCGCGGGCCCGAGCGCCGACAGGTCGACGACGTCGGGGGCGTCGGGGAGCCCGGCCGCCTCGGCCACGGCGCGGGCGGCGGCGGCCGCCGCGGTCGCGGTCCGGGAGGCGGGACGGGGGTTGCCGACGATGACCGTGAAGCTCACGTCCGTCATCCTGGCGCCGATTTCCTACAAAGTCAATGGGTATTGCATGATTTGCGCCCCGGCGTTCCCCGTCCGGCATCTGAGCTGGGAGAACACGGGAGAAACGGATCGATGTCCGCGCGAACGATACCTCCCACCCCTGGGGTGCCGTCCGCGCGGACATCGCCTTCGGTGCCGCCAACCGGCGCCTCGCGCGCCGAGGAGGATCCGGCGAGGCCGGCCGGTTGCCGATCCACGAACCACTGTGCCCGATGTTCATGCACTCAGTGCTACATCGAGGTGACGATCACGTTTCCTCCCACGTTTGCGCGTACGTCCCCCCTCGATCGGGGATGCGGCACCATACTTGGACGCGATCGGGGAAGGCCGGAATGCAGGTGTCGAAAGGGGTCACGAGGTACGGCATGGAAGCGCACGCAACCGGCTCCCCGCACGCGACCGGCTCCCCGCCCGACGACGTACGCCCCCTGGAGCCCGCCGACCCCCGAGCGGTGGGCGGCTATCCGCTGCTCGGCCGGATCGGCGCGGGCGGCATGGGGACCGTCTACCTGGGCTGCGATCCGGACTCCAACCGGCGGGTAGCGGTCAAGACCATCCATCCCCATCTGTCCGCGCAGCCGTCCTACCGGCGCCGGTTCCGCGACGAGGCCGTCCTGGCCGGACGGGTCGCCTCGTTCTGCACCGCGCGGGTGCTGGCGCACGGCGAGGAGGAGGGCCGCCCGTACATCGTCAGCGAGTACGTCGGCGGCATGTCGCTGCAGCACCGCATCACCACCGGCGGCCCGCTGCCGCCCGACGACCTGCACGGCGTGGCCGTGGGCGTGGCGTCGGCGCTGGCCGCCATCCACTCGGCGGGCCTGGTGCACCGCGATCTCAAGCCCGCCAACGTGATGCTCACCCTGTCCGGCTGCCGGGTCATCGACTTCGGCATCGCCCGCGCGCAGGACTCCCCGTCCACGGTCACCACCGGCGGCACCGTGCTCGGCACGCCCGGCTGGATGGCGCCCGAGGTGCTGTCCGGCGGCGCCGCCACGCCGGCCGCCGACGTGTTCGCCTGGGGCTGCCTGATCGTTTACGCGGGGACGGGCCGGCTGCCGTTCGGCGAGGGCCAGCCGACCGAGGTCGCCCTGCGCGTGATGCGCGAGGAGCCCGACCTGTCGGAACTGCCCCCGGCCCTGGAGCCGGTGGTGCGCGCCGCGCTGGCCAAGGACCCGGCCGTGCGGCCGCCAACGGCCGACCTGATGCTCACGCTCGTCCGCCAGCCCGGCACGCCCGTCTCCCCCGTCGCCGACAAACCGGGTCCGGGCAGGGCGTCCTCCCCGGTGCCGCCGCCGCGTCGCGCGGTGAACGGGGCGGCCGTGGCAGCGCCGCGGCCGCGTCCGGCCCAGGACGACGAGGGCCCCGACACCGAGGCGTTCGGCCTGATCCGGCACGTCGGCGCGCGGTCGACCGCCCGCGTCCGCGTCCTCGCCGGGGCGGGGGCCGCCGTCGCGGCGGTGCTGGTCGGCGGGCTGATCATGGGCCTGGGCGGCCAGGACCGCGACGTCACCCCCGCCCGCGCCCCCGGCGCGCCGTTGACCGGCAGGCCCGCGCCCGCCGACCCGCCCGCGACCGGACGGCAGGTCGCGCGGACGCCCACGCAGCGCCCGCACAAAGCGCTCAGGACCGCCCGGCCGGCGAAGCCGCCCCGAAAGATCGCCGAGCGCGACCAGGACACGCGCGTCACGGACACGGACGTCACGGACGGGAACGTCAAGGGCAAGGGCCTCAAGGCCAAGGGCACCGGCGCGGGCCGGGGTGCGGCCGAACGCGACCAGCGCCGCCCCTGACCAGCGGGAACGCCGGGAACGGCTTGGGGGAACGGAGGCGTGAAAGGCTCGGACGCCCGCGACTCGAGGGTCGCCTGGGACCCGCGTGCGCGGACGCGGACGCCTCGGGGCTCAGTTGCGCCAGATGAGGACGAGCGCGCAGTCGTCGTCCCGCGCGGCGGCCATCGTCTGCACCAGCTCTCTGGCCCCCTTGCGGAAGCCCTGCGGGACCAGGCGCTCGGCCTCGCCCAGCAGCCGGTCGATGCCCGCGTCGAGATCGCGACCCGGCGACTCGACCAGGCCGTCGGTGTAGAGCAGCAGCGCGTCGCCGGGGCGCAGCGTGCCCTGCTCCGGCTCGCAGCGCAGGTCCGGGACGACGCCCAGCACCACGCCCTTGGCGGCGTTGACCTGCCAGGTGCCGGTGCCGGAGTCGAACTGGACGGCCGGGGGATGCCCGGCCGACTCCACGGTGTACTCGCCGGTGGACAGGTCGAGGACCAGATGGACGGCCGTGACGAACCCCTCGTCCCAGCGCTGGCGGTGCAGGTAGTCGTTGCACGCGGGCAGGAACCGGTCCGGCTGGACCGATCCAAGAAGTCCCCCGAAGGCCCCGGACAGCATCAGCGCCCGTGTGCCCGCGTCGGTGCCCTTGCCCGACACGTCCACCAACGCCACCTCCAGGGTGTCGCCGGTGCGGGCGGACACCACGAAGTCGCCGCCGAAGGAAGAGCCGCCGGCCTGCAGCATCACGACCTGCGCCTCCCAGCCGCCCGGAAGCTCGGGCAGCTCGCCCTGGCGGCGCAGCCGGTCGCGCAGCTCCAGCAGCATCGAGTCGCCGCGCAGCCCCTGCACGCCGAGCTGCTGGCGGGTGCGGGCCAGGGTGAGCGCCAGCACCGCCGTGATCAGCAGGGTGGCGATCGTGCCGGGACCGACCTCCGCCGGGTCGTCCACGGCGTTGTAGGCGGTCATGGCCACGACCACCGCGAGCAGCGCGACCAGGGTGCGCACCTTGAGCAGCAGCCCGCCGGCGACCACGGTCAGGACCAGGGCGGCGGGCGGTGCCCAGGCCCTTGACTCGGTGGCCGCGAGGCCGAGCCCGACCGCCAGCACGGCCAGGGCCGTGAACACGTAGCGTTCACGGACGGCCTTGCCCCGCCGCAGCCACCCGTAGATCCGCACGAGCAGCGGAATCCGCCGCAGGAAGGCGCGGACTCCCGGCGGAAGCAGGTGGACCAGACGTTGAAGCATCTCCGGCACTGTATCTGGCATCAGGCGGTGCCGACGGACATCCGCGCCATGGACGACCTGTTACAACGGTCCAGACTGGCACTTGACAGCCCCGACATGTCGGCCTGTAACGCTCGGTGATCATCAGGCCCGGAGTCTTGCCGAGCGCCCCGCCGCATGGTGTCCAATGGTGTCCACCTCGAACCGCTTTGTGTGGGGGACGCCCCCCACGCCCCCCGCGGCGCGGAAGAGACGGCTCCGCCGCGTCGCGCGACCCCCAGGAGGTGGACGTGGGCCAGCCCAGCATGCGGATCACGGTCGACGCGGCGATGCGGGCACGCGACGTGTCCCGGTCCGTGCCGGACGACGAGGACCCGCCCAACCCGCCGAACCAGGCGTCGCCCCCGGGGGGCGCGGCCGACGCCGCGGACGCCTCCAAGCGGTCGCGAGCGTCGAAGAACGAACGCCGCCGCCTCGGTAAACGCGGCGGCGGCGTGCGCAGGCCCCAATGAGCGCCCTGGCCGTGCGGGGCGGCGATGCCGCCCGCTGGCCGGGTCAGCTCTCCACGGAGATCGGCGGCAGCTCGCCGGTGCGCTCGTAGTCGCTCATCATCCGGATCCGGCGGGTGTGCCGCTCCTCCTGCGAGTACGGCGTCTCCAGGAACAGGCGCACGAACCGGGTGGCCGTTTCCGGGTCGTGCTGGCGGGCGCCGATGCTGATCACGTTGGCGTCGTTGTGCTCGCGGGCGAGCCGGGCGGTGTCGTCGTTCCAGACCAGGGCCGCCCGCACGCCCTTGACCTTGTTGGCGGCCATCTGCTCGCCGTTGCCCGAGCCGCCGATGACGATGCCCAGCGTCCCCGGCTCCGCCGCGGTGCGCTCGGCGGCCCTCAGCACGAACGGCGGATAGTCGTCGACGGCGTCGTAGACGAACGCCCCGCAGTCGACGGGCTCGTGACCGTTGGCCGAAAGCCAGGCGACCAGGTGCTCCTTCAGCTCGAAGCCGGCGTGGTCGCATCCAAGAAACACGCGCATGGGCCCGATTCTCGCAGGCCCGCGCGGCACCGCGGACCCCGCCCCCGAGCAAGGTCGGCCGCCCCGGAGGGGACGACGGCGGGCTAGCGGGCGGGCGCCAGGCGGAAGCCCGGGTCGACCTGGGCCTCCAGGTCCTCGCCCACGGCGCGGTTGGCCCAGCTGCGGGCGTTCTTGACGTGGAACTCGACGGCCTGGCGCTGGTACTTGTCCCAGTCCTTGTCCCGGGCGTCGACGGCGGCGAGCATGCGGGCGAGGGCCCGCTCGTTGCCGACCTCCAGCGGCACGCCGTGGCGGCCCTGCTCCAGCGCGCGCACGGCGGCGGACTGGCCGAGCCAGGTGAGCAGGTCGTCGCCGACGTGCTCGCGCAGGTAGGCGACGTCGTCGTCGCCCTGCACCTTGTTGCCGACGACCGCGATGGCGACGTCATAGTCGCGGGCGTACTCGGTGTACTGGCGGTAGACGCCCACGCCCTTGCGGGTGGGCTCGGCGACCAGGAACATCAGGTCGAAGCGGGTGAACAGCCCGGAGGCGAAGGTGTCGGCGCCCGCGGTCATGTCGACGACCACGTACTCGCCGGGCCCGTCGACCAGGTGGTTGAGGTAGAGCTCGACCGCCCCGGTCTTGGAGTGGTAGCACGCCACGCCGAGATCGTCGTCGTTGAACGGCCCGGTGGCCAGCAGCGTGACGCCGTCGACGTCCTCGCCCAGCGCGTGGATCGGGTCGTCGCCGCGCAGCCGCAGCAGCCGTGAGCCGGCGCCGGGCGGGGTCGTCTTGACCATCGCCGCCGCCGAGGAGATCCGCGGGTTGGCGCCCCGCAGGTACTCCTTGATCCGCGGCAGGTGGTCGCCCATCGCCGGGATCTTGGCCGCCCGGCCCTCGTCCAGGCCCAGCGCCACGCCCAGGTGCTGGTTGATGTCGGCGTCGACGGCCACCACGGGCAGTCCGCGGTCGGCCAGGAACCGCACGAACAGCGAGGACAGGGTGGTCTTGCCGCTGCCGCCCTTGCCGACGAAGGCTACCTTCACGAAAACCCCCGAATCGGAATGAAAACCGTTGCCACTTTCAGGTGACACCGAGTCTACGACGCGTCGCCGTGCGTTCAAGCGGAAAACGCCGAAATGGACCGCCGGCGCGCGGCGGCGGTCCGTGGGGCGGGCGTCCCGGGGGGGGCGTCAGCGGGGAATGGCGGCGGGATCGAACCCGAACGGCAGTTCCAGGCGGTGGGCGGCCAGCAGGCCCGCGTCGGACAGCAGGTCCGGGGTGGGGCCGTCGGCGGCGATGATCCCGCCGGACAGGATCAGCGAACGCGGGCACAGCTCGGCCGCGTACGGAAGGTCGTGGGTGACCATCAGCACCGTCACGTCCAGCGACAGCAGGATCTCCGCCAGCTCGCGGCGGCTCGCCGGGTCGAGGTTGGAGGACGGCTCGTCCAGCACCAGGATCTCCGGCTCCATCGCCAGGACGGTCGCCACCGCGACCCGGCGGCGCTGCCCGAACGACAGGTGCTGCGGCGGCCGGTCGGCGGCCGCCAGCATGCCGACGCGTTCCAGCGCGTCCCGGACGCGGCGGTCCAGCTCGTCGCCGCGCAGGCCCATGTTGGCGGGGCCGAACGCCACGTCCTCGCGGACGGTCGGCATGAACAGCTGGTCGTCGGGGTCCTGGAAGACGATGCCGACCCGGCGGCGGACCTCCCGCAGCGTCCGTTTGTCCTTGGCGTCCACCTCCAGGCCCGCGACGCGCACCGACCCCAGGCCGCCGTGCAGGATCCCGTTGAGGTGCAGGACGAGCGTGGTCTTGCCCGCGCCGTTGGGGCCCAGCAGGGCCACGCGTTCGCCGCGCCGGATGGTGACGTCGACGCCGTAGAGGGCCTGCGTGCCGTCGGGGTAGGCGTACGCCAGGCCCCGTACCTCCAGCGAGGGGGGCGCCGCGTCGTCCTGCTCAGCGGCGGGATCCGTCGCCGCCGTCCGCTCGTCCGAGGTGGTCATGGAACGCTCCGAGGTCATGGGGTGATCCAGGCGGCCGTGGCGATCAGGGCGGCGGCGACCGGCAGCGCGGCGGCGGCCGTCCACTGGACGGCGGTGGCGCCGACGTCCTGCGGCGCCGGCATGCGGCCGTCGTAGCCGCGGCTGACCATGGCCAGGTGGACGCGTTCCCCGCGCTCGTACGACCGCAGGAACAGCGCCCCCAGGGACCGCGCCAGCACGCCCGCGTCCCGCAGGTCGCGCGCCTCGAATCCGCGGGAGGCCCGCGCGATCCGCATCCGGCGCAGCTCCCCCGTGACCACGTCGGCGTACCGCAGCATGAACGCGGCGATCTGGACGATCAGTTGCGGCATGCGCAGCCGCTCGACGCCGAGCAGCAGCAGGCGCGGTTCGGTGGTGGCGGCCAGCAGGATGGACGCGACCACCCCGAGGGTGCCCTTGGCGAGGATGTTCCAGGCGCCCCACAGCCCCGCCTCGCTCACCGAGAGCCCGAGCCAGGAGATCCGCTCCCCGCTCGCCACGAACGGCATGAGCAGGGCGAACGCCACGAACGGCAACTCGATCAGGGTCCGCCGCAGCACCAGCCCGTACGGCACCCGCGCCACCGCCGCGACCGCCGCCAGCAGCAGCGCGTACCCGGCGAACGCCCAGATCCGCTCGCGCGGCGTGGCGACCACGGCCAGCACGAAGACCAGCACCGCCACGAGCTTGCACTGCGGCGGCAGCCGGTGCACGGGCGAGGCCCCGGGCAGGTAGAGGCGGTGCGCGTGGCCGGCGCCCATCTAGGCGTCCGCGTCCGCGTGGGCCCGGCGGCGCCGCACCGCCCAGAACAGCCCGCCGGACACGACCAGCACGGCGCCCACGCCGATCACCCCGGCCAGCCCGCCCGACAGCCGGGCGTTGTCCACGCCCTTGACGCCGTAGTCGCCCAGCGGGGAGTCCTTGAGCGCGTGGTCCTTCTCCCCCGCGTCGAAGCCCTTGTCGGCGGCGACCTTCTCCAGGCCGTCGGGCTGGCTGCTGGCGTAGTAGCTGACACCCCCGGCCAGCACGAGCGACACCAGCAGGGCGACGACGAAGAAACGCTTGGTGGTCATGATCTCCCCGCCTCTCAGGCTCCGGCGCCCGACGCGGCGCGCGTGCGCAGTTCCGGCCTGCGCAGCAGGCCGCGCGCCCCGTACACCAGGTCCGGACGGACCGCCAGCACGCTGGACACGGTCAGCGAGGTGATCAGCGCCTCGCCGATGCCGATGAGCACGTGCACGCCGACCATGGCGCCCGCGACCGTGCCGAGCGGCACCTCGGTGGTGCCGCCGAGCGCGTAGACCAGGGTGAACGCGGCGGCCGAGGCGGGCACCGAGACCAGCGCGGACCCGAACGCGGCGCCGGTCACCGCCGGACGGGTGGCGGGCAGCACCCGCAGCAGCAGCCGGAACGTGCCGTACCCGACGACGACCGTGACCAGCCCCATGATCGTGATGTTGACGCCGAGCGCGCTGAGCCCGCCGTCGGCGAACAGCAGCGCCTGCATCCCCAGCACCACCGCCATGCACAGCACCGCCGTGTAGGGGCCGGCCAGTATCGCCGCCAGCGTCCCGCCGAGCAGATGCCCGCTGGTGCCCGAGGCGACCGGGAAGTTGAGCATCTGCGCGGCGAACACGAAGGCGGCCGTCAGCCCGGCCAGCGGCGCGGTGCGGTCGTCCAGCTCACGCCGGGCGCCGCGCAGCGCCACCGCCACCCCGCCGACGGCCACCACTCCCGCCGCCACGGACACCGGGGCGTTGATGAACCCGTCCGGTACGTGCATGTCACCACCTACCTGTACGAATCAGCAGGAACAGTGTGATGCACGTTCCTGGTAGCTGCAAGATGCTTGCAATTACCTGGGCGCCGCCGGTGAGTGACGGGTGACGGCGGCCGCGGCGTGCGCTCAGTCGAAGATCGGGTCCCGGGTCCGGGTGCGCTTCAACTCGAAGAAGCCGTCGACGGAGGCGGCGAGGCGCACCCCGTCCCACAGCCTGACGGCGTCCTCCCCGCGCGGAATCGGCGTGACGACCGGGCCGAAGAAGGCCGAGCCCTCGACCTCGATCACCGGTGTGCCGACCTCCTGGCCGACGCGGTCGATGCCGTCCTTGTGGGAGGCGCGCAGGGCCTCGTCGTACTCGGTGGACTCGGCCGCGGCCGCCAGGGCGGGGTCGAGGCCGGCCGCGGCCAGGGCCTCCTCCATCATCTCCCGGTCGAACTTGCGCCGATCGTGGTGGCGGCGCGTGCCCATCTCGGTGTAGAGACGGCCGAGGACCTCGCCGCCGTACTTCTGCTCGGCGGCGATGCACACGCGCACCGGGCCCCAGGCGTCCTTCAGCATCCGCCGGTAGTCGTCGGGGATGTCCTTGTCCTCGTTGAGCACGGACAGGCTCATCACGTGCCAGCGCGGCTCGATCGGGCGGTGCTTCGCCACCTCCAGCACCCAGCGGGACGTGATCCACGCCCACGGGCACAGCGGGTCGAACCAGAAGTCGACCGGGGTACGGGCGGATTCCGACAAAGCGGGCCTCCTCTGCCTGCGAGGTTCAGGGGTCATTCGGGCCAACCCGGCGGCCCGTGCGGCCATTCCCCGGCGAACCCGGGGAAACCGATGACCGTGCTGCGGGGACCCGGGACCCGGCCGGTTGGTAGACATGGACTAACCACATACAAAGACGTCCAAGGAGTGCACGTGGCAGGCAACCTCACGCGCGATGAGGCGCGGGAACGGGCCCGGCTGCTCAGCGTCGACTCGTACACGGTCGAGCTGGACCTCACCAGGGATGAGCAGCGGTTCGGGTCCACCACCGTCATATCGTTCGGGTGCGCCGAGCCGGGCGCCTCGACCTTCGTCGACCTGCACGGCGCCGTCGTGCGGGAGGCGACGCTCAACGGACGGTCTCTCGACCCCGCGACGTACGACGCCGACAAGGGCCGGCTGCCGCTGCCGTCGCTGGCCGAGCGCAACGAGCTGCGCGTGGTGGCCGACTGCGCCTACTCGCGCTCGGGCGAGGGCCTGCACCGGTTCGTCGACCCGGTCGACCAGAGCGTGTACCTGTACACGCAGTTCGAGACGGCCGACGCGCACCGCATGTACACCTGCTTCGACCAGCCGGACCTGAAGGCGACCTTCGAGCTGACGGTGATCGCTCCGGAGGGCTGGCAGGTCATCACCAACGAGGCCCCCGACGGCCAGGAGGGCGGCCGCTGGCACTTCCCGCCGACGCCGCGCGTGTCGACCTACATCACCGCGCTGGTGGCGGGGCCGTACCACGTGGTGCGCGACGAGTACCGGCGCGAGGACGGCAGCGTGATCCCGCTGGGGGTGTTCTGCCGGGCGTCGCTGGCCGAGCACCTGGACGCGGACGCGATCATCGACGTCACCCGGCAGGGCTTCGCCTTCTTCGAGAAGGTGTTCGACCAGCGGTACCCGTTCGCCAAGTACGACCAGCTGTTCGTGCCCGAGTTCAACGCCGGCGCCATGGAGAACGCGGGCTGCGTGACCTTCCTGGAGGACTACGTCTTCCGGTCGCGGGTGACCGACGCGGCCTACGAGCGGCGCGCCGAGACGATCCTGCACGAGATGGCCCACATGTGGTTCGGCGACCTGGTCACCATGCGCTGGTGGGACGACCTGTGGCTGAACGAGTCGTTCGCCACGTACATGAGCGTCCTGTGCCAGGCCGAGGCCACCAAGTGGACGGGGTCCTGGACGACGTTCGCCAACCTGATGAAGGCGTGGGCGTACCGGCAGGACCAGCTCCCGTCCACCCACCCGATCTCCGCCGACATCCCCGACATCCGCGCGGTGGAGGTCAACTTCGACGGGATCACCTACGCCAAGGGCGCCAGCGTCCTCAAGCAGCTCGTGGCGTACGTGGGGCGCGACAACTTCCTGGAGGGCGTGCGGCGCTACTTCCAGCGGCACGCGTGGGGCAACACCGTCCTGGGCGACCTGCTGGACGCCCTGGAGGAGACCTCGGGCCGCGACCTGAAGTCGTGGTCGAAGGAGTGGCTGGAGACGGCGGGGGTCAACACGCTGCGTCCGGTCTACGAGGTGGACGGCGAGGGCGACTTCACCGCGTTCAGCGTCCGGCAGGAGGCCAAGGCCGAGTACCCGACCCTGCGGTCGCACCGCGTGGCGATCGGCCTGTACGACCGCACACCCGACGGGATCGTCCGGCGCAGGCGGGTGGAGCTGGACGTGGTCGGCGACCGCACCGACGTGCCGGAGCTGGTCGGCGAGCGGCGGCCCGATCTGGTGCTGGTCAACGACGACGACCTCACCTACGCCAAGATCCGGCTGGACGAGACCTCGCAGCGCACGCTGATCGAGGCCATCGGGGAGATCAGGGACGGCCTGCCGCGGGCGCTGTGCTGGTCGGCGGCCTGGGACATGACCCGGGACGCCGAGATGGCCACCCGCGACTACGTCCGACTCGTCCTGTCGGGGATCCGCGGCGTGACGGACATCTCGGTGACGCAGACGCTGCTGCGGCAGGCGCGCACGGCGCTGCAGCAGTACGCCGGCCCGGCGTGGCGGCCGGAGGGGCGGCGGCTGATGGCCGACGCGCTGTACGACCTGGCCCGCGAGGCCGAGGCGGGCTCGGACTTCCAGCTCGCCTACATCCAGGCGTTCAGCGGCGTCGCCGAGACCGACGAGCACCTGGCGTTCGTCACCGGCCTGCTGGACGGCTCGCAGTCGCTGGAGGGCCTGACGGTCGACACCGACCTGCGCTGGGCGCTGCTGCGCCGCCTGGTGGTCACGGGCCGGGCGGGCGAGGCCGAGATCGACGCCGAGCTGAAGCGGGACCCGACCGCGGCGGGCGAGCGGAACGCCGCCGCCTGCCGGGCCGCGCTGCCGACCGCCGAGGCCAAGGCCGCCGCCTGGGAGCGGATCATCTCCGGGAAGCTGCCGAACGCGGTGTACCGGGCCACGCTGGGCGGTTTCGTCGAGCCGGACCAGGCCGAGCTGCTGCGCCCGTACGTGGACCGGTACTTCGCCGAGGTCGGCCGGATCTGGCAGGAGTGGAGCAGCGACATGGCGCAGACGTTCGCCGAGGTCGCCTACCCGTTCCTGATCATCGAGCAGGCGACGATCGACCGCACCGAGTCCTACATCGCCGAGCACCGGCCGCCCGCGGCGCTGGTGCGGCTGCTGTCGGAGGGCCGTGACGGCGTGGCCCGGGCCCTGCGCGCCCAGGCCAGGGACGCCGCCGCGTCCTGATCCTCAGGTGGACGCGGGCGTGGTCACGGCGGTGGTCACGCCCGCGTCCGCGTCGCGGCCCTGACCGGGGCCACGGCGGCGGCGACGCGCGGGTCGGCGGGCAGGTCGTCGAGCGGGACGGGACGGCCGTCGGCGCCGGCGAGGGGGACGCGCCAGTTGGGGTACTCGTCGCTGGTGCCGGGCTGGTTCTGGGTGCGGCGCTCGCCCACCGCGTCGGCGAGGGACACGCCGATGAGACGGGCCGGGGTGCGGGCCAGCAGGGCGTGCAGGGCGGCCGCCGCGGCCTCGTCGTGGTCGTGCGCGCCCCGGGCCACGGCGCTCAGCAGGGCGTCGGGCGGGTCGGCCAGCAGGCCCTCGGCGTGCAGGAGGGCCAGCCAGCCGGCCAGCAGCCGCCGGTGGTCGGCGGCCTCGTCGGCGGCGGGGCGGGTGAGCAGCCCGAGGCGGTCGCGCAGGGCGACGTGGTCGCCGTGCAGGAACCCGGTGATCGGCGGCATGTCGTGGGTGCCGACGGTGGCCAGCGACAGTTCCCGCCACTGCCCGGGGGGTTTGGGCCTGCCGGCGCGGTCGCGTTCGAACCACAGCAGGGACGTGCCCAGGACGCCGCGTTCGGCGAGGTCCTCGCGTACCTGGGGTTCGACGGTGCCCAGGTCCTCGCCGACGATGACGGCGTCGGCGCGGGCGGCCTCCCAGGTGAGGCAGGACAGCAGCGCGTTGCGGTCGTAACCGACGTACGTGCCGTCCGCGGGTGAGCCGCCTTCGGGCACCCACCACAGGCGCGACACCTGCATGGCGTGGTCGATGCGCAGCCCTCCCCCACGCCGCAGGGAGGCCGCCAGCATGTCCCTGTAGCGGGCGTACTCGGCCTGGGCGAGGCGCTGGGGGTGCCATGGGGGCTGGCCCCAGTCCTGGCCGCGCTGGTTGAACTCGTCGGGGGGCGCCCCCACGCTCATGCCCTCCGCGAAGACGTCCCGGTACACCCAGGCGTCCGCGCTGGAGTGGGTCACGCCCACCGCCAGGTCATGCATGATGCCGATGGGCATCCCTGAGGCGGTCGCGGTTCGCTGGACGGCGGTGAGCTGTTCGTCGAGCTGCCATTGGAGCCATGCGTGGAAGTCGACGCAGGGTGCCAGGCGTTCGGCTTCGCGTGCCACGGCGGGACTGTCGGCGTCCCGCAGGGCGGACGGCCAGCGGCGCCAGTCGTTGCCGTGCTCCTCGGCCAGGGCGCACCAGGTGGCGAACGCGGTCAGCGCCGTGCCCTCACGTTGGCGGAACGACTCGTAGGCCTGCTGCCTGGCCGGGGTGCGAGGGACGCGGTACAGGGTTTCCAGGGCTTGGCGTTTGGCCGTCCAGACCGCGTCGCGGTCGATGAGGCGTTCGTCTTGGCGCAGGGGGGCGGCCAGGGCGGCGATGCGCTCCCGGTCGTCCGCGGACAGTTCCCGATACTCGGGCACGTCCTCCACTCGCAGGTAGAGGGGGCTGGCGAAGCGGCGGCTCATCGGCGAATAGGGGGACGGGTTGATCGGCGGCGTGGGTTCGGTCGCGTGCAGGGGGTTGACCAGGACGAAGCCCGCGTCCAGCTCCCGGCCGCTCCAGGCCGCCAGTTGCGCCAGGTCGTGCAGGTCGCCCATCCCCCAGGACGCCCGGGACCGTACGGAGTAGAGCTGGGCGGTGAACCCCCACACCCGTTCGGGGGTCCGCAGCCGGTCTGGGGCGACGAGCAACGCGGCGTCCTGCTCATGCGAACCCCTGCGTGCGCGCACACGATGCCACCCCAGCGGCGTCTCAGACGGCAGTGCGTAGGCGAGGTGGCCTTCGGCCGTTGGGGACGCCGAGGGCGGCGTCAGGGTCGTGCCGTCGGCCAGTTCCACCGACACCTCGGTCTGCGAGGGCACGCGGATCTGGTCGGCGCCGGGTACGCGACGGCACGCCACGACGGGAGGCAGCAGCCGTTGACGCCGCTGTTCCTCCAGCCGTGCCAGCTCATCGCGTACCGCGCCGGGGGTGGAGGCGTCCACGCCCAAGGCGGCCAGCACCGCCACGAGGGTCTCCCGGGGAACGGGGGTTTCCCGTTCTCGCCAGTCCTTGTAGCTGCTGGCGACGCAGTGGGCCTGGGCCAGCCTGTGCAGTTGCTCGTCGACCGCGCGCTCGTTCACCTGCTCGTTCACCACAGGGGGGAACATGCCCCCTGGGCCGGGACGCAGTCAGGCGTTCCAGATGGGCGGCTTGCGGTCGATCCAGGGGCGGGCCTCCTCCAGCTGCGCCGACAGCGAGATGAGGGTGCCCTCGCCGCCCAGGCGCCCGGCGAGCATCACCCCGATGGGCAGGCCGTCGGCGTTCCAGTGCAGCGGCACGTTGACGGCGGGCTGCCCCGACACGTTGTACACGGCGCAGAACGGGGTGAACGCCTTCTGCCGCGCGAAGTTCTCCTCGGGCTCCTGGTCGTGGAAGTAACCCAGGGGACGGGGCGGCTGGGCCAGGGTCGGATGCAGGATCGCGTCGAACTCGTTCATCACGGGGAACGCCTGGCGCAGCGCCGACTGCAGCATGGCGTGCGCGTGGAACAGCTGGGGCGCGCCGGTGGCGTTGCCGCGTTCGCGCAGCCAGCGGGTCAGCGGCTGCAGCAGGTGCTCCTTGTCGGGCTCGACGGGCGTGAGGGTGGCCATGACGCTCCACAGCGTCTCGAAGATCGGCACCAGGTCGGCGCCGAGCACCCGGGGCAGCTCGACCACCTCGTGCCCCAGCTCCTCCAGCAGCGCCGACGCCTCCTCGTAGGCGGCCAGGCAGTCGGGGTGCACCTCGGTGCCGGGGACGGCCGGCTCGGCGCTGCGCGCGATGCGCAGCCGGCCCGGCGGGCGGCCGGCGTAGCCGAGGAAGGTCTCCCCCGCCGGCAGCGGCGGCGCCATGTACAGGTCGCCGGGCATGTGCCGGGCCATCGCGTCCAGCAGCGCGGCCGCGTCGCGGACGCTCCGGGCGATCGGCCCGTTGGTCGACAGCCCGAACAGGTCGGGGACGACCGGGCCCTGGGAGACGCGGCCCCGGGTCGGCTTGATGCCGAACAGGCCGCACACGCTGCTGGGGATGCGGATCGAGCCGCCGCCGTCGCTGCCCTGCGCGGCGGGGGCGAGGCCGGCGGCGACCGCCGCGGCGGCGCCGCCGCTGGAGCCGCCCGCGGACCGTTCCAGGTCCCACGGGGTGCGGGCGGGGGGCGCGACGGCACTTTCCGTATAGCAGGGCAGGCCGAATTCGGGTGTTGTGGTCTTGCCGAGAAGGACACATCCGGCCTGCCTCAGGAGTGTCACGACACTGTCGTCGGCAAACCCCACCAGATCGGAAAAAACCTGCGATCCCAGGGTGACCCGGACATCCTTCACCATGTTCAGGTCCTTGATCGGGATCGGCACCCCGTGCAGCGGCGGCAGCTCCTCGGGGCCCGCGACCTCCAGCACCTGCTTCTCGGCCGCCCGCGCCTGCTCGCGCACGTACTCGGCGTCCACCGTCACATAGGCGCCCACCTGGGCGTTCAGCCGCTCGATACGGTCCAGATAGTGGTCGGCCAGCTCCAGCGGGGACAGCTCGCGGGTCCGGATCGCCGCCGCCTGGCGCAGCACGGTGAGGTCATGGGGAAGTGTCACACCGTCGAACGGTAGACGGCGTGGCCGCCGGCATCAAAGATGACAAGGACGGCACGCCGCGAAGAGGGGGTGAAAGTTGTCCTACCCGAGTGACGCACCGGCGAATCGCCCTGAAGCGGCGACAAAAGTATTAACCCGGCATGACTAGTCGCGGAACGGCGACAATGATTACTCTGCGCACGGAGGATCATGCTTCCGACGCGAAGGGAATACGGAGCGTCACCTATGGCGATCATGGAGCGGGGCGACGACGGCCAGGAGGCGCGCGGCCGGCCCTCCCCGGAGCCCGACAAGAAGCCGGGCCGGCTGCCGCCGAGGCCCGAGACCTACGGTGAGCTGCTGAACGACCCCACGATCCGGCGCTGGGCGGTGCGCGCGGGCGTGGCGGTCGTGGTGGGCATCGTCTTCACGGTGGTGTTCGACCTGCGCATCGGGCTCACCGCCGCGATCCTGGCGGTCATCGCCGACGTCGTCCGCCGGGCCCGCACCTCGTCCAGCGTGGCGGCCTGGCAGAAGTCGTCGGCGGCCGAGCGCCGCACCGAGCGGCAGCTGCGCGCCCTGGAGAAGAAGGGCTACCTGGTGCTGCACGCCCGGGCGGTGCCGCGCGACACCGACGGCGTCAGCGACGGCCGCATCGACCACCTGGTCATCGGCCCGAGCGGCGTCTACGCCATCGACTCGGAGAAGTGGGACAAGCGGCTGCCCGTCCGGACCATGTCGCACCTCAAGCTGTTCCACGGCCCCTTCAACAAGAAGGACCGCCTGGACGAGGCGCGCTGGGAGGCCGAGCAGGCCAGCCGGATGCTGTCCGAACGGGTGGGCTTCGAGGTGCCCGTGCAGCCCTCGGTGGCCATCTACGGGCCGTCGATCCCGTGGAAGGTCATGCGGGTGCGCGACGTCGACGTCTACGCGGGCAACCAGGCGCGCGGCTACCTGCGCCGCCGCCCCAAGATCCTCACCGAGACCGACGTGCGGCGCATCTACAAGGTCGCCAGCGAGACGCTGCCGCCGATCTACCGCGAGGAGGAGGACGAGCGGCAGGAGACGGCCTGACCGGACACGTCCGGCCGGACGGCTCGGCCGCGGGCCCGCCGCCGGGCTCCGGCTCCGAGGGCGCCCCGATTCCAGGGGCGCCCTCGCCGTGTTCTCGTCCGTCCTCCTCGGCGCCCCTGGGCAGGCCCGCACACCAGCGGCGTTGATAGCATCGAGAGGCCGACCCCCCAGGGGACCTCTGCCGGGCCGGCGGGCCGCCTCCCCGAAGGGACGGGAGGCACGGACCCCCAGGCAGGGCGCGATCCGCCGCTGCGACGTAAGATCACCACCACAGAACGTCAGCACGCCGAGGAGCATCATGCCCCCGCTCAGGTCACGAACGGTCACCCACGGACGCAACATGGCGGGCGCCCGCGCGCTCCTGCGCGCCACCGGCGTGGCCAGGGAGGACTTCGGCAAACCGATCGTCGCGGTGGCCAACAGCTTCACCCAGTTCGTGCCCGGCCACGTCCATCTGCGCGAGGTCGGCGACATCGTCGCCGGCGCCGTCCGCGAGGCCGGGGGCGTGCCGCGCGAGTTCAACACGATCGCGGTGGACGACGGCATCGCCATGGGCCACGGCGGCATGCTGTACTCGCTGCCGTCCCGCGAGCTGATCGCCGACGCGGTCGAGTACATGGTCAACGCGCACTGCGCCGACGCGCTGATCTGCGTCTCCAACTGCGACAAGATCACCCCGGGGATGCTGATCGCGGCGATGCGGCTGAACATCCCCACCGTGTTCGTCTCCGGCGGGCCGATGGAGGCGGGCAAGCCGGTCGAGGGCGTCATGGGCGGCCACAAGCTCGACCTGATCGACCCGATGATCGCCTCCGCCGACTCCTCGGTCTCCGACGACGCGCTGGCCCGCATGGAGGAGAGCGCCTGCCCGACCTGCGGGTCGTGCTCGGGCATGTTCACCGCCAACTCCATGAACTGCCTCACCGAGGCGATCGGCCTGGCGCTGCCCGGCAACGGCACCGTCCTGGCCACCCACACCGAGCGCCGCCGCCTGTACGAGGACGCCGGGCGCACCGTCGTGGAGATCGCCCGCCGCTACTACGACGGCGACGACGACTCCGTCCTGCCCCGCAACATCGCCACGCGCGACGCGTTCGAGAACGCCATGGCCCTCGACATCGCCATGGGCGGGTCGACCAACACGATCCTGCACCTGCTGGCCGCCGCCCGCGAGGGGCGGGTCGACTTCGGCCTCAAGGAGATCGACGAGCTGTCGCGCCGGGTGCCGTGCCTGTGCAAGCTGGCCCCCGCGACCGCCAGGTACCACGTCGAGGACTGCCACCGCGCGGGCGGCATCCCCGCGCTGCTGGGCGAGCTCGACCGCGCCGGGCTGCTCAACCGCACCGTCCACAGCGTCCACTCGGCGTCGCTGACCGAGTTCCTGGCCCAGTGGGACATCCGCTCCCCCGACGTGCTGCCCGAGGCCGTGGAGATGTACCACGCCGCGCCCGGCGGCGAGCGCACCACCCGGGCCTCCGGCCAGAGCGCGCGCTGGGAGTCCCTCGACCTGGACCGCGCCGAGGGCTGCATCCGCGACGCCGAGCACCCCTACACCACCGACGGCGGACTGGCCGTCCTGTACGGCAACATCGCCCCCGACGGCGCGATCGTGAAGACCGCCGGGGTCGAGGAGGAGCTGTGGACCTTCTCCGGCCCGGCCGTGGTGTTCGAGAGCCAGGAGGACGCCGTCGAGGGCATCCTCGGCGACAAGGTCAAGCCCGGGGACGTGGTCGTCATCCGCTACGAGGGCCCCAAGGGCGGTCCCGGCATGCAGGAGATGCTCTACCCGACCAGCTTCCTCAAGGGACGCGGCCTCGGCAAGGCGTGCGCGCTGATCACCGACGGCCGGTTCTCCGGCGGCACCAGCGGCCTGTCCATCGGCCACGCCTCCCCCGAGGCCGCCGCGGGCGGCGACATCGCGCTGATCGAGGACGGCGACCGCGTCGTCATCGACATCCCGCGCCGCACGCTGGAGCTGGACGTCCCCGCCGAGGTGCTGGCCGCCCGCCGCGAGAAGCTGCTGGCCGACCTCGGCGGCTTCCGGCCCCGCGACCGCCGGCGCCCGGTCAGCGCCGCCCTCCAGGCGTACGCCGCCATGACCACCTCCGCCTCCACCGGCGCTGCCCGCGACATCACCCAGCTGGGCGGCAACTGACCGCTTCACCGCGCGGCGGCCCCGGGGCTCGGCCCCGGGGCCGCCGCGCGTCTTTCCCGCCCCCCGGTGCAGGGGCGCCGGACGGCAGTGCGGCGGCGATGCGTCGTGCCCGTCCGCGACAAAGTCCTGCCAGCGTCTCCCCGCGTCACGTGTGGCGAGGTGAACGCGCAGGTGATCTTCGGTAGAAGGGACTCGTTGACCAGCTGGTCTTCCACACAGGGGGGTGGGGCATGAACATGGTCATCGGGGGAGGCCGCGCGCCGACGCGCGCGGCTCTGGGCACCGTCGGAGCCGCCATGGCCGGCGCGTGGCTGACGGCGGGCCTGCCCGCGCGCGCCGAGGTGCGGTCGGTGCCGACGCGCCCGGCCGTCGCCGAGAGCAAGGTCGAGATCACCTACTCCGTGCCGCGGATCTCCACGGACGGGAACAAGGTCACCTGGCGGTGGCGGCTGCACAACCGCACCGGCCGCCCGGCGTACAGGGTCGTCGTCACGCACACCGTCAGGCCGGCGGTGCCGGTCAACTCGCCCGACCGGGCGTGCCGGAGGGGCGACGAGGGGACGGTGCGCTGCGCCTATCCGTCGCTGCGGGCGAAGCAGTCGCGTTCCGGCACGCTGGTGGCCCGGCTGCCGGAGGACCTGGAGGGCGGGGTGAACCTCGCCGGCCATGTCGACTGGCGCCGCACCACGCGGCCGAAGGACGATCCCGGCCAGCCCGCCGGACGGCCCACCCTGCCGACGGACGGCCAGTCCCAGCCGGAGACGCGGCCCGCATCGGCCCCGCAGGACGACCAGACGACGCCGCCTGGCCCGAGCACGCCGCGAGAGCACAAGCCGCCGAGGGACGAGACGTCCCCCCGAGGCAAGAAGCCCCCCCGAGGCAAGAAGCCCCCACGCGGCAAGGCCTCACCACGGGGCAAGGCGTCCGCGCACGGCAAGACGCCTCGGGGCAAGGCGAAGCCCCGCCACAAGGGCCGGCATGGCAAGCCCGCTCCGCACGCCCCGCGCGACAAGGCGGTCCCGCGCGACAAGGCCGCCGTGAGCAGCAAGGCGCCTCGCAGCAAGGCGGTTCCGCGCGGCAAGACCCAGCACGGCAAGCCCCAGCACGGCAAGAGGCCGCACGGCAAGGTGCCGCCCCGCCACAAGGGGCCGCGTGAGAAGGCGGATCCGCCCGCCAAGGTGCCGCCGCGCGACGCGGACAAGGGCAAGCCGCGCGCCCAGGTGGGCAGCATGCACTATCTGACCGTGCCGTACCGCGGCGACGTCCCCGCCGAGGACGCCTGAGACCGGGGGGCGGGGACCGGGACGTCCAGGAGCGGAGCGGCACGTTCCGCCCCGCCCTCCCGGACGCGCCGCCCCGTCCACGGGCGCGCGTCCATGGCGGCCCCCGGGGTCATCGCGATGATCCCGGGGGCCGCCGCGCGTTCAGTACGGCCAGTTTGCGGGGTATTAATGGGGTAGCGGACGACCTTCTCAGGCGCCACACTGATTTCGGGTCGGCCGTGGCGGTCGGCGAGCGCTGGTTCGGCCAGCTATGCCCCTGGGGAGGTCCTCATGGTGGGTGCGCAGGTGCCGGAGACAATACTCGGGCCTCGGTGCGAGGCGCGCGCGGGCGCGTCCACCGAGGCGGAAGAGATCTATGACCCTGCGAGGGCCGTCTGATGAGACAGGTCCTTCTCCTGAACGCGACGTACGAACCACTCACCACGCTTCCCCTCCGGCGGGCGGTCTGCCTCGTGCTCAGGGAGAAGGCCGTGGTCGTGCACAACGACTCCTCGGGGGCGGTGCTGCACTCGGCGACCATGTCGATCGAGGTCCCGTCGGTGATAAGGCTCCGCCGGTACGTGCGCATCCCGTTCCGCACCCGGGTTCCCCTGACCCGCGCCGCGCTGATGCGGCGCGACAACTACCGCTGCGCCTACTGCGGCCGCCGCGCCGAGACCATCGACCACGTCCTGCCGCGCAGCCGGGGCGGCAAGCACGTGTGGGAGAACTGCGTGGCCTCCTGCATGGCGTGCAACCATCGCAAGGCCGATCGGCTTCTGGAGGAACTCGGGTGGACGCTCAACGTCACGCCCGGTGTGCCACGCGGCGCCCACTGGAGGCTCATCGGCGTCATCCACGACGGCGACCCGCAGTGGGCGCCCTACGTCCCCGAATCGGCGGCCTGACCCTCCGGCCGGAGCGCCGTATCCTTGGGGGCGTGCCACGTTATGACTACCGCTGCCGCGCCTGCGGATCGACGTTCGAGGTGTCCCGGCCGATGAGCGAGGCGTCCGCGCCCGCCTCCTGCCCGTCCGGGCACGACGACACGGTGAAGCTGCTGTCCACGGTGGCCGTCACCGGGACGGGCCGCGCCGCCGCTCCCGCCCCGCGTCCGGCGGGCGGCGGAGGCGGCTGCTGCGGCGGAGGCTGCTGCTCCTGAGGCCGTCCTTGCCGCCCCCGCCGGGGCGCAGCCGATGATCTTCGCGGGCGGGGGCGCGATCGCCGTCCGCGGGCGCATACAGTGCGAACCATGAGCCGACCGCCGTACCCGTTCGCGCAGCGCCAGGACATCGTCGACATCCTCCACGGCCACCGGGTCGCCGACCCCTACCGCTGGCTGGAGGAGCGGGACGACGACACCGAACGGTGGATGGCGGCCCAGGAGGAGCTGTTCCACAAGGCCGTGGACGGGCTGCCCGGCCGTGACCGGCTGCGCCGGAGGCTCGGCGAGCTGCTGGGCGCCGGGAGCGTCGGCTCCCCGGTGTGGCGGGGCGAACGCCGCTTCTTCACCCGCCGGGACGGCGGGCAGGAGCACCCCGTCCTCTACACGGTGGACCCGGACGGCACCGAGCGCGCGCTCGTCGACCCCATGGCGATCGACCCCGAGGGCACCACGACGCTCGACTCCTGGATCCCCGACAAGGAGGGCCGGCGCCTGGCGTACAAGGTGTCGCAGGGCGGCGACGAGGAGTCCAGGCTGTACGTCATCGACGTCGCGACCGGCGAGCGCGTCGAGGGCCCGATCGACCGCACCCGGCACGCGTCGCTGACCTGGCTGCCCGGCGGCGAGGCGTACTACTACGTGCGGCGCCTGCCCGCCGACGCCGTCCCCGCCGGGGAGGACCAGTACCACCGCCGCGTCTACCTGCACCGCGTCGGCACCGACCCGGAGGCCGACGACGTGCTGATCTTCGGGGACGGCCTGGACAAGACCAACTACTACGGCGTCGGGCTCAGCCGGGACGGCCGGTGGCTGACCGTCACCGCGTCGCAGGGCACCGCCCCGCGCAACGACCTGTGGCTCGCCGACCTGGCCTCCTCCCCCGCCGAGCGGCCCGAGCTGAAGCCCGTGCAGGTCGGGGTGGACGCCTCGACCTGGCTGCACGTCGGCCGCGACGGGCGCGCCTACGTGTTCACCGACCGCGACGCGCCCCGGTCCCGGCTGTGCGTCACCGACCCGGCCGATCCCGCGTACGGGACCTGGCGGGACCTGGTTCCGCAGGACGACGAGGCGGTGCTGACCGACTACGCCATCCTCGACGGGCCCGAGCTCGGCGACCGGGCGGTCCTGCTGGCGGGCTGGACCCGCCACGCGATCAGCGAGATCACCGTGCACGACCTGGCCACCGGCGAGCGGATCGGCCGGGTCCCCGCCCCCGGGCTCGGCTCGATCGGCGCCATCATGGAGCGGCCGGACGGCGGCCACGAGGCGTGGTTCGGCTACACCGACAACGTCACGCCGTCGACGGTGCTGCGCTACGACGCCCGCACCGGCGAGACCACGACGTGGGCGACGGCGCCCGGCGCGGTGGACGTCCCGCCGATCGAAGCGCGGCAGGTGACCTACGAGTCCTACGACGGCACGCCGGTGCGGATGCTGGTGCTGGCCCGTCCCGGCGGCGGCGACCGGCCGCGGCCGACGATCCTTTACGGCTACGGCGGCTTCAACATCTCGCTCACCCCCGCCTACTCGGCGAGCATCCTGGCCTGGGTGGAGGCGGGCGGCGTGTACGCGATCGCCAACCTGCGCGGCGGCTCGGAGGAGGGCGAGCAGTGGCACCGCGCGGGCATGCGGGACCGCAAGCAGAACGTGTTCGACGACTTCCACGCCGCCGCCGAACGCCTGATCGCCGACGGCGTGACCGCCCCGGACCGGCTGGCGATCTCCGGCGGCTCCAACGGCGGGCTGCTGGTGGGCGCGGCGCTCACCCAGCGTCCCGACCTGTACCGGGCCGTGGTGTGCTCGGCGCCGCTGCTGGACATGGTGCGGTACGAGCGGTTCGGCCTGGGCGAGACCTGGAACGACGAGTACGGCTCGGCCTCGGTCCCCGAGGAGCTGGAGTGGCTGCTGTCGTACTCGCCGTACCACCACGTGCGCGAGGGCGTGGCGTACCCGGCGGTGCTGTTCACGGTGTTCGACGGCGACTCCCGCGTGGACCCGCTGCACGCCCGCAAGATGTGCGCGGCGCTGCAGCACGCCACGTCCCGTGACTTCGCCGACGCGCCGATCGTGCTGCGCAACGAGACGCAGGTCGGGCACGCGGCCCGCTCGGTCAGCCGGTCCGTGGAGCTGATGACCGACAACCTGTCGTTCCTGGCCGCCCACACCGGCCTGCCGCTGGACGGCGGGGCCTGAGCCGGGCGGTGCCCTGGGTCGCGTCGGGAGGCCCCGGGGTGACGACAGACGTTGACGAGTGATCCAATAAGAGGATGAGTTCGTTGACGGCGCACGGCCGGGACGCCCACGGGCGGCGGCCGGCCCCCCTGGAACGGATCGCGGGGCTGCTCAGGGAGCCCGCCGACGTGCCCGCCGAGCCGTCCGCGGGCTACCTCGACCTTCTCGGTCCGCAGGCCGGGCCGACCCCGACGCTCGCCCAGCGCGTGATGCAGTCGACGTTCCTGCCGCGGATCTACGAGCGGGTGTGGCGGCCGGTCGGCTTCAACATCGCCAAGGGCTGGCCGTTCGGCCCCGACACCGCCGAGGAGCACGCCCTGGCCCGCGACTGGCTGGGGCTCGGGCAGCCCGGCGACGCCGGGCCCGGGGCGACGGTGCTGGACGTGGCGTGCGGGCCGGGCAACGTGACCCGCGCGCTGGCCGCCGGCGTCGCCGAGGACGGCCTGGTGGTGGGGCTGGACGCGTCCCGCACCATGCTGGAGGAGGCCGTCGCGCACGCCGTCCCGGCCCCCGGCCGCGCCGCCATCGGCTACGTGCGCGGCAACGCCGTCGACCTGCCGTTCCGGGACGGCTGCTTCGACGCCGTCTGCTGCTTCGGCGCCCTGTACCTGTTCGACGACCCGTGGGCGGCCCTGGACGCCATGACGCGCGTCCTCAAACCGGGCGGGCGCCTGGTCGTCCTCACCTCACGCCGTCCGGACCTGCCGCTGGCCCAGACGGGCGGCGGGCTCGTCAGGGCGCTGGTGGGAGTGCGGATGTTCGGCGACCGGGAGATCACGCGGGCGCTGACCGACCGGGGCCTCACCGGTGTCAGGCAGCGCCGCTATCCGCTGATGCAGATGGTCGGGGCGCGCCTGGACGGTCCGGGAACCGGATGACCGGGCCGGGGCGTCCCGGCCCATGGCGGCTCAGCGCAGGCGTTTCTCCAGGTAGATGTTGACGATCCCGCCGATCACCTCGCGCCGGGTCTCCGTCCAGCCGAAGCGCCGGTACAGGCGCAGCGCCGGATCCTGCAGCTCGGTGGTGTCGGCGCGCAGCAACCGGTAGCCGTACTCGGCGGCCCGCTGCTCCAGCGCCCGGACGACGGCCGATCCGTATCCGCACCGCTGGACGTCCGGCCGCACCCGCAGCCGCACCATCTCGGCCACGCCCTGGGCCGCGCCCCGGGGCTCGGCGGTGGGCGGCAGGCCCACGCCGGACGCCCGCGCGTGGCCGTCCGGCACCAGGTCGGCGCGGCGCAGGCCGCCCATGGCGACGGTCTCCCCGTCCAGTTCCCCGACGAGGAACTCGCCGCCGTCGCGCAGGTAGATCTCCTCCATGCGGAAGAAGTCGTGGTCGTAGTAGACGCCGTCGCCGGGCCGCAGCCCCACCTGGGCCAGCCCTTCGCGGTGCAGGGCGAGCACCGTGGCGTGGTCGGTGCCACGGTAGCGCCGCAGCCGCAGCCGGCCGAGGCTCCATTCCGGCGGTTCGCCCCGGAGCCGCACCAGACTCCGCGGCGAACCGGCCCCCGATGCCTCGCCGGCTCGAATACGCGCCGTCGCCCCCTGCCCGTCGACGCCCGTGCCGGGCGCGCCGGCGCCGGGTGTCGGGGCGGTGCCTCCGTGTGCCACCGCCATGGCGCGGTCACACCTGCTCGGCCGGGGGGACGGCCGACGGGGCGTCCCCCGTGGTGGGGCTCTTGACCCACGGCGTCGTCAGGGCCTCGTAGAAGTCCTTCAGCTGCGGAATCTCGCCGTGCTTGTCGCGCACGGCGGCGCCGAGCTGGCGCGCGCGGTGCACCAGGATGTCGGAGCGGTGCTCGCCCGGCAGGTCGATGATGGCGGCCTGCCCCTCCTGCAGCGCCGCGTCCGGATGGCCCGCGTGCAACTTGCAGGTGGCCCGGTCGAGGCGGACCAGGGTCAGGTCCACGCGGTCGTTGGGCGAGTACAGGGTCAGCGCGCGGCTGAGCACCTCGTCGCCGTGCTTGTGGTCGCCCAGGTTGGTGAACGTGTCGCCCTCGTAGAAGGTCAGCTGCCGCTCGGTGAAGCCGAACACCAGGTCGCCGGTGCTGTCCTTGGACAGCTGGTCGAACACGGCGCGGCCGCGCACCAGGGCGCGGCGGGCGCTGGGGGCGGCGTCGCCGCGTCCGCGCAGGGCCAGCATGCCGAGGGCGCGCGCCTCCACGGCGGGCGCCATCGCGCCCGCCACGCTGGGCGTGCGTCCCGCCAGGTCCTGCGCCTTGCGCGCCAGGTGCAGGGCCTCGCGCGGGTCGCCGTAGTACATCGGCACCAGCGACTCGCGCACCGTCACCCAGGCCCGCAGCGCGCGGTCGCCGGTCTCGTCGGCGGCGGTGCGGGCGGTGCGGAAGAACGACCGCGCCAGCCGGTGGTCCCCCAGGTTGATCATGATGAGCCCGGACAGCCCGGACAGCTGGGCGGCGATCCGGCACAGCCGTTCCTGCAGTTCCACCGGCTGCCGCCGGTCGCACATGCGGCGCACCTCGCTGAAGTCCAGCAGCACGTCGCACAGCATCCGCAGCGACGGCGTGGCCTGGTACTGGCGGCCGTAGGCGAGCGTGGTCTCCTCCCACTGGTCGAGCATCGTCGGCGAGACCGTCGCGTTGACCAGGGTGTCGTCCATCTTGCGCCGGATGCCGTCCACCGCCCCGAGGAACTGGCCGTCCAGCGTCACGCCCGCCCCGGCCAGCAGCTGCAGAAGGGTTCTACGAAGCACGATGTCCTCCTCTCCCACATCGATGGGCGCGGGCCCGTCGGCGCGGTCCGGCCCCCGCGGATCGTTGACCGTTATCCAATGACGGTCGTCCAGTCGCGGAACGACCGCTCCTACGAGGGCGTCGGCCTCCCCGTCCGGCGCCGGCCCGGCCGCGGGAGCGGGACACCCGTCCGCGGAGGCGACGGCGGGGCGGACGGCGTGACCGCGACCGCAGATGCAGGGGCTCTGGTAGCCGAGGTCGTCGGGTTCCACCCGGTAGACGGCGCACAGGTAGTGCAGGTACTCGGGCCCGGGCCGCTTGTAGCCGCTCTCATAGGCCGACAGCAGCGTCTCCCCGAGCCGGGGCGGCGCCTTGCCGTCCAGTTCGTACAGGGCCCTGACCTGGGCGACGATGTCGGACAGCGAGACCCCGTGGGACAGCCGGTGCGCCTTGATCCGGCTGGTGCCGAACAGCGGCCCGCACTGGTCGTGGATTTCCCGCGCGATCTGTGCGGGCAAACGGCCGTGCGCGAGACCACGCGCGCGGATTTTGCGCGCTATGTCGGTTTCCTTGCGTGGGGGGTCCGACACGTTTCCCGCCTCCTCACGCGCAGCCCCAGGTGATCCGTAAGGACCGCCCCAAAGCCATGGCGACCGGCGTTGAAATGACCACGGGACATCACTTGTTGCGCACGCAGCGTAACCCCCGCACCGGGGCAGGCCAAGCCATTTCCCGGAAACGCGGGCGGAAGGGGTGTGGGGGGAGATCTGGAGGTAGAGATTCTTCCTCCGCCGGGGGATGTCCCTCGCCCTGAGGTAGGGCAATCCAGAACTTCGCGGGACAGCCGCCTCTTGACCGGCCACCGTGAGAGTTGCAATTCTCACGGCGGGCGACAGAACAGATCCGCAGAGTTCGATCACTTCGAGCACACGGGAATCGTTCGGACGGTCCTCGCAGCACGATCGACGGAGGGGGTGCCCGGGTGGTCAGCGACGAACGCGTCGGCTACCTCAGGGAGCTTGAACAGGAACTCGACACGCGCGGGCTGGTCGCCCGGGTGGTGCGCACCCGCTCGGGCCCGGTCTTCCTGCGGGTGGTCAACCCCGAGGCGGCCAGCCTGGCGGAGGACGTCACCTGCGCCCCCGCCCCCGAGTCGCCGGACCACTACTACTGGTGGTCCTGGGGCGAGCGCATGCACCGGGTGGACGACCCCTGCGGCGCCGCCGTCAAGCTGGAGCGCGTGCTGCAGCCGCTCACCGACGAGACGCGCGGCGAAACGCACGCCAAAACCGGCGACGAAACTTGCGCCCAGACCCGCGGCCAGGAGGGGCAGGGCCTCCGGGGTCGCGGTCCGGACCCGGCCGGGGAGTGGCCCAACCGCCACGCCTAGCCGGGCACGGCCTCGTGGGGCCGCGACCTGGCGCGGCGGCCGCGGACCCCACGAGGTTCCGGACATCCTTCCCTGAGCCTCTTACGGATCTTCACGTGCCCCTTCCGGTGCGCTCGCGACGCGCCCGGCGAGGCGCCCGGTGTGGCGCCTGGCGGGGCGCCCGGCGGGGGCACGGCGCCCGCTGACCCGCCGGTGAGGGCATGGTCGTCGAAGTATGAACGCCGGGCCGCGTCGCTTACGATCGTCGCGGACGCCTCGGGTCCGCAGTGCCGGCCCCCGGCGTCCACGGTGGTGACGCCGCGGATCCGCGGCGATGTCGACAACCGGCCGGGAGGGTCCGACACCTATGCCGCTCAGCCTCCACGCGTCCGTGCCCTGGGCTCAGGACGGCACGCCCGAGCAGGCGTGCCAGAGCCAGGACCCCAGCGTCGCCTGCCGGCTGGTATGGGGCGTCTCCCACAACGAGGGTTTCACCCGGTTCTTCAAGACGTGGCTGGACCGGCCCCTCTACCTGGTCCTCACGATCGTCCTCACGCTGGCGGTGGCGCTGCTGCTGCGCTCGATGGCGCACCGCATGATCACCCGCATCACGCTGCGGATGGCCGAGAGCACCATGTCGGAGAAGGTGCGCGAGCGGACCCGCACGGTGTTCGACGGGTCGCCGGTGCTGCTCAACCAGCGGCGGGCCCAGCGCGCCAAGACCGTCGGATCGGTGCTGCGCAGCATCGCCTCGATCGTGATCCTGGGCACCGCGCTGTTCAGCATCCTCGGGCAGATCGGCCTGAACCTCACCCCGGTGCTGGCCAGCGCCACCGTGATCGGCGCCGCGGTGGGCTTCGGCGCGCAGAACATCGTCAAGGACGTGCTGGCCGGGCTGTTCATGCTGCTGGAGGACCAGTTCGGCGTCGGCGACGTGATCGACGTGGGCAGCGCCAAGGGCACCGTCGAGGCCGTCACCCTGCGGGTCACCCGGATGCGGGACGTCAACGGGGTGGTGTGGTACGTCCCCAACGGCGAGATCAAGAAGGTCGGCAACGAGTCCCAGAACTGGGGCCGCGCCGTGCTGGACATCCCGGTCGACATCCACGAGAACACCGAGAAGGTCAGCGAGATCCTCAAGAACACCGCCGACGCGCTGGCCACCGACCCGGCCTGGGAGGACCTCGTCCTGGAGGAGCCGTCGGTGTGGGGCGTGCAGGCGCTCGCGGGCGACGCCATGGTCATCCGCGTGGTGCTCAAGACCGCCCCGGGGCGGCAGGGCGACGTCGCCCGTGAGCTGCGCGAACGCGTCAAGAAGGCGTTCGACGAGGCAGGCGTGTCCGTCGCCACCCCCGCCGCCCCCGCCTGATCGGGCGGCCGGTCCGGCTGCTGATCGGGCGGCCGGAGGGTGCCGCGTGAAATAGGCTGGACGCGCTATGGCTGCTCAACAGGTGACCTTTTACGAAGCGGTCGGCGGCGAGGAGACTTTCCGGCGCCTGGTCCACCGCTTCTACCAGGGCGTCGCGGAGGACCCCCTGCTCCGTCCCCTCTACCCGGAGGAGGACCTCGGCCCGGCCGAGGAGAGGCTGCGGCTGTTCCTCATCCAGTACTGGGGCGGCCCGAACACCTACAGCCAGCGGCGCGGGCATCCGCGGCTGCGCATGCGGCACGTCCCGTTCGTGATCGGCGAGGCCGAGCGCGACGCGTGGCTGAAGCACATGCGCGACGCCGTCGACGAACTCGACCTGCCCGAGCACCTCGACGAGACCCTGTGGAAGTACCTGACCATGGCCGCGCACAGCCTGGTCAACGCGCCCATCACCGGCCAGTAGGACGACGGCGTCCCTCCCTGGGCGGCGTCCGTCCCGGATAAGACGGCGGGACCGCCCCGGGGTGGGGACGGTCCCGCGTTTTGGGCCGGGGCCGGGATTACAGCGGCGGGCGCCGGTCCAGCATCGGGTCGGTGGCGTCCGACGGCGTGCTCACCGCGATCTTGGCCTGGGGCGCGGTGACGTCCGCCCAGCGCAGCAGGTCGGCGACGGCCTTGGCGCGCTGCTCGGCGGGCAGCCGGTCGATGAGGCGGCCGCTGTGGTTCATGCCGGACGCCACGTACACCGCCGAGTCACGGCTGCCGCGGCCCAGGCGGAACGGCTTGGAACCCCACGGGTCGTTCTCCCCGTAGACGAACATCATGTGCTCGGCGTTGCCGCGCACCCAGCGGTCGATGTCCCGCATGGCCCGGCCGCCGTCGTAACGCATGCGGATGTCACGCGGCACGTACGTGCGCGGCTGGTAGCTGTCCTCGTACCGCAGCAGGGGGCGCAGGTGCCGGAACTGCGGCGTGGGCCAGCCGAGCTGGGTGCCCGCCTGGTAGTAGTACGGGACGTACGGGGCGAGGCCCTGGTCGGTGTAGAACGAGATGCCCGCGATGGCGTCCAGGCTCTGGTAGAGGGCGTCGTCGGAGGCGTCCAGCGCGGGCAGGCTCGCGCAGTCGGACTGCAGGTGGTACTGCCAGAAGCCCCACTCGTAGTCCATGACGGAGTTCTCGAACGCCCGGTCCGGGCTCCGGAGGATGTCGAACGTCCAGCCGTTCTTCGCCGCGTCGGCCTTGAAGCGCTCGAGCATCGCCGGGCGGCGCTTGAGGATCTCCCGGGCCAGGTTCTTCACGTGCGTCCGGCACTGGGCGTCGGTGCCGACCGTGGCGAAGAAGCGGTCGTAGGCCGAGTCGTCGTCGTTGTCGTGGTCGTTGGGCGCCACGTAGACGACGCTGCCGTCGACGTCCTTGGGGTAGAAGCGCTTGTGGTAGACGGCGGTCATGCCGCCCTTGCTGCCGCCGGTGGAGATCCACCGTCCCGTGTAGATCTTCTTGAGGGCGGTGATCAGGCGGTGCTCGTCGGTGGCGGCCTGCCAGATGGTGTCCTTGCTCCAGTCGGCGGGCTCGGGACGGGACGGGGTGAAGTAGCGGTGCTCCAGCGAGATCTGGTTGCCGTCCACCAGCGCGGTCGGCTCGGACCGGAACATCGTCTCGGGCGTGTTGTAGCCGCTGGTGTAGAGCACCATCGGCCGATCCTCGGACTTGTGCTGCAGCAGGACGCGCTGCTCGAACCACTGGCCGTGCGGGCGCCGGTGGTCGACGGGCTGCCGGTAGGTCAGCCAGAACCAGCGGTAGCCGGGGAGGGTCGAGGCCCTCTCCTCCACCTTCATCCCGGGGATGGCGCGCAGCCGCTCCCCGATGTCGGCCGTCGCCGTGCGGGCCTGGGCCGCCAGAGCCGTCGCCCCGCCGGTCGTCGCCGCCGTCGCCGTGCCGGCCGCGGCGGTGAGGCCGCCCGCGGCCAGCAGCAGGGCCACCGCCCCGCGTGAGAAGCGCCGCATCTCTCCCCTTCCCGTCGATCACCACAATTCGCGGGGCGACAGTAGACGGAAAAGGCAGGCGAAAAGCGACTCCTGCGCCGCTTGTTACGCATCCGTGACGGGCGCATTGTTGGCGTCCTCAACGGGCATACCGTCGGACATCGGACCGGCCCGCCGTGACCGGCGCCGGGCCCGGCCGGTCGTCGCCGACGGGGGTGCGCGATGTTCGTACAGGTCGTCCAGGGCAGCGGCGTCACCGAACCCGCCCGGCTGAGGGAGAGCCTGGAGCGCTGGGTGCGCGACCTCGCCCCGGGCGCGCCGGGCTGGCTGGGCGGCACCGCGGGGGTCACCGACGACGGGACGTTCGTCAACCTGGTGCGGTTCGCGTCGCCGGACGCCGCCCGCCGCAGCGGCGACCGGCCCGAGCAGGACCGGTGGTGGGCCGAGACGTCGGCGTGCTTCGGCGGCGAGGTCACCTTCCGGCACTGCGCCGAGAGCGAGACGTGGCTGGGCGGCGGATCGGACGACGCCGGATTCGTCCAGGTGATCCAGTCCATGGTCACCGACCTGCCGGATCTGCGCGCCCGGTTGCGGGCGATGGACGAGGACGCCCTGCGCGCCTTCCGTCCCGACGTGATCGGCGGCCTGCTGGCCGTGGACCCCGGCGGCGTGTCCACCGAGGCCGTCTACTTCACCTCCGAGGCCGCGGCCCGCGCGGGCGAACGCCGGCAGCCGCCGCCCGATCTGCTGGAGACGATGGACGGGCTGATGCGCTGCTACGAAGGCGACCTCGCCTATTACGACCTGCGCGACCCCTGGCTGTATTCGCCGTAGCCTCCGGCGCCGCTCAGACGCGGCCGCCGGTGAGGAAATGCGCGACCAGCCATCCGAGGCCCAGCACCAGCACCAGCCGGCGCAACTGCCATCCGACCGGCTTGCCGCGCACGGCGAACACGCCCCAGACCAGTTCGGAGAGGGTGTCACCGGACTGCCGGTTGAAAACCGCGGGCAGTTCGATGGCGAAGAACATCAGGATCCAGAAGATCCAGGCGGCGAGATAGGGGGACATGGACGACACCTTGGGGGGAGATTTTCTCTCCCGCTTTACTACCCGTAAAGGGAGATCGTTACCCCAGGTCGACGGGGCGATAGCGGGCGATGAACTCCCGCTCGCGGGGCGTGAAACGGCGCAGCCGGCCCGCCTCCACGTCGAACGCCACCATCACCGAGACGGCCCGCGCGTACACGTGCTCGTCGTCGCGCACCTCGTAGGCCAGCGTGAACGACGCGGCCCGCGCCTCGGTGATCCACGTCTCCACGCGCACCGGATACACCGACGGCAGCAGCGGCCGCACATAGTCGATCTCGTGCCGGGCGACGACCATTCCGCGCACCGGCTCCTCGCCCTTGCGCACCGGGTCGCCGTGGAACATCTCCAGCCGCGCGTCCTCCAGATACCCCAGGAATTTGACGTTGTTGACATGCCCCTGCGAGTCGATGTCGCCGAACCTGATGTGGAATTCGTAAACATGCCGGAAGCCGGCTTCGGCGGAATTCTCGCGCTGCATGTCCTCACCCGGGAGTCGCGAACAGACGGGGCCGATCGTATCCGCGCCCCGCGACGGCCGTGACGCCGCCCTCCGGCTACTCCGCCACGGCGAACGGATCGGCCACGTTGCCCACCGGGGTCGCCGCGGCCGCCGCCTTGACCAGCAGCACGAACTCCGCCAGGCACGGCAGGCACTGCGCGGCGTGGCTGCTCAGCTCCTGGATCTCCTCCTCCCGCAGCACGCCGGTGGCGGGCGTGAAGTCGCGGACGTACGTGCAGCCGTCGGCGGGCTCGGCCCCGTCCACCGGCCGCACCGGCACCCGCTGCCGCCGGGTGAACGCGGCCAGCATCTCGTCGATCAGGTCCGCCGCCTCGGCGTGCCCGGCCGCGTACGCCTCCGCGTACGCCTGCGCGGCCTCGGTGACCAGGTGGAACTCCTCGCGCTGGGCGCTGTAGGAGTCGCCGGGGGCGCGCTCGGCGCACCGGCCGGCGAGCAGGTCGAGCGCCCGGCCCAGCCGCAGCGCCGCGTCGGCGTGGTCGTTGCGCGCGGCGACCCGGTACCACCGGGCGGCCTCCTCCAGCCCGCCCTCCCGGTCGAGCCGCTCGGCCAGCTCGTACGCCGCCCGCTCCAGCTCCAGGGAGTCGAGGAACGCCGCGTACCGCGCCCTGGCCAGGTCGTCGCGGTGGCGCCTGCGGTAGGCCTCCTCCAGCTCCCGCAGGCCGACGGCGAACTCGGCCTCGGGCATCGCCGCGATCGCGGACGCCGCGTCGGCCAGCAGCCGGTCAAGATGCTCCTGCTCTCTCACGTCATCCCCTCCGCGTGCGGCGCCGCGGCGGGCCCGGCCGCCGGGCGCAGCAGTTCCGCGAGCCTCCGCCGGGCCCGGTGGACGTGGGTCTTGGCCGCCCCCTCGCTGATACCGAGGATCTGCGCCACCTCCGCCAGCGGAAACTCCAGCAGGCAGTGCAGGGCGACCGCCTCCCGCTGCCGCCGGGGCAGCGCCCGCACCGCGTTCATCAGGTCGACCCGTTCCTCGGCGCCCTCGCCCCCGTCCACGGCGACCGGCGCGGCACCGCGCGTCACCATGTCGTCGAGCGAGGTGCACTGCTCCCGCGCCCGCGCCTGCCACCGCCGCAACATGATCGTCGCGACCCGGAACAGCCAGGCGCCGGGCTTGTCGTAGGTCATCAGCTCGCCCCAGCGGGCGCGCGCGGCCAGCATGCTCTCCTGCGCCACGTCCTCCACCCACCGCGAGTCGGACGTCTGGGCCCGCAGATACCCGGTCAGCCTCGGCATCCAGTACCGGTAGAACTCCGCGTACGACCCCAGGGTCTCGCGCCCCGCTTGGTCGGGAGGCTCCTTCCCCTCCCGCGTCACCGCGCCGCCCCGACGACGACGCTTCCCTTCGGCTCCCTCCAGACGGCCACCCGGCCGCCCGTCCAGACGTACCGCGGACACCCGCCGAGGGGGACGGCGGGCGATGTCAGAAATCCATGCACGGGCTCTCCTCGGCTCCGGGGGGTGGCTTGAGACCGTGGACGGCCATTTCCACCTCATCAGTGTTACGCATATGACTGCCACCGGAGCCAGCAAAAGTTGACATCACCCCCAAATCATCCCCGCCACCTGCCACGTTCCTCAAAACGTGACCGAAATTCGCCGCCACCATCCCCTACAAACCCGACACTCCCCCAACAACCAGTCAGACCCCACAACCACTGACCACCAACCGCCAGTTCCCACCAATACCCCCCGAATCAAATTCACTTTCTGACCACCCGGTCAATAAGAAAAATGATCACTAGGCCGCCCCCAAATGACCAAGCACCCCTGACCGCTATCCCGTTCCCCCGCCCCCCGAAAACAATAATCAGAACCGACCCACCACCCCGTCACCCCATGCCCACCGCCCCCCAACACGGCTCCCCCCAACGTCCGGCCCTCCCCCCGCCAACAGCCCCTGGCAGCCGCCCACCTCCGCGTCCCAGCGACGACCTGCCTCGCCTCCACCACCAGACGCAAGCCCAACCACCCCCCTTGACCGGCAGCAGAGCCAAGCCCACCGGCGGCCACTCGGCCAAGCACCCACCCCAACCCGGATGTCGGCCATCTCGCCGCCAAGCGGCCGCCCCGCAAACACACAGGCACTGTTAAGCCACACCAGAGCCCGCCCCACATGGAGACCCCGGCGGTCTGCCCCCCCAACTCAGGCACCCAGCACGCAAGAACCCCAGCGCACCGCGACAAGCCATGCCAGCAGCGGCCGCGTACCGCCAGTGCCCGTGACCGACAGAGCGCACAACCCCCACAGACTCCAGACCAGGTTGATGACGGCGAGCACGGCAACCGCCCTCGCCCCAACTCCAGGGGGCTCCCCCGGCGCAACCACCATTCGAAAACCGACGTACCGTCCAACTCCATCAGCACGCAGGAGTCGATCACAGGAGTGACGGCGATCGACGACTTGATCACGCCGCCACCGTGCCGCTTAATGTACGGATGAAGTCGAGCGAGGAGCTGGCCATCGGCGAGCTGGCCGAACGCTTCGGTCTCCCGACGCACGTACTGCGGTACTGGGAGAGCAGGGGCCTGCTGGCACCCGCGCGGCGTGCGGGCGGTCAGCGCACCTACGAGCGGGCGGACCTGGAGCGCGTGGCGCTGATCCTGATGGGCAAGGAGGCCGGTTTCACGCTGGAAGAGCTTCGTACGCTGCTGTCCTCCCCCAGCCCGATGGACCATCGTGACCTGCTGCGCCGCCATGTCGAAGAGCTCGAACGGCGCATCTCCCGGGCACGTGCGGCCAAAGAGCTGGTCGAGCATGCGCTCGCCTGCCCGCACAGCTTCGCCGAATGCGAGCACGCTCGCCGGCGGATCGCGGCCCGTATCCCCCCTGCGCCCGGACAGAGTTCGGACACCGGTGCGACAGACAGCGTGTGTAGCGCCACGATCATCACCCACTGACGGTCGACCTGCAGAGCCGCGCTAGAGGACGCACGGCCCCCTATGCAACGACCTCCACGCCGAGCGATCCGCCAGCAGCGATCACCGCGTCCCCTGCCCCGGGTGTGATCGTCCCACCGCAGATGAGCCACACCTGCGCAGCCTCAGGCCCCTATGTGGCGGTGTTCGTCGATGCCTGGCGTACCGCCCCGCGCGCGGCGCCGGCGGTGGAACGGCTGGACGAGGTCGCCACCCGGCGGCTCCTCGACAGCGGTGGTCTCGGCCTCACCGCCGATCGGCCGGCCGACCCGGCGGGCCTGAGCGCCGCCCTGGAACCGATTCTGGGCGCCGTGCCGGCACTCGATCCCCGTGTGGAACACGTCCTCCGGAGCCTCACGCACGCCGGCGACTTCGACGACCTGGCAGCCGACCAGCCGATGCGCCCTTGCGCGCGGTGTGCTGCTGTGAGGCGCTGTTGCGTCCCCGCGCCATGCAGTCCGAGGTGATGGGGCGGCAGGGCCGGGCAGGCGTACTGAGGTCGAGTCCGCTGCGTGACCGTGATCACCCGCGCGGCCGGCGGCGCCCCCGCCAACGTTCATCCAGACCTGCGGCGCCCAGTCCTGTGCGCCGGCGGCGGGTCAGGATTCTGCGTGGCGCGGTGGCAACGGTGATCACGTGTCGCAGATATGGCCGCGCGCGACAACTAAGCCACCTGGTCGTTGATACCGGCCATACCGCGCCATGCCTGCTCCACCATCGAGCCGAGCCACATGAAACCTGCTCGCGCCGCGCCGCGCCGGACCGCGCCGCGTCGTGGCGCCGAGGGGGCCCGCGCCACCTTGGGTTACGTCGGGCCGGGGCGCGTCGGCAGCATCGGGGGTTCGGGCAGGTCGCGCCTTGTCGTGTCGAGTCAGGCCGCGAGGGGCCGCATCGGGCGTCGGGTCGGCCGCGCCGCACGGGCCGCTTGGGTTTGAGTGGTGTTGCATCGGCCCGCGCGCGTCGCTCGGATCACGTCGCGTCAGGCCGAGCCGTGCTGTGGCGGCTCGTCTTGCGCCTGGCCCTGTCGGGGGTGGTCACGCCGTGGCGAGGCGGATCGCCCAGGGCCGCGTCGGTTCGCTCCTGTCAGGCCGCGCCTAGGAACTCACCCGCTGCCGCAACGTCCCGCAGGCGGCCGCCGCCACCGTCCGCCGCACCCGGCCCGGTTGGGCTGTCTGGGCGCGCCGTGCGGGGCCGTGTCGGTCGGTTTCTCGGCGCTTCAGGCGACACCGTGGCGTGCCGCATCGGGGCGTGCCGCATCGGGGCGTGCCGCATCGGGGCGTGGCTCGACGCGGCCTGTGGCGTCGGGGCGGGGGGGCTTTTCTGGTGGGGGTTGGAGTTGCCGTTTGGGGTTTTGGGGGTGGGGGGATCAGCGGGTTGTGGTTCTGCTGGTGGGGATGGGGGCTGGAAGCCTGCTGACGCTGCAACGAACGGTGTGCGGAACCCCCTAGGCTTGACGATATGGCCGAGTACATCTACACGATGCAGCGTGTGCGTAAGGCACATGGCGACAAGGTCGTCCTGGACGACGTCACCCTGCACTTCCTGCCCGGCGCCAAGATCGGCGTGCTGGGGCCGAACGGGACCGGCAAGTCCACGCTGCTGCGGATGATGGCCGGTCTGGAACAGCCGTCCAACGGCGAGGCGCGGCTGATGCCCGGGTACACGGTCGGGATGCTGCAGCAGGAGCCGCCGCTGAACGAGGCGAAGACCGTCCTCGGCAACGTCGAGGAGGGCGTGGCCGAGACCAAGGCGATGCTCGACCGGTTCAACGAGATCGCCGAGAAGATGGCGACGGACTACTCCGACGAGCTGATGGAGGAGATGGGCAAGCTGCAGGAGCAGCTCGACCATCGCAACGCCTGGGACCTGGACAGCCAGCTCGAGCAGGCCATGGACGCGCTGCGCTGCCCGCCGCCGGACGCCGACGTGACCAAGCTGTCGGGTGGTGAGCGCCGCCGCGTCGCGCTGTGCAAGCTGCTGCTGGAGGCCCCCGACCTCCTGCTGCTGGACGAGCCCACCAACCACCTCGACGCCGAGAGCGTGCAGTGGCTGGAGGGGTACCTGGAGAAGTACGAGGGGACGGTCATGGCCGTCACCCACGACCGGTACTTCCTCGACAACGTGGCCACCTGGATCCTCGAGCTCGACCGCGGCCGCTGCTACCCCTACGAGGGCAACTACTCGACCTACCTGGAGAAGAAGGCCGAGCGCCTCAAGGTCGAGGGCAACAAGGACGCCAAGCGCAAGAAGCGCCTGCAGGAAGAACTGGAGTGGGTCCGCTCCAACCCCAAGGCGCGCCAGGCCAAGAGCAAGGCCCGTCTGCAGCGGTACGAGGAGATGGCCGCCGAGGCGTCCAAGACCCGCAAGCTGGACTTCGAGGAGATCCAGATTCCGCCGGGCCCGCGCCTGGGCAACACCGTGATCGTCGCGGACGGCCTGACCAAGGGGTTCGGCGACCGGCTGCTCATGGAGAACCTGTCGTTCAACCTGCCGCCCAACGGCATCGTCGGTGTGATCGGCCCGAACGGCGTCGGCAAGACCACGCTGTTCCGGATGATCGTCGGCGAGGAGCAGCCCGACTCCGGCGCCCTGCGGGTCGGCGAGACGGTCGAGGTGTCGTACGTGGACCAGAGCCGCGGCGGCATCGACCCGAACAAGACCGTCTGGCAGGTGGTCTCCGACGGCCTCGACCACATCAAGGTCGGCCAGGTGGAGATGCCCTCGCGGGCGTACGTGGCGGCGTTCGGCTTCAAGGGCCCGGACCAGCAGAAGCCCGCGGGCGTGCTGTCGGGCGGTGAGCGCAACCGGCTGAACCTGGCGCTCACCCTCAAGATCGGCGGCAACGTGCTGCTGCTGGACGAGCCGACCAACGACCTGGACACCGAGACGCTCAGCTCGCTGGAGAACGCGCTGCTGGAGTTCCCCGGCTGCGCCGTGATCACCTCGCACGACCGGTGGTTCCTGGACCGGATCGCGACCCACATCCTGGCCTGGGAAGAGGGTTCGAGCTGGTTCTGGTTCGAGGGCAACTTCGCCGACTACGAGAAGAACAAGATCGAGCGCCTGGGCGCCGAGGCGGCCCGCCCGCACCGCGTCACCCACCGCAAGCTCACCCGCGACTGATCGGCCGGATGTGCCCCGTCCGCCAGGCGGCGGACGGGGCACATTTGTGCCGCCCCCCGTCATCGCCCCAAGCCGTACTGCACGAGGGTTACGGCCATGACGACATGCGGCCGTGTGTGACGCCGGGGGCATGGCGGAGACCTGCGCCGACACGCGTCTGCCCCGGGGGCGGCGCCTGTGGGGTTTCTGGGGCTATCGACAGAGGCGTGTCCGCCCGCCGGGGTCAGGCTTCGGGAGCCTTGGGGCCGTCCACGGCTGGGAGGCACACGCGGTCGCGGCCGGACTGCTTGGCGCGGTACAGGGCGAGGTCCGCCGCCGCCAGGAGTTCGATCAGGTCCTCGCCGTGCATGCGGAACAGCGACACCCCTACCGAGATCGTCACGCCGACCGTGCCCTCCTCGGCGGGGACGGCCAGCCGGCGCACCCGTCCGCGCAGGCGTTCGGCGACCCGGCACGCCTCCACGGTGTCGGCGCCCGGCAACAGCACGACGAACTCCTCGCCGCCGAACCTGCCGACCACGTCGTAGTCGCGCAGCTGGTTGCACAGCGTGCTGGCGACGCCGATCAGTACCTGGTCGCCGACCAGATGACCATGGGTGTCGTTCACCCGCTTGAAGTAGTCGATGTCGATCAGCAGCAGCGCCAGCGGCTCGTGGGTGCGCTGGGCCCGGGACAGTTCGGTGTCGGCCTCACGCTGCCACGCCGCCGCGTTCAGCAGGCCCGTCTTGGCGTCGGTGCGGGCCGCGGCCTGCAACTGCTGGTGCATCAGGCTGCGCTGCAGGAGGACGACGGGCGGCAGGGCCAGCAACAGCAGCGACAGCGACAGGGCGCTGTTGATCGCCACGATCACGCCGACGCACAGTTCCACCACGTCCAGCAGCAGGTTCTCGCGGTTCCACAGCACCTCCCGCCAGCGGCTCTCGGGGTTGGCCGTGTACGCCGCGATCGCCACCAGCGCGATGTTGATCACTGTGAACAGCGCGGCGCACCCGATCGCCAGGGGGATGCCGGGATACCCGTCGATCACCCATGCGGCGCCGTGGACCAGCGGTTCGGGCACGACGAGATGGAACAGCACCGACGCGCACGCCCCCGCCAGCGCGAGCGCGGAGGTCACCATGACCCTGCGGTAGAGCAGGGTCCGCCGGACGCGGAAGTGCAACAGCAACTGCAACGGGATCGGGATCAGCAGCACGTACACCGGCGGCAGCAGCAGCGCGACCGGCAGCCACCACGCCGACAGCAGGTCCCGCCCCACCCCGGCGGGCATGCCGAGGCGGCGGGACGCCTCGATGCAGACCGCGCCGCAGACCAGCAGCGCCGTGAAGGTGACCAGATCGTAGAGGCGGAGGGGGGTGCTCAGCACTCCCGCCACGGCCAGCGCCAGGTGAAGGGTGACGACCCCCGACACGTAGACCGCCAGCAGGGACGGACGCCCCGACAGCGCTGCTCGTCGCGGCGTGGGCGCCAGTTCCCCACCACGATCCTCGGCGGACGACTGCACTGCCGTCATCCTTCCCCCCAATGCATCACGTTGTGTAACACGATAATTGCAACGTGTGCGGTGCGGGTTGGAAACCGGTACCTTCGGTTACGCGGAAGCGGCGAGACGATACGGCACCCGCGGTCGGAGCAGCGAACTCGCCCTCCCCGGCATCCTCAGGAGGGGGAAGGAATCATGCGCGGCGTTTCCTGGATCTGAGCCCGCCGCCCACACCGGCGGCATGGCACTGCCCGGCGCCCACGAGGCAGATCGACACCCCGCCGGCCCCGCGATCTGGCCCAAGACCCGCACCACTCCCCTGTCCCCGGCCCTCGGCGGTACCTTCCGCCGCTGGCGTTTCCCGAGCCGTCACGCCACCCCAAGAACGGCGTCGATGAAGGCGCCACAGAAACCCGGAACTCGTTACGGCCCAAGAATCTCGACCGCGCCTTCGCGGGTACATATTTGCCACTGCTCCCGAAGCCGCCACCTAGATCACACAATGGACCGTCATCGCCGGGCTACGGCAGGTGGAGAGCGGAATTCCTTCAAGCCCCGCCTTGACGCACGTCAAGGGGATCGAGCGGGCAGGGGCCCGGCTGTACCAGGAACGACAGGCTCCGCGGCCCCTTGCTGGGAGGCCGCGCCCGCGTCTCGGTCACTGCGGCGGGCGGAATCGCTGCGCTGCTGTGCGCCAACGCCGGGAGGTGTCCTGCTGCGGAGGGTGGGCGGGTCAGGTGGTGGTGGCGGTGGGGAGGACTGCTACGGCCTCCACCTCCACCAGTTGGTTGTCGTAGCCGAGGACGGCGACGCCCAGGAGGGTGCTGGGGGCGTCGTGGGAGCCCATGTAGTCGCGGTAGACGTTCCAGGCGGCGACCAGGTCGGCCTGGTTCGAGGAGGCCACGTAGACGGTGGTCTTGACGATGTCGGTCAGGGACGCCCCGGCGCCCTCCAGGGCGGTGATGAGGTTGCGCATGACCTGGTGGGTCCGGCCACGTCGCCCACCGCGACGGTCTCGCCGTCGGCGTCGAGCGGGCAGGCGCCCGCCACCCAGAGGGCGCGTACCGGGGCGTCGACGGCGGCGGCGTAGGCGTAGTCGACGGCGGCCAGGTCGTTGTTGCGGATCAGCCGGACGGCCGGGGGCATGGGGCTCCGATCATGGGGTCTGGCGGTGTCTGGATCAACGGTGGCCCAGCATGATCGTTCCATGGAGTGCCCGCCGGGCGCGGGAAGCAGCCCGTCGAAGCCCGTCCTATCGGCCGTCCCGGACTTCCCGCGGCGGCTTCCGCCATGCATGTCCGGGATATGCCGACGGCCCCGGCGCGGACGTGACCGGGACCATCGGAAAGCCGTCGGGAATCCGTCCCGACGGGTCAGGCGGCTTCGGCGGTGGGCTCGTCGGCGCCGCCCAGGGCCCACTGGTCGGCGACCTCCTGGGCCTCGCGGCGGTCGTCGTCGGTGAGGGCGCCGCCGCGGTGGACGGGGCGGAACTCGGCGGTGCCTCGGTTGAGGTCATGGCCGAGCGTGCTGGCCTCGATCTCGGCGGAGAAACGCCACTGGCCGTCCCGCTCGTACTGGCGTATGCGCAGGCGGCCGGTGACCACGATGGGCTGGCCGCGTCGCAGGTCCGAGCCGTTGACGTTGTCGGCGAGGTGCCGCCAGCAGTTGACCGTCAGGAACATGGTGTCAAGATCCTGCCACTGGCTGGTCTCGCGGTCGTAGCGGCGCGGCGTGCAGGCGACCCGTAACGACAGGAACGGGGTGCCGTTGGCGGTGACGGTGTAGTACGGGTCGGCGGCGACCCAGCCGATCACGGTGATGTGCGCCTCGTTCAACGTGGCCTCCTCTCGGGCTGTCACTCCAGCGTCGCGGAGCGCAGCCGGCGGGAGAAGGGCGTCGAGCGATTGTGGATAACTCAGCTCTGGACCGCGTCGACGTGGGCGCGGAACTCGGTGCACAGCTCCAGTTCGGCGGCCACCGGGGCCAGGACCTTGGACTCGGCGACCTTGGTGATGCGTTCGCGCATGTGCTCTTCCATGCGCTCGCCGTGCCGGGCGGACGACAGCGCCACCAGGTTCCGGCAGGCCGACGAGGTGAGCGCCCCCATGCCGAGGGTGCACACCACCAGGACGGCCACGTACGGGATCAGCCCCGCCTCGCCGACGAGCGGGTTGGACGACTCGCCCCCGGCCGCGCCGTACACCACCAGCAGGACGACCCAGGCCACGCCGAGCACGCTCACCAGCACCAGGAAGTACTGCCAGGTCTTGACCAGCCACCACCAGCGCGGCACCTGGTTGAAGGTGGGCAGCGCCTCGCGGACCGCGACGCCGAGCGCCTCGGGCAGCTCGCCGGCCTGGGAGCGGGCGGCGGCGCGCACGGAGCGGGCGAAGGGGTCGGGCAGGTCGGCGGTGACGCCGTCGGTGACGCCCTGCAGGGCGGTGTCGACGTCGCCCTGCTGGGCGCCGATCGGGCCGGTGAAGGCGCCGCGCAGTTCCTCGCGCAGCTCGGTGAGGCGCATGCGGCGCAGCGGGTCGCTGCGCAGCCGCGTCACCAGGGCCTGGACCGGCCAGCCCACGAAGTCGGCGGCGCGCAGCTCGTAGGCGCTCTCCATGGCCTCGGCGACGGCGGGCGCCCCGGCGGCGTCGGTGAGGGCCTGGACGAGCTCGTCGCGGCGGGCCGTGTCGACGCCGGACGGGATGTCGGCGGGCGGACGGTGGGCGGCGAACCGCTCGGCGAGCCGGTCGATGTCGGCGGCGAGGCGCTCGGTGCGGGCGCGGCGGGCGGCGACGGTGTCGACCAGGACGTCCCGGAAATCGCGCACGCCCTCCTCGCGCACCGCGGAGGTGGTGATGATGCGCGGGTCGGCCAGGCCCTCGGCCTCCAGCAGGCGGCGCAGGTCGGCCACGCAGTCGTCGACCTCGCCGGGCTGCAGCCGGTCGACCTGGTTGAGCACGATCAGGGTGACGCCCGCGTGCCGGGCGAACGGGACGATGTAGTCGCGGTGCAGGGCGGCGTCGGCGTACTTCTGCGGGTCGACGACCCACACCAGCAGGTCGGCGATGGTGACGAACCGGTCGACCTCGGCGCGGTGCACGGCCTGGATGGAGTCGTGGTCGGGCAGGTCGAGCAGCACCAGGCCCTGCAGGGAGCTGTCGGCGCGTTCCAGGTCGAGGGCGCTGGCGCGGGCGTAGCGGTGCCGCTTGTCGACGTCGAGCCAGTCGAGCAGCGGGCCGGCGCCGTCCAGGCCCCACACGCAGGCGTGCGCGCGCGACGTCATGGGGCGGCGCATGCCGGTGGGCGACAGCTCCAGCCCGCAGATGGCGTTGAACAGCGACGACTTGCCGCTGCCGGTGCCGCCGGCGAGGGTGACGACGGTGTGCTCGCCGGACAGCCGCAGCCGCTGGCCGGCGCGGTCGAGCAGGACCCGCGCCTCGTCCAGCAGCGGCTGGTCGAGCCGGCCGGTACCGAGACGCACGAGCGCGTCGAGGTGGTCGAGCCGTTCGGTCAGCGCGGGGGCCGCGGCCTGCTCCGGTTCGGCGGCGGAACCGGAGGCGGGCGGCGTCGCGCCGGAGCCCGGCGACGGGTTCACGGGGATCGCCGAGGTGGTCATCGGGCAACCTCAAGGTCGTAGGTGGCCTGGTAGAGCTGGACGGGGACGGTCTCGTCGGGGATGCCGGCCGCGTCGAGCGCCTGCCCGAAGCGGATGGCCTCCTCGTCGAACAGCATCCCGATGCGGCTGCGCAGGTCGGCGCGGGCCTTGGCGCCCATGCCGCGCAGCGACTCGGCCCCGAACAGCGCCTTGAGCAGCCGCTGCGGCACGGCGCTGGTGCCGCCCTCGACGGCGACGTCGGACGTGCCGTAGCCGAGCAGCCCGATCGTCAGCACCAGCGACAGGGCCTCGGTGTCGAACGAGACGAGCTTGGCGACCGAGCGTTTGGTGACGCCCTCGGTGCGGACCAGCTCGTGCACGTGGTCCTGCCAGGCGCTGACGGCGCGGGTGATGCGGCGCGACAGCTCGGGCGAGGCGTGCCCCATGTCGGCGGCGGGGCCGGCCAGCACGTGGCCGCCCGCGGGGTGTTCGCGCCAGCGGGCGATGACCTGCTCGGCGGCGTGCTCGGCCGACGACTGGATCAGCGACTCCAGCCCGGCGCGCAGGGCGCTCTTGAGGGCGCGCACGCGGGTGGGGTTGCCCTTGCGCCGCCGGTTGGAGCGCCGCGCGCCGCGGCCGCGCACGTGCAGGGAGCGCAGCAGGTCGCCGGTGCCCGCGAAGTCCTGCCAGCGGGCCAGCACCTCGCCGCGCAGCAGCGAGCCGTTGCGGGTGGCCTCGTCCAGTTCGGCGAGGGCGGTGGAGTACGCCGTCTCGACCAGCCGCGCCAGCTCGGCGCGCTGCTCGACCTGCGTCTCGACGTGCTTGGCCAGCTCGGGGACGCGGGTGCGGAAGCTGTCGAGGACGCCGGCGAGGGTGTCCTCGATGACGATGTGGCGGCCCTCGGCGTCCTCGGCCACGCCGACCAGCCATTCGCGCAGGTCCTCGATGGTCTCCTCGGGCAGCCGGGACTCCTCGACGCGGGTCTCGGGGATGGTGAAGCGGCGCGCGTCGCCGACGCCCTGCTCGGCGAGCATCTCGGCGAAGTGGTCGACGACCTCGGCGCCGGCGCCCTGCGGCACCCGCGACAGCACGACGCCGACGGTGGCGCCGTTGTCGCGGGCGCGCTGCAGCATCTGCCACACCATGGCGTCGGCGTAGCGGGCGGCGGTGGTGACGCACAGCCACACGTCGGCGGCCGCCATCAGCTTGGTGGCGAACTCGTAGTGGTCCTCGAAGACCGAGTCGAAGTCGGGGCTGTCGAGCAGGGCCAGGCCGGGCGGCAGCGCGTCGCTGGAGATGATGACGAGCTGGTCGCCGGCGATGGCGTCGGGCGCGGGTCCGGGGACGCGGCCCATGCCGGGCAGCAGCGGCCCCTCCAGGAACCACTGGGCGTGGTCGGGGTGGCATACCAGGATGGGGCTGCTGGTGGTGGGGCGCAGCACTCCGGTGGCGCTGACGCGGGACCCGACGAGCGTGTTGACGAGGGTGGACTTGCCCGCGCCGGTGGAGCCGCCGAGGACGACCAGCATGGGGGTGCCGGCGGCCTGGATGCGGGGCAGCACGTAGTCGTCGAGCTGGTTGCGGATGTCGAGCCGGGCCTCGCGGGCCTCCTCGACGCCGGGCACGTCCAGGACCAGTTCGAAGGCGCCGAGCTGGTCGCGCAGGGCGCGCAGGGCGCGTGTCAGCTCGCCCTGGCGCACCGCCCCGCGGCGCCGGGCGGGGGACGACGCCCCGCGGCCGGACAGCGCCTTGGTCTGGGAGAGGTCCACGGCGCCGGGCGGGAGGGGCTGCTCCTGCTCGGCGGAGGCGTCCTGGGGCTGCGGCGTGTCGCCGGTGGCGGGGGCGTCCTCCTTGTCACCGGACGTCGCGTCGCCCGGCTCCTTCGCGCCCGGTTCGGTGTCCGCGGGGGCGGCGGGCTCGGCCGAGGATGCGGTCTCCTCGGCGGCGACGTCCTCCCCGGAGCGCCGGCCGGGGACTCCCACCGCGCCGCTCACGTGGCACCCCGGCGGGGCGCCACGGCCCAGAGGCGGCCGACCGAATCTCCCGTCAAGTACCTGGTCACGGATCCCGCCCCATGTCCGTTCGAATCATGTCGATCTCTCGTGCCACGTTCACCACGTCGCCCACGACCACGATCGCCGGCGGCCGGATCCCGGCCGCGGCCATCTCGCCGGCCACCGTGCCCAGCGTGGCCGTCAGCGCCTTCTGCCCCGGAAGGGTGCCTTCCTGGATCACGGCGACGGGCGTGCCGGACGACCGACCATAGCGTATGAGGGTCTCGGCGATGAGCGTCATCCGCTCCACCGCCATGAGCAGCACCAGGGTGCCCGTCGCGCGGCCCAGCGCGGACCAGTCGACGGTGGACGCCGGGTCGTCCGGGGCCACGTGCGCCGACACCACGTGGAACTCCTGGGTGACGCCGCGGTGGGTGACCGGGATGCCCGCGGCCGACGGCACCGCCACGGCGCTGGTGATGCCGGGCACGACCGTGACCGGGATGCCGTGCCGGGCGCAGTGCAGCACCTCCTCGAAGCCGCGGCCGAACACGAACGGGTCGCCGCCCTTGAGCCGCACCACGAAGCGGCCCTGCCGGGCGTGCTCGACCAGGTAGTCGTTGATGCGCTCCTGGGTGACGGTCCGCCCGTAGGGGATCTTGGCGGCGTCGATCACCTCGGTGTCGGCGGGCAGCTCGTCCAGCAGCTCGCGGGGGGCCAGCCGGTCGGTGACCACCACGTCGGCCTGGGCGAGCAGCTGCCGCCCCCGCACGGTGATCAGGCCGGGGTCGCCGGGGCCGCCGCCGACCAGCGCCACCCCGACCGGCTTGCGGCGGTGGTGCCGCGCTTCGAGGGTGGCGTCGCGCAGCCCGTCGACGATCGCGTCGCGCACGCCCGCCGCGTGCCTCGGGTCGCCGCCCGCCAGCACGCCCACGGTGGTGTCGCCGACCTGCCCGGACGCCGGGGTCCAGGCGGCGGACGACTCGGCGTCGTCGGCGCGCACGCACCAGACGCGGGCCCGCTCGGCCTCGGCGGCGACGGCCGCGTTGACCTTGGCGTCGTCGGTGAGGGCCTGCACCAGCCAGGCGCCGGCGCAGTCGCCGTCGCGGTAGGGCCGCCGGTGCCAGACGATCCGGCCGGCGCCGTCCCCGCCCCTGGCGTCGATCAGGTCTTCGAGGGACGGCGTGACCTCGGGGGCGACCAGCTCCACCGCGGCGCCCGCGGCCAGCAGCGCGGGGACGCGGCGCTGCGCCACCCGGCCCCCGCCGACGACGAGGACCTTCCGTCCGCTCAGTCGCAGTCCTAGCAGGTAGGGGGGCACGTCGCTCTCTCGATCGGGGCTTGGCAGGCGTTCCGGGACGCCGGTGACGGACACGGGTGTTTGTGGACCAAAGGTACTCGGGTTGAGGTGCTCATGGAGAGTGCTCCCACCCAGTCACTCCTCGTCGCCGTCGTCACCGTGCGGGGACCTCGCCGCGCGCGGTGCGGCGTCCTTGCCGCTCACCCCCGCCGCGTCGAAGGTGGCGACCCGGTGCAGCACCCGGACCGCGCCCTGCACCAGCGGCAGGGCCAGCAGGGCGCCGGTGCCCTCACCCAGCCGCAGCTCCAGGTCCACCAGCGGACGAAGCCCCAGGTGAGCAACGGTAGCCGAATGTCCCGGCTCGGCAGAACGATGCCCCGCCACACACGCCGAGAGAGCGTCGGGACACATCGCCCCGGCGACCAGCGCGGCGGCCCCGGCGATCACCCCGTCCAGCACGACCGGGACGCGCAGGGCGGCCGCGCCCAGCAGGAACCCGGCCAGGGCGGCGTGCTCCAGGCCGCCGACGGCCGCCAGCGCCGCGAGGGGGTCGCGCGCGGCCGCGCCGTCGCCGGAGTCCAGGCCGTGGCGGGCGAGGGCGGCGCGCACGACGTCGATCTTGCGGGCGTGGGTGGCGTCGTCGATGCCGGTGCCGCGGCCGGTGACCCGTTCGGGCGGCAGGCCGGTGAACGCGGCGACCAGGGCGGCCGACGCCGTGGTGTTGGCGATGCCCATGTCGCCGGTCAGCAGGCAGCGCGCCCCCGCCGAGACCAGGTCGCGGGCGACCTCGATGCCGGTCTCGACGGCGCGGCGGGCCTGCTCGGCGGTCATCGCGGGACCGGTGGTCATGTCGGCGGTGCCGTGGGCGACCTTGCGGGGCAGCAGTCCGGGGGCGGGGTCCAGGTCGCGGGCCACGCCGACGTCGACCACGCTGACCTCGGCGCCGACCTGGGCGGCGAACGTGTTGACGACCGCGCCGCCGGCCAGGAAGTTGGCCACCATCTGCGCGGTGACCTCCTGGGGCCAGGGGGTGACGCCCTGGGCGTGGACGCCGTGGTCGGCGGCGAAGATCGCCACGGCGGCGGGTTCGGGGACCGGCGGGGGGCACGTCCCGGCCAGCCCGGCCAGCCGCACCGACACCTCTTCGAGCACGCCGAGGGACCCCGGCGGCTTGGTGAGCCGGGCCTGGTGGTCGCGGGCGTCGCGCATCGCGGCCTGGTCCAGGGGCCGGATGGCGGCGATGGTCTGCTCGATCAGGTCCATGGTGTCCTCTCCTGGCAGGGCGCGCCGCCCGTACCGCTCGTCGTGCACGGCCCAGGCGAGGGGGCGGCGACGGGCCCAGCCGGTCAGCGCGAGCTGGGGCGCGGGCGGGAACTCGGCCACGTGGCCGACGCACAGGTAGGCGACGACGTCCACGTGACCGGGGAGGCCGAGTTCGTCGGCCAGTTCTCGTTCGTCGAAGAAGCTGACCCAGCCGACGCCGAGCCCTTCCGCGCGCGCGGCCAGCCACAGGTTCTGTACGGCGCAGGCGACCGAGTAGTGGGCGGTGCGGGGCTGGGCGTGGCGGCCGAGCGGGTTGCGGCCGCCCCGGGTGGGATCGCACGTCACGGCGATGTTCACCGGCGCCTCGCGGATCGCCTCGACCTTGAGCCGGTCGAACGCGGCGGCGCGCGGGGCGGTCAGGGACTCGGCGTAGGCGGCGCGTTGCCGGTCGGCCAGGGCGCCGATGCGCGCGCGCCGCCGCGCGTCGCGGATGACGAGGAAGTCCCAGGGCTGGGTGAGCCCGACAGACGGGGCGCGGTGCGCGGCCTCCAGCACCCTGGTGAGGACGGCGTCGTCCACGGGGTCGGGCAGGAAACCGCCGCGCATGTCGCGCCGTTCGGCGATCGCCCGGTAGACGGCCTCTCGCACCGGCTCCGGGTAGGGGACGGCGGGCTCAGATGCCGAGTTCACCGAGCGTCTCCAGGAGGGCGTCGTTGGTGGCGCGGTCGCGGACGGCGACGCGCAGCCAGTCGGGGCCGAGCCCGGGGAAGGTGTCGCCGCGTCGTACGGCGTATCCGCGTTCGCGGAGCAGGGCACGGACGCCCAGGGCGTCGGGCACGTTCAGGCACAGGAACGACGCGCGCGCCCGGGGCACCACGTACAGTCCGCGTGCGCTCAGCTCCCCGGCCAGGCGGTCGCGTTCGACGGCCAGGTGCGCGGCCCACTGCTCCGCCTCGGCCAACGCGGACGGTTCGCAGCACGCCTGCATCGCGACCAGGGCCGGGGTGGACACCGCCCACAGGGGTTGCGCCTCGGCCAGCCGTTCGATGAGCGCGGGTTCGGCGAGCACGTATCCGGCGCGCAGGCCAGCGAGCCCCCACGTTTTGGTGAGGCTGCGGATGACGACGACCCCCAGAGGAAGTGTTCCGGCCAGGGTTTCGGGTTCGCCGGGCACGCAGTCCATGAACGCCTCGTCCACCACCACGGTGCGGCCGGGGCGGGCCAGGGCGGCGATGGTCTCGGCGGGGTGCAGCACGGAGGTCGGGTTGGTGGGGTTGCCGACGACGACGAGATCCGCGTCGCGGGGCACGGCGGCGGGGTCGAGCGTGAAGTCCTTGCCGAGGATCACGCGTTCCACGGCGTGCCCGGCGGCGCGCAGGGCGGCCTCGGGCTCGGTGAACTGGGGGTGGACGATCGCGGCGCGCCGTGGCCGCAGCACCCGGGCCAGCAGCACGAACGCCTCGGCGGCGCCGGAGGTGAGCAGGACCTCTTCCACGGCACGGCCGTGCCTGCGGGCCACCGCGCGCCGGGCCGGGCGGGGGTCGGGGTAGGCGGCGAGGTCGGCCACGGACGCGCGCAGCCGTTCGGCCAGCCATTCCGGAGGGGTCCCGGGGCGGACGTTCACCGCGAAGTCGACGAGCCCGGATCCGACCTCGGCGTCCCCGTGGTGGCGCAGGTCGACGTCGTCAGTGCGCACGGAGTCGGTGCGCATGGAGCCGGTGCGCGTCGAGTCAGTGCGCATGGACGTGCCCGTGTCCGTGCCCGTGGGCGGAGGGGTCGTCGGGGTGGTGGTGCGGGGTCTGGGGGGCGCCGACGCGGTCCTCGAAACCGGGCAGGGCGACGCGGTAGACGCAGGTGTCGCAGTTCATGCGCAGGTCTCCGGCGAGGGCCTCCTCGTAGCGTTCGGCCACCACGTCCGCCAGCCCGTCGCAGTCGCCGATGACGTCGGCGACGCGCACGTCCACATCCGTGTGCGCGGCCCCATAGGCGTGGGCCTCGTCGGCCACGCGGTCGGGAAGCACGCCCGGGAACAGGAAGTAGGGCAGCACGACGACGCGGCGTGCGCCCAGCCTCCGGCATCGCTCCAGCCCCTCGGTGACGCTGGGGCGTGCCAGGGAGATGAACGCCGGTTCCACGCACAGCAGCCCGTGACCCTGGTCGGGGCCGGAGGCGCCGCGTCCCTCCCAGAACAACCGGGCGACCTTGTGCACCTCGGCGTTGGCGTCGGGGTCGGTCGATCCTCGGCCGACCAGCAGCACCGCCGTGTCGGGCGTACGGTCCGCGTCGGGCAGCACCGCGTCCAGGCGTTCCTGCAGAAGGGCGAGCAGGGTCGGGTGCGGCCCCAGGGGGCGGCCGTAGCGGTACGACAGGCCGGGGTGACGCACCAGCTCGCGTGCCATGGCGCCTGGGATGTCGCCCTTACCGTGCCCGGCCGCCACCAGCACCAGCGGCACGGCGGCCAGGGAACGGTGGCCGTTGCCGTAGAGGTCGGCGACCGCCTCCGTCAGCGGCGGCGGTGACAGTTCGATGAACCCGCCCGCCACGTCCACCGTCATCCGGCGGCGCAGCCGTTCGACGAACCTGCCGAACTCCGCGACGCCCGCCTCGTCCCGCGTACCGTGCCCGACCACCAGCATGGGCGGTTTCACTGCGTTCCCCGATCTGCTCCGGCGCGCCCCGGGCGCGCGCTGCGATCCTGTTCCTGCGCTGTCATGAGATTTCCTGCGTTGTCACGGGGTGTCCTCCTCGTAGTAGAGGAGCGCGTTGGTGGCCGCCGCCGCGACCGCGGAGCCGCCCTTCTCCGAGACGTTGCTGAGCTGGGGCAGGCCGCTGGCGCGCAGCGCCTCCTTGGACTCGGCGGCGCCGACGAAACCGACCGGCAGCCCGACGACCAGCGCGGGCGCGACCTTGCGTTCGATGATCTCGAACAGGGCGGTGGGGGCGCACCCGACGACCCACACCGCGCCCGGGCCGACCTCGGCGTAGGCGAGGCGGACGGCGGCGGCCGAGCGGGTGATGCCGGCCGCGCGCGCCATCCGGGCGGCGGCCGGGTCGCCGATGTGGCACAGCGTCTCGCGTTCGGTGATGCCGGCGGCGACCATGCCCACGTCGGTGACGATCGGGGCGCCCGAGCGCAGCGCCGCCAGGCCGCGCTCCAGGTGCTCCTCCGTGGTGACCAGGTCGACCGCGTACTCCAGATCGGCGCTGGCGTGGATGACCCGCTCGGCCACGGCGCGCCACAGCGGCGGCATCGGCGACAGGTCGACGCGGGACCGCAGGATCTCGTAGGACCGCACCTCGATGGGGTGGGGCTGGCGCGCGCTCATGGGGACTCCTCGATGGCGTCGGCGGGGCAGACCTCGATGCACTCGCCACAGCCGGTGCACAGCGCGTCCAGCACCAGCAGCGGTTGCCCGTGCGGACGGATCGCGCGTTCGGGACAGGTGAGCAGGCACGCACCGCACCCCTGGCACCGGTCCGTGACGATCACGCCAAGCCTGTCACGGCGTGCGTCTTGGTGGCGTGCGCCTTCTAGGCCCATCGGTAGCCCCGGGGGGTGACGAACCGGCCCGCCATGTCCTGGCTCCGGCTGGAGCCGACCAGGACGACGGTGAACATGTCGGCCTGCGCGGGGTCCACGTCCGCGAGCGTGGTGAGGGTGACCGACTCGTCCGGCCGGGAGGCGTTGCGCACCAGCCCCACCGGGGTCTGCGGCGGGCGGTGTTCGGCCAGGATGCCCAGGGCCTTGGCCAGCTGCCAGTCGCGGGCGCGGCTGCGCGGGTTGTAGAAGCAGACGGTGAAGTCGCCCTCGGCGGCGGCGCGGACGCGGCGTTCGATGACCTCCCAGGGCGTGTGCAGGTCCGACAGCGACACGTAGGCGTGGTCGTGTCCCAGCGGCGCGCCGAGCAGGGCGGACGCGGCCACGGCGGCGGTGATGCCGGGGACGCCGTCGACGTCCACGGCGTGCGCGGCCCCTTCCGCGGCGAGCATCTCCAGCGCCGGGCTGGCCATCGCGTACACGCCGGCGTCGCCGGAGCCGATGAGCGCGACGGCGCGTCCGGCCGCGGCCTCCCGCACGGCGGTGCGCGCGCGTTCCTCCTCCTGGCCGAGCCCGCTGCCGAGCACGCGCGTGCCGGGACGCAGCAGGTCGCGGACCTGGTCGACGTACTGGTCCAGGCCCACCACGACCGACGAGCGCCGCAGCGTCCGGGCGGCGCGGGGGGTGAGCAGGTCGCGGGCGCCCGGACCCAGCCCGACGACGCTCAGCCGCCCGCGCGGCCGCAGCCGCGCGACGGCGGCGGTGGCGTTCGCCGACTTGGTCTTCTCGGTGACCAGTTCGGCGCCGCGGCCGAACGAGCGGGCCGCGTGCAGGGCCGCCGCCTCGGCGACGCTCGGCGTGCCGACCTCGGCCGCCACGACCGGCGAGGGGTTGGGCACCTCGACGCGGGCCAGCACCTCGGCCGGGTAGGTGACGACCTGCCAGCCGCGCCGCCGCGCCGCCTCCAGGATCCCCTCCTCGTCGGCCTTGAGGTCCACGGTCGCCACGCAGCGCACGGACTCCGGGGCCAGGCCCGCCGCGGCCAGCGCCCGGTCGATCAGCTCGCCGACCTCGGCGGCGCCGACGCCCCGCGCCGACCCGACCCCGACGACCAGCGACGGCGGCCGGTACACGAGCCGGTTGCCGAACCAGCCCTCGTGGCACATGCACGAGATCTCGGCGCCGTCGGTGACCAGGATCCCGGCGGACGGCTCCACGTCGTCGAACTCCGGGTGGACGTTGGGCGGCAGCGGAGGCAGCGGCCAGTCGCCGGCGCCTTCCAGCAGCACCGGCTCACCGGACAGGACGGCCGCGCCGACGTGCGCGAGCATGTCGGGGTTGTGCACGGTGAAACCGAGGTCGGCGCCGTAGGAGTCCAGGGGGGTGACGTTGGCCTGGTCGCTGGCGGTGGTGACGACGGGGGTGCAGCCGAGCACGCCGGTCAGCCGGTGGGCGAGCTCGTTGGCGCCGTGGTGGCCGCCGAGCACCGCGACGGCGAACTGCATGCTCTCGTCCACGCACACCACGGCCGGGTCGGTGGCCTTGCGTTCCAGCAGCGGCGCCAGCACGCGCACGGTCGCGCCCACGGCCAGGAAGCTGACGATGGCGTCGCACGTCCGCCACGCCTGGCGCAGCCCGTCGGTGGCCTTGACGTCGGTGAACAGGCGCACCTGGCCGGGCCAGGCGGCGGCGAGCGCGTCGGCGGCGGTGCGGCCGCCCGCGGTGGCCGCGACTATGCCGATCGTCACTGTGCGCTCCTCGTGTCGCTGTCGTCAGGCAGTTCGGCGATGGTCTGGGGGCGGCGCCCCGTTCGGTCGTCCCGGGCAGGGGGCACGGGGGACGGCTCACGGTCGCCCCACACCACGAACACCGGGTTGGTCGCGGCCAGGCGGTGCACGTCCCCGGGCAGGGGGGAGAACCGGTTGGCCTGGAGCTGGACGGCCTGGGCGGAGAGGCCCTCCGCGGTGAGCGCGTCCAGGGTCGGCCGTACGCGCTCCACGGCCGCCAGCGCGACGACGACGCTGCGCAACGCCCGTGACGCGCACGCGCGCACCACCTCCGGCCCGCCGCCCCCGACGAACACCGCGTCAGGGTCGGGGAGATGCTCCAGCACGTGCGGGGCCTCGCCCCTGGACACCGCGACCTTCACTCCGTGCGCGCGCACGTTGGCGCGGATGCGTTCGCACGACGCCGCGTCGCGTTCGACGGCCACCACGGCCGCCCCGAAACGGGCGCATTCGATCGCCACGGAACCGCTGCCGGCGCCCACGTCCCACACCATGTCGCCCACGCGCGGCCCTAGCCTGGCCAGTGCGAACGCCCGCACCTCCGCCTTGGTCACCATCGAGTCGCGGTGGTCGAACGCCTCCTCTGGGAGCGCCCAGGTCGCCGGGCCCGGGGGCGTCCCGGCGATCCATCCCTTGGCGCCGACCGAACGGAACGGGTCCAGCACCAGCACCACGTTGGGGTCGCGCCAGGGGCGCGTGGTGGCCTCGGCCGGACGCACGTGCACCACGCGTTCGTCGGGCTCGCCCAGGTTCTCGCACACCACGAACGTCCGGGGCGTCTGCGGGAACAGCTCGCGCGCCAGTTCCGCGGGCCCGAAGCCCGGCGCGGTCAACACGGCGACCTTGGGATGGGCACGGCACGCGTTCACGGCACGGCGCGACTCACGGCCGTGCGCGGACACCACCAGCGCGTCGTCCCAGGGCAGCCCGGCCCGCGCGAACGCCCGCGCCACCGACGACAACGCCGGAAGCACACGGGGCCGATGCCCCCGCTCCCGCAGCGCGCGCACGATGCCGAAGAACCCCGGGTCGCCGCTGGCCACCACCACGACGTTCGTCTCCGCCCCGGCGGCGTCGATCTCGTCCAGGGCGGCGGTGACGTCGCCCAGGACGACGCGGCGGGCCGCGTCGGGCACGGGCACGGCCGCCAGGTGCCGGGCGCCGCCCACGACGAGCGCGGCCTCCTCCAGGAGGGCACGGGCCTCGGCGGGCAGCGGCGACCCGTCGTACCCGATCACCGTGATCATGGCGTTCACCGCGGCCGCCGCGCCATCCGCCCGAACATGCCGACCATGCGCTCGCCGGTGAAGTCGACCAGCACCACCTGGGCGGCGATCGGGCTGTTGCCGTCGCCCGCGGCCTCGGCGGCGAAGCGCTCCAGCACCCCGGCGACGCGGCGGCACAGCTCCCGCCCGCACGGCCCCAGCAGCCCGGCCGCCTCCCACAGCTCGTAGGCGTGCCGCGCGGTGTTGGCGGCGGCGACCCGCTCGGCCAGCTCCGGCGGGCCGCCCATCGCGGTGGTGATCTCGCCGAGCAGCCCGGTGTCGACGCGCGAGCGCGTGTAGTGCGTCATCAGCACCCCGGAGGCGAGCTTGGTGAGCTTGCCCGCCATGCCGACGAACACCACCTGCGTCAGCCCGTGCTCGACCGCGCGCCGCAGCGCCGCCCCGGTGAAGTCGCCCACCTCCACGAAGCACACCTCCGGCAGGCGCGGCAGCAGCTTCATCGCGCCCTTCTCGGTGCGGCCGCCCGTGCACAGCACCAGCGTCGTCTCGCCCTGCGCCGCCATGACCGACACCGCCTGCTCGACGCTGGCCCGCCACGACGCGGTGGAGAACGGCCGGACGATCCCGGTCGTGCCCAGGATGGAGATGCCGCCGAGGATGCCCAGGCGCTTGTTGGTGGTCTTGCGCGCCATCCGCTCCCCGTCGGGGACCGAGATCACCACGCGGACGCCCCGCCCGGTGGCGGGGTCGGCGACCGCCCGCGGGTCGGGCGGGCCGTCCAGCGGCGCGTCGGCCAGCGCCTCCGCCACCGCCTGCGTGATCATCTTGCGCGGGACGGGATTGATCGCCGGACCGCCGAGCTCCAGGCCCAGGCCCGGCTTGGTGACCACGCCGACGCCCTCGCCGCCGTCCAGGTCGAGGCCCGGTTCGTCCCGCCACGACACGTCCGCGGTGATGTGCGCGCCGTGCGTGACGTCGGGGTCGTCGCCCGCGTCCTTGACCACCACCGCCCGCGCCCGGTCGCGCCCGGTGTCCACGCCGGTCTCCTCCACCCGGAACGTGACCCGGTTGCCGGACGGCAACGCGACCTCCACGTACCCGGGCAGTTCCTCGCCGCGCAGCAGCAGCGTCGCCGCCTTGGCCGCCGCCGACGCGCACGTGCCGGTCGTCCACCCCGTCCGCAACGCCTTCTGCCGCACCTTCATCGTGCGCGGCAGGTCCGGTTCCCTCAGCTCCCTGCTGTCGTCGCTCATGGCCGCCCTCCGCGAGTCATGGGCGTCGAGCCTCCCTGAGCCGGCGGCGGGCCGCGGGCTCGGCGCGCCGGAAACCGTGGAAATGACCGGGGTGATACAGGTGCGAGCGGGTGCCCTCGGCGGCCAGGGCGGGGCCGACCAGCACCAGCGTGTGCTTCCACAGTCTGTGCGCCTTGATGGTGGCGGCCAGCTCGCCCAGCGCGCAGCGGACGATCAGCTCGTCCGGCCAGGTGCACTGGTAGGCCACCACGCAGGGGGTGTCCTCGGGGTAGCCGCCCTCCAGCAGCTCGTCCTGCAGTTGCCCGGACCGGGCCGCCGACAGGAACAGCGCCATGGTCGCGCCGTGCCGGGCGAACTCGCGGACCTCCTCCCCCGGCGGCATCGGCGTCTTCCCGCCGCCCAGCCGGGTCAGGATCACCGACTGCGCCACCTCGGGGATGGTCAGCTCGCGCCGCACGGCCGCCGCGACCGCGCTGAAGCTGGAGACGCCCGGGACCACCTCGGTCTCCAGGCCCAGCTCGCGGCAGCGGTCGAGCTGCTCCTGCAGCGCGCCCCACAGCGCCGGGTCACCGGAGTGGATGCGGGCGACGGTGAGCCCCTCGGCGGCGGCGCGCTCGTAGTACGGCAGGACGCCCTCCATCGGCAGCGTCGCCGAGTCGACGATCTCCGCGTCCGGGCGGGCGTGCTCCAGCACGTCCGGATGCACCAGGCTGGCCGCCCAGATCACCACGTCGGCGGCGGCGATGGCGCGGGCCGCGCGGAACGTCAGCAGGTCGGCGGCGCCCGGCCCGGCGCCCACGAACAGCACCCGGCCGGTCACCCGTGGGCCCCTCATACGATCTTTCCTCCTCGGGTGGTGCGGCGGCCGGGCACGATCAGCGTGGACAGGTACGGGACGGGCCCGCCGACGTCGCGGGCGGGCCGCACGTCCTCGCCGGGCAGGCCGAGCCGCGCGCCGTAGACCGCGTCGTCCAGCCGTCCCGCGTCCTTGAGCGTGCCGATCACCTCGTCGGCGACCGAGCCGAACTTGTAGGCCACGACCGTGTCGCAGGCGTCCAGGGCGGCGCGGAACGCGGCCACGCCGCCGGTCAGCGGCACCAGACCCACCGACTCGGCGCCCTCGGCGAGCACGGTGCCCGAACGCGCCGCCAGGTCCTGCATGGCGGTGATGCCGGGGACGGTCTCCACGACCGTGTCCGGGCGCCGCTCGCGGACCGTCTGGGCGAGGTAGGTGAAGGTGGAGTAGACGTTGGGGTCGCCGATGGTGGCGAACGCGACCGTCCGCGCGCCGTCGGCGAAGGCGCGCAGGACGCGGTCGGCCGCCCCGTCCCAGGCCGCCGCCCGCCGCCCGGTGACGCCGCCACGGTCGTTCAACGCGAACACGACCCGTTCGGCCTTGCCGGTGTAGGTGCGGACGACCGATTCGGCGCGGCCCTCCTCGTCCAGTGCCATCACCGGAACCAGCACCACGTCGGCCTCGCCCAGGATCCGCACCGCCTTGGCGGTGACCAGCTCCGGGTCGCCCGGCCCGACGCCCAGCCCGACCAGACGCGGCGGGTCCTCACGCGGCGCGTCGTCCAGGTCGGGGCGGAGGAGGCCGAAGACGACCTGGTCGTGCGGCCGGCCGTCGGGTCCGCGTCCGGCGCCGCGCGCGACGCCCTCGCGCCGGAAGCCCGCCTTCTCGGCCACCCGCTGGCAGGCGTGGTCGGTGCCGGGGGCGCGCAGTTCGACCCGGTGCAGGCCGCACGCGCGCAGCGCCCACTGCGAGACCAGGGTCAACGCCTCGGTGGCGAAGCCGCGTCCGCGCCAGGACGGGCGTATGGCAAGGCCGACCTCGCAGGTCTGCCGCGACGGGTCCACGCGCGACAGGCCGATCGTCCCGGCGGGCGTCCCGCTGTCGCGGTCGGTCACGGCGAAGTGCGCGCCGGTGCCGTCCCGCTGAGGCAGGTGCCCCTCGGCCGGCGCGGCGTCGTCGTCCGCCGCCAAGGGGCGCAGCACCACCAGCTCCCCTTCGAGCGGGACGGGCTCGCTGAAGGCGCTCACGTGCCGCCTCCCACGGGTCGGGGCATCGGCCGGGTCATCGGCGGCGTCATCGGCAGGAGTCCACCATTCTCTGTGCGAAGTGCGGCATACCGGCCCAGTGCAGGTGAAGATAGGACGCGACGCACGCGCCCTGCACGAACCCCTCCGGCCCGGACGGCGACCACTGCCACGCCGCCGTGGAGCCGTGGCCGGGGTCGGTGACGGTGCGGTGGAACTCGTGCCCGCGCACCCGTTCGCCCGTGCGCGCCACCACCGAATCCGACACCGCGACCGCCGACCGGTAGCCCAGCGTCAGCCGCGGGGCCATCGTCGCGGTCACGTCGCCCAGCACCCCGCACATCGGCGCGCCGTCCAGCTCGCGCGCCAGATACAGCAGGCCCGCGCACTCGGCGTAGACGGGGCCGGTGAACGACGCCAGCTCGCGACGCAGCGGCTCGTTGGCCGACAGCTCCGCCGCGTACATCTCGGGGAACCCGCCGCCGATCACCACGCCCCGCGTGCCGGACGGCAGGTGCTCGTCGCGCAGCGGGTCGAACCGGACGACCTCGGCGCCCGCCGCCTCCAGCAGCTCCTCGTTCTCGGCGTAGCCGAACGTGAACGCCGGGCCGCCGGCGACCGCGATCCTTGGCCGCCGCCCCTGGACCTGCTCCGCGGCAGGGGGCTCCCAGGGGGCGGCGGGCAGAGGCGGGGCGGAACGTGCCACTGCCAGGACGGCGTCAAGGTCGCAGGATTCGGCGACCAGCTCCCCCATGCGCCGCACCGTGGCGACCGCGTCGGCGTCGCGTTCCGCCGCCGGGATGAGCCCCAGGTGCCGGGACGGGGTGGCGATGTCGTCGTGACGCCGTAGCGCGCCCAGCACGGGCAGGCCGACTTCGGCCAGGGCGTCGCGGCACATCCGCTCGTGCGCGTCCGACCCGATCCGGTTCAGGACGACCCCGCCGAACCGCACGTTCCCGAACGTACGGAAGCCGTGCACGGTGGCCGCCACGGAACGGCCCGACGCCGCCGCCGCGTCCACCACCAGGACGACGGGCGCGTCCAGCAGCGCGGCGACGTGGGCGGTGGACGCGAAGTCTCCCCCGGAGTCGTCCACGCCGGCGCCGGTGAACCCGTCGTACAGGCCCATGACGCCCTCGATGACCGCCACGTCCGCCCCTGCCGCGCCGTGCAGCAGCAGCGGCGCGACGAGCTCCTCGGACGTCAGCCAGGGGTCGAGGTTACGGCCGGGACGTCCGGTCGCCAACGCGTGGTACCCCGGGTCGATGTAGTCCGGCCCCACCTTGTGGGGGGACACCGCGAGGCCCCGTGCCGCGAACGCCGCCATCAGCCCCGTGGCAACGGTCGTCTTGCCGCTCCCAGAGGCGGGTGCCGCGACGACCAGACGAGGAACGCTCATGCCAGGCCCCCTGCGGGCACGCTCACCATTCGATGCCCTTCTGGCCCTTCTGGCCGCGGTCCATCGGGTGCTTGATCTTGCCCATCTCGGTGACCAGGTCGGCGAACTCCACCAGCCGCGGATCGGCGTCCCGCCCGGTGATCACCACGTGCTGCTGCCCCGGCCGCTCCCGGAGCGCGGTGATGACGTCGTCCACGTCCACCCATCCCCACTTCATCGGGTAGGTGAACTCGTCCAGCACGTACAGCCGGTAGGTCTCGGCGGCCAGGTCACGCTTGATCTGCTCCCAGCCCTCGCGCGCGTCGGCCTCGTGGTCGGCCTCGGTGCCGGGGCGGCGGATCCACGACCAGCCCTCGCCCATCTTGTGCCACGTGACCGGGCCGCCCTCGCCGCTGTCGCCGAGCACGCGCAGCGCCCGCTCCTCGCCGATGCGCCACTTGGCGGACTTGACGAACTGGAACACCCCGATCGGCCAGCCCTGGTTCCAGGCCCGCAGCGCCAGCCCGAACGCGGCGGTCGACTTGCCCTTGCCGGGCCCGGTGTGCACGATCACCAGCGGCCGGTTGCGGCGCTGCCGCGTCGTCAGCCCGTCGTCGGGCACCTGCTCCGGCTTCCCCTGCGGCATGCCTAGGCTCCCCTTCTCCAGGCGCTGCGGTCGGGCGCCGTCCTGGCGCCCCGGACGACTCCGGCGAGGGACCCGGCGGCCAGGTGCTCCAGCCGGACGACCTCCGCGCCCAGCCGCCCGCCCAGCTCGGCCGCCAGCCCCAGGCGCACCGGCCCCGACTCGCAGTCGACCACGACGGAGGCCACGTCGCCGAGCCGGGCCGCGGCGGCGGACGGGGCGGGGCCGTGGGTGGCGCGGCCGTCGGTCACCACGACCAGCAGCGGACGCCGGGACGGATCGCGCAGCCGCTCGACGCGCAGCACCTCGGCGGCGCGCAGCAGCCCGGCGGTCAGCGGAGTGCGGCCGCCGGTGGGCAGCCGCTCCAGGCGGCGCGCCCCCGCCTCGACCGACGAGGTGGGCGGCAGCACCAGCGTGGCGTCCCGTCCCCGGAAGGTGATCAGGCCCACCTTGTCGCGGCGCTGGTAGGCGTCCAGCAGCAGGCTGAGCACCGCGCCCTTCACCGCGCGCATCCGCTGCCGCGCGGCCATCGACCCGCTGGCGTCGACGACGAACAGCACGAGGTTGCCCTCGCGTCCGTCCCGCACCGCCTCGCGCAGATCCTCGGCCGCGACGACCAGGCCGGGTCCGGTACGGCCGCGGGCGCGCTGGTACGGGGCGGCGGCGCGCAGCGTGGCGGTCAGATGCAGGCCGCGCGAGCCGGGACGGGCGCCGGAGACGCGGCCGTGCGGGGTGCGGGCCTTGGAGCGGCGGCCGGGCGCGCCGGTGCCGGTGCCGGGGACGGTGAACAGGCGCGGCCTGTAGGCGGCGTCGGCGGGCGCGGGCTCGTCCTCGCGCCGCGGACCGGCGCCGCCCGAACCGCCCGCACCCGAACCGCCGTCGGCGCCGCCCGCCTCCGGGGTCTCCGGCGACGGGGCGTCGGGGGACGTGTCGGGCAGCCCGCCACCGCCGGGGCCTCCGGGCGGGGTCGGGCCGTCGCCGTCGGGGGGCTCGGGGGGCCGGTCGTCGTGCTCGTCGAGCACCTCGTCCAGCTTGCGCGTGTCGAGGCCGGGGGCGTCGAACGGGTCACGGCGGCGCCGGTGCGGCAGGGCCAGGCGCGCCGCCGTGCGCACGTCCTCGGTGCTCACCGCGGTACGGCCGTGCCAGGCGGCCAGCGCGATCGCGGCCCGCGCGGTCACCAGGTCGGCGCGCAGCCCGTCCACCTCGAACGCGGCGCACACGGCCGTGATCTGGCGCAGTGCCGCGTCGGTCAACTCCACCCCGGGCAGCCGGTCGCGGGCGGCGGCGATCCGGGCGGCCAGCGCGGCCTCCTCGTCGGCCCACGCGGCGGCGAAGGCGGCCGGGGACTCCTCGAAGCGCAGCCGGCGCCGCACCACCTCGGCGCGCTCGTCCGGGTCGCGGGTGGCGGCGACCTCGACGGTGAGCCCGAAGCGGTCCAGCAGCTGCGGGCGCAGCTCGCCCTCCTCCGGGTTCATGGTGCCGACCAGCAGGAACCGCGCCGCGTGCCGCACCGACACGCCCTCGCGCTCGACGTACGACTCGCCCATCGCGGCGGCGTCCAGCAACAGGTCGACCAGGTGGTCGTGCAGCAGGTTCACCTCGTCGACGTACAGCACCCCGCGGTGCGCGGCGGCGAGCAGGCCCGGCTCGAACGCCTTCACGCCCTCGGTGAGCGCCCGTTCGATGTCGAGCGAGCCGGTGAGCCGGTCCTCGGACGCGCCGACGGGCAGCTCCACCAGGCGGGCGGGCCGTCGCCGCGCGTCGTGCCCGGTGTGCGGGCCGTCGGGGCAGGCGGGGTCGGGGGCGTCGGGGTCGCAGGAGAACCGGCAGCCGTCCACCACCCGCACCGGCGGCAGCAGCCCGGCGAGCGCCCGCACGATCGTCGACTTGGCGGTGCCCTTCTCGCCGCGCACCAGCACCCCGCCCACACCCGGCGACACCGCGTTGACCAGCAGCGCGAGCTTGAGATCGGCCATCCCGACGACGGCGGAGAACGGATAGCGGGGAGTGTGGGGGGTCGTCCCCCCATCGGCGGCCGGGCGGCTCATCGGCCCATCAGACGGGGCATGCCTCATCATCCTTCCCCTCGGGTGTCCACGCCCGTGGCGGTCAGCTGCGACGGCCGGAGTCTCCTGGCTCCCGGATCGACGTTCCGGCACCGGTCCCGGTCAGGGACGGCACCGCTCCCCCGGCCTTCCAGCGTCGCCGCCGTGGCCTTGCGCGGGGGGAGAACTCCCCGGTCACAGTTGCGGGCACAGCCCCGGATTCACACCGGGTTCCTCCGCGTCCGTCGACTGCACAGCATGACATACCACCCGGAACCACCCAAGCGGCGACCACGTGAAATGCCCTACGTCCGGTCGCGGGACGGCCGGGGCGTCAGGGGGCTGGGGCGTCAGGCGACGCGGGTGGGCACGACGAACCACACCGCCTTGCCCGGCACGGGCGTCCCCAGACGCGACAGCGTGTGCAGCAGCCCCCAGCGGCCCCGCGACATCTCGGCGACGATGCTCAGGCCCCGGCCGCAGTCACCGGACGTCCACGAATAGCCGGGCAGCCGGGCGTCGACGAAGGCGTCGAACACCGCGCAGCGGACCTCCGCGGGGGGCCGCGCGTCGTCATCGACCGCCAGCCACAATTCATGCGGGCCGTAATCGGCGGCGTGCTGGTAGGCGTTGGTGGCCAGCTCGCTCACCATCAGCTTGGCGTCGGCGATCGGGTCACGGGGCACCCCCAGGTCGGCGAGCGCGTCGGCCAGGAGCGTCCTGGCATGGCGGGCGCACGCCGGGCCGCGCGGCAGGGACCAGGCCCAGCCCGCGCGGATGCCGGGCTCCTCGGTCGGCACCGCACGCGGCGGCGAGGTGTCATGGATGAGTTCTGACGAGCTGTGCACGGGCCCTCCCCGCGATCGAAAGGTCTCGGCCGACTACGCGGTCATCAATCGTCCCGTTACTGTGGGTCCCCCTGTGGTTACACTTCAATGAAGCCTCGCGTGAGAATCTCATTTGCGCAACACCGTTGGCGAGATTGCCCTTACCGGCTTCGGCAATCGCGTTGAGAGGTGCCGACCGAAACGACAGACTCTGCCCTCATGACATATCGGCCGACCGTACGAGGTCGTCGCCTGGCCCGGGAACTGCGCCGGCTGCGCGAGGAACTGGGCCTGACGTTGCAGGACGTGGCGGACCGGCTCGACTGGTCCCGGGCCACGGTGTCGCGGGTGGAGACGGGGCAGACCCGGCCGAAGGTCGGCGACGTCGCCCGGATGCTGGAGTTGTACGGGGTGCCCAGCCCCGACCGGGACGCCCTGATGACGCTGGCGCGCGAGGCGGGCCAGCGCGGCTGGTGGACCGCTTACGCCGACGTTTTCGCCGGAAGTTACGTCGCGCTGGAGGACGAGGCGTCCGACATCCGCACCTGGGACCCGCAGCTGGTGCACGGGCTGCTGCAGACCGAGGAGTACGCCCGCGCGGTGATCACCGCCGGGCGGATGCTGCCCGGGTCCACGGAGATCGAACGCCGCATCGTCGCGCGCAAGGTACGGCAAAAGTTGCTCGAACGGCCGAACGCGCCGCTGCTGCACGTGGTGCTGGACGAGGCGGTGCTGCACCGGCCGATCGGCGGGGCTCCGGTGATGAACGCCCAGCTCAGGGCACTGGCCGTGATGGCGGAACGACCCCGCGTGACGGTGCAGGTGCTGCCGTACGGCGCGGGCGAGCACGCGGGGCTCGACGGGCGGTTCACGATCCTTTCCTTTCCGGACCCGGCAGACCCCGATATCGCCTACGTCGAAGGCACCATGGGTGACGTTTACGTCGAAAGCGCAGAGGAAACAGGCGTACACAGGCGTCGCTTCGATCGCATCGTCGAGGCGGCGTTGTCCCCCGAGGATTCCGCGCACCTCATCGTCGAGGCAGCAGGGAGCAGCCCGTGAACAACCTGCAACGCGATCTCGCCCGCGCCCAGTGGCGCACGTCCTCATACAGCGGTAGCGGAGACCAGTGCGTCGAAGTGGCGGCGCTGCCGGACGGTCTGTGTGCGGTCCGCGACTCCAAGGACCCGTCCGGCCCAGCGCTGATCCTGTCCGCGGAGGGCTGGCGGGCCCTGCTCGGCACCGCACGCACCGCATAGTCCGCCCGGCGCGTCCGCCCGCCCTCCCTGCCCGGGTTCGCTGACGCGCCGCCGACCGGGGCCGTGGCCGCGAGGCCGCGGCCCCGATCCGTCTCCGCAGCCGCCTTCCCCACCAACTAGAACCTGTTCTAGTATCGCGGTGCGCAACGACCCCGGAGGGTGCCACAGTGACCGCGGACCTCAAGCTCGGCATCAACGTCGGCTACTGGCAGCGCGACCCCGACGACCAGACCGAGACGGTGCTGGCCGCCGAACGGCTCGGCTACCACGCGGTGTTCACCGCCGAGGCGTACGGCTCGGACGCCTTCACCCCGCTGACCTGGTACGCCGCCCGCACCAAGCGGATCCGACTGGGCACCGCCGTGGCGCAACTGTCGGCGCGCACCCCCGTCGCGACCGCCATGCAGGCCCTCACCCTCGACGCCCTGTCGGGCGGGCGGCTGATCCTGGGCGTGGGCGCCTCCGGGCCGCAGGTCGTGGAGGGCTGGTACGGGGTCCCGTTCCCCAAGCCGCTCGCGCGCACCCGCGAGTACATCGACATCATGCGCCAGGTCTGGCGCCGCGAGGCCCCCGTGACCAGCGCGGGCCCCCACTACCCGCTGCCCTACCCGGGGGGCACCGGGCTGGGCAAGCCGCTGAAGTCGATCGTGCACCCGGTGCGTCCCGAGATCCCCATCTACCTCGGCGCCGAAGGCCCGAAGAACATCGCGCTCGCCGCCGAGCTCACCCAGGGCTGGCTGCCGCTGTTCGTCGACCCGTCCAAGATCGAGCCGCTGTTCGGCGCGTCGCTGGCGGGCCGCCCGCCGGGCTTCGAGATCGCCGCCACCGTCACCACGATCGTCACCGACGACCTGGCCGCCGCGCTCGAGTTCGCCAAGATCCCGCTGGCGTTCTACATCGGCGGCATGGGCGCCCGCGACCGCAACTTCCACCTCGACCTGATCGGCCGGCTCGGCTACGCCGACCAGGCCGCCCGCGTCCAGGAGCTGTTCCTGGACGGCCGCCGCGACGAGGCGATCAAGGCCGTCCCCGACGAGCTGGCCGACGCGATCTCCCTGCTCGGCCCCATCGGCCGCGTCAAGGAACGCCTCCAGCTGTGGCGCGACAGCCCCGTCACCACCCTCCTGATCGCCGGCGTCCGCGACGAACCCACCCTCCGCACCCTCCGCGACCTCGTCCACTAGGGCGTGCTGTCGTCGAGGTCATAGGTGGGGGCGGAATGCGCGGGTCCGCCGGGGTGCTGCAGCGGGTGAGTGACGCAGCCCCACCGGGAAGGGTTCCACCATGTCCGCGCAGGCCGAGGCCGACGCAGCCCGATTGCTGGTCCGCACCCTGGAGGCCGAGGGCGTCGAGTACGTCTTCGGGATCCCGGGTGAGGAGAACATCCACTTCATCGACGCCCTTAAGGATTCCCCGATCCGCTACGTGCTGGTGCGGCACGAGCAGGGCGCGGCGTTCATGGCCGAGATCTACGGGCGGCTGACCGGACGCGCGGGCGTCGCCTCGGCCACCCTCGGCCCCGGCGCCATCAACCTGCAGCTCGGCGTGGCCGACGCGACCACCAACAGCACGCCCCTGGTGGCGATCTCCGCGCAGGTCGGCCTGGACCGCATCTACAAGGAGTCGCACCAGATCGTCGACCTGGTGTCGCTGTTCCGTCCCATCACCAAGTGGGCCGAGCTGGCGCCGACCGCGCAGGCCCTGCCGGAGATGGTGCGCAAGGCGTTCAAGACCGCGCAGACCGAACGGCCCGGCGCCGTCTACCTGGCGATCCCCGAGGACGTGGAGGCCGCCAAGGTGCCCGCCGACCTGGGTCCGCTGCCGGTGAACGTGGTGCGCCCCCAGGACGCGTCACCGGCGCAGATCGCCCGCGCCGCCGACGTGCTGGCGATGGCGCGGCGGCCGATCGTCCTGGCCGGGCACGGCGCCACCCGCTACCGGGCGAGCCAGGCCCTCGTGCACTTCGCCGAGACGCTCGGCCTGCCGGTGGCCACCACGTTCAACGGCAAGGGCGTCTTCCCCGACGACCATCCCAACGCTCTGGGCGCCTTCGGGTTCATGCGCCACGACTACGTGAACCATGGATTCGACGAGGCGGACGTGATCATCGCCGTGGGATACGAACTGCAGGAGTTCGACCCGGTGAAGATCAATCCGAACGGCGACAAGAAGATCATCCACATTCACGGGTTCCCCGCCGAGGTGGACGACCACTACGCCGTCGAGGTCGGCATCCAGGGCGACATCTCGCGCTCGCTGCACGCCCTCGCCGACGCGGTGCACCGGCGGTTCGACGTCAACGGCACCGGCCGCAGGATCCGCGAGCTGCTGCACGCCGAACTGGAGCAGGGCCGCGCCGAGGACGGCTTCCCGCTGTCGCCGCGCCGCGTCGTCGCCGACATCCGCGCGGCCATGGGCCGCCACGATGTCGTGCTGGCCGACACCGGCGCCGTGAAGATGTGGATGGCGCGCCTCTACCCCACCTACGAGCCGAACACCCTGCTGGTCTCCAACGGCCTGTCGTCCATGGGCTTCTCCGTGCCGGGCGCGATCGCCGCCAAGCTGGCCCACCCCGACCGCCGGGTGCTGGCCGCCACGGGCGACGGCGCGTTCCTGATGAACTCCCAGGAGCTGGAGACCGCCGTCCGCGAGAACGTCCCGATCACCGTGCTGATCTGGGAGGACGAGGCGTACGGGCTGATCGAGTGGAAGATGGACCTGGAGCTGGGGGCCAGCTCCCACATCAGGTTCCGCAATCCCGACTTCGTCGCCTACGCCGAGAGCTTCGGCGCCCGGGGCTACCGCGTCGGGTCGGCGGACGAGCTGCTGCCGACACTGCGCAAGGCCCTCAGCGACGACGGGGTCTCGGTCGTCACCGTCCCGGTCGACTACTCCCACAACCTGCAGCTCACCGACAAGCTGGGCGACCTCACCGGCCCGTTCTGACCTCGCCCCGCTCCGGGAGGGTGCGATTCACGCGGTTTGGCCGCGCGAGCCCCCGTCGCGGCGTAGCGTCGATGCGGAGAGCATCTCTCTGGTTACAGTCCGTTCTCCGAGGAGCTGCCATGGGAACCGGCGGGGACATGTGGAGCGATCCGCTCCAGCAGTACGAGGACGAGCTCGAACTGGCGGGCAGGCTCAGGCGGCGGCTCGACGCGGCCCTCACCGAGTGCCCCGCCTGCTACGCCACGGTGATGGCGATGTTCGACTGGTGGCAGGCGGCGGGCACGTCGGTTCCGGCCGACCGGCTCTATCCGCAGGCCGCGCGCCGCATGTCCGCGCTGCGGCCGCGTCCGGCGCTGACGCGCGAGGAGTTCGCCGAGGCGCTGGACGAGGCGTGCGCCGAACCGGCGTTGCTGCTCCCCGACGGCCCGGGCCGGTACGCGCTCGCCGACCAGGTCGGCCGGGTGCTGCTGCCCGCGCTGCCGACGGTGGACGAGGGCGCCGAGCGGCTGGCGCAGGTGACGCCGCTGGAGGCGGTGGCGATCGGCAAGGCGGCGTGGTTCGCCCGGCACGGCGACCCGGAGCTGGCGCGGCGGGCCTGGCGGCAGGCCGCCCGCGGCGACGACGCCGACGCGGCGGCCGTGGCCCGCTGGTACCTGGCCGAGGCGATCCTGGAGGACGGCGACGTGCCGGCGGGGCGCGCCGCGCTGGAGCGGATCCTGCGCGAGGACCACTTCGCGACCGCGCCGCGCGCGATGCTGGCGCTGGCCGGCCTGTGCCGCGACAACGCCCCCGACCAGGCCCGCGCCCTGCTGGAGAAGGCGGTCGCCGCGGGTCACCGCGAGGTGACGGCGCGGGCCGCGCACAAGCTGGCGGGGCTGCGTGAACGTCTCGGCGACGAGCCCGGCGTCATCGAGGCGATGCGGATCGCCTTCGAGTGGGGGGACGCGCTGAGCGCGCCCTACGACGGGCTGGCGCTGGTCGCGCTGCTCAGGCGCGCCGGTGAGACCGGCGAGGCGGAACGCGTGCTCAGACGGATCATCGCCTGGGACTCTCCGTTCCACACGGCGGACGCCGTGGTGGAGCTGTCGGTGCTGCTCGTGATGAAGGGCGAGCTGGACGAGTCCGAGCGGCTGCTGACCGAGGCGATCGAGCGCGAGTACCTGTTCGCGCCCCGGCTGAAGCTGCAGCTGGCCCGGGTGCGGCTGGCGCGGGGCGACGAGGAGACGGCCGTCGCACTGCTGGCCGAGGCCAGGCGGCATCCGGTCGGGCTGCAGCCCCAGGACGTGGCGCAGGCGCACGTCCTGGAGGCGCAGTTCGCGATCGCCCGCCGGGACGACGACCACGCCGCCCGCCTGTTCGCCGAGGTGCTGAACAGCGCCGACCCGGTGACCCGCCAGGCCGCCCACCTGATCGCCGTGGCGATCGGGGACGGGATGCGGCCGGGCGGGCCGTGGGCGATACCGGGCGTCGAACCGCTGATGCGGCATCTGATGGCCGAGGCCGCCAGCCCGACGCGCGAGTGGGCGGCCTACTGCGCCGGGCTGATCGCCGAGCACGCCGGCGAGCCGGAGGCGGCCGTGCCGGCCTACCTCGCCGCGCTGGCCGGGCGCGCGCCCCGCTACGCCGTGCTGGCGGCGACCAAGCTCGCGGCGCTCGCCGAGGACGCCGCCGAACGGCACCGGTTCGTGGACGCCTGCGTCGGGGTCTTCGAGGCCGATTCCGCCGCCGAGGTCACCGAGGAAGGGGTGGCCGAGGCCGTCGTGCCCGCGGCCCGGTTCCTGTGCCGGGCCGGACGGGACGATCTCGTCGAGCGGGTCCGCGACGCGTGCCTCGGCCACGTCCAGCGCGGCGGCGCCGAGGCGGCGCGGATCGCCTTCAACCTCGGTGTGCTCGACAGCGAGATCTGCGGCGACGGGCTGTCGGCCCTGGCGCTGTGGGAGCTGGCGGCCGAACTCGGTGACGCGGACGTGGCGTCGCGGGCCTGGTACGAGGTCGGCGTCGTCCATTCGCAGCGGTTCTCGGCGGTGTCGGCGGCGCGGGCCTTCCAGCGCGTCATCGATATCGGCCATCCCGAGCACGCGCCGCGCGCGGCGCTGGTGCTCGGCGGGCTGGCCGGGCGGTTCCTCGACATGCGCGCCGCCGTCGACGCCTACGAGGTGGCGCTCGGGTCGGACGATCCGGCGGTGGCGGTGGAGGCGGCGTTCCATCTCGGGTGCCTGGTCCAGCCGCCGGAGGACGCCGAGGACGCCCTGCACCGGGTCATCGCCTCCGACGCCGCGTCACCCGATATGGTCGGGTCCGCGTACGCGCATCTCGGCCGCGTCTACGCCTCGACCGGCAACCGCAGGCTCGCCCAGCGGTACTGGCGCAAGGGCAGGAACCATCCCGATCCGGCGGTGTCGGCGGCGTTCGCCGTGGCCCGCAAGGCGATCGGCCGGGTCATGACGCCGCGCCGCCGCCCGGCATGAACCGGTCAGCCGACGCGGCAGACGATCTCGCCGTGGGTGACGGCGAACCAGCCGTCCTCGGCGGCGGCCCACTCCTGCCAGCCCTGGTGGACGCGTCGCAGGTCGTCGCGGGTGGCATGGCCGTGTGAGACGGCGGTGTCGGCGACCGATGAGCGGACCATGCGCCCGCCCCACGACTCGCTCCACCACCGGCGTTCCTCGGGGGTCGCGAAGCACCAGCTGGACGCGGTGGCGGTGATGTCGGTGAGGCCCGCCTCCCGGGCCCAGGACACCAGGCGCCGCCCGGCGTCCGGCTCGCCGCCGTTGCCGCGCGCCACCCTGTAGTAGACGGGCAGCCAGGCGTCCATGCCGGGCGGCTCGGGGTACCAGGCCATGGTGCCGAAGTCGGCGTCGCGGGCGGCCACGACGCCGCCGGGCCGGCACACCCGCCGCATCTCGCGCAGCGCGCGCACCGGGTCGTCGAGGTGCTGCAGCACCTGGTGGGCGTGGACGACGTCGAACGTGTCGTCGGGGAAGGCGAGCGCGCAGACGTCGCCGGTCACGAAGGTCACGTTGCCGGCCCGGCGTTCCTCGGCGAACCGGCCGGCGTCCCGCAGTACCTGCTCGGCGGCGTCCAGCCCGGTGACGTGGCCGGGCGCCACCAGCTCGGCCATGCCGACGGTGATGGTGCCGGGGCCGCAGCCCACGTCCAGCACGCGGGATCCGGGACGAAGGTGCTCCACCAGGTAGGCGGCCGAGTTCTCGACCGTGCGCCACCGGTGGGAGCTCAGCACGGTCTGGTGGTGCCCATGCGTGTAGGTGCCTCGTGCGGACATGGAGCCTCCTGCGTCGTCGGAGGCCCCACCCTAGACCGCTTGCTCACATTATGAGAAATGTGTCTTGATATTTGAGAATCTGTCAGGCGGCCACGGGCTCCACCAGCGCGTACTCCTCGGGACGGAGCAGGCGGGTCGGGACGAGCACCCGCACGGTCTCGGGCTCGCTCGGCACCGGGACGACGACGGGCTCCTCCACCTCGTCGTAGGCGTTGAGCACCAGGCCGGACAACGTGGTCAGCCAGGGCTCGATCAGGGTTCGTTCGGCGGGGCCGTACAGCCACGGGTGGGTGAGATGGAACGTGCGGGCCGGTTCGCTCACTGCCACTTCCCCTTCCTGCTGCCCGGAGGGTCGAGCAAGCCACGCGCCAATGGGCGTCACAGGTGCATACGTACGTCGCAAGCCCAGAGGTTCGACGTGTATTCCCTGCTCACCCGGCTGACACACCTGAACCTACCGACCGCCGCCGACATTTCCCGAACGCACGTTCGAGCCGTGGACGCCCCGTCAGCGGATGATGGACAGGATGCGGCAGGCGGCGGCGCCGAGCCGCGTGTCGCCCTCCATCCGGGCACGCGCCACGGCCACGTCGGGCTGGACCATCCGCACGCACAGCCGCCACGCGGTGACCGGGTCCAGATGGACGACGGCGGCGGGAGCGGCCGACGGCGGCGGGGCCAGCGACCAGCCTTCGGCGATGGCGGTCGCCGTCCACGCGCCCAGGCCGTCGACGCGCACCTGGACCTGCGTGCCCTCGTCCGCCGCGACGTCCCGCAGCGTGTGCGGCAGCGCCCGCATGAAGGTGTCGAGCAGAGGCTCGGGCGGACGCTCGTCCTCCAGGCCCACCGCCAGCCGGATCTGCTGCCGGTGCGTCCAGTACTCGGTGTAGTCGCGGGCGCAGTCCAGCCACAGCGGGGCCGGGTCGGCTCCGGCCCAGCTCACCGCCCGGCTCGACCCGTGCGGGTCGGACCGCTGCCACAGGTCGGCGATCTGCCGTCCGGTCATCTCCAGCGTCTCGACGAGGGAGCGGGTGCTGAGCCGGTCGGCGGCGTCCACCCACTGCTGGTTGATCCGGTGGATGAACGCCTCGAACGTCTCGCTGGGCTCGGGCGCGGTCCGGTGACTCTGGTGGCCGTCGCGGTCGTGCGCCAGGCGGCCGTAGTCGTCGCCGAGCAGGTGCGCGGCGACGTCCTTGACCGTCCAGCCGGGCACGGCCTCGCGTGCCCAGCCGGCCGGGTCCAGATCCCGCAGCAGGGTCAGGAGGGCACGCCGTTCGGGCGCGAACAGGTGCCGTGCGTCGATGGGCCGTCCCAGCCAGGAGAAGTCGGTCACACGTCCGAGTCTTGCGGGTGCGGCACCGGCGACGCACGCGCATTTCCGGCCGTGTCAGTCGGGGCGAGGTGCCGGGTCGGTGGTGACCGAGCGCAGCAGGGGACGGCTCAGCGCGCTCGCGCCGAAGATCCCGGCGAAGCCGAGCGCCACGAACGCCAGCAGCGTCAGCGCACCGGCGGTCCCGACGCCCGCCGCGAACGGCAGCGCGAAGAACATGCCGGTCAGCAGGGAGCCGCCGCCCATGACGACGAGCGGGATGAGCGTCTCCTGGCGGCGCGCCCGGTCCAGCACCGGCAGCGGCGTGCCCGCCAGGCGCAGCATGGCGTAGGTCTGGCGGCGGTCCAGCACGGCGGACGCCCCGGTGATCCCGGCGCTGGTCATCGCGATGAGGAACGACACCGTCAGCACGACCAGCGCTCCGGTGCGCAGGTCGGCCAGCAGGTGGCGGGCGGGCGCGTCGTCGGCCGGAGTGGTGGCGGGCCTTCCGGGCACCACTCCGGTCAGCGCGGTGCGGGCGCGGTCGACGGCGGCCGCGCCGCCGGGCACCGTGGCGGCCACGACGTCGATGCGGGACGGCGCGGCGCTCCCCGCCGGCCCGTCGTTCCCGGAGGGTCCGTCGTTCCCGGAGGGCCCGTCGTTCCCGGGCAGCTCGGCGCTCCGCACGGTGACCTGCGCGGACGTCCCGGCGAGCCGGTCGCGCACCTGCGCGGCCACGGCCGCCGACCGTGCCTGCGGGACGACCAGTTCCAGCCGGTTCGGCGGTCCTTCGGCCAGGTCGGCCTGCGTCGGGTTGAGCAGGCACAGGAAGCCCGCGATGAAGCCGGTCAGCGCGACCCCGGCGACGGTGCGCCAGGTGGCGCGGGGATCGTCGACCAGGCGCCGTCCCGCCAGCAGCCGGGCGGGGCGGCGGGCGGTCGCGACGGTGAGGCGGCCGATCAGCGCCACCACCCACGGCCCCACCAGGTTGATCGCGAGGAAGGCCAGCGTCACGAACACCAGCAGCACGACCAGCCCGACGCGGCCCATGCCGGTGAGACTGCCGCTCACCGCGCCGAACCCGACGAGCACCACGACGAGCAGCAGGCCGCGCACCGCCCGCAGCGCCGGCGGGGTCTCGCGCCGGGCGACGCCGAGCGGGCTGACCACCACACGGCGCAGTCCCACGACGGCGCTGACCCCGACGAGCACGGGCACCGCCGCCAGCACCGCGCCCAGCCACGCCGCGTCCGGCCACAGGTCACCGGCGAACCAGTCTCCGCCGCCGATCGTGAGCCGGGTCAGCGCGGGGACGGACGCGGCGTACAGCAGTGTCCCGGCGACGGCCCCGGCCAGCGCCGTCAGCACCGCCTCGGCGACGGTGACGGCGACGACCTGCCCGGGAGTGGCGCCGACCAGGCGCAGCGCGGCCAGCCGCTGGTCGCGGCGCGCGACGGTGAGGCGGGCGGCGGCGCCGCCGAACACCAGCAGCGGCACGACCATCAGCACCGACGCGATGGCGACGAGCACCTGGTACACCTGCGGCACCGTCGACACCGCCCCGGAGGCGTAACGGTCGACGCGCTTCGGCGACGCGACGGTCTCCCTGCCGAACCGGTCGCCACGGTCGGCGGTCATCGCGGGGTCGCCGGGGGCGCGTCCGACCACGGCGACCAGTTCGTCAGGGTGGACGAGCGCGTCCCGGCCGAGGACACCGGACGGCGTCCGTCCCGGGAACCGGGCGGCGAGCTGGTCGGGCGGCATCCGTCTCATCAGGTCGGCCAGCGCCGGGGACGCCCACACCTCGCCGGGACGCGGGAAGCGCCGCATGCCGGGCGGCACGGGCGCGCGGTCGTTCAGCGCGGCCAGGTCGACGATGGTGACGGGCCGGTCGCGGACATAGTCGGTGGACAGCGCCTGCACGGCCGTCGCCTTCTGCGGGGACGTCTCGGCGGGGTGCCGCCAGGCGTCGGCGTCGGCGCGTTGCGCGAAGGCGTGGTTGGCGCCGACGGCGAACAGCAGCAGCCCGGTCGACACGGCCACGGCGGCGAGGGTGAGCAGGGCGCCGAGCATGCCCCGGCGGCCGCCGCCGCGCAGCAGCCGCCAGGCGAGTCCCAACGTCGCCGGCATCACACCGCTCCGGCGGTCAGCAGGCGGCCGTCGCGGACCTCCACGGTGCGGTCGCACCAGCGCGCCACGTTCGGGTCGTGGGTGACCAGGACGAGCGAGGCGTCGTTCTGCCGGGTGGCCTCCACCAGCAGCCGCATCGTCTCGTACCCGGTGCGCTGGTCGAGCGCCCCCGTCGGCTCGTCGGCGAACACGACGGCGGGGCGCGTCACCAGGGCGCGGGCGATCGCCACCCGCTGCGCCTGCCCGCCGGACAGCTCACCCGGGCGGCGGCCCTCCATCCCGGCCAGGCCGAGCGGGCCGAACCAGGCGCGGGACGCGGTCACCGCCTCCCGCCGGGGCGTGCCGCCGAGCATGAGCGGCAGCGCCACGTTCTCCACGGCGGGCAGCTCCGGCAGCAGTTGCCCGAACTGGAACACGAACCCGAACCGGGTGCGGCGCAGCTCGCTGCGGCGCCGCTCCCCGAGCGTGTCGACGCGCTGCCCGAGCAGCCGCACCTGCCCCGCGTCCGGTTTCATGATCCCGGCGAGGCAGTGCAGAAGGGTGGACTTGCCCGAGCCGCTCGGCCCCATGATCGCCACCGTCTCGGCCCGGCCGACCGCCAGGCCGACGCCGTCCAGCGCGACCGTGGGGCCGAAGCGTTTGACCAGGCCGTCCCCGACGAGGACCGGTTCGTTCACGCCACGGCCCTGCCGTCCCGGACGACGCCGGCGTCCTGCGGCCGGGTCTGGCGGCGGCGGTGGCGGACCGAGTCGGCGATCTCGCGGGCGGGCATGACGATGCCGCCGTAGACGACGAAGGCCCCGAACGACGCCGCCACCGGCAGGTAGATGAAGGTCATCGCGTTCATGCCTCCAGCGTGCGAGAAGGGAGCCGTTCGTCACATCGGACGCCGGTTCGGTCCTGTACGGGGCGGCATCGGCCGAATGGTCGATCCGTCCGTACCGCCGAGGTCGTAACCTGCGTGCCCATGAGGGAACCGGGGTCGCTGCTGGAGCGCGTGCACTGGGTCGGCGGCTGCCTGGCCCGCGTCATGGCCGGGAGCATGGCCGGGTTCTTCCTGCTGCTCTGCCTGGTCTCCACCCACCCGTCCTATCCCCTGATGGACCTGTGGACGATCGCCGTCGCCGCCGTCGTCATGTTCGCGACGCTGCCCACCCGGTTCACCACCGGCTGGACGGTGATCGCGGTGAGCCTGTCGGCGGCGACCACCGCGCTGCTGGCCGCCCATCCCGACGGCGTCCACCAGCCGAGCCTGCTCGTGGAGGCCTTCGCGCTGCTGGCGCTCACGGTCCGGGTGGTGTGGCGCACCCGGCGCGACCGGCTCGTCCCGGCGACCGCGCTGATGGCCGCGACGGTCATCGCCCGGGTGTCGGTGCTGAAGCTGGCGTCGCTGCCCACGCCGATCGCCCTGCTGGTGTCGGCCGCGCCGATGGCCGTGCTGGTGGCCGTCGCCATCGGCGCCGGGTTGTACCTGCGGGCGCTGGACGCCCGTCGGGCCCGGGCGGTGCTGGACGCGCGCCGTGACGAACGCCTCGAACTCGCCCGCGACCTGCACGACTTCGTCGCCCATCACATCACCGGGATCGTCGTGCAGGCGCAGGCCGCCCGGTTCGCGGCGCAGTCGGGGGCGGCGCAGACCCCCGGGCAGCTCGACGCCACCTTCGCCGGGATCGAGAAGGCCGGGACCGAGGCGCTGACGTCGATGCGCCGCATGGTGGGCCTGCTGCGGGACGCCCAGCACACCGGTCACGCGGCGCCGGACGCGGACGGCGCGTCGGCGGAGGCGGGCGCACCGGGCCTGGGCGGCTCGTTCAGCCGGAACCGGCCGTCCGCCGGACGGCCGGGGCGCGGCGGCTCGGCAACCCGCCCCATCGCGGACCTGACCCAGGTGGAGGAGCTGGTCGCGGGGTTCACCGACCTGCCCGCCGCGCTCAGCGTCGACCCCGGCCTGGGCGACCTGCCGCCCGAGATCGCCACGTCGGTGCACCGCATCGTCCAGGAGGCGCTGACCAACACCCGCAAGCACGCGGCGGACGCGACGGAGGTCAGGGTCGAGATCGTCCGGGTGCCGGACGGCATCGAGGTCAGCGTGCGCGACAACGGTCAGGGGCGCGGACGGCGCCTGCCGTCGAGCGGGTTCGGGCTGGTCGGCCTGTCCGAACGCGTCGAGACGCTGGGCGGCCGGATGCGCGCCGGACGCCGCCCCGAGGGCGGCTGGGAACTGGTGGCGGTCCTTCCGGACGCCCGGGTGCTGCGAGAATCGAGCGCGTGACCATCCGTGTACTGATCGCCGACGACCAGGAGATGGTCCGGACCGGATTCCGGATGATCATCGATTCGCAGCCCGACATGCAGGTGGTGGGCGAGGCGGCCGACGGCGCGGCGGCCGTGGCGCAGGCCCGGCGGCTGCGGCCCGACGTGTGCCTGTTCGACATCCGGATGCCCAGAATGGACGGGCTGGCGGCGACCCGCCTGCTGGCCGGACCGGACGTCGCCGAACCCCTGCGCGTGGTGATCGTCACGACGTTCGACATGGACGAGTACGTCTACGGGGCGCTGCGCGGCGGCGCGGTCGGGTTCCTGCTGAAGGACAGCGGCCCCGCCCTGCTGGTGGAGGCCGTGCGGGCCGCCGCCAACGGGGAGGCGCTGGTGTCGCCGTCGGTCACCGTCCGGCTGCTGGAGCACCTGGCCGTCCCGCCCGCCGAGCCGCGTCCCGTCCGCGACGGCCTCACCGAACGCGAACTGGACGTCGTCCGCCTGGTGGCGCGCGGCCGCACCAACGACGAGATCGCCCGGGAGCTGTTCGTGTCGCTGTCGACGGTGAAGACCCACCTGAGCAGCGTCCAGCGCAAGCTGGACGCCCGCAACCGCACCGAGATCGCCGTCTGGGCCTGGGAGTCCGGCCTGATGCGCTGAGGGGCGCACGACGCACGACCCGCACACGACGAGACGGCAGAGGAAGGGAACGACGCTGGGACCGGAGTCGCTGAACGGCGTACCGGACGTCGTCCTGGCGCTGTGGCTGGCCACCGCCGCCGGGTGGGCCGTGATCGCCGTGGGCCTGCGCCGCGGCCTGTCGGGCACGGCCCGCCGCGCCGCGCTGCTGGCGCACGGCCTGACCCTGCCGGGCCTGGTGCTGGGCGCCTCGATGGCCGGCTTCGGCGCTCTGCACGTCACCGTGGCGGCCGCCGCGCAGTGGTGGGCCCTGGCCGCGGTCACCGGGCTGCGGCCCGAACGGCTCACCCACCAGGGCGCCCTGCCCCGCCTGGCCGCCTGGCTCGCCCTCACGCTGGTCACCGCGCTCGCCGGGACGGCACTGGTCCTGCCGCCGTGACCGGCCGGGCACGGATGCGGTGAACCTTCACCGGGCGGCGTTTGTCAAACCTTCGTAGTATCCGTCCAGGAGAGCGCAAAGTCCACGGAGGTGGATCATGCCGTGTGCGCTGTGCGGCGACATCATCCCGACGGAGGTCCCCCGGTGCCCGGCCTGCGGCGCCTGGGCCCGGCGCCGCGACTTCCGCGCGATCGGCATGGCCGTGTTCATGCTGCTCGGCTTCAACGCGTTCGTCGCTCTCGGCTGCGGGCTGAGCCTGGTGCGGCTGGAGGATCCGCTGCGGATCGCCACGCACGACACCTACGACCCCGCCGCCACCGGACGGGCGCTGGCGCCCTACACCGACGTGTTCGTCGTCTGCGCGGTCCTGGCCGGGATCACCGGCCTGCTGTACCTGGCCTGGCTGTGGCGGGCGCACCGGCAGTCGGCGGGCCCGCACCGGTACCGCCGCGCCTGGGTGCTGTTCGGCTGGGTCACCCCCGTGGTCAACCTGTGGCTGCCGCCGCGGGTCGTGTACGACGTGTGGACGGGCAGCCGCCGCATGCGGCCCGCCGAACGGCACTCCGTCGCCCTGGTCGTGACGGCCTGGTGGGCGCTGGTGCTGTTCGGCGTCGGGCTGGCCCGCGTCTTCTCCGGCGGCAGCGTCCACACGCTGGCCGAGGCGCGCTTCTACGTGCACGTCGGCGTCGCCGCGGCCGCCTGCCAGGCCCTCGCCGCCGCCCTCTGCATGGCCACCGTCTTCCACATCACCCGGCTGCAGTTGGAAGCCAGCTGACCGGCACCCGTAACGGAGCGCAGCGGAGTGAAGGGATGCCGGTCAGCCGCGGGGGGTTGAAGGGGGGTCGTCCCCCCAGGGGAAAGACGCCACCCGTAACGGAGCGCAGCGGAGTGAAGGGATGCCGGTCAGCCGCGGGGGGTTGAAGGGGGTCGTCCCCCCTGGTCATAGCGTGGGGCCGGAGCTGCCGCCGCTGGCATGCCAGAGGCGGGCGGGGGGACGTTTGACGTCGCCGCCCGCGTGGCCGATGTCGGCGTACGGGGACAGGGCGAAGCCGTTGGCGTAGACGATGCGGCGGCCGACCGAGCGCGAGGAGGCGACGTCCCGTCCCTCGCGGGCCATGGCCGCGCGGACGGCGGCGGGGCCGCCGCGCTGCCACGCCTCGAACAGGCCGACCAGGTCCCAGCAGGCGTAGGCGGTCAGCGACGCCGGTTGCCGGCCGCCCTGGGCCCGGCGGACGCGGCCGCGCACCACCAGCAGCCACGAGCTGAACACGATCGCGGCGCAGCGGTCCTGCACGGACTCGAAGAAGGTGAGGTCGACGGGGCCGGTGGCGTCGTCGAGCGTGGCGAAGATGATCCGCTGGCCGGACCGCACGGCGGGCGTCTGCGTGGCCACCTTGACGCCGGCGACCAGCACGTCGTCGCCGTGCGGGCGGGCGGCCAGCTCGCGGGACCGGACGACGCCCAGCCCGTGCAGCATCTCGTCGTAGAAGCTCAGCACGTGCCGGCTCACGTCCATGCCGAGGATGTCCAGCTCGGCCTCGACCACCTCGGCGGGCGTCATGTCCGGCAGCTGCCCCACCGGGATGTGCTCGACGACGCCGAGCCCGCCCTCGGTCCGGTCGTGGCCGAGCGGCAGCTGCCCCTCGATCAGCCCGTCGGGGGGACGCGACGTCGCCCGGTCCAGCGCCCCGACGCGGCACAGCAGGTCCCGCCGGTTCAACGCGGCGGGGCGCCGCCCGGCCGGGGCGGGCCCGCCCAGCGCGCGGTCACCGGCCGGCATGAACACGGCCGCGCCGGCGACGGCCGACGCCCTCCCGCCGCCGCTTCCGTTGACGGCGGCCGCGGGCGCGGGCGCGGCGACGGGCGGGCGCAGGTCGTAGAGGGCGTCGAAGGCCCCGGCGAGGACGAGCCGTTCGGCGGTGGGACGGGACACCTTGGCGCGGCGCCAGAAGTCGCCGAGGGAGTCGTAGGGGCGGCGTTCGACGATGCGCGACACCTCGGCCGCGCTGATCCCCCTGACCTCGCTCAACGCGACGCGGATTCCGTAGCCGTCGTGCCGGCCGCCCTGGGAGACCGGTTCGACGTGCCAGTCGGCGGCCGAGCGGTTGACGTCCAGCGGCAGGATCGGGACGCCGAAGTGGCGGGCGTCGTCGAGGATGGCGCGCTTGGGATACATGCCGGGGTCGTGGGTGAGCACCCCGGCGTAGAACGCGGCCGTGTGGTGGCGTTTCAGCCAGGCCGACTGGTAGGTGGGCAGGGCGAACGAGGCGGCGTGCGCCTTGCAGAAGCCGAACGCGCCGAACGCGGTGAGCGTCCGCCAGACCCGTTCGACGGTCGTCTCGTCGTAGCCGCGGGCCAGGGCGGCCGCGCGGAACCACACCGCCGCCTCGCGCTGCCCCTCCTCGTCGCCGAGCGCGCGCCGTACCGCCTCGGCCTCCGACAGGCCGCACCCGGTCATGACGTCCAGCACGCGCAGCACCTGCTCGTGGAACACCACCACGCCCTGGCTCTCGCGCAGCGCGCCGGCCAGGTCGGGGTGCGGGTAGGACGGGGCGCGGCGGCCGTGCCGGGCCTCCAGGAACGGCGTGACCATGTCGGAGTTGACCGGGCCGGGCCGGAACAGCGAGATGTCGATGACCAGGTCGTCCAGGTTCCGCGGCTGCAGCTTGCCGAGCAGCTCGCGCTGGCCCGGCGACTCGATCTGGAAGCAGCCGAGCGTGCGGGAGGTGCGGATCAGCTCGTAGGTGGCGGGGTCGTCGCGCGGCACGGCCTCCAGGTCGATCTCGGCGCCCTCCACGCGGGCGATCTCGGCGACCGCGTGGGCCATCGCCGACTGCATGCGCACCCCGATGACGTCGAGCTTGAGCATCCCCATCTCCTCGACGTCCTCCTTGTCGAACTGGCTCATGGGGAAGCCGAGCATGCTGGTCTCGATGGGGCTGCGGTCGCGCAGCGTGCCGTTCGACAGCAGGACGCCGCAGGGGTGCATGGCGATGTGCCGGGGCAGCCCGTCGAGCCGTTCGGCGATCCGGAACAGCACCTCCAGGCGGCCCTGGGACAGGTTGCTCTGGCGCAGTTCGGGCAGGTCGTTCAGGGCGGCGCGGATCTGGCGGGCGCGGATGTGCGGGAACGCCTTGGCGATGGCGTCGATCTCCTGCGGGGGCAGGCCGACCGCGTTGCCCACGTCGCGGATGGCGCTGCGGGCCCGGTAGGTCTCCATCATCGACACGCACGCCACGTTGTCGCGGCCGAACCGGTCGAACAGCGCCTCGTAGGCCTCCAGGCGCCGCGCCGACTCCACGTCCAGGTCGATGTCGGGCAGGCCGGGGCGGCTGTCGGCCAGGAACCGCTCCATCAGCAGGTCGTGCCGCAGCGGGTCCAGGTCGCCGATGCCCAGCAGGTAGTTGACCAGGCTGCCGGCGCCCGAGCCGCGGATGGCGCAGCGGATGCCGCGGCCGCGGATGAGGGCAGCGGCGTCGGCGACGGTGAGGAAGTAGGCGGCCAGGCCCTTGCGGGCGATGACCCCGAGCTCGTCGGCCAGCCGGGCGGCGGCCCGCGCGGAGTGCTCCAGGCCGCGGCGGGCCAGGCCGTCATGGCACCGGGCGACCAGCATCGCGTGGGCGTCGCCGTCGACGTCGGGCAGGTGCAGGGCGCCCATGCCGAGGTCGGCGGGCGAGTCCAGGGCGCAGCGTTCGCCGAGCCGCAGCGTGGCGGCCATCAGCTCGTCGGCGGCGCCCGCGCCGCAGGCCAGCTCGGCGACGCGCCGCATCTCCGGGATCGGCTTGAGGTAGGACTGGCCGGTGGTGTCGTCGAGGTGGCGGCGGTGCAGCGGGACGAGCCGCCGCGCCGCGTCCAGCACCTGCGCGACGGGATGGTCGGCCTTGTCCAGGTAGCGGACGGCGTTGCCGAGCACCGCCGGGACCCCGGCCTCCCGGGCCAGGGCGAGCATCCGCGCGGCGCGGAACCCGTCGCCGGGCCCCTGGTGGTCGACGATCTCGATGACCGTCTCGGCCGTGGCGCGCCAGGCCGCCAGCCGGGCCGCGGCCAGGTCGTGGTCGCGTTCGGCGACGGCCTGTCCCACGTCGGAGGCGGGGCCGAGCAGCACGACCAGCCCGTCGGCGTGCTCGCCGACCATCTCCCGGGTGGCGACCGGTCTGGTGCGCTCGCCGCGGGCGTGGGCGGCGCTGACCAGGCGGCACAGCGACGCCCAGCCGCGGCGCCCGTCGGCCAGCACGACGACCCGGTGCGCGGGCTCGGCGGGACGGCGCGGGCGCCGGGCGTCCGGCGCGGGCCGCGCGCCGGACGCCCGGCCCTCCGGGGCGGTGACGGCGAGGTCGACGCCGAGCACCGGCCTGACGCCCGCGTCCCGGCAGGCCAGCACGTGCTTGACCGCGCCGTACAGGCCGTCGCGGTCGGTCAGGGCCAGGGTGCGCATGCCCAGGCCGGCCGCGCGGGCGGCCAGCGCCCGCGGCGGGGCCGTCCCGTACCGGAGGGAGTAGGCGGAGGCGACATGCAGGTGCACGGCGCGCCGCCTTCAGTCCCACACCCGGGACAGCATCCAGTCGCCGGCGGCCGCGTCGTAACGCAGCTCGTACACGCCGATCTCCCGGTCCGGGGTCGCCTCGACCCGCCAGAACTCCCGTTCGCCGGTCACCTCCGCCTCCGGCTGCTGCTCGCGCCACCAGTCCCGCGTCGTGACCCAGTGCTCCAGGATCCGCCGTACGGTGTAGAGCCGTCCCCGCCAGACGAACCGGACCGGGCGCCCGTCGGACACCCAGACCTCGACCGGGTCGCCGAATACCCGCGTCATTCCCCTCCCCCGCCTGTAGAAAAGCGATGACCGCACGGGGGAAGGCATGCGGCTTGTTCGAACACTTGTTCGTGACAAGTCTAGGGAAGCCGGGGACCGTCCGGCAAGGCGAAAGCGGGCGGCCGCCACCCGGCCGCCCGCACGAAAGTGCAGGTCAGAGCGTCAGACCAGCAGGCGCACCAGCTGGTCGGCGACCTCGGCGACCTGGCTCACGGGGGCGATGCCGCCGCCCGTCCACAGATAGGACCAGCCGTCTCCGGCGGGCGTGGCCACGACCATGGCGCGCTGCCGGGACACCGGGTTCAGCACGCACAGCACCGACTCCTCGGGCGCGGCCAGCCGCCAGCGCAGCCCGCGCGCCTCGACCTCGTACGCCAGTGCCGCGAGGTGATGCCGCCGCACCTCGGCGATCTTCTGCGCGTCGACAACGGACACCGCGATCAGCCGCCTCACCGTAAGAGTGACCGCCGTACGGCGACGCTGAGCGCCCGGACGGCGACCTTCGGTAACTACTCCCAGGATGTCCGGCGACGGAGATCAGCACCGGAGAACCGGGAAGTTCGGTCAACTTTTTCCTCCCCCGCCTCGGCGCCGACGGTACGGAACAGAAAGCCACCTCATCCTTACGGCGTGTGACCGTCCGCCCGGAGGGCCCCGCCCGGCGGATCCCGGTGGACGCGGCCCGTGATAGACCGCTGACAACACGACAGATCGGTCCGAAGGAGCCCGCCGATGGCCGCAGCCGACCCCGCCGGCGGCGACGTCACAGGCAGCAGCACGCAGCGTCCCGGCACCCCGCCGCCGGAGACGGCGGCGCCGCACAGCGCGCCGGCGCACGCGGGCCTGCGCGAGCGCAAGAAGCAGCGCACGCGCATGGCCCTGATCGACGCCGCGCTCGACCTGTTCCTCGCCCAGGGGTACGAGGAGACGACCATCGACGAGATCGCGGCGGCGGTGCAGGTGTCGCAGCGCACGTTCTTCCGCTACTTCGCCGCCAAGGAGGACGTGATCTTCGGCTACGTGACCGAGTACGACCGCCTCCTGGTGGAGGAGCTGGCGGCCCGTCCCGCCCGTGAGCGGCCGTTCACCGCGCTGTTCGAGGCGCTGCGCGGCCTGCTGCGCGCCATCGCCGAAGGCGATCCCGCCGACGCGGCGCGGTTCCGCCGGGTCCTGCGGGTCGTGGAGGCGACCCCCGCCCTCGCCGCGGCGCAGATGGCGCGGTTCACCGCCACCGAGGAGACCCTCGCCGCCGCGATCGCCCGCCGACAGGGCGTGGATCCGGCCCGCGACATCCGTCCCCGCCTGCTGGTCGCCTTCTTCACCGGGGCGACGCGCGTGGCGTTCGGCCAGTGCGCCCGGCAGGAGCTGTGGGACCCGGCCGCCGTCGCGGCGCGCGTGGACGAAATCGTCGCGGTCGCCCACGACGACCTGCGCGGCTGGATCTGACGCACGGCACCGGGCGGGGATGATCCCCATGTCCCGCCGTGTTGGGGACACACACAGGTGACTGGAGAGGACAACGACATGCGCGCGATCGTCGTCAACCGCAACGGCGGCCCGGAGGTGCTGGAGCCCGCCGAACGGGAGGACCCCGTGCCGGGCCCCGGCGAGGTGCTGATCGACCTGGCGGCCAGCGGCGTCAACTACATCGACGTGTACTTCCGGACGGGCGCCTACAAGCAGGCGACCCCGTTCGTCCCGGGGCAGGAGGGCGCGGGCACGGTCGCCGCGGTCGGTGAGGGCGTGACCGGCGTCGCCCCCGGCGACCGCGTGGCCTGGCAGGGCGTCCTCGGCTCCTACGCCCAGCGCGCCGTGGTCCCCGCCGACCAGACCGTCCCGGTGCCCGACGACCTGAGCCTGGAGGACGCGGCGGCGTCCCTGCTGCAGGGCATGACGGCGCACTACCTGACGCACTCCACCTACGCGGTGCGGCCGGGCGACACGGTGCTGGTGCACGCGGCCGCGGGCGGCATGGGGCTGCTGCTCACGCAGATCGCCAAGCTGCGCGGCGCCCGCGTGATCGGCACGGTGTCCACGCCGGAGAAGGAGCGGCTGGCGCGCGAGGCCGGCGCCGACGAGATCGTGGGCTACGACGGTTTCGCGTCCGAGGTGCGGCGCCTGACCGGCGGCGAGGGCGTCGCCGTGGTGTACGACGGTGTGGGCGCCGCCACGTTCGACGGCAGCCTGGAGAGCCTGCGCCCGCGCGGGACGCTGGCGCTGTACGGGGCGGCCAGCGGCAAGGTCCCGCCGTTCGACCCGCAGCGCCTCAACCCCGCCGGCTCGCTGTTCCTGACCCGGCCGACCCTGGCGCACTACACCCTCACCCGGGAGGAGCTGCTGGAACGCGCCTCGGCCGTCTACGGCTGGATCGCCAAGGGCGAGCTGCGCCTGCACGTCGGACAGCGCTACGACCTGGCCGACGCCCGCCGCGCCCACGAGGATCTGGAGGGACGCCGCACCACCGGCAAGCTCCTCCTGCTGCCCTGAGCGAGGCGTCCGTGTGCCCGCATCGCGGGGGCGGGTCCCACTAGGGTGGGATTCCGCCAGTTCACCTCGACCCCCCAGGACCACGATGACCACGCACGCGGGAGAGAACGCCGATTCCCTGCAGCCCGACGACCCCCGGGAGCTCGGCCCGTACCGGCTGCTCGCCCGGCTCGGCCGGGGCGGTATGGGAACCGTCTTCCTCGGCGAGGACTCCTCGGCGTCCGGCCCCGGCCGCCATGTCGCCGTCAAGGTGATCAACCGTGAGCTCGCCAGCGAGACGGCGTTCCGCGAGCGGTTCCGGCGCGAGGTGACCGCCGCCCGACAGGTGCGCCGCTTCTGCACCGCGCCGGTGCTGGACGCCGAGCTGGACCGCGACCCGCTGTACGTCGTCACCGAGTACATCGACGGTCCCAGCCTGGAGCGGGCGGTGGCCGAGCGCGGGCCGCTGCCCGGCTCCGACCTGGAGGGCCTGGCGGTCGGGGTGGCGACCGCGCTGGCCGCCATCCACGGCGCGGGCATCGTGCACCGCGACCTCAAGCCCGCGAACGTGCTGCTGTCGGCGACCGGCCCGCGTGTGATCGACTTCGGCATCGCCCGCGCGCTGGACGCGGCCGAGGGCCCGACCCGCACCGGGCAGTTCGTCGGCACGCCCAACTACCTGGCGCCCGAGCTGCTGCGCGGCGAGCCGGTCACGGCCGCCTCGGACGTGTTCTCCTGGGGCTGCGTGGTGGCGTTCGCGGGCACCGGACGCGCCCCGTTCGCGGGCAACACCGTCCCGGAGATCTTCTACCGGGTCGCGCACGAGGCGCCGCGGCTGGACGGGCTCGACCCCGCGCTGCGCGAGCTGGTGACCGCCACCCTCGACAAGGACCCGAACAACCGCCCGTCGGTCGGGGAGCTGCTCGGCCGCCTGGTCGGCCACGCCCAGCCCGACCCGGCGCGGCTGGCCGAGACCGTCCAGGCGAGCTGGCACGCCGGGCCCGGCCCGGATCCCGCGACGGCGTCGCCGGCCCGGCCCGGCGGCGAGGACACCCGCGAGGACGCCCCGTCCCAGCCGCACGCGTCCCCGCAGCCCCCGCCGCCGCCCGCGCCGCCCGCCGCCCCGGCGGGCACCGGCCTGCTCGACCGCCGCCCGTCCCGCCGCACGTCGCTCATCGGCGCGGGCGCCGGCGTGGCCGGCGTGGCGCTGCTGGCCGCCCTGCTCGTCGCCGTCTTCGGCGGCGACTCCCCGCCCGAGGACACCGCGCCGGTCTTCAGCGACGACTTCAGCAACACCCAGTCCGGCTGGGCCGGCGGCACCTACACCGGTGGCGCCGGCTACCAGGACGGCCACTACCGCATGGACACCGACGACTGGCTGAAGAAGCGGGCGCCGAAGGAGACCGACGTGCCGGTCCGCCTGCTGGCCGGCGTCACCTCGACGTCCGTGCAGGCGCAGCCGGACGCCCAGCTCGGCCTCTACTGCCGCGACGCCGGCAACGACACCAACAAGGAGACCGGCTACTGGTTCATGGTGCGCGCCGACGGCAAGGGCGCGCTGCTGCGCAAGGCGTCCCCCGACCAGGGCACCAAGGAGCTCATCGCCACCGAGTCGGCGCCCGGCTGGAAGTCCGGCGAGCGCAACCGGCTGCAGATCGCCTGCGAGGAGCAGGACAAGGGCAAGAAGGTCCACCTGCGGCTGTGGGCCAACGACGACCTGGTGCTGGAGTACACCGACGACGCGGCGCCGCTGCCCAACGGCGTCTCGGGGCTGGTCATCCGGCGCGGCGGCAACGCGGCCCAGAAGATCACCACCGACTGGGACGACTTCGACCTCGCCGAGATCCGGGGCTAGGGGCGCGTCCCGCTCGCCCCGCCCTCTCCGGCACCCGGCTCCAGCACGCGGCCGATGATCGACTCGCGGATCGTCTCCGTACACTGACGGCCATGGCATCCCGCATCAGTGAGCTGGTCCTCGACGCCGCCGACCCCGACCGGCTCGCCGCGTTCTGGAGCGAGGTCCTCGGCTACGTCGAGTTCCACCGGGAAGAGGACGGAAGCATCCACATCGGGCCGCCCGGCGTGGGCTTCGGCGGCCCGCAGCCCACGCTCGTGCTCAGCCCCAGCAGCGACCCGCGGCCCAGGAAGCTCCGCCTGCACATCGACGTCAACCCCACCGACCGCGACCAGGACGCCGAGCTGGAGCGGCTGCTGGCTCTCGGCGCCAGGCCCGCCGACGTCGGCCAGACCGGCACCGAGAGCTGGCACGTCCTGGCCGACCCGGAGGGCAACGAGTTCTGCCTCCTGCGCACCCGGCTCCAGCCGCTCTGACCGCGTGCGTCGAGCGGCCGCGCGGAACGCCCTACTCGCCTGCGGCGGGATCCGGCAGGTAGCCGGTGATCCAGCGGGACAGCTCGGTGAAGACCTGGTCGCGGACGGGCTTGGCGGACAGCACCAGGTCGTGCACGCCGCCGTCGATCCGCACGAGCGTGACGTGCCGTCCGAGGCGGGGCGCCCAGCGGGCCATGTGCTCGACGTCCAGGACGGCGTCGGCGCTGGACAGGTCGGCCACTCCCGGCTTGGGGCGGACGCTGCGGGTGGAGGTCATCACCAGGACGGGCACGTCGATGTCGAGGCCTCGGTGCAGCCGCAGCTGCCCGCGCCGGACGGCCGCCAGCCACGCGGCCCGCACCGGGAAGCCCTCCAGGGGCTTCCACGCCAGGTCGAAGTCCCACTCGCCGTCGTGGTCGGCGTGGATGCTGCGCGGGTACAGGTCGGAGACGCCGGCGGGCAGCTTGGCCTTGGGGAACCGCGCCCGCAGCGTCCGGGCGAGCCCGGCGCCGAGCTTGCGCAGCGGCAGCGGCTCGTTGATGTCCAGGAACGGGCTGTTGAGGAACAGGCCGTCGACCAGGCCCCGGCCGCGCACCCGGTCGGCCCACAGCGCGGCGACCAGCCCGCCGGTGGAGTGGCCGTTGAGCAGCACGACCCGGTGCTCGTCCTCGTCCCGGACGATCCGGACCGCCGCGTCGATCTCCGGGAAGTACTCGGTCAGGCTGTCGACGTAGTTGGGCGTCTGGTGGGGGCGCAGCGACCGGCCGTACTTGCGCAGGTCCAGGGCGTAGAAGTCGAACCCGCGCTCGACGTAGAAGTCGGCCAGGTGCCTCTGGAAGAAGTAGTCGACGAACCCGTGCACGTAGAGCACGGCGCGGCGGCACGGACGCTCGCCGCGGCGCCGGACCAGCGTGGCCACGACCTCGCCTTCGGCGTCGTGGCCCATGGGCAGTTCGATGGCCTCGTACTCCGGCCCCAGCACGTCCGTCGTCGCCTTCATGCGCCCCAGCGTACGGCCGACCCCACCGCCAACCGGAACACCCGTTTTAGCCTGACCGGAACATGCGGCTCCGGCCACTAGGGTATGGGCGTCCCGTTGCCGATCGATCGACAGGAACGACCAGGCATGCCCGAAACCCTGCGGACCGGCCTGCGCCGGCGCCACATGACCATGCTCGCGATCGGGGGCGCCGTGGGAGCGGGGCTCTTCGTGGGCAGCGGAGCGGTGATCAAGACGGCGGGCCCCGCCGCGGTCCTGTCGTACGCGGCGGCCGGGCTGCTGGTGCTGTGCGTGCTGCGCGCGCTGGGCGAGATGGTGGTGGCGCGCCCGGTCGCCGGCTCCCTGGCCGAGTACGCGCGGATGGCCCTCGGCCCCTGGGCGGGCTTCACCATCGGCTGGCTGTACTGGTACCTGTACGTGATCCTGGTCGGCGCCGAGGCGGTGGCGGGCGCGGCGATCCTCGGCGAGTGGATCCCGCTGCCGCAGTGGACGCTGGCCGCGGCGCTGCTGTTGGTGATGACGGCCGTCAACCTGGTGTCGGTCCGCTCGTTCGGGGAGTTCGAGTTCTGGTTCGCCTCCATCAAGGTGGCCGCGATCCTGGTGTTCCTCGTGCTGGGCGGCCTGTACGTGGCGGGGGCGTGGCCGGACGCGACCGGCGGCCTGGGCAACCTGACCGGCCACGGCGGGTTCCTGCCGAACGGCCCGGCCTCGGTGTTCGCGGCGATCGTGGCGGTGATGTTCGCGTTCGGCGGCACCGAGATCCCCACGATCGCCGCGGCGGAGAGCCGGGAGCCGGGACGCGCCGTCGCCCGCGCCACCGGCAACGTGCTGTACCGGGTGGCGCTGTTCTACGTGCTGTCGATCCTGCTGGTGGTGACGATCCTGCCGTGGAACGACGCCAGGGTGCTGACCAGCCCGTTCGTCAGCGCCCTGGACCGCGTCGGGGTGCCCGCGGCGGGCACGCTGATGCAGGCGGTGATCCTGACCGCGGTGCTGTCGGTGCTGAACTCGGCGATCTACGTCTCGTCCCGGATGCTGTACGTCCTGACGCGGAACGGCGACGCCCCGGCCGCCCTGGTGCGGCTCAACCGGCGCGGCGTGCCGGTGCGGGCGATCCTGCTCGGCACCGTGGCCGCGTGGGGCGCGGTGGTCGCCTCGTACGTCTCGCCGGACGCCGTCTTCAAGTTCCTGATGAACTCGATCGGGGTCATCCTGGCCTTCGTCTACCTGGCCGTCGCGTTCTCGCAGCTGCGCCTGCGCGCCCGGCTGGAGCGCGAGGACCCCGGCAGCCTCACCTACCGGATGTGGGGGTACCCGTACCTGACCTGGCTGGTCGTCGCCGCCCTGCTGGCGGTGCTGGTGTCGATGGCGTTCATGGCCGAGCAGCGTTCGCAGCTGCTCGCCTCCGCGCTCAGCCTCGCCGTCGCCGCCGCGGTGTACCCGCTGCGCCGCCGCTACGGCAGGACCCCGCCGGTGTCCGAGGTCCCCGTGCTCACCCACCGGCAGGATGAACCCTTTGCCGGAAACGTGTGAACGTGACGGGCGCCTCCCGCATCTCACAGTGTGGGAGGACACATGCCAACGACTCCGCTCCGGCCCGGTGATCCCGAGCGCCTCGGCCCCTATCGCGTCACCGGCAGGCTCGGGCGGGGCGGCATGGGCACCGTCTTCCTCGGCGTGGCCGGCGAGGACCGCCGCGTCGCCATCAAGGTCATCAACGCCGAGCTGTCCGACGACGCCGCGTTCCACGAGCGGTTCCGGCGCGAGGTGACCGCCGCGCGCCAGGTGCGCCGGTTCTGCACGGCCGCGGTGCTGGACGCCCGCCTGGACGGCGACCCGCTGTACGTGGTGACCGAGTACGTCGACGGGCCCACCCTCGAGCAGGCCGTCCGCGAGCAGGGCCCGCTCCGCGAGGGCGCCCTGGAGAGCCTGGCGGTCAACATCGCCACGGCGCTGGGCGCCATCCACGGCGCGGGGGTGGTGCACCGCGACCTCAAGCCGTCCAACGTGCTGCTGTCCTCCACCGGCCCCCGGGTCATCGACTTCGGCATCGCCCGCGCCCTGGACGCGCCGGAGGGCCCCACCCGCGCCGGCCAGTTCGTGGGCACGCCCGCGTACGTCGCGCCCGAGCTGATGCGGGGCGGCGCCCTGACCCCGGCCGCCGACGTCTTCTCCTGGGGCTGCGTGGTCGCCTACGCCGGCACCGGCCACGCCCCGTTCCCCGGCACCAACGTCCACGAGATCATGCACCGCGTCCTGACCGCCCCGCCCGCCGTGGACGCCCTGGACCCGGCCCTGCGCCCCCTGGTGACCCGCGCCCTGGCCAAGGACCCGGCCGACCGCCCCGACGCCGCGACCCTCCTGCGGGAACTGACCGGCCACCCGTCCCTCGTCCCCGGCCCGGCGGCGACTCCCCCTCCGGCGCCGCCTCCGCCTCCGCAGGCGGAGGCGCCGCCGACGCGACACACCCCCTCACCTGCCGAAGCGCCGCCCGCCGAAGCCGCCCCCGCGCCCGCCGGGCCAGGGCTCGCGGCCTCGGCGACCGCGCCCTCGGGGCCGTCCCCGCAGGACGAAAAGCGGCCTTCGCCGGAGGCCGCGGGTGAGGCGACGGCGGCCGGGGCGTCGGTTCACGGGGCACCGACGCAGGCGGTCGCCGAGGTCGGGCGCGACACGGGGACGCGGCGGCGCAACATGCTGGTGCGGGTGGGGGCGCTCGCGGTGATCGGCGCCGCGCTGGGCGTCCAGCAGCTGCTGCCCGACGACGGCACGTCCGAGGCGTCCGCCGACGATCCGCCCAGGTCGGCGGCGGTGCTGATGAAGGACGACTTCGACGACCCCGGCAGCGGCTGGACGGCCGGATCCGGCGGATGCGGCGCCTACCGGGACGACGGCTACGTGCTGGACATCACCCCGCGCGCCGGGGCCGCGCAGGCGTGCGCGGCGTCCACGGCGATGCCGTCGCCGCAGCACGGCATCGTCGACGTCAAGGTCAGGCTGGCGGCGGGCCCGAACGGCACCGCCTGGGCGGCGGGCGTGCACCTGCTGGCCGGGAAGGGCGGCGACGACCGGTACGACGTGGTGCTGCGCCCGGACGGCACGGCCGGGCTGAACAAGGTCGTCGGCGGGAAGGCGACGGAGCTGGCCTCCGGCCGCGTTCCCGACTTCGAGCTGGACGACCACAACCGGATGCAGGCCGAGCTGGACCTGCGCGGCGACGCCCCGCGCATCGCGCTGTGGGTCAACGGCGGCAGGGTCTTCGACCACACCGACACCCGCGACCCGCTGCGGCAGGGCACGACCGGGCTGGTGCTGTACGACGCCGGGACGAGCGAGCGGGTCACGGCCGCGTTCGACGACTTCACCCTGTGCCAGGCCGAGGACGCCTGACCCGCCCCTCCCGTCGGCCTACTGTTCGTCCTCGGCCTCCAGGTCGCCTTCCGTCTGGAGGTAGGCCCGGCGGAGCCGGTCCAGGGTCTCGGGGTCGGGGGCGGCCCAGAGCCCGCGGTCGGCGGCCTCCAGCAGGCGTTCGGTGATGCCGCGCAGCGCCCACGGGTTGGACTGCTCCATGAACGCGCGGGTCTCGGCGTCGAAGACGTACTCCTCGGCCAGGCTCTCGTACATCCAGTCGTCCACCACCCCGGCGGTCGCGTCGTAGCCGAACAGGTAGTCGACGGTGGCGGCGAGCTCGAACGCGCCCTTGTAGCCGTGCCGCCGCATCGCGGCGATCCAGCGGGGGTTGACGACGCGGGCGCGGAAGACGCGGTGGGTCTCCTCGGCCAGGGTGCGGGTCCTCACCTGGTCGGGCAGGGCCGAGTCGCCCACGTACGCGGCGGGGTCGCGGCCGGTCAGGGAGCGCACCATGGCGACCATGCCGCCGTGGTACTGGAAGTAGTCGTCGGAGTCGACGATGTCGTGCTCGCGGGTGTCCTGGTTCTTGGCGGCGACGGCGATGCGGCGGAACGAGGACTCCATGTCGGCGCGGGCCTCGCGGCCGTCCAGCCCCCGGCCGTAGGCGTAGCCGCCCCACACCGCGTACACCTCGGCCAGGTCGGAGTCGTCGCGCCAGTTGCGGGCGTCGATGAGCGGCAGCAGCCCCGCGCCGTACGCGCCGGGCTTGGAGCCGAAGATGCGGGTGGTGGCGCGGCGCCAGTCGCCGTGCACGGCCCGGTCCGCCACGGCGTGCCGCCGCACGAAGTTGCGGTCGGCGGGCTCGTCCAGCGCGGCGACGGCGCCGATGGCGTCGTCGAGCAGCGCGATGACGTGCGGGAACGCGTCGCGGAAGAACCCGGAGATGCGCAGCGTGACGTCGATGCGGGGGCGTCCCAGCTCCTCCAGCGGGACGATCTCGAAGCCGGTGACGCGGCGGGACGCGTCGTCCCACACCGGACGGCAGCCGATGAGCGCGAGCACCTCGGCGATGTCGTCGCCCTGGGTGCGCATGGCGCTGGTGCCCCACACGGTCAGGCCCACGCTCGCCGGGTAGTCGCCGGTGTCGTCCAGGTGCCGCCGGATCAGCGAGTCGGCCAGCGCGACGCCGACCTCCCAGGAGTTGCGGGACGGGATCGCCTTGGGGTCGACGGAGTAGAAGTTGCGGCCGGTCGGCAGCACGTTGACCAGCCCGCGGGTGGGCGACCCGGACGGCCCGGCGGGCACGTACCCGCCGGACAGGGCGTGCAGCACCGCGCCGATCTCGTCCCGGGTGGCCGACAGCCGCGGCACCACCTCCGCCGCGGCGAACTCCAGCAGCCGGACGACGGGCTCGATCTCCCGGTCGAGCGCGTCGCGGCACACGGCGGGGGCCTGCGCGGCGTCCCAGCCGCGTTCCTCCATGCCCTCGACCAGGCGGCGCGCCAGCGACTCCAGGACGTCGACGGCGTCGGAGGCGGTGCGCGCGTGCGTCCCGGCGATGTCGGCGTCCACCACCGCGCCGGGCTCGGCGAGCAGCGCCTTCTCGTCCAGGCCGTGTGCGGCGGCGAGCGCGGCGCGCAGGCCCGGCATGGCGCCGGCGACACCGCCCCACACCTGGGCGGCGCGCAGCACGGCCAGCACGAGGTTGACGCGGGTCGGGCCGAGCGGCTCCTGCCCGAGGACGTGCAGGCCGTCGCGGATCTGCACGTCCTTGATCTCGCACAGGTAGCCGTCGATGTGCAGGATGAAGTCGTCGAACTCGGCCTCGCCGGGCATCTCCTCCTGGTGCAGGTCGTGGTGCAGTTGCGCGGCCTGCACGAGCGTCCAGATCTGGGCGCGCACCGCCGGGAGCTTGGCCGGGTCCAGGTCGGCGACGGTGGCGTACTCGTCGAGCAGCTGCTCCAGCTTGGCCAGGTCGCCGTAGGTCTCGGCGCGCGCCATCGGCGGGACGAGGTGGTCCACGACGGTGGCGTGCCCGCGCCGCTTGGCCTGCGTGCCCTCGCCCGGGTCGTTGACGATGAACGGGTAGACCAGCGGCAGGTCGCCCAGCACGCCGTCGGGCGCGCACTCCGCCGACAGGCCGAGCCCCTTGCCGGGCAGCCATTCCAGCGTGCCGTGCTTGCCGAGGTGCACGACCGCGTCGGCGCCGAACTCCTCGTCCAGCCAGCGGTAGGCGGCCAGGTAGTGATGGGACGGCGGCAGGTCCGGGTCGTGGTAGATCGCCACCGGGTTCTCGCCGAAGCCCCGCGGCGGCTGGATCATCAGCACGACGTTCCCGAACCGCAGCGACGCCAGGACGATGTCGTCTCCGTCCACGTACAGGTCGCCGGGCGGCTCGCCCCAGTGCTCGCGGACGCGTTCGCGCAGCGGTTCCGGCAGCGCCTCGAACCAGCGGCGGTAGGCGTCGAGGGGCACCCGCGCCGGGGCGTTGCGCAGCTGCTCCTCGGTGAGCCACTCCACGTCGTGGCCGCCCGCCGCGATCAGCGCGTGGATGAGCGCGTCGCCGGTGTCGGGATCGCTCCAGTACGTTCCGTCGTCGCCCAGCCGGTAGCCCGCGGCGGCCATGTCGCGCAGCAGCCGCACGGCCGAGGTGGGCGTGTCGAGCCCGACGGCGTTGCCGACCCGCGAGTGCTTGGTGGGGTACGACGACAGCACGATCGCGACGCGTTTGCGTTCGTTCGGCACGTGCCGCAGCCGCGCGTGCCGCACGGCGATCCCGGCGACGCGCGCGGCCCGCTCCTCGTCGGCCACGTAGACCGGGATGCCGTCGGGGCCCTCCTCCTTGAAGGAGAACGGCACGGAGATCAGGCGCCCGTCGAACTCGGGGATGGCGACCTGCATGGCCGCGTCCATCGGCGACAGCGCCCCGTCCGACTCCTGCCAGGCGGCGCGGGGCGTGGTCAGGCACAGGCCCTGCACGACGGGCACGTCCAGGGTCGCCAGCGCGCCCGCGTCCCACGATTCCTCGTCGCCGCCCGCACTGGCCTGCGACGCGACCGTCCCGCCCGCCGCCAGCACGGTGGCGACCAGCGCGTCGGCCTGCTTCAGCAGGTCGAGCAGGCCGGCGTCGGCGCCGCGCAGCGACCCGCAGAACACCGGCAGCGCGTTGCCGCCCTTCTCCTCGATCTTCCGGCACAGCACGTCGACGAACGCGGTGTTGCCCGACAGCTCGTGCGCGCGGTAGAAGACGACGCCGACCGTGGGACGGGCCGGGTCGGTCCCGTACGACCCGTGCACCCCGTACGACGGCATCGCGGTCGGCGGCGCGAAGCCCTCCCCCGTCAGCAGCACGGTGTCCGACAGGAACCGCGCCAGCTCCCTGAGGTTGGCGACGCCGCCCTCGCGCAGGTAGCCCAGCGCCTCGGCCGCCACCCCGGCGGGGACGGTGGACAGGCCCATCAGCTCGGCGTCCGGATCGGCCTCGCCGCCGAGGAACACCACGGGCAGGCCGCCGCGGCGCAGCCGCTCGACGCCCTCCGGCCAGGTCTTGCGCCCGCCCAGCAGCCGCACGACGACGACGTCGGCGCCCTCGGCGAGCCGGTCGACCTCCTCGGCGGCGAGCCGCACCGGGTTGGCCGTCACGTAGCCCGCGTCGGCCGCGCGGGCGGCGAGCAGTTCGGTGTCGGCGGTGGACAGCAGCAGAACACGCATCGGCAGGGCCTCCTCCGGGGTCCGCGCCCCGGCTCGGTGACGAGGTCACGACGGCGCGGAGTCTCCTGGCTCCCGGATCGACGTCTCGGCCCCCGGCCTTCCAGCGCGTACGCCGTGGCCCTGTGCGGAGGCGGACTCCCCGGTCACAGTTGCGGGACAGCCCCGGATTCGCACCGGGTTCCTCCCCTACCGTCGGCCGCCATCGTAGCCGTGACTGAACCGGCGCCCCAGAGCCGCCGTACACAGGTTGGGCAGCGCGGACCGGCCTTCCCTGCGAGCCGGCATGCGCGACAGTGGTCAGCAGGCTGCGTATGGGAGGACCCCCTCGTGTCTCTCTTCACGCCTTCCCCCCGGGAGACGGCGACGGCGGACGGCGACGCGACGACGCCGGAAGGCGTCCCGTCCCGCGAGCGGGGGGCGTTCGCCGTGCTGCGCCGGCACCGCGTCTGGTCGCGGACGGTCACCGTCCTGGCGTTCCTGCTGGTCGCGTTCGCCCTGCTCACGCCGAACCACCTGAACAGGCTCACGCCCGGCGCGTTCGCGCGGGTGCCGATCGAGGGCGTCCTCGGCGTGGTCCTCGTCCTGGCCCTGCGCGGGCGGGCCCGGCGGATCGCGGCGGGGCTCGGCGGCGCCGCCCTCGGCGCGCTGCTCGTGGTGAAGATCGTCGACATGGGCTTCTACCAGGTGCTGGTCCGGCCGTGGGACCCGGTGCTGGACTGGGCGTTCGTCGACGCGGGCCTGGAGTTCTTCACCGGCGAGTACGGCGGGGCCGGCGGCGTCGCGGTGCTGGCCGGGGCGGTGGTGCTGGCCGTCGGCGTGATCGCCGTCATGGCGCTGGCGGCGGTGCGGCTGGCGGGCGTCGCGGCCCGGCACGACACCGGGGCGGCCCGCGCCGTCGTGGTGCTGTGGGCGGTGTGGACGGTGGGCGTCGTGTTCGGCGCGCAGCTCGTCCCGGGGGTGCCGGTCGCGTCCTCCGGCACCGCCAAGCTCGCCTACAACCGCGCGCTCAAGGTGCGCAGCGGCCTGCACGACAAGGAGGTGTTCGCCCGGCAGGCCGCCGTGGACGGCTTCCGCGCCACGCCGGGCGACCGGCTGCTGACCGGCCTGCGCGGCAAGGACGTGCTGGTCGCCTTCGTGGAGAGCTACGGACGCGACGCCGTCGAGGACCCGGAGTTCTCCGCCCAGGTCGGCGCGGTGCTCGACTCCGGCGGCGAGCGCCTGCGCGCGGCCGGGTTCGGGGCGCGCAGCGCCTGGCTCACCTCCTCCACGGTGGGCGGGGGAAGCTGGCTGGCCCACGCCACGCTGCTGTCCGGCCTGTGGATCGACAACCAGCAGCGGTACCGCAACCTCGTCGCCGGCGACCGGCTGACGCTCAACCGCGCCTTCGGCCGGGCCGGGTGGCGGACGGTCGGCCTCATGCCCGCCATCATCCGGGCCTGGCCGGAGGGCCGGTTCTTCGGCTACGACCAGGTCTACGACAACCGCACCCTGGGGTACCGGGGGCCGCGCTGGGCGTACGCCACCATGCCCGACCAGTACACCCTGTCGTTCTTCCAGCGCGTCGAACGCGAACGCAAGGACCGGGACACGCCCGTCATGGCCGAGACCGCGCTGGTGTCCAGCCACGCGCCCTGGGCCGCCGTCCCCCGCCTCGTCGACTGGAACCAGGTCGGCGACGGGTCGATCTTCAACGGCCAGGGCGGGATGAGCCTGAAGAAGGCCCAGTGGCCGCCCAACGACCGCATCCGGGGCGAGTACCGCAAGTCCATCGAGTACACGCTGAACACCCTCATCTCCTACGTGGAGACCTACGGCGACGACGATTTCGTGCTGGTCTTCCTCGGCGACCACCAGCCCGCCCCGCTGATCACCGGCGAGGGCGCGAGCCGGGACGTCCCGATCACCATCGTCGCCCGCGACCCCAAGGTGCTGGACCAGATCTCCGGCTGGGGCTGGCAGGACGGACTCAAACCCGCCCCGCGGTCCCCCGTCTGGCCGATGAACGAGTTCCGCGACCGCTTCCTGACCGCCTTCGGCTCCCAGCCCGCCGGCGCCCCGTCCCAGGCCCACCCCCGCTGATCGCCGGGGACGTCGGGACCTTCGGCATGTGCGCCCCGCGCGGCCGTGGGTAGTGCTTGCGGCAACACCGCGGACACGAGGACGGACGCACATGAACACGCAACCGATACCGAACACCGACCGGCCGGTCGTCGGGTCCTACACCACCTACGCGGAAGCCCAGCGGGCGGTCGACTTCCTGTCGGACGAGAAGTTCCCGGTGGAGCGGACGGCCATCATCGGCTCCGACCTGAAGATGGTCGAGACCGTCCTCGGCCGTCTCACCAAGGGCCGCGCCGCCCTGGCCGGAGCGGGCAGCGGCGCCTGGTTCGGCCTGCTCATGGGGCTGCTGCTGACACTGTTCACCAGGAACCACGGCGCCGTGCCGTCGCTGCTGGTCGGCGGCATCGTCATCGGCGCGGTGTTCGGGGCGGTCTTCGGCTTCATCGCCCACGCCGTCACCGGCGGCCGCCGCGACTTCGCCTCCCGCAGCCAGATCGTCGCCGCCCGCTACGACGTCGTCACCGATCCGGAGGTCGCCGAGGACGCCAAGAACCGGCTCATCAAGCTGTCCTGGCGGGAGGGCTGACCGGGCGTTCGCGTCCGACGGGCGGCGGCGGCCCCGGCCCGGCTCAGTCCTTGCGGCCGGTGGTGGCGATGGGGGCGGACGAACTACGCCCGGCTCCCGGGGGAAGCATCCGAATATCCGTTCGCACGGCAGGGCGGAAATGTCGGAACGGGCGGTTACCGTCGTGACGGACGCGTACGCCCTGGAGGACGGCGGCCCAGCATGACTTCCACGTTGATCGGACGGGAACATCCCGCGGCGGTGCTGCGCGGGGAGGTCGACCGCGCGGTGGCCAGCCACGGCGGGCTGGTGCTGGTCGCCGGGGAGGCCGGGATCGGCAAGACCACCCTGGTGACCGAGGCGATGCGGGAGGCCCGCGACAGGGGAGCGCTGGTGCTGGGCGGCTCGTGCTGGGACTCGGCCAGCGCGCCCGGCTACTGGCCGTGGACGCAGGTGGTGCGGGCGCTGCGGCGCGCCGTCGACGCGCGGGAGTGGGCGGCGGCCGAGGCCGCCGCGGGCGGCGGGCTGGCGGTGCTGCTCGGCGAGTCGCCCGGCGCCGACGCCGACGGCTTCCAGGTGTACGACGCGGTGACCAGCGCGCTGGTGGCGGTCTCGCAGCGGCGCCCGGTGGCCGTCGCGCTCGACGACCTGCACTGGGCGGACGCCGCGTCGGTGCGGCTGCTGGAGTTCGTGGCGCAGCACACCTGGTTCGAACGGCTGCTGCTCATCGGCACCTACCGCGACGTCGAGGTGGAGTGGGACGAGCACCCGCTGCGCTCCCTGCTGCCGTCGCTGGCGGCCAAGGCCACCGTCGTCACGCTGACCGGGCTCGGCCGCGCCGAGGTGGGCCGGCTGATGCACCGGACGGTCGGCGTGCAGCCGGACGACGCCCTGGTCGCCGAGGTGCACCGGCGCACGGGCGGCAACCCGTTCTTCGTCGAGCAGGCCGCCCGGCTGTGGCACGGCGGCGGCACCGTCAACGCGATCGCGCCGGGCGTCCAGGACGCGGTGCGGCGGCGGCTGTCGCTGCTGCCCGGCGCGGTGGCGCGGCTGCTGACCTCGGCGGCCGTGCTGGGACGCGAGTTCGACCGGGGCGTGCTGGCCGCGGCGATGGGCGAGCCCGTGCCGCGCGTGGAACGGCTGCTGGCGCGGGCGGTGGCGGCCCGGCTGGTCGTCGCGCGCGACAACGGCCGCTTCGCGTTCGCCCACGACCTGGTCAGGGAGACCCTGTACGGCACGCTCGGGGACGTCGAGGCGCGCCGCGCGCACGCCGCGGTGGTGCGGGCCATCGACGACGCCCCGGCGCTGGCCGGGCGCGTCATGCCCGCCGAGCTGGCCCGGCACGCCCACCTCGCCGGTGACGAGATCGACGCGACGCGCGCGGTGGAGCACCTGCGGGCCGCCGCCCGCGACGCCCGCCGGCGCAGCGCCGTGGAGGAGTCGATCGGGCACCTTCGGCGCGCGCTGGAACGCGCCCCCGCCGGGCACGGGCGCCTGCGCGTCCTGCTGTCGCTGGAACTCGGCCGCCAGCTGTCGCACGCCGGCGACGAGGACGCGGCGTGGCAGGTGTTCGAACGCGCCGTGGCCCTCAGCCGCGAGGTCGACGACACGGCGCTGCTGGCGCGGGCGGCGCTGACCCTCTACCCGTACGAGCCGCCCGGCCCGGCGCAGCGGCTGCGGGACGAGCTGCTGGTGGAGGCGCACCGCCGGATGGTCCTGGACGGCGCCGCCCCGCCGGTGCGGCGGCCGCTGATCCAGCTCGCGCAGGAGCTGTCGGCCGCCGTCGCGCGGCAGGCCCGCGGCGGCGACGACGAGACGCTGGTGTTCAGCCTGTGGGCCCGGCACGACGCCCTGCTGGGCGTGGGCACCGCCGCCGAGCGCCTCGCGCTCACCGAGGAGCTGTTCGGCCTGGCGCGGCGGACCGGCGACATGGAGACGGCCTACCTGGCGACGTCGTTCCGCTGGGTGGCGCTGCTGGAGCAGGGCGATCCGCGGTACCTGGAGTACTTCCACCGGTTCGTGACGATGGCGCGCGGCGCCGACGCCGACATATGGCACATGGGCGCGAGCGCCGACGAGTGCGTCATCGGCGCGCTGCACGGACGGTTCGCCGAGGCCGAGCGGCACGCCGACGCGCTGCTGACGGGCGAGACGTGCGGGGCCGGTTCCGGCCTGGCCTACATGGCGTTCCAGTTCCGGTGGATGATCCAGTTGCTGCAGGGCCGGTTCGAGGAGCTGGAGGCCACGCACCGCGCGCTGTACGAGCGCGACCACCCGTACGCCGAGCTGCTGGAGGCCGTCACCGCCGTGCAGCGCGGCGACACCGACCTGGCGCTGCGGCACCTGACCGCCATGCAGGACCGCGAGGAGCCCTATCCGCCGGTCGTGGCGTCGCTGTGGCTGCGGTTCCAGGCGCAGGCCGCGGCCGCCTCCGGCGATCCGCGGCGGTGCGAGCGGGCGCGGTCGGCGCTGCTGCCGTACGCGGGGCTGTGGGCGGTGGCGCTGCACGGCTGCGAGGTGAGCGGTCCGATGGACCTGTGGCTCGGCGAGCTCGACGCCGCCCAGGGACGCTGGGACGACGCCGTCCGCCGCTTCACCGCCGCCCGGGAGTCGGCCGACCGGCTGCTGGCCCGTCCCTGGTCGGTGGAGGCGCGGCTGCGGCTGGCCGAATCGCTGCTCGCCCGGGGCGCCGCCGGCGACGCGCAGGCCGCGCGCGGGCTGCTGGCCGAGGTCACCAGCGAGGCCGCCGACATGGACATGCGGCACATCCCCGCCCGGGCGGCCAGGGCCCTGTCCGCGGTCGACGCTCCGGAACGGATCGCCGGGCGCGCGGCGCCCGCGCCCGCGCCGTCCCGTGCGCGGGGGTCGACCGCCGCGCCGGCGACGGCGACGGCGAGCACACGGACCCTCGAGAGCGCGGTGGGCGGCGACGGGGGCGTGTTCCGGTTCGACGGGGCGGTCTGGACGCTGTCGTTCGCCTCCCGGACGGTGCACATGCCCGACGCCAAGGGCCTGCGCGACCTGCACGTGCTGCTCGGCAGCCCGGGCACGGAGATCCCGGCGGTGCGGCTGGCCAATCCCGCCGGGGGCCCGGTGGCGGAGGCCGCGCTGCGGGGCGGCGGCGATCCCGTGCTCGACGAGGAGGCCAAGGCGCGGTACCGGCGGCGCCTGCTGCGGCTGGACGAGGAGATCGACCGGGCGGCCGCGCTGGGCGACGACGGCAGGGCCGCCGAGTTCGACCGGGAGCGGGCGGCGCTGCTGGCCGAGCTGCGCGCCGCGGCCGGGCCGGCGGGCCGCGACCGCCGCCTGGGCGACCAGGCCGAACGGGCGCGCAAGGCGGTCACCGCGCGCATCCGCGACACCCTGCGCAGGCTCGACCGGCGCCATCCGGAACTGGCCCGGCATCTGCGCGCGACCGTCTCCACCGGCCTCACCTGCGCTTACCGACCCGACTCCGACGTCACCTGGCGCCTGTGAACCGGGCCCCGTGAGGGCCGCGGGCGCGCGCCCGCGGCCCCGCGCCGCCACCGGCCGGGCCGCGTTCACTTGCGGTTGTAGAGCCACATGGTGAGCGAGCCGAACACGACGATCAGCACGGCGCCCCAGGCGGTCACCCAGACCACCTCGCCGCCGTCCACCGACCCGGCCATGAATCCGCGTACCACGGCGACCAGGTGCGTGATGGGGTTGACGTCCACGAACACCTGGAGCCACCCGGGCATGGTCTCGGGCTTGACCAGGATGTTGCTGAGGAAGGTCAGCGGGAACAGCACGAGCATGCTGACGCCCATGACGGCCTTGTCGGTGCGCATCAGCAGGCCGACCATCGTCCACACCCAGGAGAAGGCGAACGAGAACGCCACCAGTGCGGCGACGCCCGCGACGACCCCGGCGGCGCCGCCGTCCGGGCGGAACCCCAGGATGAGCCCCAGCGCCAGGATGACGATGGACGCCATGGTGTAGCGGAACATGTCGCCGAGCAGGTAGCCGACCATCGGCGCGGGACGCCACATCGGGATGCTGCGGAACCGGTCGAACACGCCCTTGGCGATGTCGGTGTTGACCGACACGCCCGTGTACATGGTGGTCATCACCACGCTCATCACCATGATCCCCGGCAGCAGGAACTGCAGGTACTCCCGGGTCGACCCGGCCAGCGCCCCGCCGAACAGGTAGGTGAACATCAACGTCATCATGATCGGGAACGCGGTGACGTCGAACAGCTGCTCGGGCACGTGCTTGATCTTCAGCATGGCCCGCCAGCCGAACGTCAGCGAGGCCGACAGGGGGCCGGGACGCGGCGGCCGCGCGCTCGGCGCCAGCACGGCGGCGATGAGTTCGGCCGAGGGGGCGTGGCCGCCCGCCGCCTCGCGGGTGGAACTCTCGGTCGCGGTGGTCATGCCGCCTCCTGTCCGTCGTCGGCGGGGTGGCCGGTGAGGGTGAGGAACACCTCGTCCAGGCTGGGCTGGCCGAGGGAGAAGTCGTCGACGACGATCCCGGCGTCCGCCAGTTCGGCCAGCGCGCGGGAGGCCAGCCCGGCCGCGCCCAGGTCCGAGGACGCGCCGGTCAGCCGCGCGGTGAGCGCGACCGGCTCGGCGTCCGCGACGACCTCGGCGTCCAGGGCGCGGGTCAGCAGGTCGCGGGCCTGCTCGCGGCGCGCGGCGTCGCGCAGCCGCACGTGCACCGAGCCCGCGCCCACCGACGACTTCAGCTCGCCGGGGGTGCCCTCGGCGATGACGCGGCCGTGGTCGATGACCGCGATCCGGTCGGCGAGCCGGTCGGCCTCCTCCAGGTACTGGGTGGTGAGCAGCACCGTGGTGCCCTGCGCCACCACCAGCCGGACGATGTCCCACACGTGGCTGCGGCTGCGCGGGTCCAGGCCGGTGGTGGGCTCGTCGAGGAACAGCAGGTCGGGGGTGTTGAGGATGCTGGCGGCGATGTCGATGCGGCGGCGCATCCCGCCCGAGTAGTTCTTGACCTGCCGTCCGGCGGCCTCGCTCAGCCCGAACGCCTCCAGCAGCCGCGCGGCGCGTTCGCGGGCGGCGTGCCGGCCGTGGCCGAGCAGGCGGCCGAGCAGCACCAGGTTCTCGGTGCCGGTCAGGTCCTCGTCCAGCGAGGCGTACTGGCCGGTCAGGCTGACGCGGGTGCGCACCGTGTCGGCCTCGCGCCGCACGTCGTGGCCGAACACGCGGGCCTGGCCGCCGTCCGGGCGCAGCAGCGTGGACAGCACCCGCACGCAGGTGGTCTTGCCCGCCCCGTTGGGGCCGAGCACCCCGTAGACGGCGCCGCGCGGCACCGTGAGGTCGACGCCGTCCAGGGCGCGGACGTCACCGAACCGCTTGGTCAGTCCCGACGTCTCGATCGCCGGGTCGTCGTCGCTCATCAACGCGTCCTTTCGCATGAAGGTCTCACCTCTGAAGCGCCAGATGCCGTCCCGCGCCCGCCAGATCGAATCTGGCGGACGCGGGACGGCCGCGTTGACGAGGACGCGCCGGGTTCAGTGAACCTTGACGTGCGGACGCGGCGTCGCGGGGCCGGGGACGGGCACGGCGGCGCGGCGGTCCAGGGCACCGGACAGCAGGGCGACCGCCAGGCCCGCGAGGCCGAGGAGGGCGGCGACCCACAGCGGCGAGGTGTAGCCGAACCCGGCGCTGATGGCCAGGCCCGCCAGGAACGGGCCGACGGCGTTGCCGAGGTTGAACGCGGCGACGTTGGCGGCCGAGGCCAGCGCCTGGGCGTCGACGGCCTTGTCGAGGATGCGGGTCTGGAACGCCGGGATGGTGGCCGAGGCGACGACGCCGAACACGGTGAACGCGACCACGGCGGCGACCTTGTGGTGCGCGGCGCCCAGCAGCACGGCCGACACCAGGATGAGCGCGGCGAGCATCGCGTAGACGCTGGGCATCAGGGCGCGGTCGGCGTAGCGGCCGCCGAGCGGGCCGCCGACGACCATGCCGAGGCCGAGCAGCACCATGACCATGGGGACGGCGCCCGCGGAGAACCCGGTGACGTCGGTCAGCAGGGGCGCGACGTAGGTGACGACGGCCAGCACCGGCGCCCAGCCCAGGGCGGTCATGACCAGCGCGAGCCACACCTGGCGGTCGCGGAAGACGGCCAGTTCCCGGCGCAGGCCGGTGTCGGGGCGTGTGCCGCGCGGGATGAGCGCCGCGATCCCGGCGAAGGCCACCACGCCGACCCCGGTGATGATCCAGAAGGTGGCGCGCCAGCCGAGCTGCTGCCCGACGAACGTGCCGAACGGCACGCCCAGCACGTTGGACAGGCTCAGTCCCATGAACATCATGGCGATGGCGCTGGCCCGCTTCTCGGGCCGGACGAGGTCGGCGGCGACGACCGAGCCGACGCCCATGTACGCGCCGTGCGCGAAGGACGCGACGATCCGTCCGGCCATCAGCGCGCCGTAGCCGGGTGCGAGGGCCGACAGCACGTGCGCGGCGACGAACAGTCCCATGAGGCCGAGCAGCATGCCCTTGCGGGGCAGCCGGGCGCCGAGGGCGGTGACCAGCGGGGCGCCGACCACGACGCCGAAGGCGTAGCCGGACACCAGCAGCCCGGCGGTGGGGATCGAGGTGCCGAAGTCGGCGGCCAGGTCGGGCAGCAGACCGGCGATGACGAACTCGGTGGTGCCGATGCCGAAGGCGCCGAGTGCCAGCGCCAGCAGGGCCAGGGGCATGGCCGTACCCTCCGGTAGGATCTGTGGCATACGCGGGCAATAAGCACAAGCATTATTTGCATACGCCGGTTACTTGCAGACGCCTGCTATCCCACCACGCAAGTATCCCGGCCGCAATCGCGAGGAGGGTGAGCCGTGTCACGCCCCGACGACTCCCGAGCCCAGGGCTGGCGGACGCTCGCCGCGCTCAACGCCCGCATCGAGGACCGCATCGAGCGCGCGCTGCAGGACGCGCACGGGCTGAGCGTCAACGAGTTCTGCGCCCTGCACCACCTCGGCGAGAGCCAGGGCCGGCACGTGCGGATGCAGGAGCTGGCGGACAAGCTCGTCCTCAGCCAGAGCGCCACCACGCGCCTGGTGACCCGGCTGGAGAAGCGCGGCCTGATCACCCGCGTGCTGTCGGAGGAGGACCGGCGGGGCATCTGCGCCGAGGCCACCGACGCCGGGCGCGAACTGCACGACGAGGCGGTCCCCGTTCACAACAAGGCCCTGGACGAGGCGCTGCGCGAGGCCGCCGAGCTGCCCGAGCTGGCCCCGCTGGTGGACGCCCTGGAGACGCTGAACATCAAGGTGTAGGCGTCGGCCCCGGGCACCGCCGGCGGCGCGGGCCCGGCGCTCAGCCGCGCCGGGCGAGGGCGGCACGGCTGATCTTCCCCGCGGCGGTGCGCGGCAGTTCGGACATGAACGTCACCGAGCGCGGCACCTTGTGCGCGGGCAGGCGGCGCCTGGCCAGCGCCAGCAGCTCGTCGGCCAGGTCGTCCGGCGGCGCCGCGCCCTCGGCCGGGACGACGAACGCCTGCAACGCGCCCGTCCCGCCCGCCGCTCCGACGACGGCGACCTCGACGACCCCCGAGTGCTGCCCCAGCACCCGTTCGACCTCCAGCGGGGAGAACCGGTCGCCCGACACCGTCACCTGGTCCAGAACGCGCCCGTGGTGGTGCACGAAGCCGTCCGGGTCGACGTGCACCAGATCGCCGGTGCGCAGCCAGCCGTCCCCGTCCAGCACCTCGGCCGTGCGTTCCGGCTTGCCGAGGTACCCGGCCATCACCGACGGGCCGCGCACGTACAGCGTCCCCGCCCCCACCGAGGGGATGCGGCGGCCGCGCCGGTTGCCCGCGCCGCCGACCGGCTCCCCCACGGATTCGATCCTGCCGACCGGGCCGCCCCGCCCCGTTCCGGGGCCGCCCACGGTGCGCTCCACGCGCACGTCGATCTCGTACGGGTCGAGCACGACGCCGAGGGAACCCCGGCGCCGTCGCGTGACGGTGTTGGAGACGAACGTGTGCCCGACCTCGGTGCTGCCCAGCCCGTCCAGCACCGGACACCCGAGGAAGTCCTCGATGCGGTCGGCCAGCGTCGGCAGCAGCGGCTCCCCCGCCGAGGCGGCGGCGCGCAGCGCGCGGAACGCCGCCCGCACCGGCTGGGGGTCGGGGGCGTTCACCAGCCGCGCGTACCACGTCGGCACGGTGAACAGCAGGGTCGGGCGGTACAGCCGCGCCTGCTCGGCGGCGCCCTCCACGCTCGGCTGGTCGGGCCACAGCACCGACGAGGCGCCGCAGAACATGGGAAAGAAAACCGTGGCGCCCAGGCCGTACGGGTAGCACGCCTTGGCCAGGGAGAAGATGACGTCGTCGGCGGTCACGCCCAGCGCGCCGAGGCCCATCGCCCGGAAGTAGACCTCCGGATCGGCATGCCTGTGCACGGCGCCCTTGGGCGCGCCGGTGGTCCCGGAGGTGTACTGGACGTACGCGGCCGCACCGGGCGCCACCGGTACGGGATCGGGCACGAACGCGGGCTCGTCCGTCAGGTCCTCGGGGGTCAGGACGTGCACGGACGGGAAACGCGCGCCCAGGCCGGCCGCGCACACCACGGCACTGGGCTCGGCGTCGGACACGACGTAGGCGTGCTGCCGCTCGCTCTGCTTGGGCCCGGCCAAGACGGCGACCGCGCCGAGCCGCAGGACGCCGAGCAGGGCCGCGACGTACCCGGGCGAGTCGGGAAGCGCGATGAGCACCCGGTGGCCGGGTCGCACCCCGGCGGCGTGCAGGACGCCGGACGCGCGGGCGGCGGCGGCGTGCGCCTGGCCGTGGGTCACCGTGCCGTCGCCGGTACGGAACAGCGGACGGTCACACCAGCCGTAGGTCTCCGCCCGTAGGGCTAGCGCGGTGGCGACATTGCCATCCATAGCGGACCTCCGTAGTGCCTAGGGGTTGACACGCGGAGATTACGCCGGGTAGGCGCACGGACACGCGCCGTTCGCCACTTTTCGGTCTGCCAAACAGTCCCGGATCAGGGCATAACGCGTACCGCCAGAGGCGACGGGAACGCCCGTTCGGGCGGCTTCAGGCGACTTGAGGCCGATTCGGCCGCATTAGGCGGGGAGGATCTCCCAGGCGTCGCCGCGCCGCACCAGCAGGTCGCGCGACAGCATCTGCCCGGGCGGGACGTCCCACGCCGGGTCGCCGTCGTCGCCGCGCCCCTCGGCCCACACCTGCCCGACGGCCCAGCGCAGCTTGTCGACGCCGTCGGGGTGGCCGGTGCCGGACGCGACGAACACGTCCCGCGCGGGCGTGGCGACGACCAGGTCGCCCTCCACGTCCTGCGCCAGCTTCTCCAGGAAGCCGTCGTCCAGCAGCAGTCCCGCCTCCAGCCCCCCGAACCGCGACGAGGCGTCACCCGCGCCCGGCACCGCGCCGAGGGTGACCGTGACGGCCCGCACGTCCGGATACCAGCTCAGCGCCAGGTCGGGGCGCCGGTTGCGCAGGTTGACGACGGCGTGGCGGCGAAGGTCCTCCGGCGCGACGCCCAGTTCCGCGCAGTGCCGCCGCGCGATGTGCTCGTACCGCGGGCCGCCCGCGCCCGCCGCGCCGCCGGGCAGGGCCGCGCCGCCCGCGGCCTCGCCGGTCAGCTCCAGCGCGTAGGTGACGTACAGGTCCCCCGCGAGCGGGTCGCGGATCGGCTCCTCCTCGACGGGCAGCGGGAACTCCAACTGCACCTCCGCCGGCACCCGGGCCTTCATCAACGGGACGATGAGACTGGTCCGCGGCTCGGTCACGGGTCGTTCCTCCTTGGGCCTGCTCGGGCCTGGCGCGGGGGCGGCGCGGGTCCGCGCGGGGCCGCGGCGGCGGGCGCGCGCCCGCGCGCGTTCCGGAATGGATCACCATAGCGCCGCCCGGCGCCGCGGCCGAAACTCCTGACCGGCCGTGGAGGGTCCGTTGACCCCGCCGGGTGGCCGGCGGCTAGCTAGCCGCTCCAGGTCAGGCCGCCGCGCAGGACGGGCAGGCCGGGCGGGGCGCCGCCCTCGATGAGCCGCCACACCGCGTCGGTGTCGAGATGCTCCTCCACCAGGTCGCCCACCGCCTCGAACATGGCCTCGCGCTGCGCGGCGAACGACACGTCGGGCGCCGGGGTGAAGTCGCGGCCCGCGTGCCGGGCGACGTCGGCCAGGAACGCCCGCCGGAAACCGTCGTTCTCCATCGCGCCGTGCCAGGTCGTCCCCCACACCGCGCCCACGCGGCAGCCGTCCAGGAACGGCTCGCCGCCCTGCACCTCCACCTGCCCGTGGTGGATCTCGTAGGCGCGCACCGGATGCCCGTAGGCGGTGCCGGTGGGGCGGGCGAGCGTCTTGGCGGGGGCGAACACCACGCGCGCAGGCAGCAGGCCGAGGCCGTCGACGCGTCCGGCGCCCGACTCCACCTCGTCGTGGATCTCGCGGGCGAGCATCTGGTGGCCGCCGCAGACGCCGAGCACCGGCCGTCCCTCCCGCGCCCGCCGGACGATCTCGTCCGCCATCCCGCGCTCGCGCAGCCACGCCAGGTCCGAAACGGTCGCGCGGGACCCGGGCAGCACCACCAGGTCGGCGTCGGCCAGGTCGCCGGGGCTCGTCGCGTACCGCACCACCACGCCCGGTTCGCAGGCCAGCGCGTCCAGGTCGGTGAAGTTGGAGATGCGCGGGAAGCGCACCACGGCCACGCGCAGCGTCTGCCGTCCGTACGGGCCACGCGCGTCGGGACGGGGCGCGTCCAGCGCGAGACCGTCCTCGGGATCGATGTGCAGGCCCGGACGCCAGGGCAGCACGCCCAGCGTGGGCCGCCCGGTCAGCTCCGCCAGCCGCGCCAGCCCGGGTTCCAGCAGCTCGACCGCCCCGCGGAACTTGTTGACGACGAATCCGGCGATCAGCGCCTGGTCGGCGGGTTCCAGCAGCGCCACCGTCCCGTAGAGGGACGCGAACACCCCGCCCCGGTCGATGTCCCCCACGACGATCACCGGCATGCCGACGGCCCTGGCCAGGCCCATGTTGACGATGTCCCCGGCGCGCAGGTTGATCTCCGCGGGGCTGCCCGCCCCCTCGCAGACCACCACGTCGTGCGCGGCGCGCAGCTCGGCCAGGCTGTCGAGCACCACCTCGCGCAGCCGCTCCTTGTGCGCCCGGTACTCCAGCGCGTCCACCTCGGCGACGGGACGGCCCAGCACCACCACCTGGCTGCGCCGGTCGCTGCCCGGCTTGAGCAGCACCGGGTTCATCACCGCCCGCGGTTCGACGCCCGCGGCCTGCGCCTGCGCGTACTGCGCCCGGCCGATCTCCGCGCCGTCCGCCGTCACCATCGAGTTCAGCGACATGTTCTGCGCCTTGAACGGCGCGACCTTCACCCCGCGCCGGGCCAGCCAGCGGCACAGCCCCGTGGTGACCAGGCTCTTGCCCGCGTCCGACGTCGTGCCCGCCACCAGCAGCGTCCCGCCGCCCATCAGCCTCTCCTCCCGCTCGCGGCCACGGCCGCCCCCAGCGCCGCCGCTCCCACGGCCGCCACGGCGGCCGCCGCCAGGGTGACGGCCGTCGACAGCCGCACGGCCCGGCGGATGTCGCCCGTCTCGGGGACGCGCCCGTCGCCCAGTTCGGGACGCTCCTCGACCCGTCCCCCGTACACGTTGACACCGCCGAGCCGCACGCCCAACGCCCCGGCGAACGCCGCCTCGCACCGTCCCGCGTTGGGGCTCGGATGCGCCGCCCCGTCACGGCGCAGCGCCCGCCACGCCCGTCCCGCCCGGCCGCCCGGCGCGGCGCACGCGACGGCGAGCAGGCCGGTGAGCCGCGCGGGCGCCCAGTTGGCCGCGTCGTCCAGCCGCGCCGACGCCCACCCGAAGCGCAGGTAGCGCGGGTCGCGGTAGCCGACCATCGCGTCCAGCGTGTTGATCGCACGGTAGGCCAGCAGGCCCGGCACGCCCGCGACGGCGCCCCACACCAGCGGCGCGACGGCCGCGTCGGAGGTGTTCTCCGCCACCGACTCGACCGTGGCGCGCGCCAGCGCCTTCTCGTCCATCCCGTCGGGGTCGCGCGCGCACAGGTGCGACAGCCGCCGCCGTGCCGCGTCCAGGTCGCCGTTCTCCAGGAGGTGCGCCATCCGGCGGCCCTCCCGTCCCAGCGACGTGCCGCCCAGCACCGCCCACGTCGCCACCGCCGTCACCACGGCGCGGGCCGCACGGCCCCGCGCCGCCTTCTCGGCGACGACGCCCAGCCCCGCCGCGCCGCACACCAGAACCGCGCTGAACACGACGCCACGCGCACGCGAATCGGCGTAGACCCGCCGCTCCAACGCCGACGCCGCACGGCCGAACGCCGCCACCGGATGCCCACGCCGCGGATCGCCCAGCAGCGCGTCGAGCGCGACGCCCAGCAGCAGTCCCTCAGGCGAACCCCGGCCCACCCACTTCGATGTCATGGAGACATCTCTACGGCATGCCCCTAGCAGAGGTGCGCGTCGAGGTCGTCCCAGTTGCGTTCCAGCCAGTCCTGCGCGCGGCGGATGCGCGGCCCCGCGCCGCCCCGCCACATGCGGGCCCAGCCGCCGCCCAGGTGCTCGGCCCGGAAGCGCATCGCCTCGTACGAGCGTTCGAACCGCAGCCGCGCGGCGGGCAGCAGCCGCCGCCTGCTGTCACGGTCCAAGCCGTAGGCGTCGCAGAACAGCCGCAGCCGGGCGCCCACGTCCGCGCCGTACAGCCGCGCGTCCCGGTCGGCGGGATCGGCGATCGGCGCCCAGTGCCGCAGCGCGGTCACCACGTCGTACAGCCGGCTCGTCGGACGGGCCAGGTCGAAGTCGATGAGCGCGACGGGCTCGCCCGCGCGGAACACCACGTTCTCCGGCGTCACGTCGCAGTGCCCGATGATCTCGGGTTCGTCGTCCAGGCCGGAGACGGCCCGGTCGTCCCAGGGCGCCCCGGGCGGCGGCTCGTAGGAGGCGACGGCGTCGTGGTAGCGCCGCAGCAGCCGCGCGACCCCCGCCAGCGCCTCCCGGGTGGCCGCGTACCGGGGCAGCGGACGGCGCGGCGTCTCACCCCGCATCCACGTCAGGATCTCCCGGCCCCGGTCGTCGACGCCCAGCACGCGCGGCGCCCCGTCGAATCCCACGCTCTCCAGATGCCGCAGCAGCCCGTGCACCGCCGGGGTGTGCGGGCCCATGGGCCGGCGCACCGTGTCCCCCACCCGGACGACGCCCTCCGTGACGTCCCCGCCGGAGAGCGGCATCTCCACGTTCACAGCCACGGAGCAAGACCTTAGGCGCTCCGCCGGTTCGGATCAGCCGATCAACGAATCGTCCAACCGACCAGTCCCGCGCCGCCGCCATGATCACCGCGACGCCGCGTCCCCTCGCCGAATCGGCTCCGCCGGCCGGGAAACGACGCCGGGGGCGGTCCGGAGCGCCGGCCCCGTGGCCCATTCCGGCCGCGCGGGAAGGCGGTCCGCTCGCCGAGGGCCGCGGCGGCCGTGGAAAACGGCGGTCCGGGCGGCCCGGCACCGCCCGGACCTTGCCCGATGCGGGGAAATGCCTGTCGCACGCAGGTCAGGCTCAGTAGTACCCTCACCTCCGTAGCAGCAGGCCCCGGTAGCTCAGTTGGACAGAGCGGCTGCCTTCTAAGCAGTTGGTCGCGGGTTCGAATCCTGCCCGGGGCGCCAGAACGGCCGGGGGCGCCCATGGCGTTCCCTACACTCCGGGGGCATGGAGCTCACCGACGCCGTCCGCATGATCATGAGCGAGTCCGCCCCGCATCCCGAGCTGCTGCGGGTCGCGCGGACCTCCTACGACGACCTGTCGTCCGGACGCCCCGTCCACCACACCGCCCTCAGCGACCTGCTGCGCCAGGCCGCGCGCAAGAACGTGTACCCCGCGCTGCGCGCCCGGTACGGCGTCGAGGCGTTCGACGACATGGTCCTCGCGCTGGGGCGGGAGATCGACCGGCAGGCCCCGGTCGTCCGCCGCTGAACGCCCTCCGATGAAAAGGAGGCGGCCCCGCCGAACGTCGGCCGGTCCCGAGACGGCGCGGCACTAGGATGCCTGGCGTACCGAGACGAAGGGCCACCCAGGCGGCAGGTGCGCAGGATCCCGCACGTGACCGGCCCGGCATCACGAAGCGGCCGGTAGATTGCGACCCGGCCTCCTTTCCCGGCTTTTCACGCCGCCCTTAGGCCGGAGCTGGAAAGGTGGTCGTCTCGTGGTGTCGTCGAGCCCGGAGCGAGTGAGGAAACATGTCTGAGGATGACAAGCCCCGGGGGGAACCGGCGGTCAAGGCCAAGCTGCCGAACGCCAAGAACATCCGCAGCCCGGAGTTCACCCCGCACGGCATCAGCAGCGGGCGTGGCCGAGGGCCGCGTCCGTCCGCGCTGACCGCCGCGCAGGCCCGCAAGCGCCGCCGCCTGGGCATCGCGGGAACGGTGGTGGCGGTGCTGGCCATCGCGGGCGCCACGACGTGGTACGTCACCCGTCCCGGTCCGCAGATCGAGGTCACCGGCGCGTTCGGGCAGTCGCCCAAGGTCACCATCCCCAAGAAGCTCGTCCCCGAGAACGAGCTGAAGGTGAGCCAGAAGATCAAGGGCACCGGCACCAAGATCGCCAACGGTGACACCGCGCTGGTCAAGTTCGTCTTCTACCAGTGGGCCAAGGGCACCGGCGACAAGGCCGACGAGAGCACCAGCAAGGAGCTGCAGTCGTCCTACAAGCTGCCCGCCGGCCAGCAGGTCGTGCCGATGCCGATCGGCAAGACCGAGGTCAAGGGCCTGGACAAGGGCCTGGTCGGGCAGACCGCGGGCAGCCGCGTGGTGCTGCAGGTCCCGCCGAAGGAGGGCTTCGGCCAGGCCGGCCCGCAGATGGGGCTCGGCGAGAACGACGCGGTGCTCTTCGTGGTGGACGTCCTCGCCGTCTACCCCAAGAACGCCGAGGCCAAGGGCACCGCGAAGCCGCTGGACGACAAGGACCTGCCGTCCGTCGGCGCCATGGAGGCGGGCAAGGGACCCAAGCTCACCGTGCCCAAGGCCGACCCGCCCAAGGACATGCAGGTCAAGACCCTCATCGAGGGGACCGGCCCGAAGACCACCAAGGACGACACCGCGTTCGTCAACTACAAGGGCGTGATCTGGCGGGACGGCAAGGAGTTCGACAACAGCTGGAGCAAGGGCTCGCCCGCCATGTTCCCGCTCAACACCACCGAGGGCATGAAGGGCTTCTTCAAGGGGCTGCAGGGCCAGAAGGTCGGCAGCCGCGTCATGCTGATCCTTCCGCCCGACCAGGGGTACGGCAAGGAGGGCAACCCGCAGGCCGGGATCAAGGGCGACGACACCACGGTGTTCGTCGTCGACATCCTCGGCACGGTCCCCAAGTGACCCTCTGGTGAAACGACGCGCGACGGCATAGCGCGGCGAGCCGCACGACGCGGAAACGCGCGAACGGCGGGGCACCCTGGAGGGCGCCCCGCCGTTGTTTTGTCGTCGCCGGTGAAATGTGTCAAGAACCACGTCAGGCGGCACCGGACAACCCTCCGCGCCGCTTGATCGTCCCTGTAGTGAGAAAGCCAACGGGAGTGCACAGTGACCGGCCGTAATCCATCACTCCCCTCCGGTATCGTCTGTAACGAAATCATCACGGGGGGCTTGTGAGCGACACCGACAGGAGCCCTGGGGGCACCGAGCCCGCCGGGCCGAGCGAGGGCGACCTCGACGACGACCTCACGGCCGACAAGGCCGTTCCCGCGGACGGCGAAACGCCCCAGGCCGCGGCCGAGCGGGACACACGCGACGAAGGCAAGGCGCCGGCCGACGACGCGCCGGCCGACGACACCGCCGAGGCCGGGGACCCGGCCGCCACGCAGACGCTGTCCCTCGCCGACGACGAGGACGCGCGCGACGGCACCTCCCCCGCCGACCCGGCCGAGCCGTCCACGGACACCGCTCCCGTCGAGCCCCCTGCCGTGTCGGAGGACGCCTCACCCGACGCGCAGGCCGACGGCACGACGGACACGGCCACGCCCCAACCCCCCGCCACCGATGACGCAGGCGACCCCGCGTCCACCCCCGGCGCCCCGACGGACGAAGACGACACCGTGTCCGAGCCCGACGCCGCCGACGCGGGCACCACCGTGGACCTGAGCGACGACGCGGACACCGGCACCGCCAAGGACACCAGCGGCGCCGCGGACGCGAGCACCGACATGGCCGCGGGCACCACGGCGGACGCGGGCGGCGGCTCGGACGCCGGCAACGCGAGCGACGCCGAGCAGAGCGCGGGAGCGGCCGCGACGACACCCGACCTCACCGTCATCGACCCGCCCGAGCCCGCGGCTCCGTCCACCGCGACGGGCGCGGACGGCGAAGCCGGGGCGCCCGCTCACACCAACGCCACGTCTGGTTCCGGCGACGCTAAGGACAAGAACGAGACCGCGTCCGAGGGCGTCGGGGATGCTGGGGCGGACAAGACGGCCGCCGCACAGCAGGAGGTCGCGGCGGCGAAGCCTCCGGCGGACACGACGAAGAAGGCGCGGAAGGGGGGTATGGACGCGAAGAAGAAGCACAAGAAGCAGCGCGGCAAGGCGGCGCGCATCGGGCGGCGGGTGCTCTTCGTGGTGCTGGGCCTCGTCGGGCTGGCCGTGGCCGCGTTCGGTGTGGCGTACCTGCTGACGCCGGTGCCGTCCCCTCAGGAGGAGGCGGTCGCGCAGGGGCCGACGTTCCTGTACTCCGACGGCAAGACCCAGATCGCCAAGACCGGCGTGAACCGGGACGCGGTCCGGCTCGACACCATCCCGCGGGGCGTGCGCGACGCGGTGATCGCCGCCGAGAACCGCAGCTTCTACGACGACCCCGGGGTGTCGGTGCCGGGTACGCTGCGCGCCTTCTGGTCCACGGTCTCCGGCGAGCAGCTGCAGGGCGGGTCCACCATCACCCAGCAGATGGTCCGCAACTACTACGGCGGCATCGGCAAGGAACGCTCGATCACCCGCAAGCTCAAAGAGATCATGGTCTCGTTGAAGGTGGGCCGGGAGAAGTCCAAGGACTGGATCCTGGAGCAGTACCTCAACACCATCTACTTCGGCCGCGACGCCTACGGCGTGCAGGCCGCGGCCCAGGCGTACTACGGCAAGGACGTGGGGCAGCTCACCCCGGCCGAGGGCGCCTACCTGGCGGCGGCGATCCAGCAGCCCAGCAACTTCGCCGACCCGTCGGGCTCCACGCGCGCCTACGCCGAGAGCCGCTGGCGCGCCGTGGTGAACAACATGGTCCGCGACGGCGCCGTGACCTCGGCGGACGCGGCGCGCATGACGTTCCCGCAGCCGGTCAAGCAGAAGGTCACCAACATCCTCGGCGGCCAGAAGGGCTACATGGTCAACATCGCCAAGCGCGAGCTGACCGAGCGGCGCGGCTACACCGAGGACGAGATCAACCGCAGCGGCCTGAAGATCACCACGACCTTCGACAAGGAGCTGATGGACGCCGCGCAGCAGGCGGTCCGCGGCAACCTCCCGAAGCGGATGAGCACGCAGATCCGCACCGGGCTGGTCTCGGTCGACCCCGAGACCGGGCAGGTGCTGGCGTTCTACGGCGGACGCGGCTACCTGGAGGAGGCCCTCAGCAGCGCGTTCAGCGACTGGGCGCAGGCCGGGTCCGGGTTCAAGCCGATCGTGCTGGCCGCCGCGCTCGACAGCGGCATGAGCCTGAACACCTACGTGGACGGCAGCTCGCCGCAGTACTACAACGGCTCGCCGATCCACAACGACGGCAACCGCAGCTACGGCACGATCAACCTGGTCACGTCCACGCAGAACTCGGTCAACACCGCCTACGTCAACCTGGGGCAGAAGGTCGGCCTGGACAAGGTCACCAAGATGGCCGAGAAGATGGGCATCCCCAAGTCGCAGCTGACGGCCAACGGCGCCAACAAGTACCCGACGTTCCCGCTGGGCACGATCTCCGTGCATCCGGTGCAGCAAGCGGGGGTGTACGCGACGTTCGCCTCCGAGGGCGTGCACCACACCCCGTACGTGGTGAAGTCGGTCACCGACAACACCGGCAAGACCACCCGCTTCTCCGAGAAGGGCAAGCGGGTGTTCGACGAGCAGGTCGCGCGGGACGCCACGTACGCGATGCGGCGCGTGGTCGAGGCGGGCACCGGCCGCAACGCCCAGCTGCCCGACGGCCGTGACGTGGCGGGCAAGACCGGCACCACCGACGCGGGCCGGGCGATCTGGTTCAACGGGTTCATCCCGCAGCTGGCGACGTCGGTGGCGATGTTCCGCAGCGACGGCAAGCCGCTGGTCATCCCCGGGTACGGGGTGTACGGCGGGCAGTTGCCCGCACAGATCTGGCACTCCTACGTCAGCCGCGCGGTGAACGCCAAGGGCTACACGCCCAAGGAGTTCGGGTCGCCGTCGGTCTCCCCCGGCTCCTACGTGGGCGAGCCGGACGGGCGGCAGAACGACGCGCCGACGACGCGTGGGCCGGGGCTGCGGCCGTCCGTGCCGGAACGTCCGGGCCGGCCGTCCAGCAGGCCGCCGTCGGACATTCCGAGGGACCCGGTGCCGCCGCCCGGCGGCGGCACCGGCGACGGAGGCGACGGCGGCGGTGACGGCGGCACCGGTGGCGGTGACGGCGGAGGCGACGGCGGCGGAAGCGACGGCGGAAGCGGCGATGTCCCGCCCCGCCCGGAGGGTTAGCACCGACCGGCAGGCGGCCGCTGCCACAGTCGGCGTCCGCCCGGCGCGGCGCGGCCGGCACCGGCGCGACGTGAACACGAGAGGGGCCCGGCGAGCATCTCGCCGGGCCCCTCCGCCGTTCTCGGACCCCGTGTTCAGTCGCAGGCCGCCCCGATGCGGTTGGGGGCGTCGGTCATCACGGCGTTGAGCTGTGCCGCGTCACCGGTGCCCACGCCCGCGGCGGCGCCGCGCAGGCGGGTCGCCTCCGTCCTGAGCGCGTTCTTCAGCTTCTCGTCCTCGGCCTGGCGGGCCAGGCCGTCGACGCGTCCGGCGAACCGGTCGGTGGCCTGCTTCCACTGCGCCGGGTCGTTCGCCGGCACGGTCCGCACCTGGGAGACGTACTGCTGGAACGCCTTCTTGGTGTCGGCGCAGACCTGGCCGGTGTTGCCGCCGGACAGCCCGCAGCCCGTCAGCGTCCCCGCCGCGACGAGCAGCACCAGCCCCTGGGCCAGCCTCCCGGCCGTCCCGTACCGCATCGCACCCTCCCGTGTGATCACCGTCGACATCCGCCTATACTTCCGCACAAGGTCATGAGCGCCAGCGCCAAGCCCCGGCTTGCTGGCCGGCAACCCTTCGTCCGCGATGGGGTGCCCCGGGTGAGGACCCGGCCGGACGTCGCACACCGCGTCCGGCAAGCGCGGATCCCGCGGACGCCTCCCGGGATCCCTGGATCCCGCAGGAGGTCACGCGTATGTCCGCTGTCACGACGTTCACCCGCCCCTTCCCTCTCTCCTCTTGGACGCAGCAAACCGCGTCCACGCCGACTCGACTTCCGCGGATCGTCGGTGCGGACGCGCCGGTGCCGCTGGAGGACGGGCGCCACGTCCCGTACGCCAACTTCGACTACGCCGCCAGCGCGCCGTGTCTTGAGGCGGTGCACGACGCCGTCACACAGGCGCTGCCGTACTACAGCAGCGTGCATCGCGGCGCCGGGTATGCCTCCCAGGTCACCACGGACGCCTACGAGCGCGCGCGGGAGACCGTGCGGTCCTTCATCGGCGCCTGGGACCGGGCATCGGTCGTGTTCACCCGCAACACCACCGACGCGATGAACCTGCTGGCGCACGCCCTGCCGCCCCGCACCACCGTCGTGGTGTTCGAGACCGAGCACCACGCCACGCTGCTGCCGTGGCGGCGGGCGGTGCGGCTGCCCGCGCCCGCGACCCCGGCCGAGGCGATCGCCGCGGCCGACCGGGCGCTGGCCGCCGCGCCGCAGGGCCCGCGGCTGCTGGTGGTCACGGCGGCGTCCAACGTCACCGGCGAGCTGTGGCCGGTCGCCGAGCTGGCGGAGGTGGCGCGGCGGCGCGGCGCCCGCATCGCCGTGGACGCCGCCCAGCTCGTCCCGCACCGGCCGCTGGACATGTCCGCGCTCGGCCTGGACTACGTCGCGTTCTCCGGGCACAAGCTGTACGCGCCGTTCGGGGCGGGCGTGCTGGCGGGACGGTCCGACTGGCTGCGCGCCGCCGAGCCGTACCTCAAGGGCGGGGGCGCCACCGCGTCCGTGGGCGAGCGCACCCGTTGGGCCGCCGACCCGCAGCAGCGTCACGAGGCGGGCACCCCGAACGTGCTGGGCGTGGTCGCGCTGGCCGCCGCGTGCGAGACGCTGGCCGCCGCCGGATGGGACGCGCTCGTCGCCGAGGAGGAGCGGCTGCTGGCCCGGCTGCGCCGGGGGCTCGCCGGCGTTCCCGCGGTGCGGGAGCTGAACCTGTGGGGGGAGCGTCACCCGAGGGTGGGAATCGTGTCCTTCACCGTCGACGGCTGGAACGCGCGCGACGTGGCGCTTAGGCTGTCCGGGGAGTACGGCATCGGCGTCCGGGACGGGAAGTTCTGCGCTCATCCATTCGTACGGCACCTGCTGGCCGGCCGGCCGGACGACCGGCCCGACACCCCGCGCGCGGCCGGCGACGGCGGCTGCGCGGACGCCTCCGCCCCGGCCTCGGCGGTGCGCGCCAGCCTGGGCCTCGGGACGACCGACGAACACGTCGACCGTCTGGTGAAGGCGCTGAGCGTCATCGGTGCCGTGTCCTGAACCGCGGACGATGATGCGCTTTCGCCCTGTTCGCCCATGTAGCGTAGGCAGGTCCGTACCCGGACCCGTGACGGCGCCGGATACAGCAGGGACAGCGCGGCATGAAACAGGGGGAGGCGACCGTGGCCGACGCGTGGCGACCCACGTCGGAACTGGAGCGCCGACTGCACGAGACGGTGCGGGCCGGGGACCACGAGGGGTACTTCCGCCTGCTCGCCGACAGCGAGCTGGTGATCCCCGTGCCCCCCGACCTCATCGACGACGTGCTCGCCAACCAGGCGCAGCCGACGTGGCCGACCCAGGAGGAGGAGGGCCGCACCCACGTGCTGGCCTACACCTCGCCCGCCGCGATGCGCGCCTGCCTCGGCCCGGCCTACCAGCACTTCCTGCGGTTGACGTTCGCCGAGCTGGCGCAGAACTGGCCGCACCCGCGCTGGTGGCTGGCGGTCGACGCGCCCGCGCGCGACGCGCTGGACGTGGCGCTGCCGATCGAGGGCCGGCTGCCCGCCTGGTTCATCCGGCAGATCGCCGAGGGTGACCCGCGGCCCCCGATGGCCGGACGTCGCGTCCCTTCCTCCACGGTGGGCGTGCCACCCGTGGACGTCCCGCCCGTCGACGTCCCGCCCGTGGACGTTCCGTCGGCCGAGGCGACCGGCGCGCACGCGCTGCCCGCCGAGCCGCGCCCCGAACCGGGTGCCGAGCCCGAGGGGGCGGCTCCGCACGGGTACGCGGACCGTCCCGCGACACCCGCCGCGCCGCTCGGGGACGCCCCGGCGGCACCCCCCATGGCGCCCACGCCCGCGGTACCGGACGCCCCGCAGGGCCCGCCCGCGCCGCCCGCCGCGCCGATCGCCGAACCGGCGGCCGCCCATCCGGTGGAGCCGCCCGCGCCGATCCCGAACGTCCCGCCCGCGCCGGGACCGGCCGACGCCCCGCCGCCCGCGCCGCGCGACCCGGTCGCCGGGGAGGTCCCCGCCGCGACGGCGGAGCAGCCCTCGCCGGGCGAGGCGGAGCCCCCCGCGAACCTGCCCGCCCCCGGCGACCGGCTCGTCGCCCGCGCTCCGGCGCGCCCGCCGTCGCCCGACGACACGCTCGTGGACGTGCCCGCGATCGTCGACGACCCGCAGGCCGCGGCCGCCGCCGAGTCGGCCGCCGAGTCCGCGCCCTGGGAGGAGCTGCAGGACCAGCACCGCGACCTGCCGCCGTCCCAGGAGCGCCGCCCCGAGTTCCGTCCCGCCAACGACGTCGAGCGGGAACTCCTGCGCGCCGCCGCCGGCAACGACCACGACCTGTTCCTGCAGACGCTGGCCGACGCCGAACTGCTGATGCCCGTCCCGGACGACATCGACTACACGCTGCGTCCCGGGCGGCCCGGCTTCCCATGGCTGGTGCGGGAGATCGACGGCGCCCCGGTCGTCCCGGTGTTCACCTCCCCCGAACGGCTGATGGAGGCCACCGAGGCGCTCGGGTTCGGACGGGAGTTCATCCGGCTGCCGTTCACCGCGCTGCTGCGGTACTGGCCCGACCACGGCCACGCACTGGCGGTCAACTCGGGATCCCCGGCAGGCGGCACCGTCGTCGCCCAGCAGCTTCCCGGGCTGGCGCGGTGGGCCGACCAGCGCGCGGCCCGCCGCCTGTCGGAGGACTTCGAGCCGCAGAACGACGTGGAGCGCAAGCTGTTCGAGGCCGCGACCCGGCGCGACACCGACGCGTTCTTCAAGATCCTGCTGGGCGCGCAGGTGCTGGTGCCCGCCGAGCCGGACACGCCGTGGGGCATCACGCCGGACGACCCCGAGTTCCCGTGGGGCCCGGTACGGGTGCACGGCACCGTGTCCGTGCAGGTCTTCACCTCGCTGAAGTGGATGAACGAGGCCCTCGGCTCGTCGCGCTTCGTGATGCCGAGCTTCCTGGAGATGGTGTCGGCGTGGCCGGACGCCGAGTGGACCCTCGTGCTCAACCCGGGCACGCCCATCGACGCCACCCTGCCGGGCGAGCAGGTCCGCGCCCTCAGGGGCTCGGCCGGCGCCGCCCCGTCTCCGGCCGAGGCCCCCGCCTCCCCGGCCGAGGCCCCCGCCTCCCCGGCCGAGGCCCCCGCCTCTCCGGCCGAGGCCCCCGCCTCCCCGGCCGAGGCCCCCGCCTCCCCGGCCGCGCCGCCGCAGCCGTCCGCGCCGCCGGAGACGCCCACGGCCCCGGCCTCCCCGCTGGCGGGCGACCCGACGGTCACCACCCCGGACCTCGGCGACCTCGCCGACCTCGTCTCCGCCGAGCCTCGCCAGGCCGCGGAGCCCGCGCCGCTGCCGCACGCGGAGGAACAGCCTCCGTTCGGCGAGCCGCCGCGCCCCGCCGAGCCGCCGCTCGCGGCCGACCTTCCGCACCCGCCCGAGCCGCCGCGCGCCGAGGAGGCCGCGCCCGTCCCGGAACAGCCGCGTGCGGCTGACCCCTCGCCGACGCCCGAACCGCCGCGTGCCGCCGAGCCGTCGCCGTTCGGCGAACCCGCGCGCCCCGCGGAACTCCCGCGCACGCCGGAGCAACCGCTCGCCCCCGAGCAACCGCTCGCGGCCGACCCCTCGCGCACGGCGGAGCAGCCGCTCCCGCCCGAACCGCCGCACAGCCCCGAACCGCCGCACGGCCCTGAGCAGCCGCTCGTCCCCGAACCGCCGCTCGCCTCCGAGCAGCCGCTGGTGTCCGAGCCGCACGCCGCCGATCCGGCGCAGGGCGCGGTGCCGCGTCCGGCGGAGCCTCCGCAGGTGCCCGGGGCCGCGCCGGTCACCTCCCCGATGGGCCTGCCGCCCGCGCCGGAGCCGCCGCACCAGCCGGGCCCGCGGCCCGTCGAGCCGGTTTCCGCCGCCGCGCCGCCCGGCCCCGAGCCGGCGCCCGAACGCCGCCCGCGGCACCCCGCCGACGAACCGGAGTTCGAGCCGGGCAACCGCATCGACCAGGAGCTGTACGAGGCGGTGCAGAGCGGCGACTCCGACGCGTTCCTGCGCGTGCTGCTGGCGGCCAACGTCCTGGTGCCGATTCCGCAGGACGCGCCGCTGGAGGTCACGCCCGTACAGCGGGACTTCCGCTGGGAGGCGGCGCTGCACGGGCCGTCCGCCGTGCAGGTGTTCACCTCGCTGGTGCGGCTGCGGGAGGTGCTGCCGGAGTCGCGGTTCGTGTACGCCGACTTCCGCGAGCTCATCGCCGCCTGGCCGCGTGACGACTGGGCCATGCTGCTCAACCCGGGCACCCGGATCGGCGCTTCGCTGAGCGGCGACCAGGTGCGGTCGCTCAGCGAGTGGGCCGTGCGCGTCGGGCTCGTCCAGCCGCGTCCCGAGCCCCCGGCGCCGTCCGCCGCCGACCCGCTCGACACGGCGCCGCAGTCCTTCGCCTCGCCCCCCGACGCGCCACCGCAGCCGCAGCAGCCGGAGGCCGTCGCCGAACCGGAACCCGAACCGCGGTCGCAGCCCTACGTGCAGGCGGCCCGTCCGTCGGTGCCCGAACCGGACCCCGAACGGACCGCGCAGCCCGTCATCATGCAGAAGGTCGTCCCGCACGGCCACGTCGGCTGGTACCTGGAGCAGGGATACGACCGGGTGGGCGGCTTCGTGCACCCCACCGTGGACGTCGCCGAACTGCAGACGCCGATGCAGCTGTACGAGGCGCTGGGCCTGCTGTACGAGGGGTCGCCGTTCACGCCCGGGGACGACGGCGTGTACGTCATCCGCTGGCCCGCCTACTGCCCCGACCTCTACCGCGTCCCGTTCGGCGGGCAGACGGAGGAGGAACTGGCCGCCTGGGGTGACTCCGGCTGGGTCATCGAACGGGCGCCGTTCCACGGCGGCGGGTTCGCGCCGGGCAGCGCGGGCTCGATCCGCGAGTACAAGGTCGACAGCGTGCGCCTCCCCTACGGCGCGGAGATGTACTACCTGGGCATGGACAGGTCCGAGCGGTTCGTCGCCATGTACGACCCGGACCAGTTGGCATGGCTGCGGCCCGAGACCCCGCCGGGCGACGGACCCGGCGCCGGGCCGGACGGCCGGGGCGGTGACCGGACGGAGGCACCTCGATGATCCGGGACGGGTACGTCGCCCGCTGGCTGGGCCGCGAGTTCGAGGCGGTGCCGGGCGCCGACGGGGACGTCCGGCTCTACACGCCCGACCCCACCGACGGTTTCGAGGAGCTGCGGCCGGGCCGGTACCGGCGCGTGGTGCCCGCCTCCGAGATCGAGGACCTGCGGTACGTGCGCACCGTGTGCACGTGGCGCGGCGAGCCGTTCATCGTGGTCGGCGAGCACGAGACGTGGCTGCGCGTGGAGTACGCGGGCGGCCGCGCGCCGGTCGCCGAACGGCTCGGCCTGGACCGCGTCGACCACGGCGTGTGGCAGGCGTGGGCGCCGCGCAACGAGGTCCTCGACGTGCGCGAGGAACTCATCTGACCGCACGGGAGTTCCAGTAGGAGACGTCCTGCGCCGCGCCGAGGTGCTACGGAGCGATGAAAACACGGGCATCAGGGTTGATTTGGATCGTCGATCCGTGTTCGCATGATGCGGAATGCGCGCCCGGGGTGACCGCTGCCCCGGCGTCACGGCGGTCAACGACGACGAACCGACGGAGGTGCGGGAGCGGTGCTCTCCCGATCGGCAGGTAGTCCGCTCGTCCTGGGGCTCGGCACCGCGGCCATCCTCGCCGCGGGCACCGCCCCGGTCCTCGCCGCCGACGACGCCCCAGCCCCGGAACTCACCGTGAAGGTCATCGCGTCGGAGACGACAGCGGAGGCGGGCGAGTTCATCACGCTCAGCGTGACCGTGAAGGCGGCGGACGAGGAGGCGAAGGACCTCAAGGACGTCACGGTCTCGTCCATCACCCGCACACCGGAAAACAACACGATCCTCGAAGACAAGTGCCGCCCGCCGGACTGCACGATCAAGGTCGGGGAGGAGAAGCCGACCACGGTCGCCACGGTGACGGCCAAGAAGAGCATCACCAAGAACACCAAGGTCGACGTGGTGGTGCAGGTCGACTACCCGGACGCCGGGCAGGAGGCTGACGCGAAAGGCACGCAGACACTGACCTTCACTCGGCTCACACCGTCGAAGCCGTCGCCGAGTCCTACTCCTACGACGTCGCCGACTCTGTCGCCGGGTAAGGGGAAGGGGCCCTCCGATGGCAAGGAGGGCAAGGAGAAGGACGACGACGACAACGACAGCGACAACGACAGCTCCGGGTCCGGCTCCAGTTCCGGGGGGAGCAACGGGAGCGGCTCGTCCGGGTCCAGCTACACGCCGCCGTCGCCCAACGCGTCGTTCACGCCGCCCGCGACCCCGGGGGTGTCGCTGCCGTCGATCGCGCCGCCGAACCCGTCGGTCGCACCCGGGCAGTTGACGCCGACCCCGGAGAGCAGGCTGCGCAACAACAAGGCGCCCGTCGCCCAGGACCTCACGTTCGAGCAGATGGCGAGCACGCAGGTGGCGTGGCTGGCGGCGCTGCTGGCGGCGTTCTCCCTGCTGCTGACGCAGCTGCGGCTGGGACGGCGCCGTGCCGCCCCCGGCACGGCGGCCGCCGTCAAGGGGTCCGCGGCGCCGAAGCGTTCGAAGGGCGCCCACCGCCGGCCCCGCCGCGGCGTCTTCGGCAAGTGACGACGTCCCCATGGCGCGGGCTGCCGGCCCGCCGTCGTTCAGCGCATGAGGGCGTGGCAGGCGATGGCCGCGGCGGCGACCACGTTGAGCGAGTCGACGCCGTTGTCCATGGCGGCGGCGCTCATGGGGATGCAGACGGGCTGGTCGGCCTCGTCCAGCCAGCGTGACGACAGTCCGTCGCCCTCCGAGCCGAGCATGAGCGCGACACGGTCGGCCCGGTGCTCCGGACCGGTGGCCAGCGCCTTGTCGAGGGGGACGGCCGACTGGTCGGGGGTGAGCGCGAGCAGGGTGAAGCCCGCCGCGCGAAGCACCGACAGGCCGTCGTGCCAGGACGTCATGCGGGCGTAGGGGATGGCGAACACCGCCCCCATCGACACCTTGACGGATCGCCGGTAGAGCGGGTCGGCGCAGCGCGGCGACAGCACCACGGCGTCCACGCCGAGCGCGGCGGCGCAGCGGAAGATGGACCCGACGTTGGCGTGGTCGACCAGGTCCTCCAGCACCAGGACGCGGCGGGCGCCGGTCAGCAGGTCGTCCACGGCGGGCAGGGGCAGCCGCCGCATCGAGGCCAGGGCGCCGCGGTGGACGGGGAAGCCCGCGATGGCCTCGACGGTGGCGTCGTCCGCCACGTACACGGGCGCGTCGGTGCGTTCCAGCACGTCGGCGAGCGGTTCCACCCAGCGCCGGGCCATCAGGAACGAGCGCGCCGGGTATCCGGTGCCCAGGGCCCGGCGGATGACCTTCTCCCCCTCGGCGACGAACAGCCCGTGCTCGGCCTCCAGGCTCTTGCGCAGGTTGACGTCGCGCAGCCGCACGTAGTCGGCCAGCCGTGGGTCGGCGGGATCGGAGACGGTGACGAACCGGGCCATGCCCCAATTCTGCCGCCTCCACGCGACGGCGCCGTCACGCACCGCTCCCGCGCCGCCGGCACCCAAACCGGATCGGCTGGCCGGATACGGCCATTCCGCCGCGTTCGAGTGGCCGGTTCAGGTCACGGCCCCCGGTATCCGCGGCATTCAGAGGGGATCCAGATCCCATTCAGCAACCGGTCGGAATCCGTCCAGCAAGGACGTACGAGGCCTAGGGAAGCCGGATTTCGGCGTAGACGGACCGGTGGTCGCTGCCGGGCAGGTCGTGCACGGTGACCCGGCGGACGGCGCACCGCTCGTCCACCAGCACGTGGTCGATGGCCAGCGGTGGACGCGCCGATCGGAGCCCCCAGGTCGGGACGAGCCCGGCGCCCGCCCGATCCGCGGCGTCGGCATAGCCGCGTTCGATGAGGTGGCGCAGAGTGGCGTGGTCGAGCGTGGCGTTGAAATCGCCCGCGAGGATCCGCACCGGCGCGGAGGCGTCGTCCGGACCCGTCCCGCCGGACTGCGCCGCGGTTGCGGCGGCGGGCAGTCCGGCGAGGTCGCGGCGCCACTGGCGGAACTCCTCAGCCGACAGGGGCGGAACCGGATGCACGGCCGTGACCGCGACGCGGCGACCTCCGGGAAGGGTTACCTCGGCCTGCGGGGACGCCATCGACATGCCCGGAGGCGACGGCAGTGCTCGCAGCGGATGGCGCGAGTAGATGCCGGAACCCGCGGCGCCCCAGCGGGCGTCCACCACTTTGCGAGGCAGCAGGCGTGCCAGCCCGGCCCGCTCCAGACGGTCGCGTGCTTCGGGCGTGAGTTCCTGAAGGCTGAGCCCGTCGACGCCGTAGCGGCGGACGAGGTCGACGATCCGAGCGGGATCGGCCTGGCCCAACAGCAGGTTGGCGGTCAGCACCCGGACGACCGGGCCCCGGGCGGCGGGGCCGCCGCCGGCCACGGCGCGCGGCAGCACGGCCGCCGTCAGGGCGGCCGCGATCGCGGTCGCCGCGACCGCCGCCCACCAGCGGCGCAACACCAGCGCGACCAGCACCGGCAGCGGCGCGGCCGCCGCCGCGTACGGCGTGAAGGCCAGCAGCGGGGCGGACGGCGCGCCCAGGCCGGGCAGCCGGTCGGCGCCGGCGAGCCGGAGCCCGGCCCACAGCCCCCACGCGGCGACGCCCGCCCAGACGACGCCCGCCCAGACGACGACGGCGCCCACACGACCGACGGTGTTCGACGGCGACGCCGGTCGCCGCATGCTCGACTCGCCCAACGATCCCCCCGATGACCGTCCCGGCTCACAGTGCCCCTGCACTAGTGACGATCCTGAGTGCCCATCGGGTTGCCCGGTGTCCGGTATCGGGCAGGACGCGCATGGTGACCGCGGCCTGCGGGACGCCCGCACGTGGTCCTACGCTCATGACCTGCGAAAGTATCGATATTGAGTCTTTTGTAACCTCTAGTTCGTACTACTACAGTGCCGGGGAACATCGGTGGGTTTCTGGTGAAACGAGGACAGCCGTGAGCGGACGTCATCACAATGATCTCCCCGAGGGGGCTCGGGGTGACGATGGGATCGACCCGTCCAGGCCGGTCTTCGGTCCGGCGAACGACGGTTCCCCCGACTGGTTCGCTCCGCGTCCGCAGCAGGCCCCGCAGCAGACACCGCAGCCCGGACCGGGCGCGCCGCCCGGCGACCCGGCCGCCGGTGCGGCGCCGGGAGCCCCCGCGGGCGGTGCGACGCCCCCGCCGATTCCGGGCGAGCCTCCGGCCGCGAGCGGCCCGCAGACCGCGAGCGGTGCGGAGACCCCCGACTGGTTCACGCCGCGGCAGTCCGGTGAGGAGCCGGTGTTCGGCGCGGGCGGCTTCAGCGGCGCGTCCGACGCGGGCGGTTACGGGCTCGGGCGGTCGGCGACGTCCTCCAACATGTACGGTCCCGCGGAGTCGGAGCCGCATCCGGCACCCACCGGCGCGCAGCCTCCCGCCGCGGCCTCGGGGTACGGCCAGTACGAGTCCCTCCGCGGTTCGGACGGCGGCCCGGACGGCTACCCGGGCGGCGGTTCCGGCTCCGGTGACTCCGGCGGCTACGGAAGCGGCGGTTCGGGCGGCTACGGAGGCAGCGGCTCCGGCGGCTTCGGAAGCGGCGGCCCGAGCGGCCCCGGCGGTGGGTCCGGCGGTTACGGCGGCGGCGAGTACGACGGCAGGCGGCGCAGGAGGCGGCGCAGCGCGGGCGCGCTGATCGGGCCGATGGCCGGGGCGGTCGGGCTGGCGCTGCTGCTCGGCGTGGGCGTGTACGCGTTCGCGGAGGTCAGCGGCAGTTGCGGTGACGACAACAAGCTGGTGCTGGACGTGGCGGTGTCCGCCGACATCCAGCCCGCCGTGGTGAAGGCCGCGCAGCGCTTCAACGACGCCCGGCACAAGGTGGACGGCAAGTGCGCGCAGGCCAGGGTCGCCAAGGCCGAGCCCTCGTCGGTCGCTCCGCTGCTGTCGGGCCAGGCGGTGCCGACGGCCTCCAACCGGCGTCCCGACGTGTGGATTCCCGACACCTCGCTGTGGACGTCGCTGGTCCGCTCGTCCGACAAGGGCAAGAACGCCGTCCCGGCGACGCCGGGGACGTCGCTGGCGAGCAGCCCGGTCGTGGTGGGCATGCCGCGCACGCTGGCGACGAAGCTGCGCCGGCAGGGCATCACGGCCAACCCGTCGTGGGACAACCTGCTGAACGCCGCGGGCGGCACGCCCGGCGGCGCGGTGACCAAGAACCAGGTGATCCCGGCCGGCTCGGTGCGGCTGCTGGTGCCGGACCCGGCGCGCAACGGCGCCGGGATGGGCGCCCTGATGGTGACCAGCACCCTGCTGACCAACGACCCCAACCGCGACTCGATCTTCACCGGGATCGTCCGCACGGTGCGCGAGAGCATGGTCCCGACCGTGCAGGGGCAGTTCACCCGGTTCCGCAAGGGCCGCACCGGCCGGCAGCCGATCTCGCTGTCGTCCGAGCAGGCGCTGTACGCGTTCAACCGGACCGGCCCGGCCGAGCCCGCGGTGGCGCTGTACCCGGTCGAGGGCACGCTGTCGCTGGACTACCCGTTCACCGTCACCACCGGCGACGGCGCCGAGCGCAAGGCCGCGCGGCTGCTCGAACGGGAGCTTACCGGCGACAAGTCCCGGCAGGAGATGCAGGAGCTGGGCTTCCGCACACCGGACGGCAAGGCGCCCGCCGGATTCGGCGAGCGGGTCGGGATGAGCGCGGCGCGTCCCCGCAAGCTGCCCTCGCCGAAGGACGCGGACGTGGCGCGGGTCATGCAGGCGTGGTCGAAGCTGACGCTGGGCCTGCGCATCCTCACCGTCATCGACGTGTCGGGCTCGATGGCCGAGAAGGTCGGCGCCAACACCACGCGGCTGCAGGCCGTCGCGCAGTTGTCGCAGGGCGGGCTCAGCATGATGTCCGACGACACCGAGCTCGGCACGTGGGTGTTCTCCACCCGGCTGCAGGGCGCCCAGGACTGGCGGGAGATCGTGTCGCTCGGCCCGCTCGGCGAGCGGGTCGGGTCCAGCACCCGCCGCAACCTGGTGCTGTCGAACCTGGGGCGGATCCAGCCGCGCGGCGACACCGGCCTGTACGACACGGTGCTGGCCGCGTACAAGATGATGAACGACACCTACAAGCCCGAGTTCGGCAACTCGATCCTGCTGCTGACCGACGGCAAGAACGACGACACCGACGGGCCCACGCTCCAGCAGACCCTGTCCCGGCTGAAGGCGATGGTCGACCCGAACAAGCCGATCCAGGTCAACATGATCGGCTTCGGTTCGGGCACCGACCGCAACGAGCTGGAGCAGATCGCCTCGCTCACCAACGGCGACGTCCAGGTGGCGCAGACCCCGCGGGAGATCTCCAAGATCTTCTTGAAGATGCTGTCGCGCCGCATCGCCGACTGAGCCGGGAGGCGCCGCGCGGAACGCCCGGCGAACGGACGGGGTCCGTTCGCCGGGCGTTCGGCTTCTCTCCGGCCCTCGCTCCGGAGGCCTTCTCCAGGGCGCAGAAGAGGCGTCACCGCACGTCAGGGGACGGCCGGAGCGGCTGGGACGGGGGCGCGGCCCCGAGCCGGAAGAGACCGGACGGATTTTTCGAGATTTGTTCGTCAGAGGTGTCAACCGGGTGCGGGGGTCGGCCGTCATCTATACGGAGGCCCGACGGGGAGCGGGGCCGTCGGGCCTCCAACCTTCCTTCCCCCCGTGTCCCGTGGCGGGGCCGGACCCACGAGGTTCCGGAGGAGAGCACGGCACGGCTCGCAAGGAGAGCAGTCGCGGCCCGTACGGCGGTCGCGGTGCCGACGTCTCAGTTCGCGGGAGGATCCGTGTCCCCTTGGCCCAGTCTCGATCGCGGGGACGATCTCAGGCTCGCCCGGTTTCTGGCCGCCGCCGACGACGGCGCCGCCGCGGGGGACGGCCCCCGCCCCCTTGAGCCGATCGAAGCCCTCGCGCAGGTGGTCGACCGCTACGCGGCACGCCTCTACGACTACGCCCACGCGCTGCTGCGCGACCAGGAGACGGCCGCGTGGGCGCTGCACGACGCCTTCCTGCAGGCGTACGCGCACGCCGGGGTGCTGCGCGAGCCGGTCAGGTTCCGGTCCTGGCTGTACGCCCTGGTCCGCAACGAGTGCCTGCGCCGCCGCGCCGAACCGGACTTCCCCGTCGAGCGCCGCGAGGCGCCCGAGGTGGAGGACGTGTTCCTGGACGCGCCGGAGCGGGCGCAGCGCATCGAGAGCCGCCGGCTCGTGCACGGCGCGATGGCGAGCCTGCGCGGCGCCGAACGCGAGGCCCTCGACCTGCTGCTGCGGCACGGCCTGGAAACGGCGGAGGTCGGCGCGGTGCTGGGCATGGACGCCCGGCAGGCCGCCGATCTGACCGCCGCGGCGCGGCAGCGGCTGGACGACGGGCTGGCCGTCGCCCTGGTGGCCCGCGACGGGCGGGCCGCGTGCCCGCAGGCGGCGGAGCTGACCGGGGACTCCGACCCGGCGCGGCCGCCGACGCCCGCCCTCGCCCGCCGGCTGCTGAAGCACATCTCGCACTGCGCGACGTGCACCGAGCTGCGCTACCGGCGGGTGTCGACGGTGCGGTTGCTGCAGGTGCTGCCGGTGGCGCTGCTGCCGTCGGAGCTTCCGTCCCGGATCATGGCGACCGCGACCGCGCCCCGGCTGTCCGACGACCTGGCCGCGGCGGTGGGGCGCGCCGAGCCGTTCGACACCCGGGGCTGGCCGGTGCCGGTGGCGCGGCTGCAGCGACGCGCCGCCCGCGGCCGCCGTCCGGTGCCCAGGCTGCTGCCGATCGCGGCCGCGGCGGCGGGGCTGCTGCTGATCGTGACGGGCGCGTTCGTCCTCGTGCCGCTCGGGTCCGGCCAGCACACCGGGGCGGTCCCCAAGAGCACCCGCGCGGCGCCTGACCCGTCCGCGTCCGACGCGTCCGCCGATCCGTCGCCCGAGCCGTCGGACGAGCCGTCGCCGAGCGGGTCGCCGTCGCCCGAGCCGTCCGCGACGCCCAGCACGCCCACGCCCAGCCCGTCGCTGTCGTCGACGACGCCGACGCCGCGCGCGTCGGCGCGGCCGTCGCGCCGCACGCCCCCGCCCAGCCGCGCCCCGGCCGGGCGCCTGGCGGTCGGCGGCTGCGCGATCCCCGAGGGGCAGTCGTCGTGCGCGGTGCCGGTGCGGGCGGTGGGCGGGCCCGTCACCTGGTCGGTCACCGGCACGTCGGGAGGCGTGAGCGCCTCCGGCGGCGGGCGGCTGTCCGGCGGCGGCACGGCGGGCGTGACGGCGTCGCGTCCGTCCGACTGCCCGCCCGGAAGCCACTCGGGCAGCGTGCGCTTCGCTCCCTCGGGCACGGCCACCGTGACCTGGACCTGCCCGGAGGCTCCGGACGGCGGCGACCCGCAGGCCGGCGATCCCGCCGTGGAGGGCTGAGGGCGCGCTCTCCGGCGGCCGGATGCGGTCGGGGCGACCGCCCGCGCCGCGACGAGACTCAGATCACAACTTTTCCGTAACCGCCCGTCCACGTGGCGAAACGACCACGGAGCGTGCCGCCCTGCGTCCCTTCGATCCCTAATGGCTCTGAAATCTCCCGAATTTGATGGCAGGATCTGGCACCCAGAGTCGGCCGACCGACGTCGGGGCTCGTTGCGGGGATGTTCAGATCATCGAGCACGGGAGGATCGTCGTGGCCGCTGGGCCAGAACAGGGCCGTTTCGATGACCCCCGGCTGGCGGAATCACTGCGGGTCGGGGACGTCATCGCGCTGTCGGAGGTGTACGACACCTACGCGCCCTTCCTGTACGACTACTGCCACGGTCTGCTGCGGGACCGCGTCGAGGCGGCCGGGGCGCTGCGCAACGTCATGGTCGCGGCGCGCGAGCACGTCGGCGGGCTGCAGACGCCCGAGCGGCTGCGCGGCTGGTTGTACGCGCTGGCCCGCAAGGAGTCGCTGCGCCGCCGCGACAGCCCGACCCGGCACGTCGGGCAGGAGGCGGCCGAGGTCGACGACGGGGAGCTGAGCGAGGAGCAGTTCGCCCGCCGCGAGGAGCGGCGGATGCTGGCGCTCAGCGCGCTGGCCGCGCTCAGCGGACGCCAGCGCGAGGCGATCGACCTGGCGGCGCGGCACGAGCTGGACGCGGTGGACCTGGCGGGCGTGTTCGGCGAGTCCGCCGAGGAGACGGCCGTGCTGCTGGGCGAGGCCGAGGCCACGCTGGAGGCGGCCGTGCGCGCCGCGCTGGTGGCCCGCAACCACTGGGAGGACTGCCCCAGCCTGTCGGCGCTGACCGAGACCTGGCCGCTGTCGAAGCAGGCGGCCCGCTCGGTGATGCGGCACGTGTCCAGCTGCCCCACCTGCGGCGAGCGGAACACGCCGCGGCTGCCCGCCGACCGGCTGCTGGCCGTGCTGCCGATCGCGGCGCTGCCCGCCGACCTGCGGCTGGACGTGCTGGGCGCGGCGACCGACCCGGAACGGGCCGACAACAGGCGCGCCATCGCCGCCTGGGCCGAGCCGTTCGACGAGTGGGGCTGGCCGCTGCCCTACCAGCCCGTCGTCTCCCGTGCCCGCGAACGCGAGTCGTCGCGGCGCAAGGGACCGGTCGTCGCCGCGGTCGCGGCGGTGGTCGCGGCCGTGGTGCTGATCGGCGGCTCGGTCGCGGCGTTCACCGGCGGCGAGTCCGGCTCGCCGGACGCCGCGAGCGCCCTGCCGAGCGGCGGCTCCTCGTCCCCGGCCGGAGGGGACCCGTCGCAGTCGCCGGGGGACCCCTCCGCCGAGCCCAGCGCGTCGGCCACGAGCGCGTCGCCGTCGCCGACGAGGAGCAGCCGCAGCCCCTCGCCGTCCAAGTCGCCGTCGAAGTCGCCGTCGGCGTCGCCCAGCCGGACCAGGACCCCCTCGTCCCGGCCCACCCAGCCCGAGCACCCCCGGCCGCCCCAGCCGGGACGGCTGGCGGCCTCCGGGTGCGACATGGACCGGGAGGACGCGTGCACGGTCACCGTCACGGCGGTCGGCGGGCCGGTGAACTGGGCGGTCACCGGCACGTCCGGCGAGCTGTCGGCGAGCGGCTCCGGCCGCCTGGACACCGGCGAGTCGGCGCGCGTGCGGGTGTCGCGGACCAACGGGTGGTGCTGGGGCGAGGAGACGGGCTCGGTGTCGTTCTCCCCGCACGCCAGCGCCTCGGTCTCGTACTGCTGACGCCTACCAGGGGGAGCCGGAGTCCAGGATGCGGTGGGCGCGGGAGACCAGGATCGGCACGGCGTCGCCGATCTGGTCGAACCCCTCCCCCACGGTGGCGTTCTGCAGGAAGCGGGCGTGGATGCCCTCCAGGATGACCGCGAGCTTGAAGCACGCGAACGCCACGTAGAAGTCGATGTCGGCCAGGTCGAACCCGGTCAGCGCGGCGTACCGCTCGGTGAACTCGCGGCGCGTGAAGAACCCGGGCGCCGTGGTGACGGACGCGCCGACCGGCAGCCGTTCGGCGTCCGGGTCGTCGGCCTGCGCCCAGTAGACGAGCGTGAGCCCCAGGTCGGACAGCGGATCGCCCAGCGTCGACATCTCCCAGTCGACGACGGCCGCGATCCGCGGGGCCGGCTCCAGCCGCACCAGCGCGTTGTCCAGCCGGAAGTCGCCGTGCACCAGGGCGGCGCGCCCGCCGGCCGGCAGCCGCTCGGCCAGCCGCGCGGCCAGGCGGTCGTACTCGGGGACGTCGTGGACGGCTCCGGCGGCGCGGATGGCCTCCTGCGAGGCGTCCCACTGCTTGCCCCAGCGCCGCAGCTGCCGTGCCATGTACCCCTCGGGACGGCCGAAGTCGCCCAGGCCCACCGCGTCCACGTCGACCAGGTGGATCGCGGCCAGCGCCTCGGCGAGCCGTTCGCTGAGCCCCGCGGCCTGCTCGGGGGTGAGCCCGGCGGCGTCCTCGACCTCGCGCAGCACCCGTCCCGTCACGTGGTCCATCAGGTAGAACGGGGCGCCGATGACGCTCTCGTCGTCGCAGAAGGCCAGCGTCGTCGGCACCGGCACGGCGGTGCGCGGCCCGAGCGCCGACAGCACGCGGTACTCGCGGCCCATGTCGTGCGCGGTCGGCAGGACGTGGCCGAGGGGCGGCCTGCGCAGCACGACGTGCCGCCCGGCGTCCGGGCCGCCGCGTCCCCCGTCGTCCAGGACGATCCGGTAGGTGAGGTTGGACCTCCCGCCGGAGATCAGGTCGACGGCGGTGATCCGCCCGCTGCCGGGGAGCGCGTGCGCCAGCCAGCCGGCCAGGCGGGGAACGTCGATGCCGGGGACCCCGGCCGGAAGTTCAGCGTCAACGGTCATGAGGCCCTATTAGAACGCGGCTCGGTACGCGGTGTGAACCCCACCCCCGCCCAAGCGGGTGCCACGTTCCAAGTGCGCTCCCGGCGCCACATCATGCCCCACGGAAGGTAACTCTCCGGCCACTTCCGGCCGTTTCCGCGGAAGAAATTCTCATACCCTGGGAACGCCGGTTTGCTCCTTGGTGACCACCTCGTCACCGGGACCCGCTCCGCACCGGTATGCACGAAACCGTAACAGGAGGTGGATATGAAGGTGCGGAAGGGTACTGATCCCGATCAATAACATCGGATCTCGGCGATCCGGATCCGCGCCGCCGAAGCAGCCCATGGCGGCAGGCCGGGCTTCCGCCGCCCGGTCCGGGCTACAGGTACAGGGACTAGACCAATCGTGGGCCATTCCGCCCGATTGGGGGGGACGCACCGTGGCAGACGCATGGCTGCCAGGAGCCGGACGCATGCCGGCACGACACGACGGCGGCGCGCTGGGGGGAGGTGCTCCCCGCGTGGTATGGCTCACCAGCGAGTCCGACCCGCGTCTGGTGTCGGCCAGGTCGGTGGCGGCCGACCTGGCCCGCGAGGCGCGGCCCGCGCACCTGGTGTGGAACCCCGGCTCCGGCGAGGTGGTGCAGCAGGTCCCCATCGTCCGGGCCGCCCGGGCGCTCACCGGCCGCGCCGGCCGCGAGGGACGGATCTGCGCGCAGATCATGGTGGTCGGCCAGGCCCGGGAACCGTTCACCACGGGCCTGCTCACCGGGCTCGAGGAGATCATGCGCTGGCTGGACGCCTGGGGCGTGCCCCGCCGGTGGCCCGCCGGCCCGCCGCTGCCGTCCCCGCAGTCGTACCACTCCGGCCGCTCGCGCCGCGACTGGGCCCGCGGCGGCCACTACGGCGGCTCCCAGGTGCCCGACACCTCCCGCCCCGACCCGGGCGCCATCGACATCCACCGCGTCACCGGGCCGGACGCCCTGATCGCCGCCGTCCCGCACCCGCGTCCCGTGCCCGGCCCCGAGACGGCCCCGGGCCTGCCCCCGGTGAGCACCCGCATCGCCGCGCGCCGCCCTGGCGAACCCGTGCCCGCCCCCCTGCACGCGGCCGAGCCCCTGCGTTCGGCCGAGGCGCTGCGCGGATCCGATCCGGCGAGGACGCCCGACCCCCTGCACAGGTCGGGCCACACCCGTACGGACCCCGAATCCCTGCCCGCGATGGTCGCGCACGTCGCCATGGTCGCCTCGGCCGAGGCCGCGGCCGGGACGGTCGGACGCGTCCCCGGCCCGGCGGGCTGCGACGACGTGCCCGCTACGCCGACGCCCGCGCCCGCCGCCGCGCCGCTGCCCGGCCCGGGGCGCTCGTCGCCGGCGGCCGTCCCGTCAGCTCCCGAACCAGCGAGCATGCGGTCCTGAGCTCGGCCGCGGACGCCGCGGCGCCGTAGCCGATCACCAGCCCGGACACGCGGAGCGGCCCGGCGTGGTGGCGGTCGAGCGTGTCCAGCAGCACGCCCCGGCGCGCCGCCTCGGCCACCACCCGCGCCGTCTCGTCCTCGGGCAGCTCCACCACCAGGTGCAGCCCGGCGGTGTCGCCGCGCAGCCGCAGCCCGTCCAGCGCCTCGGCGACCACCGCGCGGCGGCGGGCGTACTCGGCGCGCATCCGCCGCACGTGCCGGTCCAGGTCACCGCGTTCCAGCAGCAGGCGCATCGCCTCCTGCGGGACGACGGCGGTGCGGTCGTTCAGCCAGTCGCGGCGCGCGGCGATCGCCTCCACCAGCTCGGGACGCGCCACCAGCCAGCCGACCCCCACGTCCGCGGTCAGCATCTTGGTGGCGGTGCCGAGGTAGACGACCACGTCGGGATCCAGCCCGTACAGGGCGGGCAGCGGCGCCACGTCGTAGCGGAACTCGCCGTCGTAGTCGTCCTCGGCCACGAGCGCGCCCGTCCGCCGTGCCCAGGCCAGCAGCGCCTGCCGACGCGGCACCGGCAGAACCCCGCCCAGGGGGTACTGGTGCGACGGCGTGGTGTAGACGAGGCGCAGGTCGTCGGGGAGCCCGTCGACGACCAGCCCGTGCTCGTCCACCGGGCACGGCACCGGCTCGGCCCCGCGCCCCGCCAGCACCCTCCGCGCCTTGACGTACCCCGGCTCCTCCACGCCGACGCGGTCGCCGGGGCGCAGGACCGTGGCGGCCAGCAGGTCCAGCCCGTTGGTGGCGCCCCGCGTGACCAGCAGGCGGCTCGGCGGGCAGGCCACGCCCCTGCTGCGGCGGATGTAGTCGGCCAGCGCGGCGCGCAGCCCCGGCAGCCCGCGCGGGTCAGGACGCATCGCGGGCGGCACGCTCGCCGCCAGCCGCCACGCGCGCCGCCAGCCGGGGGTGTCCAGCGCGCCGACCCACGGCACCCCGGGCCGCAGGTCCATCACGCCGGTTTCGGTGCGCTCCCAGCTCTCGTCACCGCCGGTCTCGAACGGCACAGGCGCCGCCTCGCCCTTCGGCGGGGCGATCTCGGTGACGTAGGTCCCGGAGCCGTGCCGCCCCTCCAGCCACCCTTCGGCGTACAGCTGCTCGTAGGCTTCCGTCACCACCGTCCGGCTGACACCCAGCTCCGCCGCGAGCGCGCGCGTGGACGGCAGCCGTTCCCCAGGCGCCACCCGTCCCTCGGTCATCGCCGACCGCAGTTGCCCCGCCAGCTGGACGCTCATCGGCTCGGCCGCGGAACGGTCCACCGTCAACGGCAGGGTCGGTCGGGTCGGCAAAGTGGCCTCCGGCGATCGCAATCAAGTGGCTCTACAGGCCAGGCCACTTCCTTCCTACCGTACAAACCATGAGCACAACGCCCCTGTCCCCTACCGACCGCACCACCCTCCACCGCAACCGCACGCGGGCCCGCACCGAACGCTCCGCGCTGTACGAGATCCTGGACGACGGCCTCATCTGCCACCTCGGCGTCGTGGTGGACGGCTCCCCCCGCGTGATCCCCACCGGGTACGGGCGCATCGACGACACCCTGTACGTCCACGGCTCCACGGGTGCCGCCAGCCTGCGCGCCGCCCCGTCCCAGGAGATCTGCGTCACCGTCACCCACCTGGACGGCATCGTGCTGGCCCGCTCCCTGTTCCACCACTCGGTGAACTACCGCAGCGCCGTCGTCTACGGCGTGCCACGGACCGTCACCGACCCCGACGAGAAGCTCGCGGGGCTCCGGGCCGTCACCGAGCGACTCGCCCCCGGCCAGTGGAAGACCGCCCGCCGGCCCACCCCCAAGGAGATGGCCGCCACGTCGGTGCTCGCCCTCTCCCTGGAGGAGGCCTCGGTCAAGATGCGTCAGGGCGGCCCGCTGGACGACGACGAGGACTACGCCCTGGACGTGTGGGCCGGAGTGCTGCCCGTCCACCGCACGTTCGGAGAACCCGTACCGGACCCCCGGCTGCGCCCAGGAATCCCCGTGCCGCCCCACATCGCCGACCGGACGTAAGAAGTCGCCGCCGCCCACCGGGGGCGCGTTGATCACTGCCCATGGTCGTGAACCGCCACCGAGCGTCATACCCTGGCTGCGTGTACGTGTTGGTGAAGCCCGGAACTGCGGCCGGCGACGGCGCGTCCGGCGGGCTCCGCGGGCCCGGCCGGCCCGGCGCCCGCCCGCCGGAGTGGACTCACCACAGAGTCATCGCAGGTGAGAGGGCATGAAGTGAACGAGCGTCTCGTCTGGATCGATTGCGAGATGACAGGTCTCGACCTGCGCAACGACGCGCTGATCGAGATAGCCGCGCTGGTGACCGACAGCGAGCTCACGATCCTCGACGAGGGGATCGACGTGGTGATCAAGCCTCCGGAGGAGGCGCTCACCCGGATGTCGAAGGTGGTGCGCGACATGCACACCACGTCCGGGCTGCTGGACCTGCTGCCCGGCGGCGTCACCCTCGCCGAGGCCGAGGACGCCGTGCTGCGCTACATCCGCAGGCACGTCCGCGACGCCAAGAAGGCCCCGCTGTGCGGCAACTCCATCGCCACCGACCGCTCGTTCCTCGCCCGCGACATGCCCGCCCTGGACGCCCACCTGCACTACCGCATGGTGGACGTCTCCAGCATCAAGGAACTGACGCGCCGCTGGTACCCGCGCGTCTACTTCGCCAGCCCGGAGAAGAAGGGCGGCCACCGCGCCCTGGCCGACATCACCGAGAGCATCCAGGAGCTGCGGTACTACCGCTCCACCGTCTTCGTGCCCCAGCCCGGCCCCGACTCCGACACGGCCAGGGCCCTGGCGGCCGAGATCGTCGCCCCCTCCACGTCCGGCTGAGAAACCCTGTGGCCAACCACCCGTCCGGAACCGCTACACTTTCTTCAGCCGGGATCCGCTCCCGGCCGCGGTGGGTGTAGCTCAGTCGGCAGAGCACCAGGTTGTGGTCCTGGGTGTCGGGGGTTCAAGTCCCCTCACTCACCCCACGAGAGGGCCCGACCGCCTCGGCGGTCGGGCCCTTCCTGTTACCTCCGAACCGACCGCCACTTGACCAGGCTCGTTGGCTCCTGATGATCGGCCGGTTATGCTCCGACCTTATAAATGACAATGACACCCCAAGGGCGACCGCCGGAGACGGGATGAGTGTCGACGAAACGGCCCCCCTGCGCGTGCTGGTGGTGGACGGCAGTCCCCACGACCGCGCGGAGGTGGTCGCGCTGCTGTCCGACAGCGAGGAACTCCAGGTCATCGCGGAGGCCGCGGACGGCGGCGACGCCGCCCGCCTGGCCGAGGAACTGCGCCCCGACCTCATCCTCCTGGACGCGTCCGCCGCCCGCCAGGCGGCCCCCCTCAGCCGCTCCTCCCGCGTCTTCGTGCTGGCCGCACCGGACGACCAGGGCGCGGTGGAGGCCGCCATCCGCAACGGCGCCTCCGGCCACCTGGTCCGCGGCTCCTTCACCGTCCGCGACGTGATCCGCGGCGTCCGCGACGCCAACCGCGTCAGCCTGGGCCTGTCCGCCCGCGAGGCCGAGGTCATGGACCTCATCGCCAGCGGCCGCTCCAACGGCGAGATCGCCCGCCAGCTCTTCCTCAGCGAGAAGACCGTCAAGAACCACGTCAACCGCATCTACTCCAAGCTCGGCGTCAGCTCCCGCGCCACCGCCATCGCCCTGTGGCGCGGCATCGTGAGCGTCCTGCCGGCCAAGGAGTAATCGATTCGCACTGGTCCGCCGGTCCTGCTAACCTTCTGGGTGTCGCAAGGGGGACACCCCCCACAACGACAAGCGCCGTTAGCTCAATTGGCAGAGCAGCGGACTCTTAATCCGCGGGTTCGGGGTTCAAGTCCCTGACGGCGCACCCGCTCCACCATGGGCATTCGCGAAAATGTCGCGAATGCCCATGGCCGTTTATGGGGTGTTTCATCACCGTGGGCGCTCGGTGGGCGCTCGGCGTCCACGATGGGGCCATGTCACCCCGGATTTCCCACGCCGCACGGGCCCCAATCGGCACATGCAACAGCGCACGGCGGCCGCGTCACGCGGCCCTGTCGGCATGCGTCGGCCCGCCCCGCACACGTGCACACGGGACGGGCCGACGGGTGGGACACCGGGGCGTCAGGCCGGTTGCAGCGTCCGTTCGCCGGTGGTGTCAGCGTTGAGGATCACGGCGGCGGCGTCCTCGGCCGACTGCTTGGCCAGCTGCGGCAGCAGGCTGGTGTAGATGTCGGCGGCGATCGATATCGACGACAGCCGCAGCGTCTCCTGGACGACTTTCATGTCGTACCCAGCGGCCAGCAGGATCGCGCAGTCCCGCCGCCTCCCCGCGACGCAGCCCGCGCAGCGCGATCAGGTGGAAGACCGCGTACAGACGGTGGTCGCGGATGGCGTGCAGGAACTCAGCGGTCTGCGCGGCGGTCCACACCGCCACCGGCGGCTGCTCGCCGGTCCGCTGCCAGTGCTCGACCCGTGCCGAGGTCCATACGACGGCGCGGGGACGCCGTGCCGCTGGGAGTTCGGCGCGGGAGGCGGGGTTGTCGGTGATCAGCCCCTGGCGGATCGCCGCGTTCAGGGCCGCCCGCACGGTGGCCCGGATCCGGTTGAGCGTCGCCGGAGTCACCGGCTTGCCCTCGACTTCGTGTTGGCGGGCGATCGCGGTGAACATCGCCTGCACGTGCGAGGCCGACAATTCAGCCAAGAGGATCGTGCCCAGGTACGGGTCCAGGTAGAGCCGGACGTGGCTGGCGTACCCGCGGACCGTGGACGACGCACGAGTGCGCGTGGCCAGCCAATGAGTCAGCCACTCCCCCACCGTGACCAGCCCCGAACCCGCATCCTCCGGGCCGGGCGCCCGCAGTTGGGCCAGCACCTCCACGGCCGCCTTGCGCGTCGGGAAACCACCGCGCCGGACCCGCCGACGACGACCGTCCGGGCCGGGCGGCAATTCCAGCCGGATGTACCAGCTACCGTGCCGGCCACCGCGAGACAGCTTCGGACACGCACTCCCCCAGGGGCTTCCTGTCTGCGGGTTGATACAGCCGCATCGCCGGTACACACCACCGGCACTCTTCGTGAACGTCATCGACGATCTGGGCGTACTCATTGATCAGGCTGCCGAGAATCGCGCGTCGTTCGACGCGGGCCGTGGTCAGATCTGCCGTTGAGGCGTTGGATCGGATGGTCTTTTTCACGTCCCCGCCGACCGCTGGTTGGTGGGGAGCCAGGTCACCCGGCCCGACATGACTCAAGCCCCCTGTCGCAAGCATGATCCGAGGGGTGTTGTCACCGGACCTGGATGGCGTCGGTGGACCGCTCATAGGGAGCAGGCAATCTTCTGTGACGAAGTCATCGTCTCGCCGTAACGTGGATTCCGGCAGCCGCCGCCAGACCTTTGTGACCAGGCCAAACAGCTCATCGACTCCCCGAGTGAGGTAGGGCATTGGGCCCCGAGTACGCGGTGTTCCTGGGGCTGGACGTCGGCAAGGGCGAGCACCACGTCTGTGCCCTGGATCCGTCCGGCAAGAAACTGCACGACAAGCCGCTCCCGAATGACGAGCAGCGTCTGCGTGCCCTGCTCGCCCAGCTCGGCCGGCGTGGCCGGGTGCTGGTGGCCGTCGACCAGCCCGCCTCGATCGGCGCGCTGCCGGTCGCGGTCGCCCGGGACGAGGGCTGCCAGGTCGCCTACCTGCCCGGGCTGACCATGCGGCGCCTGGCCGACGTCCATCCAGGCGGCGCAGCAGCTCACGCTTTTCGCAGCCGAACGCTACGACAGCGGTGAACGCTGCGACATGGGCGGAGGCCGGCATGGCCAAGCTGTTCGCCTCCGAGACCGCCATGGAGATCGCCCTCAACGCCGTGCGCGTCCACGGCGGATACGGCTAGTCCACCGAGTTCGACGTCGAGCGCTACTTCCGGGACGCCCCGCTGATGATCGTCGGCGAGGGCACCAACGAGATCCAGCGCAACGTCATCGTCGGCCGGCTCGTCAAGCGTGGCGGGCTGGACTGAGCTGTGGGGGCGTGGCCGACGACGCGGAGCTACCCGTTCTGGGTGGAGTGCCGCCCCCGGAGGAGGCTGGTCACATCGGCGAGGGAGCCGGTGTAACCGCCGACAATCGCGAGGGTGGCGGCGCGGTGCTTCTGGCGAAAGGCGATGTTGAAGGGTTGCGGTGTTCCCACACCGAGGCCTACATGAAGGCGTCGGTCGGCGCGGTTCCTTGGTGCAAGCGAGATCGGTTGCTGTGGAGCTGATGTCCGGTGCCGGTCGACATCTCTTCCCGTCGGCGAGGGCGGGTGCCCTCAGCCCCGGGTTGGGTTGAGGGCACCCGACGTGGGGTCAGAGGTTCTGGAGTTGGGTGATGACCATGGCGATGGCGAAGAAGCCGTAGAAGCAGATCGCGATGACCATGGTCGCCAGGCGTACGCCGCGGATCCGGACGGCGCGGGGCAGGTCCTTGGTGTTGAGGCGGATCAGCAGGATCGAGTAGAGCAGGGTGACGACCGAGGCGGCGCAGGTGGAGACGACGAGGAGTCCGATGGGCTGGTCGAATCCGGACAGCAGGATGATCGAGCCCAGAACGATCTCGGTCCACACGACGGCCAGGTAGAGGCGGGCCTCGGTCCAGCGGGTGGAGCTCATCAGGTAGTTGCGGCGCAGGAAGTCCGAGGCGACGCGGCCGATGACGTCGAGCAGGCCCATGGCCGCCGCCCACAGCGAGACCGCGGCGATGGCAAAGAAGAGGATCTTGAGCCATTCGCCGACCTCGGCGGCGAAGATGTCCCCTTGGATGCGCAGGAACGAGGGGTCGGATTCCAGGTCGTCGCGGCCGAACAGCGTCTCGTAGGCCAGCAGGCACATGACGCCGATGGTGACGATGCACACCAGGACGAAGGTGGTGAGGTGCTCGATGTTGGCGCGCCTCCACCAGATCCGCCAGCGGGCTAGGTTGTCCTCGGTGTCGGGGAAGCTGTAGCGGTCGCCGCCGGAGGCCTCTTCCTGGCCGGTGATGGGGGAGATCAGCCGGGGGACGTGAGCGCCCATGCCATAGCGCTTATCGCGGATCCAGTTGCTCAGGACGAGGTTGTGCACGCCGCCGGCGCCGGCCGCGCCCAGAGCGCTGAGGATCATGGTGAAGGTGATGCCGTCGGGGATCTGCCCGAAGCCGGTGACGGCCTTCTCGGCACCCTCGCCCCAGGTGGACAGGGAGATCACGAACACCACGGCGATGGCCAGGAAGAAGAGGGTCAGGGCGACCTTGACACTCTCGACGCGTTCCACGGTCTTGTAAATGACCTTGGAGAAGGTCAGCAGGACACCGATGGCGACCAGGACGATGACCGAGATCCAGACCGGGTCGCCGCCGCCGACCAGGTAGGTGAACACGGTCGAGCCGCTGGTGGCCCAGCCGGGCCAGACGTACTGGAACGCCCCGGCCAGGCAGATCAGGATGCCCCAGCCCCTCCACCAGCGGGAGAACCCGGCCACTGCCGTCTGCCCGGTGGCCAGGGTGTAGCGCTCGATCTCCATGTTGATGACGAACTGGATGGCCAGGGTGACCAGGGCCAGCCACAGCAGCCCGAGCCCGCCGATCGAGGTGAGGTAGGGCCACAGGATGATCTCGCCGGCGGCCAGGCCGATCCCGACGGCCACGATGCCGGGGCCGACCATGCGGCGCAGCGGCATGGGCTCGGGAAGGTTCCGGACGAGGCCGGTCTGCGCGGCGGGGCCTGGTGGCTTGGTGTGCTGGCTCATGTGATTCTCCGGGGGGTGGCGGGGAGTGGGCCAGGGGCGGCCAGAAGGTGGGCGATGTGCCGGAGGGCCAGGACGTATCCGTGCGTCCCGGCTCCGAGGATCACCGCGTCGGCGACCGCGGAGATGTAGGAGTGGTGCCGGAAGTGCTCGCGGCGATGGGTGTTGGTGATGTGCACTTCGACGGTGGTGAGGCGGACGGCTGCGATCGCGTCCCTTAGCGCCACGGAGGTGTGCGTGAGCCCGCCGGGGTTGATGACGATCGCCTGGCATTCGGTGCCTGCGAGGTGGATCTGGTCGATGAGGGTGCCCTCGTGGTTGCTTTGGGTGAATCTGACGGCCAGGCCGTGCTCGTCGGCGGCCTCGCGCACCTCTTTCTCGATTTCGGCCAGCGTCGTGGTGCCGTACTTGTCGGGTTCGCGGGTGCCGAGCAGGTTGAGGTTGGGGCCGTTGAGGAACAGCACCGGCTTCAGGCCGGGCATCGGCGGTCTCCCTCGATCCGGCCGTGCCGCTGCGCGAGGAGGCTCCGCAGGTGCCCGAGCATGCGGCCGGTGTCGGGCGGCAGTCCGGTGATCAGCTCGAAGGCGGCGGCCGCTTGGAACACGCACATGCCCGCGCCGCCGATCGTCCGCAGACCGCGGGAGCGCGCCGCCTGCAGCAGCGGCGTGTCCAGCGGCATGTAGACGATGTCGACCAGCCAGAGCCCGGGACGCAGTAGATCGACGGGCATCGGTGTGCCGGGGTGGGCGCGCATGCCGACCGGGCTGGCGTTGACCACGCCGTCGGCGGATGCGAGCGCCTCACCCAGGTCGTCGGGGGAGATGCCGGTGATCCGGTCAGCGCCGAACCTGGCGGCGAAGGCCCGTACCAGCTCGGTGCGCCTGGCGGCGTCCGGGTCGGCGACGGTCAGCCGCCCCGTTCCGGCCGAGAGCTGGGCGTAGGCGCAGGCGGCTCCGGCGCCGCCGGCGCCGAGTTGGACGACATGGCGGGTCGGCGCGCCGGGCAGCCCCTGCCGGAACGACTCGGCGAACCCCAGGGCGTCGGTGTTGTGCCCGATCCTGCGCCCGCCGTCGAACACGACCGTGTTCACCGCTCCGATGTCGGCGGCCTGCGGCGAGAGCCGATCCAGATGAGGGATGACCTCCTGCTTGAACGGGTGGGTGATGTTGAGGCCGGCGAAGCCCGAGCTCTCGGCGTCACCCAGCAGCCGGCCCAGATCGGCCGGAGTGCCGGGGTCCTCGACGTCGATCAGGTCATAGGACAGGTCGAGCCCGTGATGGGCGCCCTCGGCCTCGTGCAGCGGCGGCGACAGCGACGCCGCGATGCCCGAACCGATCAGCCCGTACCGGCAGGGCCGCATGGTCCGCACCTCGGCTGCCGGGTGCTCGCTCATACGGGTCCTCCGGTGTGGGTGGTTGTGACTTGACTCACCTGGCATAATGTACGAACTAGTACGAACGAACACAAGACCTGGCCTTATATCGGTCCGGGAAGGCGGAGCACATGATCGAAGATGCGGCCCCGGCCGGCTGGACGGTCGAGCGCGCGGTCACCGAGCTGCTGGATCGCGAGACCGGCCGCCGGGCCGGAGGCCGCCTCACCGACCAGTGGACCGAGCTGGATCTGCCCACCGCCTACCGGGTGCAGGACGCGCTGGCGCGGCGCAAGGTCGAGTCCGGCGAGACGATCGTCGGGATCAAGCTCGGCCTCACCTCACGGGCCAAGCAGGAACGGATGGGCATCGCCTCACCGCTGACCGCATGGCTGACCAACGCGATGGTGCTGCCTGAGGGCGAACCGATCCCACTGGGCTCACTCATCCATCCCCGGGTGGAGCCGGAGATCGTCTTCGTCCTCGGTGAACGGCTGGCGGGACCGGGGGTGACCGCCGCGAGTGCGCTGTCCGCGGTGGCGGCCGTGCATGCCGGCTTCGAGGTGATCGACAGCCGCTACACCGACTTCAGCTTCGCGCTGCCGGACGTCGTGGCCGACAACGCCTCCTCCTCCCGTTTCCTGGTCAGCGCCTCCGGCCTGCCACCCGAACGTCTGGACCTCGCCGCGGAGGAATGCCGGCTCTCCATCGACGGCAAGGTCGTCGACTGGGCGACCGGCGCCGCCGTCCAGGGGCACCCGGCCGAGGCGCTCGCGCTGGCGGCCAACGCCCTGAGCGAGCGCGGCATCGCCCTGGAAGCCGGCTGGACCGTCCTGACCGGCGGGCTCACCGACGCGGTGTTCGCCGAACCCGGGCGCCATATCTCCGCGACTTTCACCCACCTGGGCTCCCTGACCGTGACCGGAGCCTGATGCCCCACCACAACGATCCGCACGCCAACGATCCGCACGACGACAGGAGCCACATGGACCAGCGGCCCGAGACCATCGAGGAGTACCGCGCGACCTACGAGGAACTGGTGGGGTTCGTCCCGCCAAGGGTGCAGGCCCGGTTCGCGGCGTCGTCGGAGGCCAACCCCGAGGTTCTCCTGGCGCAGGAACGGCTGCGCAATCTGATCATGTATCCCGAGGCGCTGGACCAGAAGACCGTCCAGCTCGTGCTGTTCGGCATCCTGCACGCCAAGCTCAGCGACGCCGCCAAGCTGCACGGGCTGGCCGCGCGGCGCGCCGGGGCGAGTTGGGAGGAGTTGCGCGCTGTCATCGACCTGGCGTTCCTGTTCACTGGATTTTCGGCCGCCAACCGCGGGCCGCAGCTGCTCGCCGAGATCGCGCAGATGGAGACCGGCACCCATGAGTGAAACCGCCGAACCGATGTACGAGCTTGCCCATCTCGGGCACGCCGAACTGCTGACCCCGGTGTACGAGCAGAGCCTGGAGTTCTTCGTCGAGGTTTACGGGATGGACCTGGTCCAGGAGTCCGGCGGCAGCGCCTACCTGCGCGCTTGGGGCGACCACGACCTGACCACGCTGAAGCTGACCGCCTCCGACCAGGCCGGGCTGGGCCACGTCGGCTGGCGGACGATCAGCCCGCAGGCCCTGGACCGGCGCGTCGCGGCCCTGGAAGCGCGCGGCGTCACCGGCGAGTGGATCGACGGCGATGTCGGGCACGGCAAGGCGTACTCTTTCCGCACCCCCAGCGGGCAGCGCAACGAGATCTACTACGAGACCGAGAAGTACCAGGCACCGCAGGGCAAGAAGTCCTACCTGCCCAACCAGCCGCAGTCCTCGGTCACCCGCGGAGCGGCCGTCTCACGCATCGACCACATCAACGTCCTGGCGCGCGACATCCCGGCCGCGCGCGAGTTCATGTGCCAGACGCTCGGCTTCAAGCTGCGCGAGCATCTGATCCCGCCGGACCAGCCCGAGGCGGGTGCCTGGCTGAGCCTCATGAACAAGGCTCACGACCTGGCCATCACCCGTGAACCCGCCGACACCACCGGCCGGCTCCACCACCTGGCGTACGCGGTAGAGAACCGGGAGGACGTACTGCGCGCCGCCGATGTCTTCTGCGAACTCGGCACCTTCATCGAGTTCGGCCCCGCCAAGCACTCGCGGACTCAGGGTTTCTTCCTGTACGTCTACGAACCCGGCGGCAACCGGATCGAAGTGTTCGCCGGCGGCTTCCACATCTTCGCCCCCGACTGGGAACCGGTCACCTGGACCACCGAAGGGCGAGGCCGTTCCACCGCCTGGGGCCTGGACGTACCCGCCAGCTTCCACACCCACGCCACCCCCGTACTGCGATGACACCGGCACTGACCGCCAGCTTCGTGACGCTCTCGGGAGCCGGCTTCGCACAACCGGCCCGGGTCCCGTTCGCCGAACGATGCCGCGCCGCCGCCGCAGCGGGCTTCACCGGCATCGGGCTGCACGCCGACGACTACCAAAGCATGCGCATCGAAGGCATGGGCGACAACGACCTACGTGCGCTGCTCGACTCCCACTCCCTGGCGCTCACAGAGGTGGAGTTCCTCAACGGCTGGGCCCACTCCGCCGACGACTCCACCGCTGTCGACGGCACCGGCGTCTTCAGGGAACTCGGCGCGGCGTTCACCCCCCACCACGTCACCACCGGCGAGTTCGGCCCGGACGCCCTCGACGTCCGGGCCGCCGCGGCCAGGCTGCGCGCGGTCTGCGCGCACGTCGCCGATCTGGGCCTGCGGGTCGCGGTGGAAGCCTTCCCCTGGTCGGGCCTGAAGGACGTGGCCACGGCACGCGCCATCGTGCAAGCCTCAGGTGCCCCCAACGCAGGACTCATGATCGACGTCTGGCACTTCTACAACTCCCGCTCCACCCTGGCCGACCTCCAGGGCCTGCCGCCCGACCAGATCGTGGCCGTCCAGCTCAACGACGGCCGCATCGTCGACGACGACTTCCTCACCGAGGCACGGCGCGGACGCCTGCTCCCCGGTGAAGGCGAACTCGACCTGCCCGGACTACTGACCGGGCTACACGAACTGGGCTTCCGCGGCCCCTACTGCGTCGAGGTCAACTACCCCGAGTTTCGGGAGCTTCCCGTGGAGGAAATGGCGGTCCGAGCCTTCACCTCAGCCACCACGGCACTGCAGACCCTCCCCCAGGACTCCGGCTGATCATCTGATCCGTTGTCACTGAGGGACGGGCAGGGACGCAGCTCCAGCGCTACGGTGCCGCCCAGCGGCTCACCAGCCGACCCAGCTGACCACGACCGGCGCAGCCACCCCGACACGGCGCGCCATCCGGCAAGCACAGGCCATTCAGCAAGGAAGGGCCTCACACGCACCATAAAATGGATCGTTCGCCGGTCAGCCGTTCCATGGAGCCACATGCCACCCGAGCCCCTCACCCCCGCCACACAGGCACGCCAGCGCAACGCCGAGCGCACCCGGGCCGAGATCCTGGAGGTCGCCCAGCGCGAATTCGCCAGGCACGGGTACACCGGGGCCAGAGTGGACGACATGGCCAAGCTCATGCGCGCCACCAAACGAATGATCTACTACTACTTCGGCGGCAAGGAACAGCTCTACATCGCCGTCCTGGAAAGGGCCTACAACCAGATCAGGGCCGCCGAGGCCACCATCGACGTACAGCACCTCGCCCCCATCGAGGCCATCCGCACACTGGCCCAGCTGACCTTCGACCACCACGACGCCCACCAGGACTTCATCAAGCTCGTCGGCATCGAGAACATCCACCACGCCGAACACCTGCGTAAGTCAGACCTTCTGACCAACCTCGGCACGCCCGCGACCGGCCTCATCTCCCAGATCCTGGACGCCGGACGCGCCAGCGGCGACTTCGTCACCGACGCCGACGCCATCGACGTGCACATGATGATCAGCGCGTTCAGTAACTTCCGGATCTCCAACCAGCACACCTTCGGAACCCTGTTCAAACGCGACCTGAACGCCCCCGAACACCGCGCCCGCCACCGCGAAATGATCGGCGAAATGATCGTCGCCTACCTCACCGGCGCCGGACGCCGCACACGCGACCACTAAGGGGGCGGCTCACCTCCCCGGTCAGGGGGCGAGGACGACGGGCAGGCGCTTGATGCCACGGATCATCGTGGAGCGGAGCCGCTCGTCCGGCCCGACGACGCTCCAGTGCCCGAGCCGGTCGACGAGTTCGTCGAAGAGCACACGTGCTTCGACCCGGGCGAGGGCGGCGCCGAGGCAGAAGTGCTCGCCGAACCCGAACGCGAGGTGCGGGTTGGGGTCACGAGTGACGTCGAGCTCCTCCGCGGTCTCACCGAAGACCCGTTCGTCCCGGTTCGCGGCCCCGTACAGCATGACCACCTGGTCTCCGGGCGCCAGGTGACACCCGGCGACCTCGGCGTCGGTGGTCACTGTTCGCGCTTGGTGTACGAGCGGGCTCACCCAGCGAAGCAGCTCCTCGACGGCGAGTTTCAAGTCACGTCCCTCACGGAGGCGCTCCTGCTGGGCGGGATTGCGCGTCAGCCCAAGAAGGCCGTGGGTGATGAGGTTGCGGGTCGTCTCGTTACCGGCACCGAGCAGCAGGTAGCAGAGCATGTGCAATTCGTGAGAGGAGCTCCTTGGCCTGGCCCATCTCGTCGTCGGCGGCGTCCTGAGTGGCGAACCCGGATCGTCGCAGCGGGCTGCGTCGGGTGCCGTCGGCGTTGGGCGGCAACTCCAGCTGGTAGCTCCAGGTGCCGTGGGTGGTGCTCCACCGGCCATCGGCGCGGCGGAGTTTCGGGCACCGTGTCCGCAGCTTCTTTCCCGACTCGTCGCGGCATCCGCACGTCTTGAAGGTGCTTCCCTTGGCGGCCATTGTCATTTGTCCTTTCGCCGTGATGCCGACGGTCGGGAAGGCGTCGGTGGGGTGATGCCGAGGATTGCCTGAAGGTCGGTGGTGCGGACGCGGTAACTGCGGCCAACCCGCCAGACACGGCAGGGGAAGTCGCCGGTGCGGGCCAGCTGGTAGGACTTGGTGCGTCCGATCCCCAGCGCGCGCCCGGCCGTGATCAGGTCGATGATGACCGGCAGGTTGCGGACTTCTTCGGCGGACAGACCCTGCGCCATCGTGGGTCGGCAGCGTCGTCCCGGGCGCCGTGTCGAGGGGGCCGGACGTTCGGCGCGCTGGCAGGCGGGGCGGTTGTGGCTCGTCTTGGGGGAGGGATCGTGACCGCATGGATGCCCATGGCCCCCGCACCGGACCGCGTTCCGGCCGGTGCGTCGGCCGGCGGAGACGGCGTCGTGGTCGGCGCCGGTCCCGTCACCGTCGACGCCTACATCGACTTCCGGTGCCCGTACTGCAAGCGGTTCGAAGAGGTCGCCGGGCCGGCCCTGGACCGGCTCGTAGCCGACCAGCTGATCAACATCGACTACCACCCGATGTCGTTCCTGGACCGCCTGTCGACCAATCACTACTCGTCGCGCGCCGCGTCGTCGTCGGGCTGTGCGGCCGACGGCGGACGGTTCCGGGAGTACGCCCGGGCGCTGTTCGCGGTGCAGCCGCCCGAGGGCGGGCCCGGCCTGACCGACGAGGAGCTGATCGAGAGAGGCCGGTCCGTGGGGCTGACCGATCCCGGCTTCGCCCGCTGCGTGCTCGGTGGTGTCTACCTGGGCTGGGCGGCCTACGTGACCTTCGCCGCCGGCCGGCGCGGCGTCGGCGCGACGCCGACCGTCATGGTCGACGGGGTGCCCGTGCCCGCCGATCCCCGGGCCGTGGTCGCGGCCGTGCCGGCGGTCCTCGAGGAGGCGTGACCGGCGGCCGTACGCCGCATCGGCCCGGTCCGTCGCAACGCGGGACGGCTCACACGTCCCCCTTCCGGCCGGCGCGGGCCGGCCGGAAGATCCCCCGCCGACGGCGCGCTCAGGTGACGCTCACGGTGGCCCGCACAATGACGACGGGCGCCCACGCCGCGGCGCACCCGTCCGTACCTTCGGGGTGACCTGCCGGATCTTCGTACGGAGCTCGTACGACCGCCGGCGCGGGAAGAGATTCCAATCCATCTGCGACGAGCAACTCGTCGTCGAGTACTGCGCGCTGCCCCCGCCCGTCGAGCGGCGGAAGCGCGCCGAGGACCGCTGCGCCCGGACCGTGCCGCCAGGGCGGCTCAGACCCGTCTGATCGTGGGATGCCGGAGGCGGACCACCGGACGATGCTGGGGGCAGGAGGTGGTACCCGTGCCCCCGACCGGCATCCCGCAGTTTCAGCGCCTGTTCCGTGCCGCCGCGAGTCTGGACGTCGACAAGGACGACCTCAAGCGCTACGACGACTTCGTCGACGGCAAGATCTACGACCTGATCCTCATCGGCCAGGCACACGCCAAGGCCAACGCCCGCGACATCATCCAGCCGCACGATCTACCCGTGACCAAGGGCTTGCAGGAGTGCATCCACGAGTTCCGCAAGCTCGACGAGGAGGTCAAGCTCGAGCCGCTTCTCGAGCGGCTCGCCAAGCACCCGCCGCTCGAGCTGATGGTCGCGGATGAGACCGAGGCCGGCCTGCCACAGATCGCCGGAGGACTGACCGTCGCGCTCGCCCGCGCGTGCAAACTGATCGATCCGAAGCTGAAGAACCCGCACACCGAGCACTGGGAACGCGTCGCCCGCGTGTTCGACCTCCTGCTGTAGGCCACCACGAGACCACCCGACGGCGGCTGCACTACACGATCGAGGACGTCATTCGAGCGCCCGACGGGGCGGAGTTCGCCCGGCGTCGATCCCCACCCTCGGCACGGCCCGGAAGACCGCGTGCCACCGCCGAGACGCGGACGCCATGTCTACCAAGGCTGAGGATGCGAGCGGCCATGCGAAGGGCGAGCGTTGGATGGTGTAACGCCATCTTGATGCAGGAGCTCCGAGCGTCCAGCCGATCATGCTGTTCTCCGTCGAAGGCCGGGGCTCCGTCGGTCCGGCTAGGAGGAGAGCATGGCCAAGGCAGTCGGAATCGATCTCGGAACCACGAACTCCGTGATCGCCACCACCGAGGACGGTCACCCCACGGTGATCCCCAACAGCGAGGGATCGCGCACGACGCCGTCCGTGGCCGCCTTCACCGAACAGGGTGAGCGCCTGGTCGGGCAGCTCGCGCGCCGGCAGGCGATCCTCAACCCCAAGGGCACGATCTACTCGGCGAAACGCTTCATCGGCCGCCGGTACGACGAGGTGGCCAGCGAGATCAACGCGGTCTCGTTCGACGTGGTGTCCGGTCCGGACGGCGCGGTCCGCTTCGACGTCCGCAGCAAGCAGTACGCTCCGGAGGAGATCTCCGCACTCGTGCTGCGCAAACTCGCCGACGACGCGGGCAAATTCCTCGGTGAGCGGGTGACCGAAACCGTCATCACGGTCCCCGCCTACTTCAACGACGCCCAGCGCCAGGCCACGCGGGACGCCGGCAAGATCGCCGGCCTGGAAGTCCTGCGGATCATCAACGAGCCGACCGCCGCGGCGCTGGCCTACGGCCTGGACAAGGGCGCGAACGAGACGGTGCTCATCTTCGACCTCGGTGGCGGCACGTTCGACGTGAGCCTGCTCAGCATCGGCGAAGGCGTAGTAGAGGTCCTCGCGACCGCCGGTGACGGGCACCTCGGCGGCGACGACTTCGACCGCCGCATCGTCGATCACATCGCCGATGAGTTCCAGCGCGACACCGGCATCGACCTGCGCCGCGACCCCCAGGCGCTGCAGCGGCTGTTCGAGGCCGCGGAGAAGGCCAAGGTCGAGCTGTCCTCGGTGACCCAGACGACGATCAACCTGCCGTTCGTCACCGCGGACGCGACCGGCCCCAAGCACCTGAACACCACGCTGATGCGCTCGACCTTCGAGCAGATCACCGGCGACCTCATCGAACGTACCAAGGGCCCGGTGCAGACGGCGATGGCCGACGCGAAGACCACCGCGAACGACATCGACGAGGTCATCCTCGTCGGCGGGTCCACCCGCATCCCGGCCGTGCAGGAGCTCGTCCGCAGGATGACCGGCGGCAAGGACCCCAACATGACGGTCAACCCGGACGAGGTCGTCGCCCTCGGCGCGGCCGCCCAGGCCGGCGTCATCAAGGGCGAGGTCGAGGACGTCGTCCTGCTGGACGTCACCCCGCTGTCGCTCGGCCTGGAGACGCTCGGCGGCGTCATGACCAAGATCATCGAACGGAACACCACCATCCCGGCCCGCCGCACGGAGACCTTCAGCACCGCCGAGGACAACCAGACCGCGGTGGACGTCGTCGTCCTGCAGGGCGAACGCGAACGCGCCGCCGACAACCGGGTCCTCGCGCGGTTCCGGCTGGAGAACATCCGGCCCGCCCCACGCGGCGTACCGCAGATCGAGGTGACCTTCGACATCGACGCCAACGGAATCCTCAACGTCTCCGCGCGGGACAAGGACACCGGCGTCGAACAGACGGTCACCATCAGCGAGACCGCCAACCTCGACCAGTCCGAGATCGAGCGGATGATCCAGGACGCCGAGCAGCACCGCTCCGAGGACGAGCGCCTGCGCGAGACGATCGACGCCCGCAACCAGCTCGACTCCATCGCCTACCAGGTCGAAAAGCGGGTCCAGGAGCTCGGGGAGGGCGTGCCGGCGCACGAGAAGGCACGCGCCCAGATGCTCGTCGGCGACGCCCGCCAGGCGATCAAGGAAGAGGCGCCGGTCGAGCGGCTCCGGAACCTGACCGCCGAGCTCCAGCAGGTCTACTACGGGCTCGGCACCGTGGCGGCCGGCGCCGGACCGGGTGCGACAGGGCCGGGAGGCACCGGCGGTCCGGGCGGTTCGGGCGCCGGTGGCGGAACCACCGGAGGCGACGAGGACGTGATCGACGCGGAGTTCACGACCGATGAGTGACATGCGGCCGGAAGAACCGGCAGAAGAGGACGGCGGCCTGGCGACGAAGCTCGCCGAGCTGGAGGACCGGTGGAAGCGCGCGCTCGCCGACCTGGAGAACTACCGTAAGCGCGCCACCCGCGACGCCGAGCGTTTGCGGTCCGATGAGCGGGCCAGGACCGCCGCCGAGTGGCTGCCCGTCGTGGACAACCTCGAACGGGCCATCGAGCACGCCGGCGCCGAGCCCGACGTCCTCCTCGATGGTGTACGCGCCGTCCGCGACCAGGCGCTCACGGTGCTCGCCCGGCTCGGCTATCCACGCCAGGACGACACGGGGCGCCTGTTCGACCCGACCCGGCACGAGGCGGTCGCCGCCGTTCCCGACGCCGACGCCCCGGAGGGGACGATCGTGCAGGTGACCAGGCCCGGATACGGCCACGGCGAGAACCAGCTGCGTCCGGCGCAGGTGGTGGTCTCGAAGGGGCGGCAGGCCGATGGCTCCGGCCCGTGACTTCTACGAGATCCTCGGCGTGCCCAGAACGGCCGGGCAGGACGAGATCCAGCGCGCGTACCGCAAGCTCGCCCGTAAATATCACCCCGACGTCAACAAGGCCCCCGACGCGGAGGACCGCTTCAAGGAGGCGTCCGAGGCGTACGTCGTGCTGTCCGACCCCGAACAACGCAAGCGCTACGACGCCTTCGGCGAGGACTTCCGGCGCGTGCCGCCGGACGTCGACCCGGAAACCTGGGCGCGGGCCCGCGCCGGCGCCGGGGGGCGGACGCGTGCGGGCGGCGGGTTCGGCGGCTTCGGCGGGTTCGGTACGGGGGACGAGGAGGTCGACCTGGAGGATCTGCTCGGCGGCATCTTCGCAGGACGCGCCGGCCGCGCCGGGCGGGGACGCCGTCCAGGCGGTTTCGGGTGGGGACCGATGCCCGGCGCCGACCAGGAGGCCGAGCTGGAGGTCGGTCTCGACGAGGCGTATCGCGGCGGGCATCGCACGATCGGTCTCGATGGCCGGACCATCGACGTCGACATCCCCGCCGGGGTCACCGACGGCCAGCGGATCCGGCTCGCCGGGCAGGGCGGCCGCGGCGGCGACGGCGGGCAGTCGGGCGACCTGTACCTGATCGTGCGCATCAGGCCGGACCCGAGGTACCGCGTCGACGGCCGCGACGTCACCGTACGGCTGCCGCTCGCCCCCTGGGAGGCGGCGCTCGGCACCAGGGCCCCGGTCGAGACGCCAGGCGGCGAGGCGAGGGTGAAGGTGCCGCCCGGCTCGTCCTGCGGCAGGCGGCTGCGGCTGCGCGGCCGCGGCCTGCCCAACCCCCGCGGTACCCCGGGGGACCTGTACGCCGAGGTCCAGATCAAGGTACCGCCCGAGCCCGGCCCCGAGGAGAGACGGCTCTTCGAGGAGCTGGCCGCCAAGTCGTCGTTCGATCCGAGGAGGCGACCGTGAGGTACGCGCTCATGCGGCCGGTACGGGTCGATCTGGAGACCTTCGCACGCGATGCCCACGTCCACCCGGAGCTGATCCGCCGGTTCGTCGCGCTGGGCATCCTCGACGCCGACCGTGACGTCTCCGGCAGGCTGTGGTTCTCCCGCGAGCAGCTCGCGGTCCTCGCGCGCGTGCAGCGGCTCCGCGCCGGGTTCTCGCTCAACTACGCGGCGGTCGGCCTGGTGTGCGACCTGCTCGACCGCATCGCCGCCCTGGAGGCGGCCCAGAGACATCGCGCTCACCAACGCTCCGGAGGGCGATCATGGACCTGAACCGACTGACAGTGATGATGTTCGTGGTGACGCCGCAGGTGGGTCTGACCCACCGACTGACTGACGTCTCGACTGTCCTTTTTGGGATTTGTCGGCC